>NZ_JBVIGV010000018.1:124975-148590 GCF_055570615.1 Streptomyces sp. NPDC031121
ACTTCACCCCCGGCCTCACCATCCCGAACCTCGTGGTGGTGCCGGTCGTGGACGGCAAGGTGAACTTCTACAACAACTCGGGCCGCGTCGACCTGATCGCCGACATCACGGGCTACTTCGCCCAGTGACCTGAGGAGACGGGTCCGCGCGGACACGTTGCGGCGGGGGCCTTCCGGACACGCTCCGGGAGGCCCCCGCCGCCGTACGCGCCCGTCCCGGCGGGGCGGGCTCGCGGCGTGCCGCTGTTTGACCACTCACCGTGGCGGGGTATTCTCTTCGGCCCGATTGGCCAGGTGTGCACCTCGTATGGCAGACTACTCAAGTTGCTCGGCTGAGTGTCGATGCTGCGCGCCTCCCGCCGGGAGGACCGGAAGCGAGTCCCACGGTACTCGTCGCCTTTATCTGCCCCCCGGGGCAGCAATGGGGCGGAAGTACGGGAATCTTCCGGGAAGCGTCAGCACGGTGCAGGCCAGGCGCTCGGAGGGTGTTCCTCCCCCGAATCGCGGTCCTGGGACCGCACCCCCTTGGACAGGGAATTTCCGTATGGAAATTTTCTGAGAGGGAGTGCGACACGCCCGACCGCGTGGGTCGGAGGGGAGCGGTGGAGGGATCCACAGCCGGCCGAGGGCCAGAGCGTTTCCACAAGAGACAGGACTACGGAGTAGCCATGGCGGGACAGAAGATCCGCATCCGGCTCAAGGCCTACGACCACGAGGTCATCGACTCCTCGGCGAAGAAGATCGTCGAGACGGTGACCCGCACTGGTGCGTCGGTCGCGGGCCCGGTGCCGCTGCCCACTGAGAAGAACGTGTACTGCGTCATCAAGTCGCCGCACAAGTACAAGGACTCGCGCGAGCACTTCGAGATGCGCACGCACAAGCGCCTGATCGACATCCTCGACCCGACGCCCAAGACCGTTGACTCGCTGATGCGCCTGGACCTTCCGGCCGGCGTCGACATCGAGATCAAGCTCTGAGAGGCGTCGAGAAGATGGCAAAGCAGATCAAGGGCGTCCTGGGCGAGAAGCTCGGCATGACCCAGGTCTGGGACGAGAACAACCGTGTCGTCCCGGTCACCGTCGTCAAGGCCGGCCCCTGCGTCGTCACCCAGGTCCGTACCAACGACACCGACGGCTACGAGTCGGTCCAGATCGCCTTCGGCGAGATCGACCCGCGCAAGGTGAACAAGCCCCTCAAGGGCCACTTCGCCAAGGCCGACGTCACCCCCCGCCGCCACCTGGTGGAGCTCCGCACCTCCGACGCCGCCGAGTACACGCTCGGCCAGGAGATCACCGCGGCCGTGTTCGAGTCCGGCGTCAAGGTTGACGTCACGGGCAACAGCAAGGGCAAGGGCTTCGCCGGTGTCATGAAGCGCCACAACTTCCGGGGCCTCGGCGCCGGTCACGGTGTGCAGCGCAAGCACCGCTCTCCCGGTTCGATCGGTGGCTGCGCCACCCCTGGGCGCGTCTTCAAGGGCGTGCGCATGGCTGGTCGTATGGGCAACGAGCGCGTCACCACCCAGAACCTGACCATCCACGCGGTGGACGCGGAGAAGGGTCTGCTCCTCATCAAGGGCGCGGTCCCCGGTCCGAACGGCGGCCTCGTCCTGGTCCGTACCGCGGCCAAGGGGGCTTGAGGTAATGAGCACCATTGACATCCTTTCGCCGGCAGGCGACAAGGCCGGTACCGTCGAGCTCCCCGCGGAGATCTTCGACGCGAAGACCAGCGTTCCGCTGATCCACCAGGTCGTCGTCGCGCAGCTGGCAGCGGCCCGTCAGGGCACGCACAAGACCAAGACCCGCGGCGAAGTCCGCGGTGGCGGCAAGAAGCCGTACCGCCAGAAGGGCACCGGCCGCGCCCGTCAGGGTTCGACCCGCGCTCCGCAGTTCGCCGGCGGTGGCGTCGTCCACGGCCCCGTGCCGCGTGACTACTCGCAGCGGACCCCGAAGAAGATGAAGGCCGCCGCCCTCCGCGGTGCCCTCTCGGACCGTGCGCGTCACTCCCGCATCCACGTCGTCACCGGCGTGGTCGAGGGTGCCGTCTCCACGAAGGCCGCCAAGACGCTGTTCGGCAAGATCACGGAGCGCAAGAACCTGCTCCTGGTCGTCGAGCGTGCCGACGAGGCCGCGTGGCTGTCCGCCCGCAACCTGCCCCAGGTGCACATCCTGGAGCCGGGCCAGCTGAACACGTACGACGTGATCGTCTCCGACGACGTGGTCTTCACCCAGGCCGCGCTGGAGTCCTTCGTGTCTGGCCCCAAGGCCGATGAGACCGAAGGGAGCGACGCCTGATGTCCGAGGCGACCGTTACCAGCAAGACCTTCACTGACCCGCGCGACCTGCTGATCAAGCCGGTTGTCTCGGAGAAGAGCTACGCGCTGCTGGACGAGAACAAGTACACGTTCATCGTCGCGCCCGGCGCCAACAAGACCCAGATCAAGCAGGCCGTCGAGGCGGTCTTCTCGGTCAAGGTCACCGGGGTCAACACGATCAACCGCCAGGGCAAGCGCAAGCGCACCCGCACCGGTTTCGGCAAGCGCGCCAACACCAAGCGCGCCATCGTGACCCTCGCTGAGGGCGACCGTATCGACATCTTCGGCGGCCAGGCCTCCTAACGGAGTCCTGAGTCGTCCGGAATCGGACGAGGACTGAGAAATGGGTATCCGCAAGTACAAGCCGACGACCCCGGGCCGTCGTGGCTCCAGCGTCGCCGACTTTGTCGAGATCACGCGGTCCACGCCGGAGAAGTCGCTGGTCCGCCCCCTGCACAGCAAGGGCGGCCGTAACAACACCGGTCGTGTGACCGTTCGCCACCAGGGCGGTGGCCACAAGCGCGCCTACCGCGTGATCGACTTCCGTCGTCACGACAAGGACGGCGTGCCGGCCAAGGTCGCGCACATCGAGTACGACCCCAACCGCACCGCGCGCATCGCGCTGCTGCACTACGCCGACGGCGAGAAGCGCTACATCATCGCGCCGCGCGGCCTGCAGCAGGGCGACCGGATCGAGAACGGCCCGACGGCCGACATCAAGCCCGGCAACAACCTGGCGCTGCGCAACATCCCGGTCGGTACGACCATCCACGCCATCGAGCTGCGTCCCGGCGGCGGCGCGAAGTTCGCCCGCTCCGCGGGTGCCTCCGTGCAGCTGCTTGCGAAGGAGGGCACCATGGCCCACCTCCGCATGCCGTCCGGTGAGATCCGTCTCGTCGACGCCCGCTGCCGCGCCACGGTCGGCGAGGTCGGCAACGCCGAGCAGTCGAACATCAACTGGGGCAAGGCCGGCCGCATGCGCTGGAAGGGCGTCCGCCCGACCGTCCGCGGTGTCGCGATGAACCCGGTTGACCACCCGCACGGTGGTGGTGAGGGCAAGACCTCCGGTGGTCGCCACCCGGTCTCCCCGTGGGGTCAGAAGGAAGGCCGTACTCGTTCGCCTAAGAAGGCTTCGAACAAGTACATCGTCCGCCGCCGCAAGACGAACAAGAAGCGCTAGGAGCGGGTTTAGATGCCGCGCAGTCTCAAGAAGGGACCCTTCGTTGACGGCCACCTCCTGAAGAAGGTGGACGCCCAGAACGAAGCCGGTACCAAGAACGTCATCAAGACCTGGTCCCGTCGCTCGATGATCATCCCCAGCATGCTGGGTCACACGATCGCGGTGCACAACGGCAAGACGCACGTCCCGGTGTTCGTCACCGAGTCCATGGTCGGCCACAAGCTCGGCGAGTTCTCGCCGACTCGCACCTTCCGCGGCCACGTCAAGGAAGACCGGAAGTCGAAGCGCCGCTAGAAGCGGGGTGGGAACGACTATGACTTACACCGAAGGGACAACCATGGAAGCCAGGGCCCAGGCGCGGTACATCCGCGTCACGCCCATGAAGGCCCGCCGCGTGGTGGACCTCATCCGTGGCATGGATGCCACGGAGGCTCAGGCGGTCCTGCGTTTCGCCCCGCAGGCCGCGAGCGTGCCGGTCGGCAAGGTGCTGGACAGCGCCATTGCCAACGCCGCGCACAACTACAACCACACGGACGCCTCCTCGCTGTTCATCAGCGAGGCGTTCGTTGACGAAGGCCCGACCCTGAAGCGGTTCCGTCCGCGCGCCCAGGGCCGTGCCTACCGGATCCGCAAGCGGACCAGCCACATCACCGTGGTCGTCAGCAGCAAGGAAGGAACCCGGTAATGGGCCAGAAGGTAAACCCGCACGGGTTCCGGCTCGGCATCACCACCGACTTCAAGTCGCGCTGGTACGCCGACAAGCTGTACAAGGACTACGTCAAGGAAGACGTCGCCATCCGTCGGATGATGACGTCCGGCATGGAGCGCGCCGGCATCTCGAAGGTTGAGATCGAGCGCACCCGTGACCGCGTCCGCGTGGACATCCACACCGCTCGTCCGGGCATCGTCATCGGCCGCCGCGGCGCCGAGGCCGACCGCATCCGCGGCGACCTCGAGAAGCTGACCGGCAAGCAGGTCCAGCTGAACATCCTCGAGGTCAAGAACCCCGAGCTCGACGCTCAGCTGGTTGCCCAGGCCGTGGCCGAGCAGCTGTCCTCCCGCGTCTCCTTCCGCCGTGCCATGCGCAAGAGCATGCAGGGCACCATGAAGGCCGGCGCCAAGGGCATCAAGATCCAGTGTGGCGGCCGTCTCGGCGGCGCCGAGATGTCCCGGTCCGAGTTCTACCGCGAGGGCCGTGTGCCGCTGCACACGCTGCGCGCGAACGTGGACTACGGCTTCTTCGAGGCCAAGACCACCTTCGGCCGCATCGGCGTGAAGGTCTGGATCTACAAGGGCGATGTCAAGAACATCGCCGAGGTTCGCGCCGAGAACGCTGCGGCCCGCGCGGGTAACCGCCCGGCCCGTGGTGCCGGCGCTGGCGACCGTCCCGCCGGCCGTGGTGGCCGCGGTGGCGAGCGCGGCGGCCGTGGTGGCCGCAAGCCGCAGCAGGCTGCTGCCGCCGAGGCCCCCAAGGCCGAGGCCGCTGCCGCCGCTCCGGCCGAGAGCACCGGAACGGAGGCCTGACCGACATGCTGATCCCTCGTAGGGTCAAGCACCGCAAGCAGCACCACCCCAAGCGCGGCGGTGTCTCCAAGGGCGGCACCGAGGTCTCGTTCGGCGAGTACGGCATCCAGGCGCTGACCCCGGCGTACGTGACGAACCGCCAGATCGAGGCGGCTCGTATCGCGATGACCCGCCACATCAAGCGTGGCGGCAAGGTCTGGATCAACATCTACCCGGACCGTCCGCTGACGAAGAAGCCCGCCGAGACCCGCATGGGTTCCGGTAAGGGTTCCCCGGAGTGGTGGATCGCGAACGTGCACCCGGGCCGGGTCATGTTCGAGCTGTCCTACCCGAACGAGAAGATTGCGCGTGAGGCTCTGACTCGTGCGGCTCACAAGCTGCCGATGAAGTGCCGGATCGTCAAGCGCGAGGCAGGTGAGTCGTGATGGCGGCCGGAACCAAGGCATCCGAGCTGCGTGAGCTGGGCAACGAGGAGCTCGTTGCCAAGCTGCGCGAGGCCAAGGAAGAGCTGTTCAAGCTCCGTTTCCAGGCGGCCACGGGCCAGCTGGAGAACAACGGCCGGCTCAAGTCCGTCCGTAAGGACATCGCCCGGATCTACACCCTGATGCACGAGCGCGAGCTCGGCATCGAGACGGTGGAGAACGCCTGATGAGCGAGAAGAACGTGACTGAGAAGACCGAGCGCGGTTTCCGCAAGACCCGTGAGGGTCTGGTCGTCAGCGACAAGATGGACAAGACCGTCGTCGTCGCCGTTGAGGACCGCGTCAAGCACGCGCTGTACGGCAAGGTCATCCGCCGTACGAACAAGCTCAAGGCCCACGACGAGCAGAACGCTGCCGGTGTCGGCGACCGCGTCCTCATCATGGAGACGCGTCCGCTGTCGGCGAGCAAGCGCTGGCGCATCGTCGAGATCCTCGAGAAGGCCAAGTAATCACCTGAGGGGACTTCCCTCAGGTTCGTTCCGCCAGGCTCGGCGGGGGCCCGCCCCAGGTGAGGCCCCCGCCGGGAACCGGCAGACAATCAGGAGATAGACGTGATCCAGCAGGAGTCGCGACTGCGTGTCGCCGACAACACTGGTGCCAAGGAGATCCTTTGCATCCGTGTTCTCGGTGGCTCCGGTCGCCGCTACGCGGGCATCGGTGACGTCATCGTCGCCACCGTCAAGGACGCGATCCCCGGTGGCAACGTGAAGAAGGGTGACGTCGTCAAGGCGGTCATCGTTCGCACCGTCAAGGAGCGCCGCCGCCAGGACGGCTCGTACATCCGCTTCGACGAGAACGCCGCCGTCATTCTGAAGAACGACGGCGACCCTCGCGGCACCCGTATCTTCGGCCCCGTCGGCCGTGAGCTGCGCGAGAAGAAGTTCATGAAGATCATCTCGCTCGCGCCGGAGGTGCTGTAAGCATGAAGATCAAGAAGGGCGACCTGGTCCAGGTCATCACCGGCAAGGACAAGGGCAAGCAGGGCAAGGTCGTCGCGGCCTTCCCCGCTGAGAACCGCGTCCTCGTCGAGGGTGTCAACCGGGTCAAGAAGCACACCAAGGCCGGACAGAACCAGGCCGGCGGCATCGTGATCACCGAGGCCCCCGTCCACGTGTCCAACGTCCAGCTGGTCGTGGAGAAGGACGGCAAGAAGGTCGTCACCCGCGTCGGTTACCGCTTCGACGACGAGGGCAACAAGATCCGCGTTGCCAAGCGCACGGGTGAGGACATCTGATGGCTACCACTCCGCGTCTGAAGACGAAGTACCGCGAGGAGATCGCGGGCAAGCTGCGTGACGAGTTCCAGTACGAGAACGTCATGCAGATCCCCGGCCTCGTCAAGATCGTCGTGAACATGGGTGTCGGCGACGCCGCCCGTGACTCGAAGCTGATCGACGGCGCCATCCGCGACCTCACCACCATCACCGGTCAGAAGCCGGCCGTCACCAAGGCCCGCAAGTCCATCGCGCAGTTCAAGCTGCGCGAGGGTCAGCCGATCGGTGCGCACGTCACCCTCCGTGGCGACCGCATGTGGGAGTTCCTGGACCGCACCCTGTCGCTCGCGCTGCCGCGCATCCGCGACTTCCGCGGCCTGTCCCCGAAGCAGTTCGACGGCCGTGGCAACTACACCTTCGGTCTCACGGAGCAGGTCATGTTCCACGAGATCGACCAGGACAAGATCGACCGCGTCCGGGGTATGGACATCACCGTGGTGACCACGGCGACCAACGACGCTGAGGGCCGCGCGCTCCTCCGTCACCTCGGCTTCCCGTTCAAGGAGGCGTAAGCGAGATGGCGAAGAAGGCTCTCATCGCGAAGGCTGCCCGCAAGCCCAAGTTCGGTGTGCGTGCGTACACGCGCTGCCAGCGCTGCGGCCGCCCCCACTCCGTGTACCGCAAGTTCGGCCTGTGCCGCGTGTGCCTTCGTGAGATGGCTCACCGTGGCGAGCTGCCGGGCGTGACCAAGAGCTCCTGGTAATCCCTTCACCCCTTGGGTGTTGAGGGTTCCGGAAGCTCTCGGTAAGCATCTGGGCCGGCGGAGTGCCCAGCCCCATGGCGTAGGCTAGTGGGGTTGGGCGTCCGCCGCCCGTCGACTTACTACGCCGTAGGTCCCCGCGCCGCACCCGTCCCGCCCCTGTGTGGGGAGAGGGATGGCGCATACAGGAAACCCCGGCGAGAGAGGCCGAAGGCCGATTCATGACCATGACTGACCCGATCGCAGACATGCTCACTCGTCTGCGTAACGCTAACTCGGCGTACCACGACTCCGTCGTGATGCCGCACAGCAAGATCAAGTCGCACATCGCGGAAATCCTCAAGCAGGAGGGTTTCATCACCGGCTGGAAGGTCGAGGACGCCGAGGTCGGCAAGAACCTCGTCCTCGAGCTGAAGTTCGGTCCGAACCGCGAGCGCTCGATCGCCGGCATCAAGCGAATCTCGAAGCCGGGTCTGCGTGTCTACGCGAAGTCCACCAACCTGCCGAAGGTCCTCGGCGGCCTGGGCGTGGCGATCATCTCCACGTCCCACGGTCTCCTGACCGGCCAGCAGGCGCAGAAGAAGGGCGTGGGTGGGGAAGTCCTCGCCTACGTCTGGTAGTCGGGAACGGAGGAAAAGCTATGTCTCGTATCGGCAAGCTCCCCATCCCGGTTCCCGCCGGCGTGGACGTCACCATCGATGGCCGCACGGTCGCGGTGAAGGGCCCCAAGGGTCTCCTCTCCCACACCGTTGCCGCCCCCATCGAGATCGTTAAGGGCGAGGACGGCGTTCTGAACGTCACCCGTCCGAACGACGAGCGTCAGAACAAGGCCCTCCACGGCCTGTCCCGCACGCTGGTGGCCAACATGATCACCGGTGTGACCCAGGGATACACCAAGGCGCTCGAGATCAGCGGTGTCGGTTACCGCGTGGCCGCGAAGGGCTCCGCCCTGGAGTTCCAGCTCGGCTACAGCCACCCGATCCTGGTGGAGGCCCCCGAGGGCATCTCCTTCAAGGTCGAGTCGCCGACCAAGTTCTCGGTCGAGGGCATCGACAAGCAGAAGGTCGGCGAGGTCGCCGCCAACATCCGCAAGCTGCGGAAGCCCGACCCGTACAAGGCCAAGGGCGTCAAGTACGCGGGCGAGGTCATCCGCCGCAAGGTCGGAAAGGCTGGTAAGTAAAGCCATGGCATACGGTGTGAAGATCGCCAAGGGCGACGCTTACAAGCGCGCTGCGAAGGCGCGCCGCCACATCCGCATCCGCAAGAGCATCTCGGGTACGGCGGAGCGTCCGCGCCTCGTCGTGACCCGCTCGAACCGCGGTATCACCGCCCAGGTCATCGACGACCTCAAGGGTCACACCCTGGCGTCGGCGTCGCACCTGGACGCGTCGGTCCGCGGCGGCGAGGGTGACAAGTCCGCGCAGGCCAAGCAGGTCGGCCTCCTGGTCGCCGAGCGCGCCAAGGCCGCCGGTGTCGAGGCCGTCGTGTTCGACCGCGGTGGCAACAGGTACGCCGGGCGCATTGCCGCTCTGGCTGACGCCGCCCGCGAAGCCGGGCTGAAGTTCTAAGCCCCGGTTCCGGGACTCACGGACGTAACAGAGAGAGGTAATCCAATGGCTGGACCCCAGCGCCGCGGCAGCGGTGCCGGTGGCGGCGAGCGGCGGGACCGGAAGGGTCGCGACGGTGGCGCTGCCGCCGAGAAGACCGCTTACGTTGAGCGCGTTGTCGCGATCAACCGTGTCGCCAAGGTTGTGAAGGGTGGTCGTCGCTTCAGCTTCACCGCGCTGGTCGTGGTGGGCGACGGTGACGGCACCGTGGGTGTCGGTTACGGCAAGGCCAAGGAAGTTCCCGCGGCCATCGCCAAGGGTGTCGAGGAGGCGAAGAAGAACTTCTTCCGCGTCCCCCGCATCCAGGGCACCATCCCGCACCCGGTTCAGGGCGAGAAGGCCGCGGGCGTCGTCCTGCTGAAGCCTGCTTCCCCCGGTACCGGTGTTATCGCCGGTGGCCCGGTGCGCGCCGTTCTGGAGTGCGCCGGCGTTCACGACATCCTGTCGAAGTCGCTCGGCTCCGACAACGCGATCAACATCGTGCACGCGACCGTGGAGGCCCTCAAGGGCCTGCAGCGTCCCGAGGAGATCGCGGCCCGCCGCGGTCTGCCGCTCGAGGACGTCGCCCCCGCGGCCCTGCTCCGTGCGCGTGCTGGGGCGGGTGTGTGATGGCCCGCCTCAAGATCACGCAGACGAAGTCGTACATCGGCAGCAAGCAGAACCACCGCGACACCCTTCGTTCGCTCGGGCTCAAGCGCCTGAACGACGTGGTCGTCAAGGAGGACCGCCCCGAGTTCCGCGGCATGGTGCACACCGTCCGCCACCTCGTGACGGTTGAGGAGGTTGACTGATCATGGCTGAAAGCAGCCCGCTCAAGGCCCACAACCTCCGTCCCGCCCCGGGCGCCAAGACCGCCAAGACCCGCGTGGGTCGTGGTGAGGCGTCGAAGGGTAAGACGGCAGGTCGTGGTACCAAGGGTACGAAGGCCCGCTACCAGGTTCCGCAGCGCTTCGAGGGTGGGCAGATGCCCCTCCACATGCGCCTGCCGAAGCTGAAGGGCTTCAAGAACCCGTTCCGCACCGAGTTCCAGGTCGTGAACCTGGACAAGCTGGCCGCGCTCTACCCGCAGGGTGGCGAGGTCACGGTGGCCGACCTGGTCGCCAAGGGTGCGGTTCGCAAGAACCAGCTCGTCAAGGTCCTGGGCCAGGGCGAGATCTCCGTGGCGCTGACGGTCTCGGTTGACGCCGTTTCCGCCTCCGCCAAGGAGAAGATCGCCGCCGCCGGCGGCACGGTCACCGAACTCGTCTGATCCAGACGGGCCACGTGACACACAGCGAGTAAACCGACCGGGGATGCCTCACATATGGGGCATCCCCGGTTGGTCGTTCCACGGGGGGCGCAGTCGCCGGTAAGGTGGCCTGCACCTTTGCTTGTACGTATTCGTCGAACCTCAGACCGTCACCTCTGACGCAGTAGCGCGGGGGTCGCAGGAGGCACCGTGCTCACCGCGTTCGCCCGGGCGTTCAAGACGCCCGACCTGCGCAAGAAGCTGCTCTTCACGCTCGGCATCATCGTGCTGTTCCGGCTCGGGTCCCACATCCCGGTACCCGGCGTGAGCTACAAGAACGTCCAGATCTGCGTCGACCAGGCCGGAAGCAGCAACGGGCTCTTCGGTCTCGTCAACATGTTCAGCGGCGGTGCGCTGCTGCAGATCACGGTCTTCGCGCTCGGGATCATGCCGTACATCACGGCGAGCATCATCCTGCAGCTGCTGACCGTGGTCATCCCGAAGCTGGAGACCCTGAAGAAGGAGGGCCAGGCCGGGACTGCCAAGATCACGCAGTACACGCGCTACCTGACGGTCGCCCTCGCCATCCTCCAGGGCACCGGCCTCGTCGCCACCGCCCGCACGGGTGCCCTGTTCCAGGGCTGCCCCGTCGCCGCGCAGATCGTCCCGGACCGCTCCGTCTTCACCACCATCGTCATGGTCGTCACCATGACGGCGGGCACCTGCCTCGTCATGTGGCTCGGTGAGCTCATCACCGACCGCGGCATCGGCAACGGCATGTCCATCCTGATGTTCATCTCGATCGCCGCCGGCTTCATCGGCGCGCTGTGGCAGATCAAGCTCCAGGGCAAGATCGCCGACGGCTGGGTCGAGTTCGGCGTGGTGATCCTGGTGGGCCTCGCGATGGTGGCCCTGGTGGTCTTCGTCGAGCAGGCGCAGCGCCGCATCCCGGTGCAGTACGCGAAGCGCATGATCGGCCGGCGCGCGTACGGCGGCACCT
This sequence comes from Streptomyces sp. NPDC031121, assembly GCF_055570615.1. NCBI lineage: Bacteria > Bacillati > Actinomycetota > Actinomycetes > Kitasatosporales > Streptomycetaceae > Streptomyces > Streptomyces sp. NPDC031121. The sequence goes on from NZ_JBVIGV010000018.1 coordinate 136,279, forward strand.
CGACCTACATCCCGCTCAAGGTGAACCAGGCCGGTGTGATTCCGGTCATCTTCGCCTCGTCGCTGCTCTACATCCCGGCGCTGGTCGTCCAGTTCAGCGGATCCACCGCAGACTGGGCGGTTTGGATCCAAAAGCACTTCGTCACAGGCGACCACCCGTACTACATCGCCACCTACTTCCTCCTGATCGTCTTCTTCGCCTTCTTCTACGTGGCGATTTCGTTCAACCCCGAGGAAGTTGCAGACAACATGAAGAAGTATGGTGGGTTCATCCCGGGTATCCGCGCCGGTCGACCCACCGCCGAATACCTGAGCTACGTGCTCAACCGGATCACCTGGCCGGGGTCGCTGTACCTGGGTCTGATCGCTCTAGTGCCGACGATGGCGTTGGCCGGCTTCGGAGCGAACCAGAACTTCCCGTTCGGCGGGACGAGCATCCTCATCATCGTGGGTGTGGGTCTGGAAACCGTGAAGCAGATCGAGAGCCAGCTCCAGCAGCGCAATTACGAAGGGTTCCTCCGCTGATGCGTATCGTCCTCGTCGGACCGCCCGGTGCGGGCAAGGGAACGCAGGCCGCGTTCCTTGCGAAGAACCTGTCGATCCCGCACATCTCCACGGGCGACCTGTTCCGGGCCAACATCAGCCAGAACACCGAGCTGGGCCGCCGGGCCAAGGCGTTCATGGACGCCGGCGACCTCGTCCCCGACGAGATCACCATCGGCATGGCCAAGGACCGCATGGAGCAGCCGGACGCCGAGAAGGGCTTCCTGCTCGACGGCTTCCCGCGCAACGTCTCGCAGGCCGAGGCGCTGGACGTGATGCTCCAGGCCGCGGGCATGAAGCTGGACGCGGTCCTCGACCTGGAGGTCGAGGAGGACGAGGTGGTCAAGCGCATCGCCGGCCGCCGGATCTGCCGCAACGACTCCGCCCACGTCTTCCACGTCGCGTACGCGGCGCCGGAGACCGAGGGCGTCTGCGACAAGTGCGGCGGCGAGCTGTACCAGCGCGACGACGACTCCGAGGCCACGGTCCGGACGCGGCTGGAGGTCTACCACACGCAGACCGAGCCGATCATCGACTACTACAAGGCGCAGGGCCTGCTGGTGACGATCCCGGCCCTGGGCGAGGTCGCGGACGTCACGCAGCGCGCGATGGACGCCCTGAAGAAGTAGTACCCCTGTGGTGCAGGTCGGCCGCGGTGTCCCGAGGACGCCGCGGCCGTACTGTTGAGTGACCCCGAAGCAGCAGATCCGAAGGTGGAAGTGCCCCATGGTCCAGATCAAGACCCCCGAGCAGATCGCGAAGATGCGCGAGGCGGGGCTGGTCGTCGCCGCCATCCACGCGGCGACCCGTGAGGCGGCCGTGCCGGGCGCCACGACGCGGGATCTGGACATGGTCGCCCGCAAGGTGATCGCCGACGCCGGGGCGAAGTCGAACTTCCTCGGCTACGGCGGCTTCCCCGCCACGATCTGCACGTCGGTCAACGAGGTCGTCGTCCACGGCATCCCGGACGACAAGACGGTCCTCAAGGACGGCGACATCATCTCCATCGACGCCGGCGCGATCGTCGACGGCTGGCACGGCGACGCGGCCTTCACGGCCTTCGTGGGCACCGGGCACGCCCCGGAGCTGGTCGAGCTCTCCCGGGTGACCGAGGAGTCGATGTGGGCCGGCATCGCGGCGATGAAGAACGGCAACCGCCTGGTCGACATCTCCAAGGCCATCGAGGGCTACATCCGCCGCCAGCCCCGCCCCTCCAGCGGCAAGTACGGGATCATCGAGGACTACGGCGGCCACGGCATCGGCTCCGAGATGCACATGGACCCGCACCTGCTGAACTACGTCTCGCGCAAGCGGGGCAAGGGCATCCGGCTGGTGCCGGGCCTCTGCCTGGCGATCGAGCCGATGGTGTCCCTGGGCACCCCCCGGACGGAGGTACTGGCCGACGACTGGACGGTGGTCACCACGGACGGCACCTGGTCCTCGCACTGGGAGCACTCGGTGGCCCTGACGGAGGCCGGCCCGATCGTCCTGACCAGCCCGGACTGCGGCAAGGCGAAGCTGGCGGAGTACGGGGTCACCACGGCCCCCGACCCCATCGCTTAATGATCTAGACTCATGGGCAAACTTTCCGGATTCGTCTTTCTGGGTGCCCTGACGTAGACTGACTCGTCGGCTTACGTGCATCTCCATGCCCGTGGCCGATCAAGGTAGCCGATTCGAAAGGCGAAGCGTGGCCAAGAAGCAAGGTGCCATCGAGATCGAGGGCACCGTGATCGAGTCCCTCCCGAACGCCATGTTCAAGGTGGAGCTCCAGAACGGTCACAAGGTCCTCGCGCACATCAGCGGCAAGATGCGCATGCACTACATCCGCATCCTTCCCGATGACCGGGTCGTGGTGGAGCTCTCTCCGTACGACCTGACGCGTGGCCGGATCGTCTACCGATACAAGTAGATCTTGCTCTCACTCCTGCCTGGGCACAGGTCCCGGTGCGGGTGGTGGCACTGACCCGGAGAACCTCAGACACATGAAGGTCAAGCCGAGCGTCAAGAAGATCTGCGACAAGTGCAAGGTGATCCGCCGTCACGGCCGGGTCATGGTCATCTGCGACAACCTGCGCCACAAGCAGCGCCAGGGCTGACGCACGCCGACCGACCTGCACATCGCAGTTCTTCGCGCGACGTAAGAAAACGTACATACGCAGGACCCGCCCAGCCTGCAAGGGCCGGCGGTACCTCCGGCGGGGGCCGGGGACCCGGACGTACCACTGCCTGTCGGCGGTCGGCGGTCGGGAGCGGTTCTGCGGAAGACCCCCGAACACACAGGAGCCATTGAATGGCACGCGTTTCCGGTGTCGACATCCCGCGCGAAAAGCGTGTGGAGATCGCACTCACCTACGTCTTCGGTATCGGGCGCACCCGGTCCAAGGAGATCCTCGCCGCGACCGGCGTGAACCCGAACACCCGCGTTCGTGACCTGGCCGAAGAGGACCTCGTCAAGATCCGCGAGTACGTGGACGCCAACCTCCGTACCGAGGGTGACCTCCGCCGCGAGATCCAGGGCGACATCCGCCGCAAGATCGAGATCCAGTGCTACCAGGGCATCCGCCACCGTCGCGGCCTCCCGGTGCACGGTCAGCGCACCAGCACGAACGCGCGTACCCGCAAGGGCCCGCGTCGCGCGATCGCCGGCAAGAAGAAGCCGGGCAAGAAGTAGTCCTGTTCAGCGGTCTTGCGCTGTAGGACCGACCACCTCCCGTAGGAGATTTAGATGCCCCCCAAGGGTCGTCAGGGCGCTGCCAAGAAGGTGCGCCGCAAGGAAAAGAAGAACGTCGCTCACGGGCACGCCCACATCAAGAGCACGTTCAACAACACGATCGTCTCGATCACGGACCCCTCGGGCAACGTGATCTCCTGGGCCTCCGCCGGCCACGTCGGCTTCAAGGGCTCGCGCAAGTCCACCCCCTTCGCCGCGCAGATGGCCGCCGAGTCGGCCGCCCGCCGCGCGCAGGAGCACGGCATGCGCAAGGTCGACGTCTTCGTCAAGGGTCCCGGCTCCGGCCGTGAGACCGCGATCCGCTCCCTCCAGGCCACCGGCCTCGAGGTCGGCTCGATCCAGGACGTCACCCCCACCCCGCACAACGGCTGCCGTCCGCCGAAGCGCCGCCGCGTCTGACGCAGCGACGCCTGTGCGTCCTTGAGTGTCCGGGCGGTACGACCCCTTCGGGGGCCGTGCCGCCCGTACCCTTGCAGCACCGGCCGCCCTCCGGGGCGGCACCTGTCGGGCGTCAAATAGTGGGCGTCCACGACTGAAGGAAAAAGACATGCTTATCGCTCAGCGTCCTTCGCTGACCGAAGAGGTCGTCGACGAGTACCGCTCCCGGTTCGTGATCGAGCCGCTGGAGCCGGGCTTCGGCTACACCCTCGGCAACTCCCTGCGCCGTACCCTCCTGTCCTCGATCCCGGGTGCCGCCGTCACGAGCATCCGCATCGACGGCGTCCTGCACGAGTTCACCACCGTGCCCGGCGTCAAGGAGGACGTGACCGACCTCATCCTCAACATCAAGCAGCTGGTCGTCTCCTCGGAGCACGACGAGCCCGTCGTGATGTACCTGCGCAAGCAGGGCCCCGGCCTGGTCACCGCCGCCGACATCGCGCCCCCGGCCGGTGTCGAGGTGCACAACCCGGACCTGGTCCTCGCCACCCTGAACGGCAAGGGCAAGCTGGAGATGGAGCTGACCGTCGAGCGCGGTCGCGGCTACGTCTCCGCCGTCCAGAACAAGCAGGTGGGCCAGGAGATCGGCCGTATCCCGGTCGACTCCATCTACAGCCCCGTGCTCAAGGTCACCTACAAGGTCGAGGCGACCCGTGTCGAGCAGCGCACCGACTTCGACAAGCTGATCGTCGACGTCGAGACCAAGCAGGCCATGCGCCCGCGCGACGCCATGGCGTCCGCCGGCAAGACCCTGGTCGAGCTGTTCGGCCTGGCCCGCGAGCTCAACATCGACGCCGAGGGCATCGACATGGGCCCGTCCCCCACGGACGCCGCCCTGGCCGCCGACCTGGCGCTGCCGATCGAGGAGCTGGAGCTCACGGTCCGCTCCTACAACTGCCTCAAGCGCGAGGGCATCCACTCCGTGGGTGAGCTCGTCGCCCGCTCCGAGGCCGACCTGCTCGACATCCGCAACTTCGGTGCGAAGTCGATCGACGAGGTCAAGGCGAAGCTCGCCGGCATGGGCCTGGCCCTGAAGGACAGCCCGCCCGGGTTCGACCCGACCGCCGCCGCCGACGCGTTCGGCGCGGACGACGACGCCGACGCCGGCTTCGTCGAGACCGAGCAGTACTGATCTGCCGCCGCCGGCGGCCGGGGCCCTGCCCCGACCGCCGGCGGTTTCACGAAGACTTCCCCGCGGCGGCCGCCGCGGGGGAACTGACACCGGTACCTGACACGGCCGGTGCAGATACGAAGGAGTAACACCATGCCGCGTCCCGCCAAGGGTGCCCGTCTGGGCGGCAGCGCCGCGCACGAGAAGCTTCTCCTCGCGAACCTCGCGAAGGCGCTCTTCGAGCACGGCCGCATCACGACGACCGAGGCCAAGGCCCGCCGCCTGCGCCCCGTCGCCGAGCGTCTGATCACCAAGGCGAAGAAGGGCGACATCCACAACCGTCGCCTGGTCCTCCAGACGATCACGGACAAGAGCATCGTCCACACGCTCTTCACCGAGATCGCCCCGCGCTTCGAGAACCGCCCCGGTGGTTACACGCGCATCACCAAGATCGGCAACCGTCGCGGCGACAACGCCCCGATGGCGGTCATCGAGCTCGTCGAGGCCCTGACCGTGGCCCAGCAGGCCACCGGTGAGGCCGAGGCCGCCACCAAGCGTGCGGTCAAGGAGGCCGAGGCTGCGGAGGCGAAGGCCGCCGACGCCGACGCCGAGGTGACCAAGGAGGCCTGATCCCCCGGGATCCCTCCTGCCTGACCGGCTCCGAGCGGGCCCGCCCCTTTCCCGGGGCGGGCCCGCTTCTGCATGTGTGTGAAGAGAAGCCTGAGAGGATCGGTCACGTGAGTGACGAGGTGGAGCCCGGGCACGTCCGGGTACGGCTGGACCTGAGCTACGACGGGACGCAGTTCTCCGGCTGGGCGAAGCAGCGGACGCTGCGAACCGTCCAGGGGGAGCTGGAGTCGGCCCTGCAGACCGTGATGCGGCTGCCCCACCCGGTCGAGCTGACCGTGGCCGGGCGGACCGACGCGGGCGTGCACGCCCGCGGCCAGGTGGCCCAGTTCGACCTGGCCGGGGAGGTGTGGGCCGAGCACGGGGACAAGCTGCTGAGGCGCCTCGCGGGCCGCCTCCCGCACGACGTCCGGGTGTGGCGGGTCGCCGAGGCCCCCGCCGGGTTCAACGCCCGCTTCTCCGCCGTCTGGCGCCGCTACGCCTACCGCGTCGGCGACCACCAGGGCGGCGTCGACCCGCTGCGCCGCAGCCACGTCCTGTGGCACCCGTGGCCGCTGGACGTCGGCGCCATGAACGAGGCCTCCGCCGAGCTGCTCGGCGAGCACGACTTCGCGGCCTACTGCCGCCGGCGCGAGGGCGCCACCACCATCCGCACCCTCCAGCAGCTGTCCTGGGAGCGCGGAGAGGACGGCATCGTCACCGCCACGGTCCGGGCCGACGCCTTCTGCCACAACATGGTCCGCTCGCTCGTGGGCGCCCTGCTGCACGTCGGGGACGGGCACCGGCCCGCGGACTGGCCGGGGAAGGTCCTGCGGGCCGGCGTGCGGGACTCCTCCGTGCACGTGGTCAAGCCGCACGGGCTCACCCTGGAGGAGGTCGGCTACCCGGCCGACGAGCTGCTCGCCGCCCGCAGCCGCGAGGCCCGCAACATGCGCACCCTCCCGGGCGCCGGCTGCTGCTGAGCGCGCCGTCCGACGCGGTGGGCCGCCCGTAATCCGTTTGGGCGGACCGCCCCGGGGCCGCGACAATGCCCCGCATGGGACACCTCGAAGCCAGCCACCTGGAGTACCACCTGCCGGACGGCCGGGTGCTGCTCCCCGACGTCTCCTTCCGGGTGGGGGAGGGGTCCGTCACCGCCCTCGTCGGGGCGAACGGGGCCGGCAAGACGACCCTGCTGAAGCTGCTCGCCGGCGAGCTCCAGCCGCACGGCGGCTCGGTCACCGCCACCGGCGGGCTCGGGGTCATGCCGCAGTTCGTGGGGTCCGTACGGGACGAGACGACCGTGCGGGACCTGCTCGTGTCGGTGGCGCAGCCGCGGATCCGGGAGGCCGCGCGGGCCGTCGACCGCGCCGAGCACCTGGTCATGACCGTCGACGACGAGGCCGCGCAGATGGCGTACGCGCAGGCCCTCAGCGACTGGGCGGACGTCCGGGGGTACGAGGCGGAGACGCTGTGGGACGTGTGCACCACGGCCGCGCTGGGCGTCCCGTACGACAAGGCGCAGTTCCGCGAGGTGCGCACGCTGTCCGGCGGCGAGCAGAAGCGCCTGGTGCTGGAGGCCCTGCTGCGCGGGCCGGACGGGGTGCTGCTGCTCGACGAGCCGGACAACTACCTCGACGTGCCCGGCAAGCGCTGGCTGGAGGAGCAGCTGCGGGCGACCCGCAAGACGGTGCTGTTCATCAGCCACGACCGGGAGCTGCTGTCGCGGGCCGCCCAGAAGATCATCGCGGTGGAGCCGGGCGTCGACGGCTCGGACGTGTGGGTCCACGGCGGCGGCTTCGAGACCTTCCACGAGGCCCGCAAGGAGCGCTTCGCGCGCTTCGAGGAGCTCAAGCGGCGCTGGGAGGAGAAGCACGCCCAGCTGAAGAAGCTGGTGGTCACGCTGCGGCAGGCGGCCGCGGTCAGCCACGAGATGGCCTCCCGGTACGCGGCCGCCCAGACGCGGCTGCGGAAGTTCGAGGAGGCCGGCCCGCCGCCGGAGCCGCCGCGGGAGCAGGAGATCCGGATGCGGCTGAAGGGCGGGCGGACCGGTGTCCGCGCCCTGACCTGCAAGAACCTGGAGCTCACCGGTCTGATGAAGCCCTTCGACCTGGAGGTCTTCTACGGCGAGCGGGTCGCCGTCCTCGGCTCGAACGGCTCGGGCAAGTCGCACTTCCTGCGGCTGCTGGCGGGGGACCGGGAGAGGCCGGTCGCCCACACGGGCGAGTGGAAGCTCGGCGCCCGGGTGGTCCCCGGCCACTTCGCGCAGACGCACGCCCACCCGGAGCTGTACGGCCGCTCGCTCGTCGACATCCTGTGGACGGAGCACGCCAGGGACCGTGGCGGCGCCATGTCGGTGCTGCGCCGCTACGAGCTGGAGCGCCAGGGCGACCAGCCGTTCGAGAGGCTGTCGGGCGGGCAGCAGGCGCGCTTCCAGATCCTGCTGCTGGAGCTGGCGGGGACCACGGCGCTGCTGCTGGACGAGCCGACGGACAACCTGGACCTGGAGTCGGCGGAGGCGCTGCAGGACGGTCTGGAGTCGTACGAGGGGACGGTGCTGTGCGTCACGCACGACCGCTGGTTCGCGCGGACATTTGACCGTTTCCTTGTCTTCGGTTCGGACGGTGTGGTGCGGGAGACTCAGGAGCCCGTCTGGGACGAACGTAGGGTCGAACGGAAGCGCTAGGCAGCCGCCCCCGGGCGGTCGATCGGGAGGCGTTGTGCGGCTGCGGCCTGGCACCTGGCTCAGGAATTGGGACGTCCGCGACCGGGCCGCGCGGCGCCGCGCGGCGCGCCGGCTGCTCGTGCCGGCCTCCCCGCCGTGGGTCGCCGTCTGCGCGGCGGTGGTCGTCGGGATCGCCGTCTCGACGAGCCTGCGGGCGGGCTGGGGCTCGGACAACGCCTTCGTGGTGAAGGCCGCCGACACGCTGCTGGCCGGGGGCTCCCCGTACGAGGACAAGCGGTTCCTGTACCTGCCGAGCGCGGTCCTCCTGGCCGTGCCGCAGGCGGTGCTGCCGGTGCCGGTGCTGCGGTGGGTGCTTCCGCCGGTGATGTCGGCGCTGCTGGCAGTGGGCTGGTGGGCCGCGCTGCGGCTGTTCTCGGTCCCGGGGCGCTCCCGTTTCGCGGTGGGCGGGTTCGCCCTGCTGGCGATCGGTTTCCGGCCGTACGGGAACCTCGTGCTGATCGGGAACTGGACGGCGGTCTCGGCGGCCGCGCTGCCCGTGGCGCTGCTGCTCGCGCACCGGCGGTCCTGGACGGCCGCGGGGCTGGTGGTGGGGCTGGCGATCGCCTGCAAGCCGATGCTGGTGCCGCTGGGGCTGCTGTTCGTCCTGGCCCGGCGCTGGCGGGGGCTGGCGGCGGCGGTGCTGGTGCCGCTGGGGCTGTCGCTGGCGGGGGCGCTGCTGATGCCGAGCCCGTCGCTGTTCTTCACCAAGACGCTGCCGTTCCTGCTCCGGGGGCAGGACTCGTACGCGCTGCCCTGGGACGCGTCGCCGATCGCGGTGCTGCCCCGGCTGGGCGTCCCGGAGCCGGTGGCGGTGCTCCTGGCGGGGCTGGGGGCAGCGGGCGGCCTGTGGGCGGCCCGGTGCCGCTGGCGGCGGGAGGACGACCGGGACGGGGGCGAGCTGCGGCTCGCCGAGACGGCCTGCATGGTGATGCTCGCCGCATTCCTGGTGTCGCGGCCGTCCTTCGACCACTACCTGCTGGTGGTGGTGCCGCTGCTGCTGGCCTCGGGGGTGCGCGCGGGGTCGGCGCCGCGCTCGCCGTGGTTCTGGGTGGCGGTGTTCCCGCAGGTGGCGGGGGTGCCGTGGCCGTCGCAGCTGGAGGCGAAGCGGCGGGCGTTCAAGGACTGCTTCACGCTGTGCGTGCTGGCGGGGACGCTGATGCGGCGGTGCCTGCGGCCGGCCCGGGTTAACCTGGTGGGCGTACGGATCGCAGGGACCCCTCCGGGGCCCGGAGCCAAGCGCACGGCGGAGCCCGCGGAGGCGGGGTCCCGGGCTGCGTTTTGACCCTTCCGGGGCACCGCGGGTATTCTGCTGGTTCGTTATGCGTATTGGCTTGCTCATTCTCACGTGAAAGGGCCTTACGCCGGTCCACCGGGCCGATGACCAGCGGTGCACACGGGTTGCGTCCCCGGAGTGCACCAGGGCTGTCGTGATCGTCCGTGGTGGCCTTGTCAGGACCCTTCCCTTCGGGCCGCGAGGCTCGGGGGAGAACCCATCACTGAAGAAGCGAAGGCATACGACCGTGCGTACGTACAGCCCCAAGCCCGGCGACATCTCGCGCCAGTGGCTCGTCATCGACGCCAAGGACGTTGTCCTCGGCCGTCTGGCGACCCAGGCCGCTGCCCTCCTGAAGGGCAAGCACAAGCCGACCTACGCCCCCCACATGGACATGGGCGACTTCGTCATCGTCATCAACGCCGACAAGGTCCACCTGTCCGGCAACAAGGCGACCCAGAAGATGGCCTACCGCCACTCCGGCTTCCCGGGCGGTCTGCGCTCCGTGCGCTACGACGACCTGCTGGCGAACAACCCGGAGAAGGCCGTCGAGAAGGCCGTCAAGGGCATGCTCCCGAAGAACTCCCTGGGCCGTCAGATGCTCTCGAAGCTGAAGGTCTACTCGGGCGACCAGCACCCGCACGCTGCCCAGCAGCCGGTGCCGTTCGAGATCACCCAGGTCGCGCAGTAGTTCCGGCCACCCCCTAAGACGTAGAGAATTCTGAGGAGCATCGTGGCCGAGACCACCGCCGAGACCCCCGTCGACGAGTTCGAGGGCGTCGAGGAGTACACCACCGAGTCCGAGGTCGTCGAGGGCGACTACACCTCCGAGTCCCTTGCCGGCCGCTTCGGCGACCCCCAGCCGGCCGCCGGCCTGGGCCGCCGCAAGAACGCCATCGCCCGCGTCCGGATCGTTCCGGGCTCCGGCAAGTGGAAGATCAACGGTCGCACCCTCGAGGACTACTTCCCGAACAAGGTGCACCAGCAGGAAGTCAACGAGCCGTTCAAGCTGCTCGAGCTCGACGGCCGCTACGACGTCATCGCCCGCATCGCGGGTGGCGGCGTCTCCGGCCAGGCCGGCGCCCTGCGCCTGGGTGTCGCCCGTGCGCTGAACGAGGCGGACGTCGACAACAACCGCCCGGCGCTGAAGAAGGCCGGCTTCCTGTCCCGCGACGACCGTGCGGTCGAGCGCAAGAAGGCCGGTCTGAAGAAGGCCCGTAAGGCCCCGCAGTACAGCAAGCGCTAATCTGCGCCTGCTGTTCAGCACCAACCGCCCCGGCGGCACTCTCCGTGCTGCCGGGGCGGTTCGTTTACCGCCACAAGCGGAATAACTAGCGGTCTCAAGCGAAGCGCGAACGTGGGAGGACAACTGTGGGACGACTCTTCGGGACGGACGGTGTACGCGGCGTCGCCAATGCGGATCTGACGGCGGAGCTCGCGCTCGGCCTGTCCGTGGCGGCAGCCCACGTGCTGGGCGAGGCGGGCACCTTCGAGGGCCACCGCCCCACCGCGGTGGTCGGCCGCGACCCGCGGGCCTCCGGCGAGTTCCTCGAGGCGGCGGTCGTCGCCGGCCTCGCGAGCGCGGGCGTGGACGTCCTGCGCGTCGGTGTGCTGCCCACCCCGGCGGTGGCGTATCTCACCGGTGCGCTGGGTGCCGACCTCGGCGTGATGCTCTCCGCGAGCCACAACGCGATGCCCGACAACGGCATCAAGTTCTTCGCGCGCGGCGGCCACAAGCTGGCCGACGAGCTGGAGGACCGCATCGAGTCCGTCTACGAGGAGCACCGCACCGGCGCGCCCTGGGACCGGCCCACCGGCGCCGGCGTGGGCCGCGTCACCGACTACGACGAGGGCTTCGACAAGTACGTCGCCCACCTCATCGGGGTGCTCCCCAACCGCCTGGACGGCCTGAAGATCGTCCTGGACGAGGCGCACGGCGCGGCCGCCCGCGTCTCGCCCGAGGCCTTCGCGCGGGCGGGCGCCGAGATCGTCACGATCGGCGCCGAGCCCGACGGCCTGAACATCAACGACGGCTGCGGCTCCACCCACCTGGACCTGCTCAAGCAGGCCGTCGTCGAGCACGGTGCCGACCTGGGCATCGCCCACGACGGCGACGCCGACCGCTGCCTCGCGGTCGACGCCTCGGGCGCCGAGGTCGACGGCGACCAGATCCTCGCGGTCCTGGCGCTGGCCATGCGCGAGGCCGGCTCGCTGCGCGGCGACACCGTCGTCGGCACGGTGATGTCGAACCTGGGCTTCAAGCTGGCCATGGAGGCCGAGGGCATCCGGGTCGTGCAGACCGGCGTCGGCGACCGGTACGTGCTGGAGGCGATGAAGGAGCACGGCTTCGCCCTCGGCGGCGAGCAGTCCGGCCACGTGATCGTCCTCGACCACGCGACGACCGGCGACGGCACGCTGACCGGCCTGATGCTGGCGGCGCGGGTCGCGGCGACGGGCCGCCCGCTGGCCGAGCTGGCGGGCGTCATGCAGCGGCTGCCGCAGGTGCTCGTCAACGTCCGCGACGTCGACCGGACCAAGGTCGCCACCTCCGGCGAGCTGGCCGCGGCCGTCGTCGACGCCGAGCGCGAGCTCGGCACCACCGGGCGGGTGCTGCTGCGCCCGTCCGGCACCGAGCCGGTGGTCCGCGTCATGGTGGAGGCCGCCGACCTGGAGCAGGCCCGCGCGGTGGCCGGGCGACTCGCCGACGCGGTGAAGTCAGCGCTCGGCTAGGTCGAAAGAGGCGGCCTCGACGCCCCTCGCCCAGCGGCGGGGCAGGTGCATCAGGCGCGCGGTGGGGGGGGGGGGGGGGGGGGGGGGGGGGGGGGGGGGGGGGGGGGGGGGGGGGGGGGGGGGGGGGGGGGGGGGGGGGGGGGGGGGGGGGGG
>NZ_JBVIGV010000019.1:0-99703 GCF_055570615.1 Streptomyces sp. NPDC031121
CCACCCGCTACGACAAGACCGCCCAGTCCTACAAAGCAGCCGTCACCCTCGCATCGATCCTGATGTGGGCCTGACACTTTGACGACAACTCCTAGGGGGAGCTATTGGCCAGCGCGGCGCCGATGACCAGACCGCACGAGCCGCTGATCGCGAAGACGAACAAGATCCCGGCATACCTGCCGACGACCCGCATCACTGCTTCATGAACGTTCGGTACGGCCGCGTGATGATCTCGCGGTACGAGGTGTGGGCCGGGTTGCGGCCCGAGTGCGTCAGCGCCCACGTCTGCGGCCCTTCCCAGTCGCCGCTGTCATCCGACTTCTCCTCACAGGCCCTGCACTGCATGGCGTGCGTCACGGGCTCGGAGCCCGCCTCGCGGTCCGGGGTGATGGTCCAATCCGCCATGGCGAAGGTGCGTGCGGTCACTGTTCGGCCTCTCCGAAGTCGTACTCGGGCTCATCCGGGTCGGGGCTCGGCCGAAGTCGCCTCTCCTCTTCAGTGGTGGCGCGGCGTGCGGTGCCTTTCGGGACCTCCCACTCCCGGCCTCCACCGAGGGGGCGGAGCAGCCAGCGACCGCCGACCGAGCCCTGGTACTCACCAACCTTGCCGTCGCTGTCGATCATGAGCTGTCTCGCAGTCGGCACCGCGTCTCTCCTATCCGTCCTCCATCGCCAACTCCCCCTGGCTTCCAGTGTTCGCCCGCACGAGCAGCCACACCACGGCAGGATTGACGCAGTGATGACTCATCCGTGATGCACGTCGTTGCGCCGGGTAGACCGGAGGCAGGCAGCGAGGGAGGGAGGCCCATGAGCGGTCTCATGAAGCGCCGGAAGGACTGCGGTTACAGTCAGGAGACCTTCGCCGCCGCAGCAGGCGTCGACCGCACGACGGTTGGCCGCTGGGAGCGAGGGGAAACAGAACCACAGCCGCCCTTGCGGCCAAAGCTCGCCAAGCTCTTAGGGCTGGACCTGGCGGGCCTGGGCGCCCTGCTATCGCCACAAGCCGTCACGCAGGAGGCCGAGGGGCACCTCGACGACCTGACCAGTGACAGTGGTGACGACATGATCCGACGCGATTTCCTGCGCCTTCTCGCGGTCGCCGGAGCCCTGCCCGCCCTGCCGGCGGACGAGATTCTCGGCGGGGCGACCGACTTCCGCGCGATGAACAAGCACCTGTGGCAGGTGTACCAGCTCGCCCGCTCGAAACGAGGCGTGTATCCGATCGTAAGAGACCAACTGACCGCTTTAGCAGATGAGCTGAGGGACGGTCGGGACACGACCGGCCTGTGCATGGCGGCCGGGGACCTCTTCCAACTCGCGGGCGAGCTTGCGTTCGACCAGAACCGCTACACCGACGCGGCAGCCTCGTACACCCTGGCGGCCTCTGCCAGCCGCGAGGCGAGGCACTACGACCTGTGGGCCTGCGCACTCACCAGGCACGCGTACGTCTCGCTGTACGAGCGGCAGTGGGCCGACGCGGTGGGCGTCCTCACGGCAGCCGAAAAAGTGGCTCGGCAGGGGGACAGCCGCCTCGCCACTCGGCATTGGGTCGCAGCCGTGCAGGCCCAGGCGTACGCCGGCATGGGCAACCTCGACGCCTGCGAGCGGAGCCTCGATGAGGCCGAGCGAGTCCTCGGCCTCACCGCGGATTCCGTGAACGGCGGATGGCTGCGATTCGACTCCTCCCGCCTGGCCGAGGAGCGCGGAGCCCGGTACGTCGAGCTGGGCAGGTTGGACCTCGCCGAGACCGCCCTCCTCGGGGCCCTCGAACAGGCCGAGCTTGGCCGGGGCCAGTCATACCGGCGCAGGGGCGCCGTCCTGGCCGACCTCGCCATAGTCGGCGCCAAGCGGCGAGACCTCGACGAGGCGGCGGCGTACGCCCGCGAAGCAATGGGTCTCGCTCGACGCTCGGGCTCCGGGTACGTGGCCCGTAAGCTGCGAGTGCTCCGGGTCGAACTGCGGCCGGTCGCCAGCGATACGCGCGCGGCCGAGCTGGACGCCGAGCTTGCCGAGTTGGCCGCCTGACGAGAGGGGACAGCGTGACGGAGGAGAACGGGCGACGGTTCCGCGAGGCATGGATCGCGGGCGTGCGCAAGCACTTCCCCGGCGAGCCGAAGCCGAGCTACGTCACCCCGTGGGAGGAAACGCCGGACTGGGAGCGTGACGCCGCCGCGTCAGTCTGGGCGCAGATCGCGCAGTTCCTCGACCTGTCCGAGGGGCACGCGAAGCGGCTCTCCCGCGATCAGAAGGGCCGCTTCGTCGCAACGTGCTGGACGGCGCAGATGTACCGGCACTTTGGTGACCCGAAGCCCGCGTACGTCGCTGACTGGCCCGAGCTGCCGGACTGGCAGAAGGAGACGGATAGCGACATCTTCGAGGCGGTGGAGACCGCCCACTCCTAGCCCTCCATGGCCCCCACGGGAGCCGCGCCCTCTTCGCGCGCGGCCCCCTGGGGCCTCCGCTATCTGCTCCGCGACGGCCGTCAGCTCGGAATGTGCCCTTCCGGTGAATCCAATCACGCAGAAGGGGATCGTTTTGATGTTCAAACGTTGAGGATTGCACCGGATGCGGTGAGCATGGTCACGTTTTTACTGTTCGTTAAGAGGGGATTGGCATCCGAATATCGGACAGATCCAGCCACACCGGAATCGAACGCATGATCGGCGGTAACGTTTACGACGAGCGCAAGCCGCCTCGTACAAGCGTCCGGCAGGAGAAACACCCTTATGGGAGAGCGCAAGCCGATCGAGTCGTGGCTGACTGACATGGATGGGGTGCTGATCCATGAAGGCATCCCCATCCCTGGCGCCGAGGAGTTCCTCAAGCGGCTGAAGGAATCCGGGAAGCCCTTCCTGGTCCTGACCAACAACTCGATCTACACCCAACGCGACCTGCACGCCCGCCTCGCTCGCATGGGCTTGGACGTGCCGCAGGAGAACATCTGGACCTCGGCCCTGGCGACGGCGCAGTTCCTCGCGGACCAGCGTCCGAACGGCACCGCGTACGTTATCGGCGAGGCGGGCCTCACGACCGCTCTGCATGACATCGGGTACGTCCTCACGGACCACGACCCCGACTTCGTGATCTTGGGCGAAACGCGAACTTACTCCTTCGAGGCCATGACGAAGGCGGTACGACTGATCAACAACGGTGCCCGGTTCATCGCCACCAACCCTGACGAGACTGGCCCCTCCACCGAAGGCGCATTGCCGGCCACAGGGGCAGTCGCGGCGCTGATCACTGCGGCGACCGGCAAGAAGCCGTACTTTGTCGGCAAGCCGAATCCGCTAATGATGCGTGCCGGGTTGAATGCGATCGGTGCCCACTCGGAGACCTCGGCCATGATCGGGGATCGGATGGACACCGACGTACTCGCGGGCCTTGAGGCCGGGATGCGGACGTTCCTCGTCCTGACCGGCGTCACCCAGCCGAACGAGGTCGACCGCTTCCCGTACACGCCCTCGAAGGTCGTGGACTCGATCGCGGACCTGATCGACCTCGTCTGATCGCGGCATTCCCGCTGCAAAGAAGAAGGCCCTCCCGGTATCGCGGGAGGGCCTTCTTCGTGGCCTCGGCGTGTGGTCGATGCATCACCGAGGGCGACAAACCGGGGGTGCTTCGGGCCGCGGACGACGGCGTCGCCGGAGCGGGCGTTCGGCTCGCGGTTCCGGTCGCGGAGGGGTGAGGGGGCCGCAACTCGTCGGCGGCGAAGGCCCGTCCTGCTCTCTCGGTGAACCACCGGCGTCCGTGCCGGAGTTGGCGCCGGGCTGAGTGTCGGCGGGTGGGCGCGTGCAGGCAGGCGCGGCGGGAGGCCCTGCCCGCAGGCGGGCGGGTCAGGGGCCGGTTCGGCGGCGGGTGGGCGGGGGGAGGCGGCGGAGGCGGCGGGCGGCGGCGAGGAGGGCCGCGCCCGTGGCGAGGGCGGCGGCTGCGGTGGCCGCGTGGCGGGCCGGCGGGCCCGTGTCGGCGAGGGAGCCGGCCTGGAAGGGGTCCTGCGGGGGCTCGACCGTGAAGCGGTAGCCGCCCGCCTCGCCGACCCAGTCGCCGTCGTCGCCGCGCCGCTGGACGACGGCCGCGTCCGCGACGACCTCGCCGGTGGGCGCGTCCGGCGCGAACGCCAGGTGGACCGTGACGGTCAGGGCGCCGCCGGCCGGGAGGGTGTAGCCGGAGAAGGCGTCGCCGCCGTCGAAGACGGCGATGATCTCGTCGCGGTCGCTCTCCTCCAGGCTGACGGGCAGGGCCCCCTCGGGGGTGTCGAACTCCATCCGGAGGTGTTCGGCGCGCAGGCCGCGCGCCTCGTCCGACAGCACCACGACGGGGTGGATGGCCGTGCACCGGCTCGCCGTGGTGTTGGTGAGGTCCAGGAACCAGCTCTGCGAGCCGCCGCCGGTGCGGTAGACGGACGGGCCGCCGCGGATCCGCGCGCCGATGGGGAAGGCGGTGCTCTTGCCGTCGCCGCAGGTGGCGCGGGCCCGGGAGGGGAGCGCGGGGGCGGGGCGGGCGCCGCTGCCGTTGCCGACGTCCGCGGCGGCGGGCGCCGCGGCGGCGGCCGGGGCGACCACGGCCGCCAGGAGGGCGGAGAGGGCAAGGGCTTTGCGCAGTCGCATGGCTGACCTTCGCTTCGCTGCTCGCCGGACGGGCTGACGGTCGGACGAGGCGACAATCACCACGGCCTGCCCCGCACGTTCCCACGCGCGCGAGGCCGTGCCGCCGGTGCCGCGCCCGGGCCGGCCGCATTCCCCCTGATCGGCCCACAGCCTCCGGGGCCCCGCCGGCCGCTGGGTCCCGCCGGCCGCTGGGTCCCGCCGGCCGCAGGGCTCACAGGCCGCTGTCCCACCGGCCGACGGGTTCTGACCGTCCGCCAGGTCCTTCCGGGCCGGGTCCGCGGTGCGTCACACCGTACGGCCGAACAGCGGCGCCAGCGCCAGTTCCGCCGCGCCCTCCGCCACGCCCGCGCGGGCCGCGGCGACCTCGGGGGCGGGGCCGCCGAAGGCGCGGGCGGCCAGGACCCGCCGGACGCCCGCCGTGAACACCTCCGGCGCCTGCCGCACCACCCGTCCGCCCAGCCACACGCGGTCGGCGTCGAGCAGGGCAACGGCGTTCGCGGCGCCCTCGCCGAGGATCCGGGCCGCCTCGGGCAGGTCCCCGCGGGCGACGGCCGCCAGGCACAGCACCTCCGCGCAGCCGCGGCCCCCGCAGCGGCAGGGCGGGCCGTCGAGCAGCAGCACCTGGTGGCCGAACTCGCCCGCGGCGGACCGCGGCCCGCGGTGGACCCCGCCGCCGAGCCGGATGCCCGCGCCGAGGCCGGTGCCGAGGTGCAGGTACAGGGAGGTTCCCGAGTCGGGGCCGGAGGCGGCGGCGCCCGCGTTGGTGTCCTTGTCCAGCACCACGGGCGGGCCGCCGCCGGCGGGCCCCAGCCGGTCGGCGACGGCCTGCCGCAGCGGGTGGCCCTCCCACTGCGGGTGGCCCGTCACGCGCCCCATGACGCCGGTGCGCCAGTCGAGCGGGCCCGGTGCGGCGACCCCGACGCCGGCGAGGGCGGGCGGTCCGGCGGGTCCGGCCAGCCGGTGGACGGTGCGGGCGACGGCGGCGGCGACCGCGTCCGGGCCGGCCGCGAAGTCGAGGGGGCCGCGGAGCCGGTCGACGACGGTGCCCGCCAGGTCGACCCGTACCGCATCGAGTTCGTCCCGGTCGGCGTGCACGCCGACCGCGTGCCGGGCGTCCGCGGCGAGGCGCAGCAGGGTGCGCGGCTTGCCGCCGGTGGAGGCGCCGCGGCCGGCGTCCGCGACGAAGCCCTCGGCGCGCAGCCGCGCCGTGATCTTGCTGACGGCCTGCGGGGTGAGGCCCGTACGGGCGGCCAGTTCGGGGCGGCCGAGGCCGGCGGGGCCGGCGACGCGGAGCAGGCCGAGGACGAGGGCGTCGTTGTGGCCGCGGAGGGCCCCCAGGTTCGCGCCGGGCAGGTCCCGGCTGATGCTGCTGCTGTCGCCGGGGGTGCCGCTGCCTCGTTCCACCAGGCCATTGTCCCCCTTCCTTGCACTTAGGCAACACTGTTGCCAAAGTGGACGGCATGAACCCCACCGCCCCGGACCCCTCCTCGACCGCCGCCGCGTCCGCTCCCGCCTCCCCGTCTCCGTACGCCGGCGGGGGCCCGCTGCGTGTCGGGCTCGTCGGCTACGGCCTCGCCGGCTCCGTCTTCCACGCCCCGCTGGTCGCCGCGACCGAGGGGCTCGTCCTCGACACCGTCGTCACCTCCGACCCGGCGCGCCGGGCGCAGGCCGAGGAGGCGTACCCCGGCGTGCGGGTGACCGCGTCCGCCGAGGAGCTGTGGAGCGGCGGCGGCGCCGTCGACCTGGTCGTCGTCGCCTCCCCGAACAAGACGCACGCCCCGCTCGCGTCGGCGGCCCTCGCCGCCGGCGTGCCCGTCGTCGTCGACAAGCCGCTCGCCGGGACCGCCGCCGAGGCGCGCGAACTCGCCGAACTGGCGGACCGGACCGGCACGTTCCTTTCGGTGTTCCAGAACCGCCGCTGGGACAACGACTTCCTGACGGTGCGCCGCCTCATCGCCGACGGCGAACTCGGCGACGTCCAGCGCTTCGAGTCCCGCTTCGAGCGGTGGCGCCCGCAGCTCAAGGGCGGTTGGCGCGAGTCCGGCGCGCCCGAGGAGATCGGCGGCCTGCTGTACGACCTGGGCAGCCACGTCGTGGACCAGGCGCTGGTCCTGTTCGGCCCGGCCGCGGCCGTGTACGCGGAGACGGACGTGCGGCGGCCGGGCGCCGAGGCGGACGACGACACGTTCATCGCGATCACCCACGAGAGCGGCGTCCGCTCCCACCTCTACGTCAGCGCGACCGCCGCGCAGCTCGGCCCCCGCTTCCGCGTCCTCGGCTCCCGCGCCGGGTACGTCAAGTACGGCCTGGACCCGCAGGAGGCCGCCCTGCGCGACGGCCACCGGCCCGGCGCCACCGACATGCCGTGGGGTGTCGAGCCGGAGCACCTGTGGGGCCGGCTGGGGTCCGGGGAGTCCCCGGCGACCGGCGGCGGCACGCCGGTGCCGACGCTGCCGGGCGACTACCCGGCGTACTACGCGGCCGTGGCGTCGGCGCTGCGCGACGGGGGCCCCGCGCCGGTCGGCGCGCACGAGGCGGCGCAGTGCCTGGCGGTGCTGGAGGCCGCGCGGACCTCCTCCCGGAACGGGGTGACCGTATCCTTCGAAAACTGAATGATGATCACACGTGTGAAGAACGGACTGTTCCTGTGAAGCTGCCCCGGATCGCCTCGATCGTGGCGACGGCCGCGACGGCCGCGATGGCCCCGGCCGTCCTGATCGCCTCGCCGGCCTTCGCCACCGGCGCCACGACCACGGCGCCGGGCCTTCCGGCGTCCCCGACCGCCCCCGACACCGGCCCCGGGCCCGACGGCGAGACGGCGCCGAAGCCCTACGAGGACCCGCAGGCGGCGAAGGACCGGGCCGCGATCCAGGCCATCCTCGCGGACCCGGCGAGCGGGCCGGGCGTCCGCGAGGCCGCCGAGAAGGCGCTGAAGGGCACGGCCGCGGAGATGCGGCACTTCCTGGAAGTGGATCTGGCCCGGGAGCAGTTGGAGGACGACCGGGTGCGCGTCGCGCAGATCGGGGAGGCAGGCGGCAAGGCGGTGCGCGCGGCAGCCGACAAGGCGCTGCAGGCCAACACGCGCGAGGCGATCACGGAGTTCCTGCAGAACGGGCAGCACACCGCCCGGTTCGAGGACGACAAGGTCGAGCTGGTGAAGATGCTGAAGGGCGCCGGTCCGGGCATCACCCAGGCGGTCAACAAGCTGCTGGAGGGCGGGACGCGCGACGAGGTCCGCGCGTTCGTCGAGACCGGGCAGCACAAGGTCCGCGCCGAGGACGACCGGGCCCTGCTGCTGGGCGCGCTGAAGGACGCCGGGCCGAGCCTGAAGGCGGCCGTCATCGCGCTGCTGGAGAAGAACCCCACGCCGGCGGAGCTGCGCACCTTCGTCACGACCACGCAGCACGAGCTGCGCGACGCCGACAACACCGCCCTGATCCGGGCCATGCTCGCCGACGCCGGGCCGGAGCTGAAGAAGGCCGCGAACGCCGCTCTGAAGGGAACGCCCGCGGACCGCGCCGAGTTCCTCGCGACCGGGCAGCACACGGCGCGCGACAAGGACAAGGCCGCGGGCGGCGGGAACGGCGGCAAGGACGGCGACGGCAAGGGCGGCTCGGGCGCCGACAAGGGCGCCGGGGCCGGCACGAACGGCTCGGGCTCCGGATCCGGTTCGGGCGCCGCGGACGGCTCGGGCAGCGGCGGCAACGCCACCCCGGCGGGGGGCACCGGCCCGCTCGCGAGCACCGGCGCGAACGCGCAGCTCGCCGTCGCCGCGGGTGCCGGAGCGGCCGCGCTGGGCGCGGGCGCCGGCCTGCTGGTCGCCGCCCGCCGCCGCCGCGCGGCCGAAGCCGCCCGCTGACACGGGGCGCCCCGGGGCCCCGGGCCCGGCCCTGAAGCGGGGGCCGGGGCCGGGGCGGGGGCGCCCGTACGGCTCGGGGTCAGGCGTCCTTGAACTCCTGCCGCTGCCGCCCCAGCCCGTCGATCTCCAGCTCGACGACGTCGCCGGCCCGCAGGTACGGCTTCGGCTCCGGCCGGCCCATGGCCACGCCTCCCGGCGTGCCCGTGATGACCACGTCGCCTGGGTGCAGCGTCATGAACCGGCTCAGGTAGTGGACGACCTCGCCGACGGGGAAGATCTGGTCCGCGGTGCTGCCGTCCTGCCGGAGCTCCCCGTTCACCCACAGCCGGACATCCAGCGCCTGCGGGTCCGGGACCTCGTCGGCCGTCGCCAGCCACGGGCCGACCGGGGTGAACGTCTCGCAGTTCTTGCCCTTGTCCCAGGTGCCGCCGCGCTCGGTCTGGAACTCGCGCTCCGAGACGTCGTTGACGAGGACGTACCCGGCGACGTGCGCCAGGCCCTCCTCCGCGGACTGCAGGTACCGGGCTGTGCTGCCGATGACGACGCCCAGCTCGGCCTCCCAGTCCGTCTTCACGCTGCCGCGCGGGATCAGCACGGTGTCGTCCGGCCCGACCACCGTGTCGGCGGCCTTCAGGAACAGGATCGGCTCGGCGGGCGGCTCCGCCCCGATCTCGGCGGCGTGCCCGAAGTAGTTCAGCCCGATCCCCACGATCTTGCCGATGCGGCCCAGCGGGGCGCCGATCCGCATCCCCGCCGGGTCGAGCACCGGGAGCGACCCGGCCTCCGCCGCGGCGCGCACCCGGGACAGGGCGGCGCCGTCGGCGAGGAGGGCGCCGTCCACGTCCGCGACCAGGCCGGACAGGTCGCGCAGGATCCCGTCCTGGTCGAGGAGTGCGGGGCGCTCCGCCCCGACCGGTCCGACACGCAGCAGCTTCATGGGCATTCTCCCGTGGTCGTGGGTGGTCGGCCCATGGGCGTGCCCCGGGCCGGACGATGGGGTGCGGCCATCGGAGGATTGGTTGATCCTCCAAGAACCGCGTCCCACCCGCAAGCCCCTGTTCACGGACTGGAACACCCCCGCCGCCCCACCGCCCCGACGGCACCCCGCAACGGCACCCAACGGCCGCACGGACCGGACGCGGCGGCACCCATGACCGCGGCGGCGGCACCGCGACGCGGCGACAGCCCCGCCCGCCGACGCACCGGCCGCACCGGCGTCGGCGTCGGCGGCGGCGCTCGGCACGTCGGCGCACAGCGCGTCGGCGCACAGCGCGTCGGCGCACAGCAGGTCGGCGCTCGGCGCGTCCGCGCTCGGCACGTCGGCGCACAGCGCGTCGGCGCACAGCGCGTCGGCGCACAGCACGTCGGCGCACAGCACGTCGGCGCACAGCGCGTCGCTTAGGCGCTCGGCGTCGCCGCCCAGGCGCCCGCCGCGCCCTCGGCGGCGGCCGCCAGCCGCGCCCTGCGGTGCTCCAGCCACGCCCGCTCGGCGACCGACCACGCCGTGGTGGCGGCCAGGTACAGCCCGGCGGCCAGCGGTACGACGGCAGCGGTCACCAGCGTCCCGAACGACAGCAGCGGCAGTACGCCGCCCAGCCGACGCATCGCCTCCTGCTGCTCGGCGGTCAGCTCCGGCACGCCGGCCGGGGAGCGGCGCGCCGCGCCCTTGACCCGTACCACCGGCGCGGCGGCGGTCGCGGCCGCGGACGCCGCGGCCCGCCGACCGCGTACCGCGCTCCACGCGGCGACGGCGGCGATCACCGCGAACAGCGCGAGGTAGACCAGCCCCTGCGCGCCGAACAGGCCGCCCTCCCCCAGGGCGCCGGCCCACGTCCCGCCGAGGGGCGCCGCGAACAGGCGGTGCCCCAGCAGCTCCCCGGACGTGGTGAACGCCTGGTACATGAGGAAGAACACCGGCAGCTGGAGCAGCACAGGCAGGCAGCCGGCCACCGGGGTGGCGCCCTGGAATGCGGCCCTGTTCAGGGGGTGCAGGGCGAGCCGTACCAGGATGGTGAACAGCACGATCGCGGCAGCGGTCGCGGACTCATCGAGCGCCGGCTCCAGGAACCGGCCCAACTCGACAACTACACGGGTGAAAACGGACACGCGGGCCCTCCGAGGGGTCTCGTCGAACGTCGAAGCGGTGCATTTCGGCGTGACGAGCCACGCGGGGCGCGACAGCGGGTGGTGCGAAGGCGATCCGGGGTGGCGGTGCGCGGTGCGCGCCCCTACGCGGCCGTCGGGACGAGACGGCCGGGTGCCCTGGGCCGCGAGCGGCCGGAGGCGTCGGGATCGCGCTGCGGCAGGAACGCCGTGCGCTGCTCGCGATCACGGATCGCTGTGCGTATTCGGTGCGGCGGCACGGGCCGCACCAGGCGCGCCGCGAGGACGGCGGCGCCCACGGACACGGCGGCGGCGGTCGCCGCGAGGGCGACGGCGACGGCACCCTGCCCGCCCTGCCCCGCGATCAGCCCGAGGACGCCGGCGAGCAGCAGCAGGGGCGCGAGGCGCGCGGCGGCGCCGGCGAACGCCGCGATCAGCGCCCGGCACGAACGCGCCCGGCGCGGGCTGTCCAGCCCGTCCACACCGCCCCCCCCTCTCGACCAGCCATACCGACAACGCCCCGGGCCCCGGCTCAGTTCCCCGCGAGCACGCCCCACACGACGAGCCGGTACCGGGAGCTGTACTCGGGCGTGCAGGTGGTCAGAGTGATGTACGCGCCGGGCTCGGTGTACCCGTATCCCGGCCGGACCGCGCTCCGCGGCACCGGGGCGATCACGCCGATGTCCCGCGGCCCCGTCTCGGGCAGGATCCGGTCGACGGTGTACGTGTACCGCCGCCCCCGGACCTCGACGACGAGCTCGTCGCCGGGCCGCAGCCGGTTCACGTACCGGAACGGCTCCCCGTGCGTGTTGCGGTGCCCGGCCAGCGCGAAGTTGCCCTGCGCGCCGGGCTCGGCGGTCCCGGGGTAGTGGCCGGCGTACCCCTTGTCGAGCACGCTCCGCTTGTCGACGCCGCGCGCGACGGGCACCGCCACCCCGAGCCGCGGAATCCGCAGCACCCCGTACGCCGCCCCGTCCCGCGGGCGGTCTGCCCCACCCGCGGAGCCCCCTGCGCCGGCGGCCGGCGACGGCGACGGCGACGGCCCTCCCGGCTCCGGGGACGCGGCAGGCTCCGCGGCCTCCCCCGCCCCAGTGCCCGGCACCACCGCCCCCCAGGCCTCCTCCAGCGCGGCGACCCGCCGCCCCGCGGCGGCCGCGGCCTCCCGGTTCGTCCACCACACCTGGTGCACCACCAGCAACAACAGCACCACGCCCACCGTGACGGCCGACTCGGCGGCCGCCCACAGCACCCGCGCGAGACCGGCCCGGCGCGAGCGCCCGCCGCGCCCCTGCACCACCACACGCATGTGATCCCGCACGGGGCGCACCTTAAGACCTCCCCCGCCAAGTGACCAGCGGCAGTACGGTGTGAACCATGCGCCCCGACACGCCTGCAGAGCACATCGCCGAAGCCGAGCGCCTGATCCGCACGGCGACCCGCTACCCCGAGGACCAGGAGCCCCTGCTGCTCCAGGCCGCCGCCCACCTGGAACTGGCCGACGCACGCGAACGGGCGAGCGCCCTCTACGACCGCCTCCTCGCCGGCGAGCCGGCCGACCCGCACCTGATCAAGGCGCTCCAGGCCGCGAACCTGTGGGAGTACGGGCACGAGCCGGAGGCGCGCGCCCTCATCCAGGGCATCCGCGCCGCGGCCCCCACGGACCCGGCCCCCTGGGAGGTCATCGCCGAGGCCCTCGAGACCCACGACGAGCTGGCCGCGTCGGAGGAGTGCTTCACCCAGGCGGCCACGCTCCTGATCTCCGAGGACGCCCCCCTCACCCCGGCGACGACGGCCCTGCTGACCGGCCGGCACCGGGTCCGCCGCCTCCTCGGACTCCCACACGACGACTGGGACATGGTCGCGGACACCCGCCACACCGGCCCGATCCCGCTGGACGAGCTGCACGACCCCAAGCGCATCTGGGCCCTCGGCTCCGACGACCCGGCCGAGCTCCGCGCCGAGATCGCCCGCCTCCGCGCGGAGCTGGGCGACCGCCGCGCGGCCCTGTCCCGCCCGTTCCCGGTGGCGATCCTGCACTGGCCGCAGCGCGAGCTGGCCGAACTCCTGACGGGCTACCCGACACTCGCGGCGGAGTACCCCTCGCACGACGCGCACCTGGCCCAGGTCGAGGCGTCCCTGCGCGCCCTCGCCGCCTCCGGCACGACGAACCTCGGCATCGTCACGGCAAGCGTGCCGTCGTACGAGGCGTTCGCGGCGTCGGAGAAGACCTCCCCGGCGTCCCCGTCCCTCCTCCCGGAGTACGCGACGACCCTGGCGGCCCGAGGCAAGGCCACCCCCTGGCCCCCACCCCCGAACGCCCCCTGCTGGTGCACCTCCACCAAGCCCTACTCGGAATGCCACGGCGCCTGAGCATCCGGGCCCACACCCGCACCTGTGCCAAACGTGGTCGGCGTGCCTGACGCAGCTCGCACGACGCGGCGCTCGGCGACGGTCGCCTTCACCCGGTCCGCCGCCGCCACCGGATCCTCGTGCTCCCAGATCCTCACCGCCAGCCAGCCGGCCTCGGCGAGGCGTGCGTCCGTGTCCACGTCCCGGTTCCGGTTGCCCTCGATCTTCGCCCGCCAGAAGTCGGCGTTGTTCCGTGGCCACGTGGCGTGCTCCGGGCAGCCGTGCCAGAAGCAGCCGTCCACGAAGACCGCCACGCGGGCCGGGCCGAAGACGATGTCCGCCTCCCGGCGCACGCCCTTCACCGGGCGCCGATGCACGCGGTAGCGCAGGCCGGCGGCGTGCAGGAGCTTGCGCAGCGCCACCTCGACCCCGGTGTCGCGGCTTTTCTGACGGCTCATGCGTCGGCGTATCTGGGCCGTCGTCTCGAGTCTCTCCACGCCTCCATTCTCGACGGTCCGGACTGCCGCACCGCACCGTCATGGGAACGGGAGCAGCAGCTGGTGGTGGCCGCGCAGGGCTGCCGTCGGTGGGGTGGGGCGGGTTGCGGCCAGGGTGAGGAAGGTGCGGATCGCCGCCGTCACCTGGGTCGGGGTGTCGCGGACCATCGACGGGGTCGCGCTGACCACCAGGATGCCGTGGGCCTCCAGGCGCAGGCGGCGGCGGAGTGTGGCCTGCCAGGCGTCGCGGGTGTAGTGGTACTCCGCGGAGTCGATCTCCAGGGCCACGCCCTCATCGGGCCAGTACGCGTCCGGGGCGGCGAGGAAGGTGCCGTCGGCGGTGTAGAGGCGGGCGTTCCACAGCGGGGGCGGGAGGCCGGCCGCGCTGAGGGCGTCGCGGGCCTGCGCCTCGGCGGGCGAGCGGATCCCGGCGAGGAGTTCGTCCGCGGCGGCGCGGATCTGCGGGCGGCGCAGGAGGCGGGCGGTGCGGAGTTCGGCGTGCAGGTCGTGCGGGCGGCACCAGCCCGACTGGACGACGCGGGCCAGGACCGCGCGGAGCTGCTGCGGGTCGGTGGCGCGGGCGGCGTAGTCGGCCGCCGCCCGGACCGGGCGGGTGCTCGGCACGCCGGCGACCGCGATCGTCTGCGGCCACCGCGCCGTCGGCAGGACACGGACCTCCGGGGTCCCCGCCGGGCGGCGCGGGCTGCGGACCAGCACGTCGGCCGGGGTGCGGGGCGCTTCGGGGATGCCGAGCAGGGACAGGGCGGCGCCGCCGGTCAGGGCCGCGGTGTCGCCGGACAGCGGTTCGGAGGCCGGGTCGGCGGCGTACAGGACGGCGCCGAGGGCGCGTTGGCGGTGGTCCGGAGGGCCTGTCTGCAGGAGGTAGACGCGGGGCAGCAGCCGCTGCCACGGGCCGCCGGGCCGGCTCCGCGAGGCGATCGTTCCGGCGGGGATCCCGGACGCGGCGAGCTGCCTCCGGGTGGCCAGGCGAAGCTGCCGCCCGAACGGCGACGCGGCGGGCGGGGCCGGGGGGCGCCGCCGGGGGCGTACGGGTGTACGGGCCTGGGGGGTGCGCGTGCGCGGTGTGATCATGCCGCGGGTATGCCCCGGGGCATCGGTCGGGACACCGCCTGGCGCGGCCCGGCGGAAGGGACAGGCGGGCCGACACCGCCCCTGGCGCGGCGGGGCCGTCAGGAGCGGCGCGCACCGACACCGCCGGCCACGGCGCGGCGGTCAGGGTACGGGGCGTACGACACCGCCGGCCACGGCGCGGCGGTCAAGTACGGGGCGTACGACACCGCCGGCCACGGCGCGGCGCGGCGGTCAGGCCATGGGGCGCACCGACACCGCCGCCCACAGCGCGGTCAGGTACGGGGCCGTACGACACCGCCGGCCACGGCGCGGCGGCAGGGACGGGTGGACGGCACCCCCCTCCCTCACAAGGCGGTCACCGCCGGGCGGACGGCACCCCCGGCCGCGGGGCGATCGGGGTGGGCCGACGACGCCGCCGGCCGCGGCGCGCCGGTCACGGCCCGGCGGCGCCCGGGTGGTGCGGTGCCAGGAAGACGACGACCGCGGTGCGCTCCGGCGCGCCCGGCAGCGGGGGCACCTCGTGCCAGCCCAGCCGGCGGTACGTGGCCACCGTGTCGGTGGCGAGGCGGGAGGTCAGCAGCCAGGCGCGGCCGTCCGGGGCGTCGGCGGTGATCTCGGCGAGGAGGGCGCGGCCGGTGCCGCGGCCGCGGGCCCACGGGCGTACGGCGAGCTCGTCGACCTCCAGCGCCCCCGTCAGGAGCCGGCGGAGGCGGGCCGGGCCGAGCTGGGCGGCGACCTGCCCGTACCCGCGGTCCGCGGGGAAGTCCGCCGGGGTCAGCCAGGCCGTGGCGAAGCCGTCGACGCCTGCTGCGGACTGGGCGAGCGCCGTGCGGAAGCCGTGGCGGCGGCTGTCCGCGCGCAGCCGGGGGCCGAATCGGCGAATGGTTTCTGCGTCCTCGTTCCACGGTGGGGCGGAGAACACCTCCGCGTACGCGTCGACCAGTTCGTCGACGAGGTCGAGGACGGCCTCTCCGTAGCAGATCACGATGCCCCGGCCTCTCTGGAGGGAGTGGGAGGAGGCGACTGTACGCCCGCCCGGGGCCGGGGGGAGCGTTTCGTGCAGATCCGGCGAGTGTGTGGCAAATCCCCCGCCGGAACGCGTGTCGGCGGGCCCGGCGGCGCGTTGAGCAGCGCGTGGACAGACTGCTGCGGATGGCGTGCCGGTGCGCGCTCGCCTTCCTGCTCGTACTGGGCGTGGTGGCGCTGCTTCCGCGGGCGGTGCAGGACGCCGTACCGGACGGGGTGATCGGCGGCGCCGTGCTGGTGCTCGGGGCGGTGGGGGCCCGGCGGGCCGTCAAGCCGCCGCGTTAGCCTCAGGGCAGGGCGCGCCGCGGGCTGCGACTCCGGGGTGCGGACGTCCCCACGGACACGGTGTACAAGGACGAACGAGGGAGTTGGACATGGCGCGGGTACGGGTACCGAGTGCTGCAATGGCGGCCGCCGGGCTGGTCGGCGGGTACGCCGCCGCCCGCTGGAGCGGGAAGCGGCCGCTCGGCGGTGTCGTGCTCGGCGCGGCCGGGCTGGCGGCGGGGCGCGAATGGCACCGCAGCGGCGGTGTCCCCGCGGCGGCGGGCCTGGGCGCGCTGTACGTGGCCGGCTTCGCCGGCGCGCACCCGCTGGCGAAGAAGGTCGGCGCCTGGCCGGCGGTCTTCGGCGCGGCCGCGGTCGTCTCCACGGCGGCCTGGCTCATCTCCGACCGCCACTGACACCCGCCGGCCGAGGCCCGCGGGCCCGCGGGGCGGATCCCGCCCGGCCCGCCATCCCGGCCGCGGGCGGCCCCCCGCCGCACCGCCACCCGGCCACGGGCCAAGCCGTTCGCCCCTGGTCGGCGCCCGGGCCACGCCGGCGGGGCCGGCCCCGCCCGGCAGCCCGTACGCGGCCGGGCGCCGACCGCAGCGGAGGCGCGGCCGGAGTGCAGGTCCCGGTCCGCTGCGCGGGGCCAACTCCCCGCCCCGCCCTTCCACCGTTCCCCGGGCTCCGCCCGGACCCCGCCTGCGGCGACCGGCGGCAACCACAGCGGCCGCCCAGGCGGCTGGGCGCCGGGGTTGAGCGTGGCGGGCCCCTCGCGTAGTCAGGGCAGCGGCCCCTGACCAGCGAAGCAGCCGTGACCCGAGCAGGAGCCGCGGTCAGGGCAGGGGCCCCAACCAAGGCGGCGGCGGCGGCCAGGCACCGGGGTGCCGGCGCTGGCAGCGCTGCCCGGGCGGGGGCCCGGCTCGGCCCGGGCCGGGCCCGGGCAAGAACGTGGCTCGGGCAGGGCAGGGACCCGGGCAAGGCACGTGACCCAGGCAGGCACGTGACGCGGGCAGGGCAGGGGCCCGGGCAAGGCAGGGGCCCGGGCAAGGCAGGGGCCCGGGCAAGGCAGGGGCCCAGGCAAGGCAGGGGCCCAGGCAGGGCCGGGGCCCAGGCAGGGCCGGGGCCCCGGCAGGGACGTGACGCGGGCAGGGCAGGGGCCCGGGCAAGCGCAGGGGCCGTAACCAAGGCGATGGCGGCGGCCAGGTACGGGGTGCTGGCGCCGGCAGACCTGCCCGGGCGGAAGGGGGCGGGCCCCTGCAGGGACGGGCCCGGGCCGGGCCGGGGCCCGGGCAGCGGCCGTAGGCGGCCCCGCGGGCCCGAGGTCAGGGGCCGGGGCCCGCCGCCGCCGCCCCGGCGCACGCCCGGCCCCACCGGGGGCGCACCCCGCCCCCGTGTCCGGGCGGGCCGCGGCCGGACGCCCTGCGCGCCGCCCGGGCCCCGGGCCCGGGCCCGCCCGCCGCCCCGGCCCGGGGACGCCCCAAGCCGCCGGGCCCCCAAGGTGCGGGGACGCCCCAAGGCGCCGGGACGCCCCAGGGCGCCTGGGCGCCCCAAGGGCGCCGGGACGCCCCCAAGGCCCGCCGGCTGCCCGCCCCCTCAGGCCCCCAGTGCCCGCGTCGCCGTGTGGATCAGGAGGCCTGCCAGGGCGCCGACCACCGTGCCGTTGATGCGGATGAACTGGAGGTCGCGGCCGATGTGGGCCTCGATTTTGCGGGAGGTGTGTTCAGCGTCCCAGCCGGCCACCGTGTCCGTGATCAGGGAGGTGATCTCGGCCCGGTATGTGGTGACCACGTAGACCACCGCGCCTTCGATCCAGCCTTCCAGCTTGTCCTGGAGGCGCCCGTCGGTGGCGAGGCGGGCGCCGAGCGACAGCAGGGATGCGCGGACCCGCAGCCGCAGTTCGCTCTGCTCGTCCTCCGCGGCCGAGAGGATCATCGCGCGGATCGCCGTCCACGCGGAGGCGATGACGTCCTGGATCTCCTCCCGCTCCAGGATCTCCGACTTCAGGCGCTCCACCCGCATCCGGGTGTCCGTGTCCGCCTGGAGGTCGGCCGCGAAGTCGTGCAGGAAGCGGTCCACCGCTCCGCGCGCCGGGTGCTCGGGCATGTCCCGCATCTCCGTCAGGAAGCGGAGCAGCTCCTTGTAGACCCGCTCGCCGACCTTGCGGTCGACGAACCGGGGGGTCCAGCCGGGGGCGCCGCCCTGGACGGCGTCCATGACGGAGTCCGCGTGCGTGACGAGCCAGTCGTGGGCCTTGGCGCAGACGAGGTCGACGACCCGCCGGTGCCCGCCGTCCGCGACGACCCGCTCCAGGGTCTTGCCGATGCCCGGCGCGATCTCCGCCGTCTCGGCCCGCCGGGTGATCGCCTCGCCGACGACCGCCTGGACGTCGGAGTCCCGCAGCACCGTGAGCGCCCCGCGCAGCGCGGTGGCGAGTTCGGCGGTGACCCGGTCGGCGTGCGCCGGCTCGGCGAGCCATGCGCCGAACCGGCTGCCGATGCGGACGGCGTGCAGCCGCGCCCGCACCACGTCCGCGGAGAGGAAGTTCTCGCCGACGAACTCGCCGAGGGACGCCCCCAGCTGGTCCTTCTTCGTCGGGATGATCGCGGTGTGCGGGATCGGCAGGCCGAGGGGCCGCCGGAACAGCGCCGTCACCGCGAACCAGTCGGCGAGCGCGCCGACCATGCCCGCCTCGGCGGCCGCCTGCACGTACCCCGCCCAGGCGCCGGCGCCCGCGTGCTCGGCCCAGGTGGCGAGCACGTACACCAGCGCGACCAGGACGAGCAGCCCGGTGGCGGTCGCCTTCATACGCCGTACGCCGCGCCGGCGCTCCTCGTCGGCCTCGCTGAACACGAAGCCGCCGGGGGCCGGGGCCGGGCGGCCGCCGCTGCCACCGCGCAGGACGGCGGTCCGGCTCGGGGCCCGGCCGTCGTCCGCGCCCGGCTCGGGGCCCCCGGCGGTGGTGCGTTCGTCCACAAGCTCCTGCCTTCTCCCGGGTGCCGGTCTTGTCTCAAAGCATCCGACTCCCGGCACGCCCGGCGAGTTCCCGGCGCGCCGTCCTCACAGCTCCTTGCGCAGGTCGGGGCCCCCTTCGAGGCCCGGCCAGGATTTCGGCGCCTTCACCTTGATGTCGACGCCGCCCCAGAACGCCAGCCCCGTCACGACCACGCGGGGGGCGCCCGGCGCCACCGGCCCGGGGCTGTGCCGCTGGTCGAAGGCGCCCATAATGCCGATGCCCCGGACGTCGACGTCCACGCCCGGAGGGACGGTGATCTCGATACCGCCCATGATCGCGACGCAGTTGATCACCACCTCGCGCTCCGCGAAGTGCGCCTCGCGCAGGTCCAGCTCCCCGCCGCCCCAGAACGCCACCGCGTTGAAGCGGCCCGGCACGGTCCAGTTCCCGCGGCGCTGGAACCCAGACATGACCGCGACCGCCGTCGCGGACGACGCCGCCGGCCCCCCGCCGCCGATCCGCCCCGCCCAGGAGCCGGCCGGCGCGGCGGCCGCCCCGGCCGCGGCGACGCCCGCGGGGGCGGCTCCGGCGGCGGGGAGGTCCCGGGTCAGGGTCTCCAGCTGGGCGTACGTGCGCGACTTGTACGCCGACTCCAGCCGCTCCTCGAATTCCTCCATGTCGAGCCGGCCCTCGGCGAGCGCGTCGCGCAGACGCTCCACGACGCGGTCCCGGTCGGCGTCCGACGCCCGGAGTTCCGGCAACGGCTTCTGCGGCCCCTGGTGCTGCCCCTCGTCAGTCATGGGGCCAGCCTAAGCAGCGGGCGGCCCGCAGGTGTACGGGTTCAACCCCGCCTCCACCCCGGGCCCGTACCCTGATTCATCCGTTGCTGAGGCCGTGGTCAGGTCTCAGCATTCCGGGCATTCCGGCCCGGAAGGTCCGTCACATCACCAAAGTGTGAGGGCTTCGGCTTGAGTACGGTCTCTCGTTTCCTGCTGCCGCTGGTGCGGCAGGGTTGCGCCACCTGCCCGCCCACCCGTGGCCTTGCGGCTGCGGGTGGTGGCGCGGGTCTTACGGTCGGCTCCACGAGGCTTCGACGCCGCCGGGGCGGTGTCCTGGTCTCCGGCCACTCCGGTACCAGTGGTGCAGGCCGCCGCGAGAGGGGCGAGGTTGAGTGCGGCGTTGTCGTCCCGGTCGATGACCAGGTTGCAGGCGTCGCATTCGTAGGTCCGGACGTGCAGCGGCAGCTTGGCT
The DNA here is from genome assembly GCF_055570615.1 of Streptomyces sp. NPDC031121. Classification (NCBI taxonomy): domain Bacteria; kingdom Bacillati; phylum Actinomycetota; class Actinomycetes; order Kitasatosporales; family Streptomycetaceae; genus Streptomyces; species Streptomyces sp. NPDC031121. Next base: position 20,001 of record NZ_JBVIGV010000019.1, read on the forward strand.
TTCACCGCGCCGCACCCGGAACAGGTCTTGGAGGAGGGGTACCAGCGGTCTGCAACCACGAGGCGGGTGGCGTGGCGCCGGCGGGTCTTGTAGGCGAGCTGACGGCGGATCTCACCGAATCCGACGTCGGCGATGCGCCGGGCCAAGCGCCGGTTGCGGAGCATCCCGGCGACATTGAGGTCCTCGACCACGATCGTGCCGTACTCGGCCGCCACGGCCGTGGTCAGCTTGTGCAGCACGTCCTCGCGGAGGTTCGCCACCCGGTGATGCACGCGGTTGCGGATGGCGTTGGCTTTCTCCCACCGCTTCGACGGCTTGCGTCCGGTCCTGCGGTCGGGGCCCTGCCGGCGGGACACGGTCCGGCAGGCGCGGCGCAGCTGCTTGCGCACGGCGTCATAGTGCCCGGGATTCGCGACGGTGCGGATCTCGCCCGTGCTGTCGGCCATGACCGCGAGGGTCTTCACGCCAAGGTCGATCCCGACCGCCACATCCGGGCGCGCGACGCGTTGCAGGTCGCGCTTGATCTCGGCCTGGAAGGACACGAACCAGCGTCCCCGCTCGTGTCGCACGGTCGCGGACAAGACGCGGGCGGTCCCGGCCTGGATGCGGGCGTGGAGGCCGGCGGTGGGTTCGTGGGTACGGATCGTGCCCAGCCTCGGCAGTGTCACATGCCGGCCGTCACCGTCCACGCGGATCGTGCCGGTGGTGAACCGGCAGGCCAAAGGCGCCTTCCGCTTCGACTTGAACCGGGGCACGCCCATCCGCTTGCCGCGCCGCTTGCCCTGCTTGGACTTCGCGTAGTTGTCGAACGCGGCCGACGCGTTCGCCAGCCCCGTGGAGTACGCCTCTTTCGAGTTCTCCTCCCACCACCCGGCGAAGTGGGGGTCGGTGTGCTTGGCGGCGTTGAACGCCTTCCGCAGGGTGGGCAGCGACCACGGCCGCCACGCGGTCAGGCCGGTCTCGGGGACGCCGTAGGACTCCTCAGCCCGGTGCTGCCACCACGACGCGGTCACCCAGCCGACGGCCCAGTTGTAGGCGGCGCGCGCGGCGCCGCAGTGCGATCGCAGCGCTGCCTCCTGGGAGGCGTTCGGGTCCAGGGCGAACCGGAACGCCTGCACCTGGAACCCCGGCTGCGCCTGGAACTTCTTCACTCGTCGTCCGCGGCAGTCGCCACGGCCACCGCGCGGGCGGCCCGGTCCTTCGCGGCCCGGCTCCCGTACAGGCGGGCGCACATGGAGGTGAGCACCTCGGTGATGTCCCGTACGAGGTCGTCGGCGGTCTCGGTAGGGTCGAGGACGACCAGGCGCCGCCCGGACGCCGACAGGACCGCTTCGAGGTGCTCGACACCGAAGTGGGCCAGCCGGTCGCGGTGCTCGACCACGATCACCGCGGCCTGCGGGTCGGACAGCACCCGGTGCAGCTGCCGGCGCCGGCCGTTCAACCCGGAACCGACCTCGGTCACGACCTCGGCGACGGCCAGGCCCAGCCCGTTCGCACCGGCCACGACCCGGGCCACCTGCCGGTCAAGATCCGCTTTCTGGTCGACCGACGACACGCGGCAGTACGCCACCACCCGCCCCGCCTCCACGACGGTGGCCGGAGCAGGCTCATCGACCAGCCACGTCCCGGACGGCGCCTGACGGACCGGCACGGGCATCTTCCCGTCCTTCACCCACCGCCACGCCGTCTGGTAGCTCACGCCCTGCTGACGGGCCCACTCCGAAAGCTTCACAAGACCAACGTACGCAACATAGCCGACTAGAGGTGACTATCAATGACTAGAAAACATGTAGCAGCTTCCACCCCCCATCCCCTGCCGGGGACCGCCCCGACCGCCCCGGGCCCCCTCAGCCCCGTCCCGCGTACATGCGCGCGATCACGTCCTCGATGTCCGGCTCGCGCACCGACAGGTCCGACAGCGGGTACCGCGCCGCGACCTCCGCCACCAGCGGCGCCGCCGACGCCCCCGCCGGGAACGCCAGCCACTGCCGCGGCCCCTCCACCTTCACCACCCGCGCACCCTCCACGCACACCGCCGGAAGCTCACGCTCCAGGTGCAGGACGAGCATCCGCTCGCTCTCCCCCGCGGCCCCGGCCGCATGCAGCCCGGCCGGCGTCCCGTCGTACACCAGCCGACCGTGGTCGATCACCATCACCCGCCCGCACAGCTGCTCGATGTCCTGGAGGTCGTGCGTCGTCAGCAGCACCGTCGTGCCGCGCTCGGCGTTCAACTGCCGCAGGAACTCCCGCACCTTCGCCTTGCTGACCACGTCCAGCCCGATCGTCGGCTCGTCCAGGTACAGCACGTCCGGGTCGTGCAGCAGCGCCGCCGCGATGTCCCCGCGCATCCGCTGCCCCAGCGACAGCTGCCGCACCGGCACGTCCAGCAGCGGCCCGAGGTCCAGCCGCTCCACGCAGCGCTCCAGGTTCTCCGCGAACCGCGCCCGCGGGATCCGGTACAGCCTCCGCATCAGCCCGTAGCTGTCCTTCAGCGGCAGGTCCCACCACAGCGTGGTGCGCTGCCCGAAGACCACCCCGATGCGGTGCGCGAGCCGCATCCGCTCCCGCGCCGGGTCGATCCCGGCGACCCGGAGCCGGCCCGCGCTCGGGGTGAGGATGCCCGTCAGCATCTTCACCGTCGTCGACTTGCCCGCCCCGTTGGGCCCGATGTAGCCGACCACCTCGCCCCGCGCCACCTCGAAACTGATCCCGTCCACGGCCCTGACCTGCCGTTTCTCCCGGCGCAGCAGGCCGGCCCGGCGCCGTACGCCGAACACCTTCTCCACCGCGTCCAGCTCGATCAGCATGTCCGGCCCGCCGCCCGCACCTGCACCCGCGTCCACGTCCACGTCCCTCAGCTCCCCGTGCTCCGGTACGAACGAAGCCCCGCGCGCCACGCCAGCGACGCGGGGACGAACAGCGCCAGCGCCACCGCCGGGCTCGCGAAGGCCGCCCAGTCCGGCAGCCCCAGCGGATCCGGCCGCCCCAGCACGTACAGCGCGGGCAGCCAGTTGACGAAGGCCAGCGGGACGACGAACGTCACGCCCCGCAGCAGATCCTTCGCGAACACCGTCGGCGGGTACTGGAGCATCGTGTTCCCGCCGTACGTGAAGGAGTTCTGCACCTCCGCCGCATCGCCCGCGGCGAACTGGAACGCCGCCCCGGCCACCAGCACCGCCGCGAAGATCGCCGCCCCGGCCGTCACCGCCACCGGCAGCAGCAGCACCTTCGCGGCCGTCCACTCCACCTCCAGCCGCGCCACCGCCCACCCCAGCACGGCCAGCCCCTGTACGACCCGACCCGCCCGCCGCAGCGCGAACCGGTCCGCGGCGACCTGCGCGAGCACCGGCACCGGCCGCACCAGCATCGTGTCCAGCGAGCCGTCCCGGATCCGGGATCCGACCCGGTCGCTGCTGCCGAGCAGCAGGTCGGCCAGCCCGAGGGAGGCCGACGCGGTCCCGTACAGCAGGGCCGTCTCGGGCAGTGTGAAACCGCCCAGCGCCTCCACGTGCGTGAACATGATGGAGATCGCCACGAAGTCGAGGAACGTGGTCGCCGCGTTCCCGCACAACGCCAGGGCGAACGACGCCCGGTACGCCATCGTCGACCGGATCCACATCCCGGCGATCAGCCGGTACCCGCGCAGCCCCGCGCCGGCCCGCCCCCGCCACCCGGCCGCACCCGCACCGGCCGCCCGCCGCTCCCGCCGCTCCCGCCGCTCCCCGCCCCGTACGAGGACCTCCTCGGCGAGGACCTCCTCAGCCACCCTGGACCACCACCTTCCGCGTCGCGGCCGACTGCACCAGCCGCCCCACCCCCAGCAGCACCAGCGCCCACACCGCCTGGAAGCCCAGCGCCCGCAGCACCTCCGCGGCCCCCGTGTGCCGCCCCAGCAGCACGTCCAGCGGCACCTGGAGGATCGCCGCCCACGGCAGCACCCGCACCAACTCCCCGAAGCCGCCCGGGAACACCGTCAGCGGCAGCAGCATCCCGGAGAAGAACACCGAGGCGACCACGGCCACCAGGTTGACCCCCGACCCGTCCAGCAGCCAGAACGCCGACAGCGCCAGCAGCCACCGCAGCGCGAAGCTCACCACCAGCGCCAGCAGCACCGACCCCAGGAACAGCAGCCAGCGCAGCGGATCCGCCGGCAGCGCCAGCGGGAACACCAGCGCACCCGCCACCAGCGGCACCACCCCCCGCCCCAGCAACTGGAACGCCGCCCGCCCCAAGTCGGCGGCGAGCCACCACAGCTGGAGGTCCGCCGGCCGGTACAGGTCGACCGCGATGTCCCCGGTCCGGATCCGCTCCTGCACCTCCTCCTGGAAGCCGCCGCCCAGCAGCGCGCACGCGGCCAGCATCGACTGGCTCACCCACACGAACGCCAGCGCCTGCCCCTGGTCGTAGCCGCCGAGCCCCGGCCGCTCGGCCCACAGCGCCAGGTACGTACAGGCGACGATGAACCCGAAGACCGTGTTCGTGAACACGCCCGCCGCCGTCGCCACCCCGTACGCCGCGTACCGCCGGAAGCCGCCTGCCGCAACGGCCAGGTACAGCCCCGCTCTTCGCCCCGTCCGCAGGCGCACCGTATCCCTCCGTTTTCCCACGTCGTTGCCACGTCGTACCCGCATCGGCCAAAGACGCGCGAGCTTAGTGCGGAGGGGCGAACCACTGCGACCGGTTTACGCCCGTCCCGCTCGGAACGACCGGCCATCAGGTAGACACCTTTTTTCGGTACGGACATGGATGTTTCGAACGGCCACGAGGAGTCCTGGCGATGAGCGACCCGTCACCACCACCGGGCTGGCCCCCTCGCGACCCCGACACCCCCCACCGCCCCGGCACGCCCCCGTACACCGGCGCCGCAGCCCCGGACCGCAAGGGCCGGCACAAGCGGACCGGATGGCGCCGCCTGGTCCCCGGCCGGCGCCTCGCCCTGGGCACCCTGCTGGCGCTCGCGCTGCTCCTCGGCGGCGCCCTCACCGCCGGCTACCTCCTCGTCGACATCCCGCCCGCCAACGCCGCCGCGACCGCCCAGTCGAACGTCTACCTCTACTCCGACGGCACCCAACTCGCCCGCGACGGCGAGGTGAACCGCGTCAACGTCCCGCTCTCGCAGATCCCCCGGACGGTGCAGGAGGCCGTACTCGCCGCCGAGGACCGGGACTTCCACACCGAGCGGGCCGTCGACCCCAAGGCCATGCTCCGCGCCGCCTGGAACACCCTCACCGGCAAGGGCCGCCAGTCCGGCTCCACCATCACCCAGCAGTACGTGAAGAACTACTACCTGCGCCAGGAACAGACCATCGAACGCAAGGTCAAGGAGTTCTTCATCGCGGTCAAACTCGGCCGCGAGAAGTCCAAGGCGTACATCCTGGAGGGCTACCTCAACACCAGCTACTTCGGCCGCAACGCCTACGGCGTCCAGGCCGCCGCCCAGGCCTACTACGGCAAGGACGTCGGCCGCCTCACCACCGCCGAGGGCGCCTACCTCGCCACCCTCCTCAACTCCCCCAGCACCTACGACGTCGTCACCCACCCCCGCAGCCGCGAGCGGGCCCTCGCCCGCTGGAACTACGTCCTCGACGGCATGGTGAAGAAGGAATGGCTCAGCGCGGCAGAGCGAGCCGCGACCACCTTCCCCGAGCCGGGCCGCATCCGCCCCGCCGCCGGGCTCTCCGGGCAGCGCGGCTACCTCGTCGAAGCCGTGAAGGACCACATCACCGAACGCGGCATCCTCGACGAGAAGACCCTCTCCGCGGGCGGCTACCGCATCACCACCACCATCGACCGCCGCAGGCAGGCCGACCTCGTCGAAGCGGTCAACGACCGCATGCTCACCCGCCTCGACCCCGCCGCCCGCCCCGTCGACCGCTTCGTCCGGACCGGCGGCGTCTCCGTCGACCCCGCCACCGGCAGGGTCCTCGCCATGTACGGCGGCGTCGACTACACCCGCCAGTACGTCAACAACGCCACCCGCCACGACCACCAGGTGGCCTCGACCTTCAAACCGTTCGTGTTCGCCGCCGCCGTCGAGAACCGCTCCCGCACCCAGGACGGCCGCCCCATCACCCCCCACACCGTCTACAACGGCGACAACAAGCGCCCTGTCACCGGCACCCGCGTCTCCTACGCCCCCGAGAACGAGGGCCGGCAGTCGTACGGCGACATCACCGTCACCACCGCCACCGACCTCTCCGTCAACACCGTCTTCGCGCAGATGGTCGTCGACGTCGGCACCGACAACGTCAAGAAGACCGCGATCGCCCTCGGCATCCCCGAGAACACCCCCAACTTCACCGCCGGCCCCGCCATGGCCCTCGGCACCCTCCAGGCCAGCGTCCTCGACATGGCCCAGGCCTACGCCACCCTCGCCGACCACGGCCGCCGCACCCCGCACACCTTCATCGAGAAGATCACCAAGGGCGGCGACACCCTGGAGCTGCCCGACCGCACCCCCGAACAGGCCATCAGCCGCGAAGCCGCCGACACCACCACCTCGATGCTGCTCAGCGTCGTCGACAACGGCACCGGCACCGCCGCCCTCGCCGCCGGACACCCCGCCGCGGGCAAGACCGGCACCGCCGAGGAGGACCGCTCCGCCTGGTTCGCCGCCTACACCCCCACCCTCGTCACCGTCGTCGCGATGATGGGCCAGGACCCCGACACCGGCACCCCGCAATCCCTGTACGGCGCCCTCGGCGAGGCCCGCATCGGCGGTGGCGGCTACCCCGCCCGCATCTGGGCCCAGTACACCCGGACCGCCCTCGAAGGCACCGACCCCGTCGACTTCGACCTCGACCTCCAGCCCGGCTCGGCCCCCTCCCCGCCACCCCCGCCGCAGCCCGACACGCCCCCGCCGCCCGGCGAGCCCACCGGCCCCGAACCCACCGCACCGCCCAGCCGGCCCGGCCCGCCCACCGGCGGCCCCGAGGAGGACGGCCGCGAGCAGGGCAACCCGGGCCAGGACGGGCAGACCCCGGGCGGCAACCGCGGCGACACCGGCGCCCCCGCCCCCGACACCCGCGGCGGCCCCACCGGCCCCGGCGGGATCGGCGGCCTGTTCCGCGGCGCCACCGGCGGACAGCGCACCGCCCGGGACACCCCCGGCGGCCCCGGCCCCTACCGGCCCCGTCCGCCCTCGGAGTACCCGGAATGACGCCCCGCGGGCCCGCCGGGAACAGCGCCCCCGGGCCCGCTCAGTGCCCCGACGTCGCCTTCAGCCCCACCACCGCCACCAGCAGCAGCACGATGAAGAAGATCCGGGAGGCCGTCACCGGCTCCCCCAGCACCGCCATCCCCAGCACCGCCGCGCCCGCGGCACCGATACCCACCCACACCCCGTACGCCGTACCGATCGGCAGGCTCCGGGCCGCGTACGACAGCAGCAGCATGCTCGCCACGATGCCCGCGCCGGTGAACACACTCGGCCACAGCCGGGTGAACCCGTCCGTGAACTTCATGCCGACCGACCAGCCGACCTCCAGCAGACCGGCGACAACGAGAAGAACCCAGGCCATGACAGGCACCTCCGAGACGGGAGCGGAACAGGTGCGTCGTCTTTTCCTGCCCGGTACGGCGCGTCTCGTCGGGTTCACCGCCCACCGTAGCAAAACGCACGCAAAAGGGCCGGTGACCTCGGCCACCGGCCCCCACACGCCCAAGTCGGCTCAGAGATACAGACCGGTGGAGTCCTCCGCCCCCTCCAGACGCTCCGCGGCCACGGCATGCAGATCGCGCTCACGCATCAGCACGTACGTCGCACCCCGCACCTCGACCTCGGCCCGGTCCTCGGGGTCGTACAGCACCCGGTCACCCGGCTCCACGCTGCGCACGCTCTGCCCGACCGCGACCACCTCGGCCCAGGCCAGCCGCTTGCCCACGGCCGCCGTCGCCGGAATCAGGATGCCGCCGCCCGAGCGCCGCTCGCCCTCGGGCTTGTCGGACTTCACGAGCACGCGGTCGTGCAGCATGCGGATGGGCAGCTTGTCGTGGGTGGTGGTGTTGGTGTCGTCGCTCACGTCACGAACCTACCCGCCCGGGCCCGGCCTGTCCGCCGCAGGGGTGGTCAGCGGCGGCGGCGCGCCGACACCACCAGCAGGCCGACCACGCCGACGGCCACCAGCGCGACCGGCACCAGCCGCTCGATCCGCGGTGTACCGTCCTCGTTCCGCAGGCCGTCCCTGACGTCCGTCCACACCCGGTTCACCGCCACGACGGCCCGCCCGGCCGTCTCGTCGACCGTGGAGGCGACCCTGGCCTTCGCGTCCCCGACGATCGTCTTCGGGTGCATGCGCACGCCGATCTCGTCGAGCGTCTCGGCGAGCTGCTCGCGGCGGCGGACGATGTCCGCCTCGATCTGTGCGGGGGTCCTGGCTTCCGGCACCGCGCTGCCTCCGTCGTCGTGGTCCTGTCCCATGGGGGGCGTGATCCGCCGTGGACAGTCTGTCAGCTTAGTCTCGTCACGTAGCGATCCACCTCCCGAGGAGACTGTCGAGATGAGCGAGCGACTCCAGCCGGGCGACACCGCCCCCGCCTTCACCCTGCCCGACGCGGACGGCAACGACGTCTCGCTCGCCGACCGCCTCGGCCGCAAGGTGATCGTCTACTTCTACCCGGCGGCCCTCACCCCGGGCTGCACCAAGCAGGCCTGCGACTTCACGGACAACCTGGAACTGCTGGCCGGAGCCGGCTACGACGTGATCGGCGTGTCCCCGGACAAGCCGGAGAAGCTCGCGAAGTTCCGCGAGAAGGAGAACCTGAAGGTCACCCTCGTCGGCGACCCCGACAAGAAGGTGCTGGAGGCGTACGGCGCGTTCGGCGAGAAGAAGCTGTACGGCAAGACGGTGACCGGGGTCATCCGCTCGACGGTCGTCGTGGACGAGGAGGGCAAGGTCGAGCGCGCCCTGTACAACGTCAAGGCCACGGGCCACGTAGCGAAGATCATCAAGGACCTGGGTATCTGACGGCCCCACCCTCGGAAGTCCCTCACCTCCGCGAACTCCGCCCCGTTAGACTGGGCGCAGCCCAGGCTGACGCGATGTCCGCATTGGGCAAGATGTCGCGGTTGTGGTGGAATTGGCAGTCACGCTGGGTTTAGGTCCCAGTGGGGTAAAACCCGTGGGGGTTCGAGTCCCCCCAACCGCACAGGTACGCAGAAGGCCCTGTACGCAGCCGCGTACAGGGTCTTCGCTGCATCACCGGCCTCAGCCCAGCAGGTCGCGGATCGCCGGGATCAGGGCGCGGAAGGCCTGGCCGCGGTGGGACATCGCGTTCTTCTCGGCCGGAGTCATCTCGGCGCAGGTGCGGGTCTCGCCGAGCGGCTGGAGGATCGGGTCGTAGCCGAAGCCGCCGCTGCCGGCCGGGGCGTGGCGGAGGGTGCCGGTGAGGCGGCCCTCGACGACGGCTTCGGTGCCGTCGGGCAGGGCGAGGGCGGCCGCGCAGGCGAAGTGGGCGCCGCGGTGCCCGTCGGCGATGTCGGCGAGCTGGGCGAGGAGCAGGTCGAGGTTGGCCTTGTCGTCGCCGTGGCGGCCGGCCCAGCGGGCGGAGAAGATGCCGGGGGCGCCGCCGAGGACGTCGACGCAGAGGCCGGAGTCGTCGGCGATGGCGGGCAGGCCGGTGGCGAGGGCCAGGGCGTGCGCCTTGAGGAGGGCGTTCTCGGCGAAGGTGACGCCGGTCTCCTTGACGTCGGGGACGTCGGGGTACGCGTCCGCGCCGACCAGCTCGTAGGGCAGGCCGGCGTCGGACAGGATGGCGCGCAGTTCGGAGACTTTGCCCTGGTTGCGGGTGGCCAGGATGAGGCGCGGGGGCGTCGAGGTCATGGCGCCCATTATTCCGTCCGGGCAGGTCCCGCCTGCGGGGTTCAGCCCGGGGTGCAGACCTTGGAGATCTCCTTGGCGGCGTCCGCGACGGGGGTGACGTCGGGGGTGGTGTTGCCGCTCTGCAGGGAGGTGCGGACGCTCTGGACGGCCTTGTTCATGGAGTCGAGGGCGGCGCCGAGGTCGGTGTTGTCGGTCTGGTCGCCGATCTTCTTCAGGTTCTCGTCGATCTTGTTGAGGGCGTTCTGGGCGTCCTGCGGGCTGTTGCCGGCGTTGGAGACGGCCTGCTGGAGGTCGCCGACGCCTTCGGTGATGGCGACGGCGGTGTTGGCGCAGTCCATGGCGGTGGAGATGGCGTCGCAGGCGGTCAGGGCCGGGATGGCGAGTGCGACGGCCGCCGCCGCGGCGGCTATGCGGAGCTTCATGCGTGTTCCCTCACGAGGTCGTGCGTCCGGTCGGTCGGCTGCGGGCGGGGATGTGGACGGGCGCACGGCTGTGAGACCGTGCGCCCGTACCGGTGAGGACGCCGCGGGGCGTCCGGTGGTTCTCAGAGGCCGAGGGCGGTGCGCTGGATGGCTTCGAGGTCGGCGCAGCCGCCTGCGGCGAGGTCGAGGAGGGCGTTGAGTTCCTTGCGGTCGAAGGGTTCGCCTTCGGCGGTGCCCTGGACCTCGACGAAGCGGCCGTCGCCGGTGCAGACGACGTTCATGTCGGTCTCGGCGCGGACGTCTTCCTCGTAGCAGAGGTCGAGGAGGGGCACGCCGTCGACGATGCCGACGCTGACGGCGGCGACGGTGCCGGTGAGGGGCTTGCGGCCGGCCTTGATGAGCTTCTTGGACTGGCCCCAGGCGACGGCGTCGGCGAGGGCGACGTAGGCGCCGGTGATGGCGGCGGTACGGGTGCCGCCGTCGGCCTGGAGGACGTCGCAGTCGAGCACGACGGTGTTCTCGCCGAGCGCCTTGTAGTCGATGACGGCGCGCAGGGAGCGGCCGATGAGGCGGGAGATCTCGTGGGTGCGGCCGCCGATCTTGCCGCGGACGGATTCGCGGTCTCCGCGGGTGTTGGTGGAGCGGGGCAGCATCGAGTATTCGGAGGTGACCCAGCCTTCGCCGCTGCCCTTGCGCCAGCGGGGGACACCTTCGGTGAAGGAGGCGGTGCAGAAGACCTTGGTGTCTCCGAAGGAGATGAGGACGGAGCCCTCGGCGTGCTTGCTCCATCCGCGTTCGATGGTGACGGGGCGGAGCTGTTCGGGCGTTCGGCCGTCGATGCGAGACATGGCGTCGAGCCTAGTGGGTGCGGCGGTACGCGAAGACCCCGTCGCGGCGGTTGCGGATGACGGGGTCCGGCGTGGTGGTGACGCGGTGCGCTCAGGTCACATCATGTCTTCGATTTCGGCGGCGATGGGGTCGGCGTCGGTGCCGATGACGACCTGGACGGCGGTGCCCATCTTGACGACGCCGTGGGCGCCGGCGGCCTTGAGGGCGGCTTCGTCGACGAGTTCGGGGTCGTTGACCTCGGTGCGCAGGCGGGTGATGCAGCCTTCGACTTCTTCGATGTTGTCGATGCCGCCGAGCCCGGCGACGATCTTCTCAGCCTTGGTGGCCATACGTTTCTCCCTGTTTTCCGAAGAACGGTCTCGGCGGTTCCGGGCGGGCCGCGGGAACCGTTTCGTCACGGTAGCCCACTGTTGGCCCAGTTTCGCGAGCGCGGTTCCTGCGTCTGCCGAATGATGACGATCAGCAGCAACCTGCCCTCCGGGCGGGGGCGTATGCGACCGCACCCGAAGTGGTCTACACCAGTGTGCCGCACGGACCGCACGGGCCCAAACGGGCCCGCGAGGGAGGAAGCCGATGAGCGCGAACGGCAGCGCGGCGGCAGCGCCGCGGCGGCACTGGCGGAGCGGCCTGTTCCAGGGGCTGCAGAAGATGGGGCGGAGTCTGCAGCTGCCGATCGCGGTGCTGCCCGCGGCGGGGATCCTGACCCGGCTGGGCCAGAACGACGTGTTCGGGCCGGACGGGTTGGACTGGGACGTGGTGGCGAAGGTCATGGCCGGGGCAGGCGGGGCGCTGCTCAATCCGGAGCTGGGGCTGCCGCTGCTGTTCTGTGTCGGTGTGGCGATCGGGATGGCCAAGAAGGCGGACGGCTCGACGGCGCTGGCGGCGGTGGCGGGCTTCCTGGTGTACCGGGGGGTGCTGCGGGCGTTCCCGAACGACTGCCCGGAGGGGACGCGGGTGGTGGGGACGGGCTGCCTCACCGACGACAACAACACGTTCGTGGAGTTCTCATACCAGAACCCGGGGGTGTTCGGCGGAATCGTGATGGGCCTGCTGTCGGCCTGGTTCTGGCAGCGGTACCACCGGGTGAAGCTGGTGGACTGGCTGGGCTTCTTCAACGGGCGCCGGCTGGTGCCGATCGTGATGTCGTTCGTGGCGATCGGGTTCGCGGGGCTGTGCCTGTGGGTGTGGCCGGCGGTCGGGGCGGGGCTGGAGAGCTTCTCGGACTGGCTGACGGGGCTGGGGGCGTGGGGCGGCGGGATCTTCGGGGTGGCGAACCGCGCGCTGCTGGTGATCGGGCTGCACCAGTTCCTGAACGTGCCGATGTGGTTCCAGTTCGGCAGCTACACGACGCCGGACGGGAAGACGGTGCACGGCGACATCAACATGTTCCTGAACGGGGACCCGGACGCGGGCCTGTTCCTCACGGGCTTCTTCCCGATCATGATGTTCGCGCTGCCGGCCGCGGCGCTGGCGATCACGCACTGCGCGAAGCCGCAGCGCCGCAAGGAGGTGGGCGGGCTGATGCTGTCGGTGGCGCTGACGTCGTTCGTCACGGGGATCACGGAGCCGCTGGAGTACTCGTTCCTGTTCGTGGCGCCGGCGCTGTACGCGGTCCACGCGCTGCTGACGGGCGTGTCGATGGCGGTGACGTGGGCGCTGGGCGTGAAGGACGGGTTCAGCTTCTCGGCGGGGTTGATCGACTACATCATCAACTGGGGTCTGGCGACTAAGCCGTGGCTCATCGTCCCGATCGGGCTGGGGTTCGCCGCGGTGTACTACGCGGTCTTCCGCTTCGCGATCACCAGGTTCGACATCCCGACGCCGGGCCGGGAGTCGGACGAGGAGATCGCGGCGATGCAGGCCGACAACACGAAGGCCTAGGGGGTGTCGCGAAGTTCCTGTGCGGCGCCCGCGGTGCCCGGTGCGTGCTCTCGGCGTGCCGGCCGAAGGCCCTCGTACTGGGCGTACTCGGGGCTTCGGCCGGTGCGGCGAGAGTGCGTGCCGGGCGCCGTGGGCGCCGTGCGGGACTTTCGCAACACCCCCTGGCCGCGCCCCGACGCCCTTTCGCCGCCGGTCGGCGCAGGCCCTCGGACCTCGGTCCGGGGGCCTTCCGCTTGCCCGGATCCGGGTCGCGGGAGGGCGCGCGGGAGGGGGTGCTCCCGGGGATGGGTGCACGGGTGTGGAATGTGGCGCAGGCCACAGAAAATCGAAGGTTCCTTATCTATCCCCGACCGTGCTACAACTGGTCTACACCACGCATTGGTGTAGACCACGCGGGTCCATCGGGAGTCCGCGTCACCCCAACGAAGACGCCGCCGTCCCCCTGTGCTCCTCTGGCGGCGCCTTGCCCCTGGAGGAAGTTGTGACCACGGCTGCCGCCCCCGCGGCCGAGAAGAAGAAGGGCGCCGGCGCGATGGCTGTCATGCAGCGCATCGGCCGCAGCCTCATGCTCCCCGTCGCGGTACTGCCGGCAGCCGCGCTGCTCGTCCGCCTCGGCGACAAGGACATGCTCGGCGACCCCTCGTTCCCGGACTTCGTCACCAAGATCGCCGGTTACATGTCGGCCGGCGGTGGCGCCATCCTCACCAACATGGCGCTGCTGTTCGCCGTCGGCATCGCGATCGGTTACGCGAAGAAGTCCGACGGCTCGACGGCGCTGGCCGCAGTGACCGGCTACCTGGTCTTCAAGAACGTGCTGGCCAAGTTCACCGATCCCAGCCTGCCGAAGGTCGCCGAAGTCGTCGACGGCAAGATCGTGCACACCGACGCCCCGGTCGACGCCAAGGTGCTCGGCGGTGTCGTGATGGGCATCGTGGTCGCCCTGATCTACCAGAAGTTCTACCGGACGAAGCTGCCGGAGTGGGCGGGCTTCTTCGGCGGACGCCGCCTGGTGCCGATCCTCTCCGCGTTCGCCGGCCTGGTGATCGGCATCGTCTTCGGCCTCATCTGGCCCGTCCTCGGCACCGGTCTGCACAGCTTCAGCGAGTGGCTCGTGGGCTCCGGCGCCGTCGGCGCGGGTATCTTCGGTGTCGCCAACCGCGCGCTGATCCCGATCGGCATGCACCACCTGCTGAACTCCTTCCCGTGGTTCCAGGCGGGCGAGTACAACGGCAAGAGCGGCGACATCGCCCGCTTCCTCGAGGGCGACCCGACCGCCGGCCAGTTCATGACCGGCTTCTTCCCGATCATGATGTTCGCCCTGCCGGCGGCCTGCCTCGCCATCGTCCACTGCGCCCGGCCCGAGCGCCGCAAGGTCGTCGGCGGCATGATGCTCTCCCTCGCGCTGACCTCCTTCGTCACCGGTGTGACGGAGCCGATCGAGTTCACGTTCATGTTCATCGCCCCGGTGCTGTACGCGGTGCACGCGGTGCTGACCGGTGTCTCGATGGCGCTGACCTGGGCGCTCGGCATGAAGGACGGCTTCGGCTTCTCCGCCGGCGCCATCGACTTCGGGCTGAACCTGGGCAAGGCCACGAACCCGTGGGGCCTGGCGCTCGTCGGCCTGTGCTTCGCGGTCGTCTACTACGTGATCTTCCGCTTCGCGATCACCAAGTGGAACCTGCCGACACCGGGCCGCGAGTCCGACGAGGAGCTCGCCGAGCTGCAGAAGGCCGAGGCCAAGTAGGGGCCGCCGCAGCCGGAAACCGCCGAAGCCCCCGCTCTCCCCGGAAGGGAGGGCGGGGGCTTCGCCGTAGGCGCGGGCGGCGGGGGTTCTCAGACCTCGTACACGGCGCCCGCGTACGCCAGGTCGACCGGGCCGCCGTAGACCGCGCGGGCGTCGGCGAGGTTCTGGCGGGCGTCCGTCCACGGCGGGATGTGGGTGAGGACGAGCCTTCCGACGCGGCCGTCGCGTGCGCACTCGCCCGCCTCGCGGCCGTTGAGGTGGAGGTCGGGGATGTCCTCCTTGCCGTGCGTGAACGACGCCTCGCACAGGAACAGGTCGACGCCCTCCGCGAGCGCCCCCAGTTCCGCGCAGACCCCGGTGTCGCCCGAGTACGCCAGCGAGCGGCCGCCGTGCTCGACGCGGATGCCGTAGGCCTCCACGGGATGGCTGACCCGCTCGGTGCGGACCTGGAACGGGCCGATCTCGAAGGCGCCGGGCTTCAGGGTGCGGAAGTCGAAGACCTCGCTCATCGAGCGCTCGTCGGGGACGTCGTCGTACGCGGTCGTCAGGCGCTTCTCGGTGCCTTCCGGGCCGTACACGGGGAGGGGGCCGCAGCGCCCGCCCTCGTGCCGGTAGTAGCGGGCCACGAAGTACGCGCACATGTCGATGCAGTGGTCGGCGTGCAGGTGGCTGAGGAAGATCGCGTCGAGGTCGTACAGGCCGCAGTGGCGCTGCAGCTCGCCGAGGGCGCCGTTGCCCATGTCGAGGAGCAGCCGGAAGCCGTCGGCCTCGACGAGGTAGCTCGAGCAGGCCGATTCCGCGGACGGGAACGACCCCGAGCAGCCGACGACGGTGAGCTTCATGGAGTGACAACCTCCGGGACGGTCCGTGGACGGAGTGCGGGCCGTGCGTGGGTCGAGCGTAAGGCGCGAAACGTCGGGTCGCTCCTCCGCGGCGGGCCGTTGTGGGGGGAATCACCTGTGCTGTCACCCGGCAGAGCGAAGCGGGGCCCGGGAGTTGCCGGGCGGGGCGGCGCGCCGGCGGTGCACGGCCGTGCCGGGGCCTGCGGGCGCGACTACCGTCGGACTTATGGACACGTCCTGGTGGCCGGCGGCCGCGGCGGTCGTGGCCGTGCTGCTGCTGGTGCTGGTCGCGGAGGTCCGGCCGGGCGCCGGCCGGCGGGCGCCGCCGCCGCACGGCCGGGGGCCGGCGCCGCAGCCGCAGCCGGGCGAGCTGTGGTGTCTGGCGGACGGGCGGCCGTGCCTGGTGCTGGCGTCCCGGCCGGTACGGGCGCACCGGGCGCGCGTCGCGTGGATCACCGGGAAGTACGACGACCGGCGGGCCGGGGTGATCCCGCTGCCGCCGGGGACGGTCGGGGTGACGCCGGGCCGGGTGGGGTACCTGGAGGCGGACCGTCCGGCGGAGGTGTGGGTGTGGGAGTTCCGGGGCCGGCTGGGCGTGCTGGACCCGGCGGTGTGGGACGAGGTCAAGGGGCTCGGAGGAGGACGCTGATGGCACGGGCGGCGGTGCGGGTGCGGCGCGTCTACGACCCTCCGGAGCCGGAGGCGGACGGCGTGCGGGTGCTGGTGGACCGGCTGTGGCCGCGCGGCCTGGCGAAGGCGGACGCGGCGGTGGACGAGTGGCCGAAGGCGGTCACCCCGTCCGCGGAACTCCGCAGGCGGTACCACGCGGGCGGCGTCTCCGCGGAGGAGTTCCGCGAGCGGTACGAGGCGGAACTGGCGGAACCGGAGCCCGCCGCGGAACTGGACCGGCTGCGGGGGTTGGCGGAGCGGGGCCCGCTGACCCTGCTGACCGCGGTCCGCGATCCGGACTCCGGCCATGCGGCGGTCCTGGCGGCCCTCCTGTCCTCCTGACGGCCGGGGCCGCGGGCGGGGCGGGGCCCCGCCCGCCGGGCCGGGCTGCGGTCAGGCCCAGAGCTGGCCCTGGAGGACCTCGACCGCTTCCTCCGTGGTCGCCGCCGTGTAGACGCCGGTGGACAGGTACTTCCAGCCGCCGTCGGCCACGACGAAGACGATGTCGGCGGTTTCGCCGGCGGCGACCGCCTTGCGGCCCACGCCGATCGCCGCGTGGAGGACGGCTCCGGTGGAGACGCCCGCGAAGATGCCCTCCTCCCGGAGGAGTTCGCGGGTGCGGGCCACCGCGTCCGCGGAGCCCACCGAGTAGCGGGTGGTGAGGACCGAGGCGTCGTACAGCTCCGGCACGAAGCCCTCGTCGAGGTTGCGCAGGCCGTAGACGAGGTCGTCGTACCGCGGCTCGGCGGCGACGATCTTCACGCCGTCGACGTGCTCGCGCAGGTAGCGGCCGACGCCCATCAGGGTGCCGGTGGTGCCCAGGCCCGCCACGAAGTGGGTGATCGAGGGGAGGTCCCGCAGGATCTCGGGCCCGGTGGTCGCGTAGTGGGCGCCCGCGTTGTCCGGGTTGCCGTACTGGTAGAGCATCACCCAGTCCGGGTGCTCGGCCGCCAGCTCCTTCGCCACGCGGACCGCGGTGTTGGAGCCGCCCGCCGCGGGCGAGGAGACGATCTCGGCTCCCCACATGGCGAGAAGGTCGCGGCGCTCCTGGCTGGTGTTCTCCGGCATGACGCACACGATCCGGTAGCCCTTGAGCTTCGCCGCCATCGCCAGGGAGATGCCGGTGTTGCCGGAGGTGGGCTCCAGGATGGTGCAGCCGGGGTACAGCCTGCCGTCCTTCTCGGCCTGCTCGACCATGTGGAGCGCGGGGCGGTCCTTGATCGAGCCGGTCGGGTTCCGGTCCTCCAGCTTGGCCCAGATGCGGACGTCCTCGGAGGGCGACAGCCTGGGCAGCCGGACGAGCGGGGTGTTGCCGACCGCGGCCAGCGGGGAGTCGTAGCGCATCAGGCGGCGCCGCCGGCGACCGCCGGGAGGATCGTCACGCTGTCGCCGTCCTTGAGGGGGGTGGCGATGCCGTCGAGGAAGCGGACGTCCTCGTCGTTGAGGTAGACGTTCACGAAGCGGCGCAGCTTGCCGCCGTCGACGATGCGCTCCTCGATCCCCTGGTGGCGCGTCTCCAGGTCCGCGAAGAGCTCGGACAGGGTGCCGCCCTCGCCGGTGACGGCCTTCTCGCCGTCGGTGTAGGTGCGGAGGATGGTCGGGATGCGGACCTCGATGGCCATGGCAGGCTCCAGTCGGATGGGTGCGGGGAGGAGAAGGGCGCGCGGCTCGATGGCCCCCGCGCGAGGGGCTGCGGTGCTCAGGCGGCAGGACAGATACTGCTGGCGAGGCGGCACAGGTCGACGTGCAGCCGTGCCACGAGCAGGGGCCTGCCGGGCTTCTCGGTGCTCACGTCGGGGAAAACCATGCGGTCATGTTAACGATTCCCGGTCGCCCGAATGGAGTGTGATCCCGCATCGTGGACGGAATCCGCTCACATGCCGGTCAGTAGGCCTCGACGACCCGTACTTCCTCCTCCGTGATCACGCCGTCGACGATCCGGTAGGAGCGGAACTGGAACTCTCCGAGGCCGTCGGTGTCGGCGGTGGAGACCAGGACGTAGTGGGCTCCGGGCTCGTTGGCGTACGTGACGTCGGTGCGCGAGGGGTAGGCCTCGGTCGCGGTGTGCGAGTGGTAGACGATCACGGGCTCCTCGTCCCGGTCGTCCATCTCGCGGTAGAGCCGCAGCAGGTCCTTGGAGTCGAACTCGTAGAACGTGGGCGAGCGGGCCGCGTTCAGCATGGGGATGAACCGCTCGGGCCGGCCGGTGCCCGCGGGGCCGGCGACGACGCCGCACGCCTCGTCGGGGTGGTCCTTGCGGGCGTGCGCGACGATCTGGTCGTACAGGGCCTGGGTGAGGGTCAGCATGACCGACAGGATAAGCAGACGGGCCCTCCCGTACCGAGGTGTGGTACGGGAGGGCCCGCATGCCGGACAGGGCGTCCGCGGGGCAGGGCCGCCGGGGCCGCCCCGCGCGGGTCAGGCGCCGGTGCCGGCGGGGATCTTGGGCGTGGCGGAGGCCCCGCCGCCGCTGCCGCCGCCGCGCCGGATGGCGAGGTGGGCCAGGCCGAGGGCGAGGCCCCACAGCGGGGCGCAGTACAGGGAGACCCGGGCGTCCTTGTCGGCGCCCATCATGACGATGACCATGCCGATGAACAGCAGGGCGAACCAGCTCGTCCAGGGGGCGCCGGGGGCGCGGAAGGGTGAGGCGGGGAGTTCGCCGCGGTCGGCGCGGGCGCGGTAGCGGATCTGGCAGACCAGGATCATGATCCAGGCCCACATGCCGGAGATGGTGGCGAAGGAGACGACGTAGTCGAAGGCCTTGCCGGGGGCGACGTAGTTGATCCAGACGCCCACCAGCATCAGCGAGGCCGAGAAGGTGGTGCCGATCAGCGGGGTGCCGCTCCTGGTGAGCCGGGTGAACAGCTTCGGGCCCTGGCCGTTGAGGGCGAGGTCGCGCAGCATGCGGCCGGTGGAGTACATGCCCGAGTTGCAGGAGGACAGGGCGGCGGTGAGCACCACGAAGTTCACGATGGCGGCGCCGATGCCGAGGCCCATGCGCTCGAAGGCGGCGACGAACGGGGAGACGCCGGGCTGGAAGTGCGTCCACGGCACGACCGACAGGATCATGACGAGGGCGCCGACGTAGAAGACGGCGATGCGCCAGGGCACGGTGTTGATGGCCTTGGGCAGGGTCTTCGCCGGGTCCTTGGACTCGCCGGCGGTGACGCCGACGAGTTCGACGGCGAGGAAGGCGAACATCACGATCTGGAGGGTCATCAGCGTCCCGCCGATGCCCTTGGGGAAGAAGCCGCCGTCGTTCCACAGGTTGGTGACGGAGGCGGTCTCCGCGGCGTCCGAGAAGCCGACGGTGAGGATGCCGGCGCAGATCAGGATCATGCCGACGATGGCGGTGACCTTGACCATGGAGAACCAGAACTCCAGCTCGCCGAAGAGCTTCACGGAGATCAGGTTGGCGCCGTAGAGGACGACGGTGAAGATGAGCGCGTACGCCCACTGCGGGAAGCCGTCGCCCGTCCAGTACGCCATGTACTGGGCTGCGGCGGTGACTTCGGTGATGCCGGTGACGACCCAGAAGAGCCAGTAGGTCCAGCCGGTGGCGAAGCCGGCGAACGGGCCGATGAACTCCCGGGCGTAGTCGGAGAAGGAGCCGGCGACGGGCCGGTACATCAGCAGTTCGCCGAGGGCCCGCATGACGAAGAAGATGACCAGGCCCGCGAGGGCGTAGGCCAGGATGAGGCTCGGCCCGGCCTTCGAGATCGCCTTGCCGGCGCCGAGGAAGAGCCCGGTGCCGATGGCCCCGCCGATCGCGATCATCTGGATCTGGCGGGCGCCGAGCGTGCGGTGGTACCCCTCGCCGCCCTCGGCCGCGGCGCCCTCCCCGGACGCCTGGTGGTGCTGCTCGACCTGCTCAGAGGTCATGGTGTGGTGCGCCTTTCTCCGCGCCGACCCGCGCCTGGAAGCGGCTGCGGATCGGGTCCTCGATCCCCCCGGATACGGATGGAGTTGCACGCCGGCGGTCAGCCGGTCCCGGCAGGCCGCGGGGCATGGGTGGCGCCCCGGCGGCGATCGGCAAGATCTATCACGGGAGTACGAATGGCCCCAGGCCGTATATGTGACGCGGCGCACGCCAAAATCAGGACAAGTGGAGATAAGCCCGTCGGTTCATTGCATGGCCATCGCCCGGTCATTGCATGGCCATTGCATGGAGGTGACCTGATCGTTATCCGGATTTGAGCGTTGTCAGAGGGTTTCGACGAGGGTCTCCTGGAGCCCGCCGAGCCACAGGTACGCCATCACCATCGGCTTGCGGGGATCGTCGTCCGGCAGCCGGAACAGGGCCGCGCTCTCGTCGTCCTCGGTGATCTCCAGGCGGGCCGCGATCGTCAGCCGCAGGTCGTTGAGCGCGCCGAGCCAGCGCAGCGGCAGCTCCCCGGTCAGCTCCAGTCGGGACGCCGCCCCGCCGCCGCCCGCGGCGAGCCCGTCCAGGCTGCGGACGACGGCCAGCGCGTCCTCCCGCTTGCGCGAACGCAGGTCGTTCTCGGTGTACCGGCGGAACTCCGCCGACCAGTCGTCCAGCCGGGCCCGGTCCGCGCCCTCCGGAGTGCCAGGACCCCCGTACGCGTCGGGGAAGAGGCGGGCCAGCGCCGGGTCGGCGGGCCGCTCGGTGGGCCCCTGGCCCGCCTCGGCGAACAGCACGGCCAGCGGGTCGGCGTCGGCGGCCGGCTCGGGGGCGCCCGGCCCGATCAGCTCCAGGAGCTGGACGGCCAGGGAGCGCAGGATGGAGACCTCGATCTCGTCCAGCGCGATGGCGGCTCCGCCGCCCTTGAGGGGCTCGAACATGCCCGCGGTCCGCCCCATCAGATGCGGTCCTGGGAGAGGGTCGCCCACAGGCCGTAGCCGTGCATGGCCTGCACGTCGCGCTCCATTTCCTCGCGGGTGCCGGCGGAGACGACGGCCCGCCCCTTGTGGTGGACGTCGAGCATCAGCTTGTGCGCCTTGTCCTTCGAGTAGCCGAAGTACGCCTGGAACACGTACGTCACGTAGCTCATGAGGTTGACGGGGTCGTTGTGCACCAGGGTCACCCATGGGACGTCGGGTTCGGGGACCGCGGATGCCTCTTCGGCGGACTCGGTGCGTTCGATCTCAATGGGAGCAACACTCACCCGTCCCATGCTGCCACTGTGACGGGCCCGTCGCACAAACAGGCCCCCACATTTCGTCACTCTGACGAAATGTGCGCTAGCATCCCTGCCATGAACCCTGCGGACCTGGGCCTGCCGGTGGACGTGCCGTCGACAGCGCTCTTCACGGACCATTACGAGCTCACGATGCTGCAGGCCGCCCTGGCGAACGGCACCGCCGACCGCCGCTCGGTCTTCGAGGTCTTCACCCGGCGGCTCCCCGAAGGACGCCGCTACGGCGTCGTCGCCGGCACCGGCCGCGTCCTCGACGCGGTCGAGAACTTCCGCTTCGACAGCGCCGTCCTCGAATTCCTGCGCGAACGCGCCGTCGTCGACATGCGCACCCTCGACTGGCTCTCCTCGTACCGCTTCTCCGGCGACATCTGGGGCTACCCCGAGGGCGAGGTCTACTTCCCCGGCTCGCCGATCATGCGCGTCGAGGGCAGCTTCGCCGAATGCGTGCTGCTGGAGACCGTCATCCTGTCGATCCTCAACCACGACTCGGCGATCGCCGCCGCCGCCTCCCGGATGGCCTCCGCCGCCGGCGACCGGCCCCTCATCGAGATGGGCGCCCGGCGCACCCACGAGCTGGCCGCCGTCGCCGCCTCGCGCGCCGCCTACGTCGGCGGCTTCACCTCCACCTCCGACCTCGCCGCGGGATTCCGCTACGGCATCCCCACCGTCGGCACCTCCGCGCACGCCTTCACCCTGCTGCACGACACCGAGCGCGACGCCTTCACCGCGCAGGTCGCCTCCCTCGGCAGCGGAACCACCCTGCTGGTGGACACGTACGACGTCGCCGAAGCCGTCCGCACCGCCGTCGAGGTCGCCGGCACCGGGCTCGGCGCCGTCCGCATCGACTCCGGCGACCTGCTCCTCGTCGCCCACCGGGTCCGGCAGCAGCTCGACGAGCTCGGCGCCGAGGACACCCGGATCGTCGTCACCTCCGACCTCGACGAGTACGCCATCGCCTCGCTCGCCGCGGCGCCCGTCGACGCGTACGGGGTCGGCACGCAGCTCGTCACCGGCAGCGGGCACCCCACCTGCTCCATGGTCTACAAGCTCGTCGCGCGCGCCGAATCCGCCGACCCGAAGGCGCCGCTCGTGCCCGTCGCGAAGAAGTCCGCCAGCGGGAAGACGTCCATCGGGGGGCGGAAGTGGGCCGCGCGGCGGCGGGACGCCGACGGGGTCGCCGAGGCCGAGGTCGTCGGGACCGGGGCCGTGCCGGCCGGGCTCGCCGGGGAGCAGCTGCTCGTGCCGCTCGTGAAGGGCGGCGAGGTCGTCGCGCGGGAGCCGCTCGATGCGGTGCGGGAGCGGCATGTGCGGGCGCGGGGCGGCCTGCCGCTGTCCGCGACGCAGCTTTCGCGGGGCGAGGCGGTCATCCCGACCGAGTACGTCTGACCCCGGGCGGGGTCTCGGCCGCCGGGCGGGGTCTTCTCCCCGCCCCGCCCCTTCCCGAAACCGGGGGCTCCGCCTCCCGGACCCCCGCGCCTCAAACGCCGGCGGGGCTGGATCTGCGACCGCCGGCGGGGCCGGATCTGCGACCGGGGCTGCATTGGTGGCGCGGCGCGGGGGAAGAGCCCCCGTGCAGGGGCCCGCCGCAGCACACCACACCGAGCCGAAGGGCATGCGACATGCACCGCGCACTGATCGTCGTCGACGTACAGAACGACTTCTGCGAAGGCGGCAGCCTCGCGGTCGCCGGCGGGGCCGAGGTGGCCGCCGCCATCACCGAGCTGATCGGGCAGTCCACCGCCGGCTACCGGCACGTCGTCGCCACCCGCGACCACCACGTCGACCCGGGCCCGCACTTCGCCGCGCCGTCCGCCGAGCCGGACTACGAGAGCTCCTGGCCGGTGCACTGCGTCGCCGGAACCGAGGGCGTCGGGTTCCACCCGAACTTCGCGCCCGCGGTCGCCTCCGGGGCCGTCGCCGCCGTGTTCAGCAAGGGCGCCTACGAGGCCGCCTACAGCGGCT
The DNA here is from genome assembly GCF_055570615.1 of Streptomyces sp. NPDC031121. Taxonomy (NCBI): domain Bacteria; kingdom Bacillati; phylum Actinomycetota; class Actinomycetes; order Kitasatosporales; family Streptomycetaceae; genus Streptomyces; species Streptomyces sp. NPDC031121. Next base: position 43,350 of record NZ_JBVIGV010000019.1, read on the forward strand.
TCGAGGGCGCCGACGAGAACGGCACCCCGCTCGCCGACTGGCTGCGCGAGCGCGAGGTCTCCGAGGTCGACGTCGTCGGCATCGCCACCGACCACTGCGTCCGCGCGACCGCGCTGGACGCTGCCCGCGCCGGGCTGCGCACCCGCGTGCTGCTCGACCTGACGGCGGGCGTGGCCCCGCACACCACGGAGCGGGCCCTGGAGGAGCTGCGGCAGGCCGGGGTGGAACTCAGCGGCAAGCCCGTCGTACGGGGCGCCTGAGGGGCCGCTCCCGCCCCCGCCGCCCCGGTCGTCAGGCGCCGCGCAGCAGGGCGCGTATCGGGCGCCAGAGGTCGCCGCGGTCCGGGACGGCCCGCCACAGGAGCCCGTCCGGGTGGTGCAGGACCGCGGTGACCTCGTCCGGGGTCGGCGGTTCCGTGTTGCCGCGCAGGTACACGGCGCGCAGGCCGAGGTTGCGCAGCCGGGTCAGGGCGCGGGCCCGGTTCGCGGCGTGGACCAGGACCCGCACGGGCCCGGCCTCCCCGTTCCCCACGGGTCGCGGCAGGGTCAGCGCCACGACGACGCTCCCGTTCGGGAGCCTGGTGAAACCTCCTGCGGGCATGCGCTGCGTCTCCCCCGTCAGCTGGACGTCAAGAGCGGTGGTCGTTTCCGCATCAAACCGCGATCGGCCGCCGCCCGCTAGTGGGCGACGGCCGATCATGGCGTGACCTGCTGTTTTACCGGATCACTACTTGGAGGGGCCGACCTCGACCGTCATCTGGAGACCGTCGTAGGTCTCCTTCTTGATCTTGATCTTGGTGTTGGTGTCGGACACCTTCACCGAGCCGGTCGGGTTCTCGTCGTAGTAGTACTTGCCCTTGTGGTCGTCGAAGACCATGTTCGCGGGCTTCGGCTTCAGGAAGAGCGACTCGCCGTTCTTGTGCAGCGTGAACGCGTCCGTCGAGTACGCGCTGAAGGTCGCGTCGTACGGCTGGATCTTGTTGCGCAGCAGCGTGCCGTCCGACCACTTCATCGGCTTGGCGTTGGCGTCGATCGGCAGGATCAGGCCCTGGCCGGGGTGCTGGCTGGTGTTGTTGTCCTTCTGGGAGGTGTCCCACAGCCAGATCAGCAGGCCGTCCTGGTACGGGTAGTGCTCGACCCAGTTCGGACGGGAGTTGGCCCAGCCGAAGTTGTACGGGCCCACCTTGAGGGTGGAGTCGTACGAGACGTAGCGGCGGTTCTCCGCGATGTAGTACTGCGCGTAGTCCTTGGTGAAGCCCGCGCCGATCCGGGAGAAGCCCTTGCCGGTCCAGCCGTTGTCGCCGTTCTCGGCGCCGTCGGTGAACAGCGCGGAGCCGTCCGCGGTCAGGGTGACGGCGTCGGCGGTGAAGCCCTTGCCGCCCGCGCCGCCGTCCGTCTGGTAGCGGAAGCGGAGGTCGAACTTCTTGCCCGCGTAGGCGTCGAGCGGGAAGTTCAGGTCCTGCCAGCCGCCGGAGACGTCGGTCAGGGCCGGGGCGCCCGCGGCGTCGACCGGGAGGGCCTTGCCGTTGGCGGTACCCGCGAGGGCGGTCCAGGTGGCGCCGCCGTCGGTGGACACCTCGGTGTAGAGGTAGTCGTAGTCCTTCTCGATGTCCCACCAGCCCTTGAGGGACAGGGTGGCGGACTTCTTGCCGGTCAGGTCGACCGAGCGGGTCAGGGTGTTCTTGAGGTCGTCACCCATGCCGCTCCACCACTGCGAGGAACCCTCGGCGGGGGCGGTGATGTCGGTCTTGACCTGCTTCTTCGGCAGCTCGACGACCAGCGCCTGCTTGTCCTTGGTGTTGTACGCCGACACACCGAGCTTGTGGGTGGACTTCGTCGCGGCCTTGGCCGTGTCGTAGTTCAGCCAGCCCAGCTGGAGCTTGTCCCAGGCGGTCATGTCGCCCGGCATGTCGCCTATGGAGTCCTTGCCCTCGCCGAGCCAGGAGCCGGCGGACATCAGGGACCAGAAGCCGACGCCGTTCTCGCCGCCGCCGGAGGTGTCGTACAGGTCCGGCAGGCCGAGGTCGTGGCCGTACTCGTGGGCGAAGACGCCGAGGCCGCCGTTCTCCGGCTGCATCGTGTAGTCGCCGACCCAGATGCCGGTGTTGCCGATCTGGGTGCCGCCGGCCTTGTTGTTCTCCGGGCCGGTCTTGCCCGCGTTGGTGCCGTAGGCGTACCAGCGGTGCGCCCACAGGGCGTTGGCGCCTTCCTTGCCGCCGCCGGCCGACTCGTCCTCGCCCGCGTGGACGATCTGGAAGTGGTCGATGTAGCCGTCGGACTCGTTGAAGTTGCCGTCGCCGTCGAAGTCGTAGCGGTCCCACTGGTCGTACTGGGACAGCTGCGCCTTGATCTGCTCGTCGGTCTTGCCTGCCTTCTTCTGCGCCTCGGTCCAGGCGGTGACGCCGTCGCGGACGGTGTCCCACACGTTGGAGCAGTTGCTCTGGCCGCAGTAGTTCGAGCCGTAGCGGGCCTCGTTGTACGGGACCTTGACCCAGTCGGAGACCTCGCCCTCGACCGAGTAGCGGCCCGAGGAGGCCCGCTCGTAGTAGGTCTTCAGGGAGTGCTTGCCCTCGCCCGTGCCGAAGTACAGCTCCTGGAAGTACTCGCGGCTGAAGTCCTTGCGCCAGGCGGTGCTGTTGTTGTCGGCGCGGTTCGGCTCGGCGATCGTGTTGTGCAGCGGGCCGGGCGTGCCGCCGTACTTGGCGACGGGCGGCTTCGGGCCGTCCGGGCCGTCCGGGTCGAAGGTGGTCTCGTTGTCGACCTGGTCGCCGAACTCGACGAGGATCGTGAAGATCTTGTCGGTCTTCTCGCGGCCGAGCTCGACGTACTTCTTGTCGTCGAGCTTGACGACCTTGGAGGCGCCCCGCTGCTCCACGCCCTTCTTGCCCGCCAGCACCTGGTCAAGGGCAGCCTCACGCGCCTGCGTCTGCTGCTTGCTGTACGGGCCTTCGAGGTCGTGCTTGACCTTCTCCTTGGCGGGAGCGGTCGGGTCCTGGCGGTCCACGGCGGGCGCGGCCGACGGGGCCTCGTGGGCCTGGACGGTGGTGAAGAAGGCGCCGGAGGCCGCAGTGGCGGCCATGGTCACGCCGATGGCCGCCGCGCGCAGGGCACGCCGACGGCTGGAATTGCTGGTCACTTGATGTCGTTCCCCTCCCGCGGCCGCGACACAGGTCGGAACGTCTCCGTAGGAGCGGGGGGTTCCGCGCGGCGCGCGTCTCAAGTGACGACATTTGACCGGAGAGTCTAAAGAAAAGACAGACCTTGACTTCTTCCTTACAACTGCACTATGCGGTGGGCGAGTTCCGCTATCCGGACGTTCTCCGGCCATCCGGGACGAAGGGCGCGTCCTGACCGGCATGTGAGACGGGAGCGTGAGCCCGTGCGCCCCCCGCGCACCGGCGACCGTGGGTCAGGTCACGCTTACGGCCCGTTCCGTACGGGCATGCGTCCGCGTAGAGTCGCCTGCGCGCGACCCCGCCCCGCTGACTCCCCCTCCCGCCCCGAGGACGGACACCCATGCCGCCGCGCCCGACCGCCGCCCAGCTCGTGTACGGGTCCGCCGCCGTCGTCGTCTCGACGCTCGCCCTGCTGCTGCTGACGCAGGCGCGCACCGCGGCCGGCGTCGGGGCCGTCGCCACCGCCTCCCTCGTCTTCGGCGTGCTCGTCGCGGTCGCCGCCGCCGACCCGCGCCGCAGGGGCCGTACGCACGAGGCGGCGGCCGCCCGGGTGCCCGAACCCCGGCCGGCCGCCGCCGAACACCCCGCCCACCGGTGAGTCTCCGCTAGGGCGCGGTGACGACCACCGTCTTGGCCACCTTGTCGTGGAGGCCCTGGCGGTACGGCTTGTCCACCAGGATCGACACGATGAGGGCCAGCGGCCACAGGCAGAAGCAGCAGATGAGCGTGGGCAGCCAGAGCACCGCCGCCCGCCCGAGCGCGGGGCCGGACTGCGGGACGCTGCCGTCGTTGAGCATCGCCACCCGCAGGCCCATCGCCTTCTTGCCGAGGGTCTTGCCGTCCTTCCTGGTGAAGAACCAGTCGTAGCCGACGTAGGCGAGGATCGACAGGAGCGTCATGGCGAGGCCGGCGCCGCTGTAGGACCGGGTGACGACCTCGGTGACGTCCTCCCCGCGGTCGGTTTCGACCACGTACCGGTTGGTGCCGAGCGCCAGCTGGATCAGGAACAGCGGGACGAACACGATGACCAGGTCGATGATGCGGGCGGCGAGCCGCCTGCCGAAGTCGGCGAGCGGCGGCATCCCGGCCAGCGGGTCGGGCATGCCGTAGCCGCCGCCGGAGCCGTACGGGTCGCTGCCGTACGGGGGCGGCGGAGGCGGGTATCCCCCCGGGCCGCCGGGGCCGCCGGGGGGCGGGCCGCCGGGCGGGGTGCCGCCCGTGCCGCCGGGCGGGGTTCCGCCGGGGGGCGTGCCGCCCGAGGGCGGGGTGTCGTACGGCGAGCCGCCCGGCGGCGGCGTCGGGTCGTGGGGCCTCTTGAGGAAGGGGTCGTCCTCGGGCGGCTGGCCCTGCGGCGGCTGGTCGGAGCTCATGCCCCGAGTCGAACCCGGCCGCGCGGGGCCCGCAACGCGGGGGCGTCCGTTGGGGGGAGGTCCCGGGGAGCGGCCCGCGGAAGGCGTCCGACGGGGCGTCAGCGCGCGGCGTACGTGCCTGCGGCCCTGTCGTGGGCGCCGCGGCGGCGGGAGCGGTCACCGAGGCACCAGAGCCAGCCCAGGGGCCCGAGGAAGGCGCCGACGAGCCAGCGGGCGAGCGCCGCGCCGAAGCCGGGCGGACGGAGCGTGGCCGAGGACAGCACCCGGACGCCGCACAGCTTCTTGCCCGGGGTGCGGCCCCAGCGGGCGGTGGGCAGCACCTCGTAGCACAGCCCGAAGAGGACGAGGACGGCCAGGACGACGCCGAGGTATCCGGCGGTCGTGGTGTCGAACAGCCATACGGTGGTGGCCCTATCGGCTCCGCGCGCCGCCTCCACCTTGGCCTGGAGATGGGCCTCCACCGCCGGGAGGAGCGGCCGGGCGGCGGCCGCGGCGACTCCGGCGAGCACGAGGGTGTCCAGGGTGCGGGCGGCGGCCCGGCGGACGAGCCCCGCGGGGCGGACGGCCCGTTCCGCCATCTCCTCGAACACGGTCCGGCCGGTGGGCCGGAAGCCCGCGGCAGGGGCGGACGGGAAGGCCGGGGCGGCGGCAGCGGCGGGCCACTCCTCCCGGCGGGTCCGGCGCTCGGGAGCGGCCCTCCGGGCGGCTGCGGAGGGCGCGGCCGCGGCGGCCGGGCGGGGCGCGTCGTCGAGGGGCCGCCGGGCGGGCGGCGGCACGGCCGCCCCGGCCTCCGGGAGTGCGGTGCCGGACTCGCGGCGGGGGGCTTCGGCGGCGGCCGGCGGGTCCACCCGGCGCGGGGCGGGCGGGCCGGGGGCCGGGGCGGGCTCGGCGTCGGCGTCGGCGTCGGGATCGGCGTCGGGATCGGTGTCGGGGCGGACGGTCGCCTCGGGCCAGGAGGAGGTGAGCCCGGACCCGGCGGTGCCGCCGGGGACGCTGGGCCAGGCGGTGGCCGCGGGGGCGGCGGCCGCGGCGGGTGAGCGCGCCGACAGGATCCCGGTGCCCTCGGGGGCCTGCGCGGCCGGGGCGGGGGCGGGCCGGCGCTCCGCGCCCGCCGCGGCGGCGGCCGGCGTACGGGCGAGGGAGACGCCCGGCCCGCGCTCCGCCGCCCCGGCCGGGCCTCTGCCGTCCGGCGGCTCCGGGTGCGGCCCGCGGCCGAGGGAGGCCCCGGACGGGCGGGCGGGGGCGTGGCCCGCCTCGGGCTCCGGCCCGGCCGCCGGGCTGCCCCAGGAGACCCGGTGGTCGTGCGGGCCGCCGAAGCCGGCCTGGTGCTGGGGGTCGGCCTGCCAGGCGGGGGCCGCGGAGTCCGCGGGCCGGGCCGGGCCGCCCGGGTCCGCCTCCCGCTCCCCCGCGGCGTCGCGCACCGGCTCCGGCTCCGGTTCGGGCCGGGGGCGCCGCGGGCCCACCGGGTCGCCCGGCCCGGCGGGGCGGCTCGTACCGGGCACCCACGAGCGGCCGTTCCAGTACCGGACGTAGCCGGGGATGGACGGATCGGGGTAGTAGCCCTCGCGGGCCGCGTGCTCGCCGTCACCAGGGGAGGCCGTCATGTCCCCAACTCCGATCGTGGCTTGAGGCTTGTGCAAGGGGAGGACCATAGCCAAGAACCTCCTCCCGACCGGTCCGGTAACGGGAGAATCCAAGCCTTCGGGCGAACACCGCCCCGCCCGTCGGGTTTCAGCCAAGCGAAAGGTTTCGGCCATTCCGTGCCCGGGTGCCCGAAGTCGCGTCACATCCGGCCGCATGGGCGCTCTCTGCGGGTGCGGGGCCACACGCCGGCCCCCGGATCCGACCGAAGCGAGGCCTCCATGCACCACCCCGTCATCGAGCGCGAGCTGCAACTGAAACTGGTCCTGTCACCCGAGCGCAGCGTCCCGGTGCCGGCCCTGCTGCGCTACCTCACCGACGACCCGTACGCCGTCCACATCACCTTCCACACCGGCTCCAGCGCCCCGGTGGACTGGACGTTCGCCCGCGAACTGCTCGTCGAGGGCGTCTTCCGCCCCTCCGGGCACGGGGACGTCCGGATCTGGCCCGTCAAGGCGGAGGACCGGGCGGTGCTGTGCATGGCGCTCAGCTCCCCCGACGGCGACGCCCTGCTCCAGGCCCCCTCGGGCGCGGTGTCGGCATGGCTGGAGCGGACCCTGCGCGTGGTCCCGCCGGGAACGGAGGCCGAGCGGCTCGGCCTGGACGCGGCCCTGGCCGAGCTGCTCGCCCCCACCCCGGCCGACGAGCTGTGGATGCGCGATCCGTGGCCGTCCGACGAGGCGGGGGACGCCGAGCTGTGAGCCGCCGCACCAGAACCGGCCGGCGCCCCGCGCGCCACCTGTACCTCATACGCACCGGGGGCCCGGGGCGCCGCCCGGAGCCGGAGCGGCAGCCGGAGTCAGAAGAGCTTTCCGGGGTTGAGCAGGCCGAGCGGATCGAAGGCCTGCTTGACCGCGCGCTGCACCTCCACGCCCACCGGCCCGAGTTCGCGCGCGAGCCATTCCTTCTTCAGGACGCCGACCCCGTGCTCCCCGGTGATCGTGCCGCCCAGGGACAGCCCGAGCGCCATGATCTCGTCGAAGGACGCCCTGGCGCGGCGCGCCTCTTCCTCGTCCGCGGGGTCGAAGCAGACCACGGGGTGGGTGTTGCCGTCGCCGGCGTGGGCGCAGACACCGACGACGAGGCCGTGGGTGCGGGCGACGGCTGCGGTGCCCTCCAGCATCTCGGCGAGCCGCGAGCGGGGGACGCACACGTCGTCGATCATCGTCGCGGGGCGGAGGGCGTCGAGGGCGGGCAGGGCCATCCGGCGGGCCTGGAGCAGCAGTTGGGTCTCCGCCTCGTCCTCGGCCGGTACGACGGCGGTGGCGCCGGCGGCGGTGCAGAGCCGGCCGGTCTCGCCGAGCTCCTCGGCGGCGCGGGGGGTGTCGAAGGCGGCGAGGAGGAGCGCCTCGGTGGTCTCGGGGAGCCCCATCCGGGTGAGGGCGTTGACGGCGCGCACGGTCGTGCCGTCCATCAGCTCCAGCAGGGACGGCGTCAGCCCGGCCTCCATGACGGCGCAGACGGCGGCGCAGGCGGCCGCGGCGGAGGGGAACTCGGCGGCGAGCGCGAGCTGCCGGGGCGGGGCGGGCCGCAGCGCGAGGACGGCCCGGACGACGATGCCGAGGCTGCCCTCGGAGCCGACGAAGAGGCGGGTGAGGTCGTACCCGGCGACGCCCTTGGCGGTGGTGCGGCCGGTGCGCAGCAGGCGGCCGTCGGCGAGGACGGCGTCGAGGCCGAGGACGTACTCGGCGGTGGTGCCGTACTTGACGCAGCACAGGCCGCCGGAGCCGGTGCCGATGTTGCCCCCGATGGTGCACTGCTCCCAGCTGGAGGGGTCGGGCGGGTAGGAGAGGCCCTTCTCGGCGACGGCCCGGGAGAGGACGGCGTTGACGACGCCCGGTTCGACGACGGCGGTGCGGTCGACGGTGTTGATCTCCAGGATGCGGTCCATCTTCACGAGGGAGAGCAGGATGCAGCCGTCGGTGGCGTTGGCGCCGCCGGAGAGCCCGGTGCGGGCGCCCTGGGGGACGACGGGGACCCGTAGGGCGGTGGCGGTGCGCATGACGTGGCGGACCTGCTCCACGGTGCGGGGCAGGACCAGGACGGCCGGGGTGCCGGCCGGGCAGAAGGCGGCCATGTCGGTGGCGTAGGAGGTGGTCACGTCGGGGTCGGTGACGAGGGCCTCGGCGGGGAGTCCTGCGAGGAGCGCCGCCCGGAGCCGTGCGGTGCGCTCGTCGTGGTCCTTGGGATCCATGCGCCCAGCGTGGCATCCGGGGCCATCGGTGTGAACACGGCCGCGCGCGACTCCGTTGCACGCCGGGATGCTCTTCATATTGACGCACAGTGAGCGCATGGACCGTATCGACAACGAAGTGCGGCAGGTCGCGCCCTACGCGGCGTTCACCGGCCGCAAGACGCTCGTGGCGGCCGCGGTCGCGGTGGTCCTCATCGCCGGGGCGCTGCTGGTCCGGCCGGCCGGCCAGGGCGACGACGCCCGGCCGCCGGGGCCGACGCAGCGGGCCGCCTCGGCGGTCGGGCGGGGCGCGCCGGCGGCGGCGGTCGACCTGTCGGCGCTGATCGCGGACCGGGAGCGGTGGCTCGGGTCGCATCCGCGGGACGACGGGGCGTGGTCGGTGCTCGGGTCGGCGTACCTGGAGCAGGCGCGCCGCAGCGCGGACCCGGCGTGGTTCCCGAAGGCGGAGAAGGCGCTGAAGCGGTCGCTGGAGCTGCGGCCCGCGGAGAAGGGCAACCACGACGCGATGACGGGCATGGGCGCGCTGGCCAACGCCCGGGGGGACTTCGGGACGGGGAAGCGGTGGGGCGAGCTGGTGCGGGCGCAGGCCCCGCAGCGGTGGACGGCGTACCCGGTGCTGGTGGACGCGTACACGGGCCTGGGCGACTACAAGGCCGCCGAGAAGGCGATGGAGCGGCTGGTGGAGCTGCGGCCGGGCCTGGCGGCGTTCATGCGGGCCTCGCAGGTCTACCGGGACCGGGGCTGGCGCGAGGACGCGGCGCTGTCGATGGAGCACGCGGCGGGCGCGGCGAAGACCCCGGCGGAGAAGGCGTACGTGATGTACCGGCTCGGGGAGCTGGCGTGGGAGCGGGGCGAGGCGGCGCCGGCGCTGCGCCAGTTCGAGGCGGCGCTGCGGGCGGATCCGGGCCGGGCGGACGCACTGGGCGGCCGGGCCAGGGCGCTGGCCGGGCTGGGCCGCAGCGGGGAGGCCGTGCGGGACTACCGGATGGCGCTGGGGCGGGGCTCGGCGCCGCGGCTGGCGCTGGAGCTGGGCGAGCTGCTGGAGTCCCTGGGGCGGGACGACGAGGCGAAGGAGGCGTTCGCGCTGCTGCAGGCGGCGGCGTCCCGGGGGGCGGGCGGGGCGGCGGAGGACCAGGTGGTGCTGGGGCTGTTCGAGGCGGACCACGGGGACCCGGCGGACGCGGTGCGGCGGCTGACGGCGGAGTGGTCGCGGCACAGGAGCATGCAGGTGGCGGATGCGCTGGGGTGGGCGCTGCACCGGGCGGGCGACGACGTGGCGGCCCTGGAGTACGCGAAGAAGGCGACCGAGCCGGGCCTGCGCAGCGCGGACTTCGCCTACCACCGCGGGATCGTCGAGCAGGCCCTCGGGGACGACGCCTCGGCGCGGCGGCACCTGGAGGAGGCGCTGCGGACGAACCCGGCGTTCTCGCCGGTGCGGGTGCCGCTCGCGAAGCAGGCGCTGGCGTCGATCGGGGAGCCGCCGCCGGGCGGCCCGGAGAACCTGCGGCCGCCGACGCCGTGGGTCGCGCCGGAGCTGCCGGAGCCGGTGCGGAAGCCGACGCCGAAGCCCGAGCCGAAGCCCCGGCCGAAGGGGACGGCGGCCGCTGCGGAGCGGCCGAAGCCGTCACCGTCGCCCGCGGCGTCGGGTGCCGCGAAGCCTTAGGCGGCCGTACGCGCGTCGCGCTCCCGGGGGCCTAGGCCGCCGGGAGCGCGTCGCGGTGCGGGACGCGGGGCGCCCGGTGCGGTCAGAGGTTGCCGCGCTTGGCCTGCTCGCGCTCGATCGCCTCGAACAGGGCCTTGAAGTTGCCCTTGCCGAAGCCCATCGAGCCGTGCCGCTCGATGATCTCGAAGAAGACGGTCGGGCGGTCCTGCACCGGCTTGGTGAAGATCTGGAGCAGGTAGCCGTCCTCGTCGCGGTCGGCGAGGATCTTCAGCTCGCGCAGCGTCTCGATCGGGACGCGGGTGTCGCCGACCCACTCCCCGAGGGTGTCGTAGTACGAGTCCGGGGTGTCGAGGAACTGCACGCCGGCGGCGCGCATCGAGCGGACCGTGGCCACGATGTCGTTCGAGGCGAGGGCGATGTGCTGGACGCCCGGGCCGTTGTAGAACTCGAGGTACTCGTCGATCTGCGACTTCTTCTTCGCGATCGCCGGCTCGTTGATCGGGAACTTCACCTTGAGGGTGCCGTCCGCGACGACCTTGGACATCAGCGCCGAATACTCGGTCGCGATGTCGTCGCCCACGAACTCCTTCATGTTCGTGAAGCCCATGACCTTGTTGTAGAAGCCGACCCACTCGTTCATGCGGCCGAGCTCGACGTTGCCGACGCAGTGGTCGATCGCCTGGAAGGTGCGCTTGGCCGGCGGCTCGACCATCGGGTCGACGGCGACGTAGCCCGGCAGGTAGGGGCCGGTGTACGCCTTGCGCTCGACCAGGGTGTGGCGGGTCTGGCCGTAGGTGGCGATGGCGGCGAGGACGACCGTGCCGTGCTCGTCGGACACCTCGTACGGCTCGTCCAGGCCGCGGGCGCCCTGCTCGACGGCGTAGGCGTACGCGGCGCGGACGTCGGGGACCTCGATCGCCAGGTCGATGACGCCGTCGCCGTGCTCGGCGACGTGCTCGGCGATGAAGCGGCCGCGGTCCGTGCTCGCCTTGATGACCGAGGTCAGCACGAAGCGGGCGGAGCCGTTGGTGAGGACGTAGCTCGCCGTCTCGCGGACGCCGTTCTCCGGTCCGGAGTAGGCCACGAGCTTCATGCCGAACGCGGTGGAGTAGTAGTGCGCGGCCTGCTTGGCGTTGCCGACGGCGAAGACGACCGCGTCCATGCCCTTCACCGGGAAGGGGTCCGCCTCTCGCGCGGTGTGCGGGGTGGTTTCCAAGGTCTCAGTCATGAGCGCAGAGTCCCGCCGATCCACAAGCTGCGCAATAGTTCCCTGATCTGCTGTACACATTGCCCAGCCCTGGCGCAGCATGGCTGAGACATCTGTGCAGGATGACCACTCCCGCGCAGTACCGAGGAGACAGGGACGCGTCATGGGCATCGACGGACTCGACGGCCGCCTCATCGTCCTGCTGGCCCGCGAGCCGCGGATCGGCGTACTGGAGGCCTCGCGCCGGCTGGGCGTGGCGCGGGGCACGGTGCAGGCGCGGCTGGACCGGCTCCAGTCGAACGGGGTGATCCGCGGCTTCGGCCCGCAGGTAGACCCGGCGGCGCTGGGCTACCCGGTGACGGCGTTCGCCACGCTGGAGATCAAGCAGGGCCAGGGCGCGGACGTACGGGCGCACCTGGACGGGGTGCCGGAGGTCTTGGAACTGCACACCACGACCGGGCACGGGGACATGCTGTGCCGGCTGGTGGCCCGCTCGAACGCCGACCTCCAGCGGGTGATCGACAAGGTCGTCGGCTTCGAGGGGATCGTGCGGGCGTCGACGGCGATCGTGATGGAGAACCCGGTGCCGCTGCGGGTGATCCCACTGGTGGAGCAGGCGGCACAGGAGGGCTGAATCCGGAGGCAAAGCCTCCAAAGAAAGCGTTGCAAAGAAATCCTTGCACAGATTTCTTTGCATGCTTAGGGTGGGGGCATGCCCGAGAAGCCCGAGGCCCCGCAGCTCCAGAACCGCACCCTCGACGCCCGCTCCCTGCGCGGCCTCGCCCACCCCCTGCGCATCCGCCTGCTGGCCGCCCTGCGCCACGACGGGCCCGCGACCGCCTCCCGACTGGCCGAGCGGCTCGGCGAGTCCAGCGGCGCCACCAGCTACCACCTGCGCCAGCTCGCCGCGCACGGGTTCGTCGAGGACGCCCCGGGCCACGGCAAGGGACGCGAGCGCTGGTGGCAGGCGGCCCACGACGGCACCGTCTTCGACGAGCAGCTCCTGTACGACGAGGACCCCGCCACCCGCGGCGCCGCCGACCTCTTCCTGCACGAGATCGCGACGATCCACACGCAGGAGATCGGCACCTGGCTGGGGACCGCCCACACCTGGGCCCCGCAGTGGCGCAACAGCTCCGACACCAGCGACTTCACGCTCCGGCTCACCGCGGACCAGACGCGGGAGCTGGTGGCCCGGATGCACGAGCTGGTCGAGTCCTACCGCGATCTGCCGCAGAGCGAGGACGCCGAGACCGTGCGCATCCACACGCACGCCTTCCCGCGCCGCTCGGCCGAGTAGGCCCTGTCGGCAGCACAACACCGAGGACGCCGCACCGGGGCGCCACACAGGGAGCCCGTACCGGCAGCCGTCGCACCGGGGCCGCCCTCCGCATCCCGCCGCCGCGCCCGCGCCCGCCCTGCTGGGCCGCTGCCCGCCGGGGCGCCCTCACGCCTCCACGCCTCACAGAAGGAGTCTTGTCATGCACACCTTCGCCCACACCGAGGTCGTCGCCGGCCTCGCCACCCGCGCCCACGCCGCCCGCACCGCCGAACTCGCCGCCGAGGCCGCGGCCGAGCACCTCGCCCGCGAAGCGGCCCGCCCCCGCACACCCCTCGCGCCCGCCCTGCGCGCCCGCCTCGGCGAGGCCCTCGTCCAGGCCGGCACCCGGCTGCTGGAGCCCGTCGAGGCCGCCCGCCGCTCCACCCGGGCCGCCGCGTGAGCAGGCGGCCCCTCGCGGCCGTGCTCGCCGCCAACACCGTTTCCACCGCCGGGAGTTCACTCACCCTGATCGGCGTCCCGTGGTTCGTGCTCCAGACCACCGGCAGCGCCGGGCGGGCCGGGGTCGTCGCCTTCTGCGCCACCCTGCCCGTCGTCGTCGCCGCCCTCGTCGGCGGTCCCGTCATCGACCGGATCGGCCGCCGCCGCATCTCCGCCGCCTCCGACCTCGTGTGCGCGCTCGCCGTCGCCGCGATCCCCCTGCTGCACGGCGCGCACCTGCTGGAGTTCTGGATGCTGTGCGCGCTGATGGCCCTCACCGGCCTCGTGCACACCCCGGGGCTGACCGCCCGCGGCGTCCTCCTGCCGAACCTCGCCGAGCACGCCGGGACGACCGTCGTCCGCGCCGCGAGCCTCTACGACGCCGCCTCCCGCGGCGCCCGCATGGTCGGGGCCGCCGCGGCCGGCGTCCTCATCGCGGCCCTCGGCGCGGAGGCCGTCCTGCTGGTGGACGCCGCCACCTACGCCGTCTCCGCGCTGCTCGTCACCGCGCTCGTCCGCGGCGTCCCCGCGGCCGACCCCCAACCCGCCGCCGGCAAGGCCTCGTTCGCCCGGTACCGGGCCGAACTCGCCGAGGGCTGGGCCTTCCTCACCCGGTCCCGGCTGCTGCTCGGCATCACCGTGATGGTCATGGCGACGAACGGCCTCGACCAGGGCTGGGCCGCCGTCCTGCTGCCCGTCGACGGCCGCGACGACCTCGGCGGCGCCACCGCCGTCGGCCTGCTCATGTCCCTCTTCGGCGGCTCCGCGCTCCTCGGCGCCCTGCTCTACGGGGCGTGGGGCGAGCGGTTCCCCCGCCGCACCGTCTTCGCCGCCGCGTTCCTCCTCTCCGGCGCGCCCCGCTACACCGTCGCCGCCCTCACCGACACCGCGCTGCCGCTCGCCGTGACGATGGCGCTCGCCGGACTCGGCGCCGGCATGCTCAACCCGGTGCTGACGACCGTGATGTACGAGAAGGTCCCCGAGGAGCTGCGCAGCCGGGTCGCCGGCGTCGGCACCGCCGGATGCGAGCTGGCGATGCCGATGGGCGGCCTGGCCGCCGGTCTGCTGGCCGACGCGTACGGCGCGCCGGCCGCCCTGCTCGCGTTCGGCGGGGTCTACCTGGTGGTGACGCTCGCCCCGCTGGTCTTCCCGTCCTGGCGGTCGATGGAGCGCACGCCGCTGCCGGCAGCCGGGGAGGGCGGACCCGCCGCCGCGGTCAGCAGGACGGGGGCTCCTCGCCCCGGTTCAGCGAGCGCAGCGACTCCACCGCGCCCTTCAGGGAGCTGACGGGGACGAGCCGCAGCCCCTCGGGGGCCTCGGCCTTCGCGTCCGCGCACTCCGCCTCCGGGACGAGGAAGACGCTCGCGCCGTCCCGGTGGGCGGCCTGCGTCTTCAGGGCCACCCCGCCGACCGGGCCGACCCGGCCGTCCGCGCTGATCGTGCCCGTACCGGCGATGCTCCGGCCGCCCGTCAGGTCGCCGCCGCTGCCGTCGCCGTCGAGCTTGTCGACGATGCCGAGGGAGAAGAGCAGGCCCGCGGAGGGCCCGCCGACGTCCGCGAGGTTGAGTTCGACCTTCACGTCCTTCGGGTCGAGGCGCAGGTAGCCGAGGGCGGCCGAGGTCGCGTTCGTCTGCGAGGCGGTCATCTGCTTGAGGTTATGCGCCTCGATCTCCTCGTCGCTGCCGCCGGAGGGGTAGACGGCCTCCTTCGGCAGCACCGACCGGCTGCCGTCGAACCAGTCGTCCAGGAGCTGCGGCAGGCGGACCACGGCCGACGGGCCGGTCGCCTGGATCGTGGTCATCCGCAGCTCGCCCTTGGTCGGCCTGGTCGGCGCGCCGCTGACGGTGATCACGGGCTTGCCGTCGCGGGCGCCGAGCACGTCGGCCGTGAGCCCGGGCTGGGCGATCACGAACGGCAGCGGCGCCAGGGCCGCCACGGCGAGCAGGCCGAGCACGGGCACGGCGCAGACGGCCAGGGCGGCGGGACGCGAGAGGCGTGTGAGGACGGAGAGCACCCGGCCAATCTATCGGGCCCGCCGGTCACGCCCGCGCCCACCGGGCGGGCGGCGCCGCCGCCGGCCCGCCCGGCCCGGCCTCCGGCGCCCGGCGGGGCGGCCGTCCGGCGTCCGGCGTCCGGTGGCCGGTGGGGCAGGCGTCCGGGATCCGGCGTCCGGCGGTACGGACGCCCGGGCCCGTCAGCGCAGGGCGTCGGCGACCTCGCGGGCGGCGTCCACGACCCGCGGGCCGACCCGCTCGGGCACGGCGTCGGAGAGCATGACCACGCCGACGCTGCCCTCCAGCCCGGTGATGCCCACCAGCGGGGCGGCGGCGCCGCTCGCGCCTGCCTCCAGTTCGCCGTGCGTCAGCGTGTACCCGGGCTCGATGAGGGTGCCCTGGCGGGCGGCGAGGATCGCCCGGCCGGCGGCCCCCCGGTCCAGGGGGTGCCGGAAGCCGGCGCGGTAGGCCACGTGGTAGTCGGTCCAGGTGGGCTCCACGACGGCGACGGCCAGGGCCTCCGTCCCGTCGACGAGCGTCAGGTGCGCGGTGGCGCCTATGTCCTCGGCGAGCGACCGCAGGGCCGGCAGCGCTGCCTCCCGTACGAGCGGGTGGACCTGCCGGCCCAGCCGCAGCACGCCGAGCCCGACGCGGGCCCGGCCGCCGAGGTCGCGGCGGACCAGGGCGTGCTGTTCGAGCGTCGCCAACAGGCGGTACACCACGGTGCGGTTGACGCCGAGGCGGTTGGAGAGCTCGGTGACGGTCAGACCGTGGTCGGTGTCCGCGAGCAGCTTGAGGACTCGGAGCCCCCGGTCGAGAGTCTGTGAGGTTTCCGCGGTCACGACGCCCCTCCCTCGTTGGTGAGCGGCGGTGACTCTCTTCGGTTGAGCGGCGCCGGTCCCACGGCGACGCACGGAGAGGCCGCCGGTAGCGGCCATGGCACCGGCTGCGCTCCCGCGGCGGCGCTGCCACGGGGCGTTTCGATGCGGGGACAGTAGCGAGCGGGTCCGCTCAGCGGAAGTCCTCGTCCAGAATCCGGGCGCGAACGGGTCTTTTGTGTCGGTTCACGACCGCTTTCGGTACGGGAATGCGCCCCACGCGCCCCGGAACCCCTGTCGCATCCCACGAGTTGGGCGGCGACCGGCCGCATGTCGAAACGGCGGCGGGGCGGACCGGCGCAGCCCCGTACGAAGCTCTGCACCGGCCCGCCCCGCACAACGGGAGGATCACCGCATCCGCGGACGTATCACCGCATCCGGGTGGCCCACTCCTGGACCTTCTTGATGCGCTCCTTCAACTGCCCGGCCGTCGCCTCCGCGCTCGGCGGACCGCCGCACACGCGGCGCAGCTCGGTGTGGATCACCCCGTGCGGCTTGCCGCTCTGGTGGACGTACGCGCCGACCATCGTGTTCAGCGACCGGCGCAGCTCCAGCAGCTCCTTGTGCGAGACGACGGGCCGCCGCTCCGCCGGCAGCTCCAGCAGGTCCGCCTCCGCGTCCGGCCGGCGCCGGCTGTGCGCGATCTGCCGCGACTGCCGCTTCTGCAGCAGCAGCTGCACCTGCTCCGGCTCCAGCAGGCCCGGGATGCCGAGGTAGTCCTGCTCCTCCTCGCTGCCCGGGTGGGCCTGCATGCCGAACTCGGCGCCGTCGTACAGGACCCGGTCGAAGACGGCGTCGGACTCCAGCGCCTCGAAGGACATCTGCTCGTCCTCGCCGGTGTCCTCGTCCTCCTGCCGGTTGGCCTCCGCCATCTCCTTCTCGGACTCGGCATACGGGTCGGCGTCCTCGCCCGCCTTCTTCGGCCGGTCGAGGACGTGGTCGCGCTCGACCTCCATCTCGTTGGCGAAGCCGAGCAGGTAGGGGATCGTCGGAAGGAACACGGACGCGGTCTCGCCGCGCCTGCGCGAACGCACGAAACGGCCGACGGCCTGCGCGAAGAACAGCGGCGTCGAGATCGTCGTCGCGTACACGCCCACCGCGAGGCGGGGGACGTCGACGCCCTCGGACACCATCCGGACGGCGACCATCCACCGGTCGTCGTTTCCGCTGAAGGTGTCGATGTGCTTCGAGGCGCCCGCGTCGTCGGACAGCACGAGCGTCGCCTTCGTGCCGGTGATCTCCCGGATCAGCTTGGCGTACGCGCGGGCCGCGTCCTGGTCGGAGGCGATGACGAGGCCGCCCGCGTCGGGGATGCTCTTGCGGACCTCCGACAGCCGGCGGTCCGCGGCCCGCAGCACGTTCGGCATCCAGTCGCCGCGCGGGTCGAGCGCGGTCCGCCAGGCCTGGCTGATCGCGTCCTTCGTCATCGGCTCGCCGAGGCGGGCCTCCAGCTCGTCGCCGGCCTTGGTGCGCCAGCGCATGTTGCCGCTGTACGAGAGGAAGATCACCGGCCGGACGACGCCGTCGCCCAGCGCGTTGCCGTAGCCGTACGTGTAGTCGGCGGCGGAGCGGCGGATGCCGTCGTTGCCCTCCTCGTACGTGACGAACGGGATCGGGTTGGTGTCCGAGCGGAACGGCGTCCCGGTCAGCGCCAGCCGGCGCGTCGCCGGGTCGAACGCCTCCAGGCAGGCCTCGCCCCACGACTTCGAGTCGCCGGCGTGGTGGATCTCGTCGAGGATCACGAGGGTCTTGCGCTGCTCGCAGCGGTTGCGGTGCAGCATCGGCCGGACGCCGACACCCGCGTAGGTGACGGCGACGCCGTGGTACTCGCGGCTCAGCGGCCCCGCCGAATACTCGGGGTCCAGCCGGATGCCTATGCGGGCGGCGGCCTCCGCCCACTGCTTCTTCAGGTGCTCGGTCGGCGCGACCACCGTCACCTGCTGCACCACGTGGTGGTGCAGCAGCCAGGAGGCGAGGGTGAGCGCGAAGGTGGTCTTGCCGGCGCCGGGGGTGGCGACGGCGAGGAAGTCACGCGGCTGGGTCTGGATGTACTTGTCCAGCGCGCCCTGCTGCCAGGCACGCAGCTTGCTGGCGGTACCCCACGGCGCACGGCCGGGGAAGGCGGGTGAGAGGTGGTGGGAGGCGGTAGTAGTCACGGTCTCCGGTTCGGGCTCTCGGCGGCGGTCGTTCGAAAGACAACCGGGCCACCCTACCGGGGCCGGCCCGCCCCCGCGGGCGGGCGGGGCCGCGACCTCGGGGGGTGCGGCGAGCGTCACATCGGGGGGCGGCGGACGCCCGGACGGCGGCCGGGGGCCGCGGGGGGAGAAGGCCCAGCCGGGGGGCGGGGGTGGAAGGCGGAGCGGCGGTACGGGGCGCGGCGGAGTGGCCAAGGGGACGGAAAGGCGCGGGCGGACGGGCGTCCCGCGCAGTCCGATGGTGTCCGGGGCGGGCCGGAAGCGCGCAGCGATCCGCGGCGCCCCGGCGCTTGGACGACGGCCAGCCGCCGCACCACCGGGACCACATGGCGATCGGCGGCGCCCCGGGGGCCCGGACGGCGGGCAGCCGCCGCCCAGCCGGGACCGCGTAGCGATCAGCGGCGGCCGGGCGGCAGGGCTGAGGTCCTTGATGCGGGTGGGTGGTGGAGGTCGATCCCGCCCCCGGAAACCTCCGCCCCGCCTCAGCGGGTTGCCGCGTCGCCGTTCGGAGGCCGCCCAGGCGTCACACCGGCTCCCCCGGGCACAGCCCCCGCAGCCGGGCCGCGATCGCCGGGATGTCGCCGGGCGCGCCGCCCGCCGTGTCCACGACCAGTTCGTATGCGGCGTCCTGGTCGGCGTCGGCGAGGTCGATCCCGTTCACGGCGAGGAAGACCGCCGCCGCGAGCCAGGCCGTCCGCTTGTTCCCGTCGACCAGCGGGTGGTTCTTCGCGAGGCCGTGCAGCAGCGCGGCGGCCTGCTCGAACGGGTCCTCGTACGCGGGCGTCCCGAACATGCGGGCCCGCGGCCGGTGCACCGCCGACTCCAGCAGCCGGGGGCTGCGCAGCACGACGGGCTGGTCGTGGGCCAGGCAGGCGTGCCGGGCCAGGTCGAGGACCTCCGCGACGGTGAGGTGGCGGGTGCCGCGCACGGCCTCGGCCGCGCGGGGCGCGCTCACTCGCCGAGCCTTTTCAGCAGGGGCGCGTGCCGTTCGGCGAGCCGGGCCGCCGCGTCGCCGACCTGCTGCCGCTCCCGGCGCAGGTGTGCCCGTACGGCGGCGAGGGCGTGCTCCTCGGGCGTGGAGCCGGTGGCGTCGGCGAGGTCGGCGAGGTCCGCGTACTCGGCGGCGGAGAGCCGGATGGTCAGGTCGTCCATGCGCCGAGGCTAGCGACGGCCCGCCCGCCGGTCAGCCGGTTTTCGGGGCGGGCCGCTCGTGCAGGCGGGTGGCCACCCAGGCGCCGACCAGGGCGACCGCAGCCATCGGAAGGAAGACGATGACGAACGCGGCGGGGTGCGAGGCCCCCGCGGCCGCCGCCCCGCCCGCCGTGTGCGCGGCCGCGCCGACCGAGCCGCCGCCGAGCGCGGCGAACGCCGCACCGCCCGCGGCCAGCAGCACGACGTTCGCGAGGGCGTCGGAGATCTGCAGGGCGGCCGAGTTCGCGCCGGCCTCCTCCGGCGCCGACAGCTTCAGCAGCAGCACGCTCGTCGAGCCGAGGACCAGCCCCATCCCGAGGCAGCCCACGCCCCACGCCAGGGCCAGCGTCCACACCGGCACCCACGGCACCAGCACGGCCGGCGCGGCCGCGATCGCCGACGCCACCAGCAGCATGCCGAGCACCATCAGCCGCTCCCGGTACGGCTCCGCCCAGCCGCGGGCCTGCAGCCAGGACCCGCCCGCCCAGGTCACACCGCCCAGCGCCAGCGAGAACCCGGCCAGCGTCGGGCTCAGCCCCCGCTGCGTGACCAGCATCAGCGGAACGAAGCTCTCCGCCGCGATGAACGAGCCCGCCGCCAGCCCGCGCAGCAGCACCACCGACGGCAGCCCGCGCCGCGCCCGGTACGTGCCGCGCGGCAGCAGCCCCAGCACGGCCGGCACCAGCAGCGCCGCCCCCGCCGCACCCGGCAGCAGCGACAGCCACCGCAGGTCCTGGGCGGCGTACTGGAGCAGCCCCGCCCCGACCGAGATCGCGAGCGCCAGCCGGATCCGCCGCCGGTCGAACGCCGCGGGCGGCGCCTGCGGATCGACCGGCCCCGAGGCGGTCCGCCGGATCGCCGGCAGCGCCACGGCGAGCGGGACGACCACCAGCACGGGGATCCCGAGGAACACCCACCGCCACCCGAGGTGCTCGGTCACCGTCCCCGCGGCGAGCGGGCCCACGATCGACGGGACGACCCAGCTCGCCGCGAACGCCGCCATGATCGCGGGCCGGAGCCGCTCCTCGTACGCCCGGCTCACCACCACGTACAGGGCGACGATGACGAGCCCGCCGCCGAAGCCCTGCACGGCCCGGCCCAGGACGAACACCCACATCGCGCCCGCCGTCCCGGCCAGCACCAGCCCTGCCGCGAACGCCCCGATACCGAGGCCCAGCGGGCGCAGCGGGCCCTGCCGGTCGGACCACTGGCCGGCGAGGACCATGCCGAAGAGGCTGGTGGTGAAGTAGGCGGAGAACGCGAACGCGTACAGCCCGATCCCGTCGAGATCGCGGGCGGCGACCGGCATGGCGGTGCCGACGGCGGTGGCCTCGAAGGCGATGAGGAAGATGACGGACACGATGCCGATGCTGAGCGTCCGGTACGCCGACGAGAGGATCCCTCCCTCGGGCGGGGGCGGGACCGGTGCGGTGGACTGCGGCTCCGACAGGCCGGGTTCGAGGGCGCTCATCGCCCCAGAGTAAGCCGCGAAGCGGGGTTTCGCCCCTGTCCGTACGACGGATCCCGGCTCGTCCGGAGGACCTACGCCGGGGGGCTGGGCGGGGTCACCTGTGAACGGCACATGACAGTCACATGGCAGCCCCCGCCGGGGCCTTCCAGCGGCGCGGGGCCGCCCGTACGGTCGTCGCTGTCAGCACAACCCGGCCGTGTGCCCGAGTGGTCCAGGGACCCGCCTGCAAAGCGGACTACACCGGTTCGAATCCGGTCACGGCTTCTCCCAGGACCCCGGGGCCAGGCACAACCGCCGGCCCCGGGGCCCGCTCTACCGCCTCTGCAGCCACACGTGCACCACCGGGTCACCCGTTCCGACGGCGGACGACCACCGCAGTGACTGCACCGCCGACCAGCACGCAGGCACCGAGCCCCAACGCGATCCACTTCATGCCGCTGACGCCGTCGGCCTTCGCCTCGGCCTGCGGAGCGGGGGACTCTGGGGCCTTGGCGTCGGCCGATGGCGCAGGCGAGTTCTTCGCATCGGCCGCGGCCAGGTCGGGCAGCGGGAACACATCAGCGGGCCCGGGATCCCCGGGCGTCGGCAGCGCCACCTTCGGCCGCACGATGCCGTAACCGATGTAATCGTTGCGCTGCACACCATCGGTCGGCTTCCCGGCGGTGTTCATCAGGACCCGCAGCACCTGGTTGTTGGTCCACTCGGGGTGCGCGGACCACAGCAGCGCGGCGGAAGCAGATACGAGGGCTGTCGCGTCACTAGTTCCGTGATTCTTGCAGACACCGGTGTTACCGAGGCATGCGGTGACGATGTCCACGCCGGGAGCGGCGATGTCCACCTGCGGCCCGTGCTGTGACTCCAAGGTCGCCTTTCCGTCGGGCCCGACTGCCCCGACTCCGACGATGCCTGGCGTGGCGGCGGGGTACTTGACGTCGTTCGTCGTGTCTCCGTCGTTGCCAACTGCCGCGAAGACCAGCTTGTCTTTTGACAAGGCGTACTTGACGGCATCGAGGCGACCCGGGTCGTCCTTCTCGGACATCCCCAGCGAAATGTTGATGACCTTCGCCTCCGAGTCGGCTGCATACCGAATGGCCTCGGTCCACGAAGGGGCCAGCTGATTCGTCTCGTGCGGGACGCGAATCGGGAGGATCTTGGCCCCGGGGGCAAGGCCGAAGGCACCATCACCGCTCGGGTGCTTGCCGGAGCCGGCGATGATTGCCGCCATGGCCGTGCCGTGCTTGTCGTAATCGGTGCGCTCGTCGTTGCCATACGACGTGGCAAAGTCCTTGCCCGGGACGACTTGACCTGCTAGTTCGGGGATGCGGCCGACGCCGCTGTCTATGACAGCGACGGTCACTCCCTTGCCCGTACTGATCTTCCAGATCGCGTCAGCGTTCATTGCATTGAGATGCCATTGCTGCTCACGGATGGTCTTCGCGTGAGCCGGGGCGGCGGCAACCCCAGCCAGCAGGAGGCCCACCAGGGCCGAGATCACCTTGCGCATGTGCACCTGGTCAGCCATTCCGGCGGCGGACAATCACCGCAGTGACCGCGCCGCCGACCAGTACGCACACGCCGAGCCCCAGCGCGATCCACGTCATACCGCTGACGCCGCCGGCCTCCGCCTTCGGTGCGGCGGACTCGGGCGCCTTCACCATGGCCGACGGAGCGGGCGAGTTCTTGGCATCGGCCGCAGCCAGGTCTGGCAGCGGGAACACATCGGCCTGCCCGGGATCCCCAGGCGTCGGCAGGGCCACCTTCGGCCGCACGACGCCGTAGCCGAGGTAGTCGTTGCGCTCCTTGCCGTCGTCGGCTTTGCCGGCTGTATTCAGCAACACCCGCAGCACCTGGTTGTTCGTCCAGTCGGGGTGCGCCGACCACAACAGCGCGGCCGAAGCGGAAGCGAGGGCCGTGGCGTGGCTGGTTCCGTTGGCCTTGCAGAGGCCGGAGCCGCCACTGCAACCGGAGATGATGTCGACGCCAGGGGCAGTCATGTCCACGTACGCGTGGTGATGGGACTCCTCTGTTGCCGCCCCGTTAGGGTCCACAGCCCCGACACCCACCACTCCAGGAGTCGCCGCGGGATACCGGAGGTCGTTCAGCGAAGCCCCGTCGTTCCCGACAGCAGCAAATATCAACTTGCCCTTACCGAGCGCGTACTTGACCGCTTCTGCAAGCTCCGCACTGTCGTGCAGGTTGCCCATGGAAATGTTGACAATCTTCGCGTCCGTGTCAGCGGCATAGCGGACGGCTTCGATCATGGCCTTGTAGGGCTTCGTCCCGTCACCACCGGGGTCAATCCTCAAAGACATGATCTTGGCACCGGGAGCTAGGCCGAAGGCGCTTTCAATACCGCCTGCGCCTTTGCCGTTACCGGCGATGACGGCCGCCATTTTCGTGCCGTGGTTGTCGTAGTCGGTTCGTTCGTCACCCTTGTATCCGGGTGAAGCGAAGTTTCGGCCCTGAACGACTTGGCCTTCAAGCTCAGGGATCTGAGCGACACCTGTGTCGATCACGGCGACCGTGATGCCCTTGCCGGTGCTGACCTTCCAGATGTCGTCGGCTTTCATGGCGTCGAGATGCCATTGCTGCTCACGGATGGTCTTCGCGTGAGCCGGGGCCGCGGCAACCCCGACCAGCAGGAGGCCCACCAGTGCCGAGATCACCTTGCGCATGCACATCCGGTCAGCCGTTCCGGCGGCGGACGACCACCGCAGTGACCGCACCGCCGCCCAACACGCACGCACCGAGCCCCAGCGCGATCCACGTCATACCGCTGACGTCGTCGGCCTTCGCCTCCGCCTGCGGTGCGGCGGACTCGGGCGTCTTCGCCGGGGGCGAAGGCACGGGCGAGTCCTTCGCATTGGCCGCGGCCAGGTCGGGCAGCGGGAACACATCGGCGGGCCCAGGATCCCCCGGCGTCGGCAGGGCCACCTTCGGACGCACGATGCCGTAGCCGAGGTAGTCGTTGCGCTCCTTGCCGTCGTCGGCCTTGCCTGCTGTGTTCAGAAGGACACGAAGCACCTGGTTGTTCGTCCACTCCGGATGGGCGGACCAGAGCAACGCTGCCGAGGCGGAGGCCAGCGCGGTTGCGTCACTAGTGCCACGGTTCTTGCAAAGGCCAGTCTTGCCGCCGCATGCCGTCAGAATGCCTACACCAGGAGCAGCCATGTCGACCTGGGGGCCGTGCTGCGACTCCTTGGTCGCAACGCCGTCAGGTCCCACGGCTCCCACACCCACAACACCGGGCGTCGCCGCGGGGTACATGACCTTGTTAAGGGTGTCGCCGTCATTGCCCACGCCAGCAAAAATCAACTTCCCCTTGGCCAGGGCGTACTTCACTGCATCGAGCCGCCCAGGATCATCCTGTTCCGTGGCCATGGATATGTTGATGATTTTAGCTTCGGAGTCTGCCGCATACCTGATCGCCTCAGTCCAGGTCGGGCTCGTGTCGTTGAACTCGTGCGGCACTCGGATCGGAAGGATCTTGGAACCCGGAGCAAGACCAAATGCTCCGTCACCGCTCGGATGCTTGCCTGTAGCGGCAATCAGTGCAGCCATCGTGGTGCCGTGCTTGTCGTAGTCTGTGCGCTCGTCTCCTGAGTTCTGCGTCGCATAGTCCTTACCTGGAAGGACTTGGCCTTCAAGCTCGGGGATCCGGTCGACGCCACTGTCGATGACCGCAACAGTGACGCCCTTGCCGGTACTCATCTTCCAGATGTCGTCGGCCTTCATGGCGTCGAGATGCCATTGCTGCTCACGGATGGTCTTCGCGTGAGCAGGGGTCGCGGCGACGCCGACCAGCAGAAGGCTCACCAGCGCCGAAGCCGCCTTGCGTGCCTGCACCCGGTCAGCCGTTCCGGCGGCGGACGACCACTGCAGTGACCGCACCGCCGACCAGCACACAGGCTCCTAGCCCCAGCGCGATCCACGTCATACCGCTGACGCCGCCAGCCTTCACCTCCGCCTGCGGTGCGGCGGACTCGGGCGCCTTCGCCGAGGCCGACGGAGCGGGCGAGTTCTTCGCATCGGCCGCTGCAAGGTCAGGCAACGGAAACACGTCGGCGGGCCCGGGATCCCCTGGGGTTGGCAGCGCAACCTTCGGGCGCACAATGCCGTAGCCGATGTAGTCGTTGCGCTGCACACCATCGGTCGGCTTGCCGGCGGTATTCAGCAGAACTCGCAGCACTTGGTTGTTGGTCCACTCGGGGTGCGCGGACCACAGGAGCGCGGCCGAGGCGGAGGCGATGGCGGTCGCGTGGCTCGTCCCGTGCGCCTTGCAGAGCATCGTACCGCCGGCACACGCGGAGACGATGTCGACGCCGGGGGCTGCGAGGTCCACCTGCGGTCCGCGCTGCGACTCCTCTGTCGCCTTTCCGTCCGGCCCTACTGCTCCCACTCCCACAATGCCGGGCGTTGCGGCCGGGTACTTGAGCTCGCGGGTGCCACTGTTGCCCACAGCCGCAAATATCAACTTACCCTTGGACAAGGCATATTTGACCGCGTCGAGGCGAGCCGGGTCGTCCCGGGATATCCCCATCGAGATGTTGATGACTTTCGCCTCCGAATCCGCCGCGTAGCGAATGGCCTCCGTCCAGGAAGGCGCCACCGCGCTCTCCTCGTGGGGGACACGGATCGGAAGAATCTTGGTTCCTGGGGCGAGGCCGACCGCACCGTCACCGCCCTGACGCTTGCCTGAACCAGCGATGATCGCGGCCATGCTGGTGCCGTGCTTGTCATAGTCAGTGCGCTCGTCATTGCCGTACGACGTGGCGAAGTCCTTGCCCGGCAGGACCTGACCCTCCAGCTCGGGAACCCTCTCAACCCCGCTGTCGATCACGGCAACGGTCACACCCTTGCCCGTACTGATCTTCCAGATGTCGTCGGCCTTCATGGCGTCGAGATGCCATTGCTGCTCACGGATGGTCTTCGCGTGAGCCGGGGTCGCGGCGACCCCGGCCAGCAGGAGGCCCAGGAGAGCCGAGGTCGCCTTGCGCATGCGCATCTCGTGCAACGTCCGTTCTGTCAGTCAATCACTCGCGGAACGACACGGTCATTGCTCCGCCACGTCTCTTCGTCCTCGGCCAGATAATCGGGGCGCTCGCCGCCCTGGCGCTCGTTCCGGCTGCCCGGCGCGTGGGCGCCCGCACCAGCGTGCCCCATCGCCCCACGAGCCGACTCACCGGCAGGTCTGTTCCGCACGAGGCCGGAGCCACCGTGCGTGAACGGCTGCCCGCTCGGGGCCGCACGGCCGACCACACCGGGCGGCATCGCGCCGGGCTGACGGGCTCCACCGATGACGCCGCCCGGTTCCATGGCCAGTCGGCGACCGGTAGGAGTGCCGCCAGGACCGCTCGGGTGCGCTCCCCCCATGCCGGGGTGCATCCCCGAGCCTACGGGCGGACGAGCGCCGGGGTGGCCCCCCTCGGAGCCGACCACGAGGCCGCGGGGAAGCCCCGCGGTGGGACCCGTCGCGCTGGGCACCTGGCGGCCGCCAATGATGCCCGTGTCACGCGGCATCAGGGGCGGCATGCCGAGCTTGCCGCCGCCGGGAGGGCCCGCCACGGACGGGACCTTGTTGAACGAACTGCCCCCGCCGCCATGCGTCGGACCGGCACCGGGCGGGAGAGGCAGCACCGGTGGCATCGGTGCAACAGGCCCCGGCGTGACCGGCCCGAGACCGGAGGTTGGCGGCATGTTGGTAACCGGCGGCATCGTTTTGTCCGGGAGGACGGCGACGTTGTCGAGGTCCACGTTCACGTCACGGTCCGGCAGGCTCGGGGCCGGGGTTGGACCACCTGTCGGCGACAGGGAAGCATCCGGCAGTCGGGGAGTGAAACCTGAATCCCCTGACGAGCCTTCACGGTGAGACGACGGGCCGTAGCCAGGGGCCTGCCCAACACCGCCGTAGGATCCGGTTCCTCCGGAGCTCTGGAGGTAACCGTTTTCGCCCGCATAACCCTTCGGCACGAACGGATCCGGCATCTTGGGAAACGTCGGGATCGGCTGGGCGGTGATCTGGGTCTTCGACTGCTCGTACGACTGAGCGAGCTTCGTCAGCGCGTCGATCGCCTTGGTGTGGTCGCCCGACAGCTTGGCGTGAGCCTCCCGACCCATTTGCTGCGCGTCCGGGTCGTTGCGGAAGTCCTTGGAGACCTCGAGGTTCTTCGCGGCCGTCGCGTCGTACGCCGGCATGTTGTTCTTGACGTCGTACATGGTCTCCGAGGCGCGCTGCATCCACGTACCGGCGGCCTTGCTGTACTCGGACAGCTGCACCGTCGCGTTGCCCGCCTGGCGTGCCCACTGCTCAAAGGCCTGGGCCGTCTCGCCTTCCCAGCCTGTGACCTTGTGGGACCTCAGCGCTTTGCCGATCGACTCGATCGTCGTTGCGGCCTTGGTCAGCTGCGTGCTGCGCGTCTGGACCAGCTCGGGGTTGAGCGTCTTGACCATCACCAGCAGCTGCTGGTGGGTGTACCCCTCGAAGTTCGTTGCCATCAGACGTCGCCTCCAGCCGTGCTGCCGGTGCCCTTGGTGCCGTGCCTTGCCTCGTCCTGCTTCAACTTTTGCTCCTTGGCCAACGGGTCCCGTTCCTTGACGTACGCGGCCTCCGCCTGCCTGGCGATTGCCGCCAGGCGGTACTTGGTCTCTTCGTCTACCGCGGCGAGATCCTTGCCCGCCGTCCGGACCGCAAGGCCCAGCGCTTCGATGTGCCCCGCCAGGCCCTTCGAGAGGTTTTGCAGCTCGGTCTGGACCTTCTCGTACGCGCTGAACAGGTCCGTCGCCTCAGCGAAGCCCGTGCCCAAGGTGCCCTCGGGGAGGGTCGTGTGGGCCAGCTTCTTGTCGGAGGCCTCCGAGTTGCCGAGCTTCGTCAGCAGGTCGTCGACGACCTTCTTGTAGCCGCTGATCGTCTCGTAGTCGACTGCGAGTGCCTTGGCCTGCGCCATGATGGCCGCCGACTGGCTCTTCGCCGACCCTTCCAAGAAGCTGAATACCGATTCCTCTGCCACGATGGCCTCCCCGTTTACCCGTTCCCCGTGGGAGGGCGGCGTTGCCGCCGCTTCTCCGACCCCGTTCGCTCCTGTGAGCTGCCGTTCGCGCGGGCGTGCCACAGGGCTTACCGATCACTCTAGCGACCGGCAGCGACAGCCCCAACCTCGGGTTGCACGTGCAATGCGGGTCACACGGTCAGGAGTTGGCCGTCGCGACTGCCGCCGAGGGGCGGATCGGGAGCCTGTTGACCGGGCGTCCCGTGGCTGCGCGGACCGCTGAGGCCACGGCTGCCGGGGTCGTGACCACCGGGACCGCGCTTGCCGCCTTCGCGCCGAACGGGGCTACCACGTCCCGTTCCTCGACCAGTTTGACGATTCGTACCGTCGGCGCGTCCAGCGACGTCGGCAGTGCGTAGCCCGTCAGGTCGGGGTGGCGGACCAGGCCGCCGACCGAGCGGAGGTTCTCCGTGAGGGCAGCGCCCACGCCCTGGGTGACGCCCGCTTCGATGCGGGCCTCCAGCTGGCGGGGGTTGAGGACGCAGCCGACGTCCTGGGCGACCGCCAGCTCGACCACGCGCACCGTGCCCAGTTCGATGTCGACGTCCACGACTGCGCGGATCGCGCAGAACGCGAGGCCGACGAACGCGTCGCCCTGCCCGTCGCCGTCGAGCGGTTCCGTGGGGTGCGGGCGGCACTGGGCCGTCGCCCACAGTTCCTTGCCGGCCATCGCCTCCGCGACCGTCGTCGAGAACGCGCCGTCGTACGACGTGATCCGGCCGTCCTTGACCTGGAGGAGTTCCGTGGACATGCCGAGCTTGTGGGCCATCGGCTGGAGCAGCTGGGTGCGGACCATCTTCGCGGCGCGCTCCACGGCGCCGCCCGAGACCCACGTGTGGCGGCCGTGCGCGGCGGGGCCGGCCGGCGGCTGGTCGGTGTCAACGGGGGCCGTCGCCACCTCGTCCACGCCGAGGACTTCCTGGACGATCTGCCGGGCCAGCGTCGCGAAGCCCTGGCCGGTGTCGACGGCCGCGCAGATGACGGTCGCCGCGCCGTCGACGACCTTCACCGTCGCCGTGGACACCTCGTCGGTGCCTTCCGCGCCGAGCATGTGCACCATGCCGACGCCGTATCCGACGCCGCGCCGCACCGCGCCGGGCTCGCCCGCGCCCTCCGGGCCGCCCGGCAGCAGCCACTCCTCCTCCGGGGTGTCCTTCGGCAGCGGCGGCAACTCGGAGTCCCGTACGGCGCGCAGCAGTTCGGCGACCGGCGCCGGGCAGGTGACGGTCTGCCCGGTGGGCAGCAGGTCGCCGGTGGCGAGGACGTTGCGCAGCCGCAGTTCGGCGCCGTCGAGGCCGAGGGCGGCGGCCAGCTTGTCCATCTGGCCCTCGTACGCGGCGCACACCTGCATGGCGCCTTCGCCGCGGACGTGGCCCGACGGCGGGTTGTTGGTGCGCACGGCCCAGCCTTCGACGAAGGCGTGCGGGACGACGTACGGGCCGCAGGCGAACGCCACGGCCGCGGCGAGGGATTCGGAGGAGGAGTCGGCGTAGGCGCCGGCGTCCATCAGGATCTGCGCCTCGACCTTGACGAGGCGGCCCTCCGCGTCGGCGTGGTGGCGGTAGCGCAGCAGCGTCGGGTGGCGGTGGGTGTGGCCGAGGAAGGACTCCTCGCGGGTGGCGGCGAGTTTGACGGGGCAGCCGGTCCGCAGGGCGAGCAGGCCGAGCGGGAGCTGGAAGGCGGCGTCCTCGCGGTCGGCGGTGGCGCCGGGCACGCCGGTGACGACGATGCGGACCCGGTCGGGTTCGAGGCCGAAGCAGGCGGCGGCCAGGTCGCGGTCGAGGTGGGGGTCGGTGGAGGCGGTGTAGATCTCGACGCCGCCGTCGGGGCGCGGCACGGCCAGCCCGGCCTCGGCGCCGATGGGGGCGGGGTCCTGGCGGCCGATGCGGTAGAGGCCCTCGACGACGACCTCGCCGGTGGCGTCCGGGTCGCCGTATCGGAGCGGGATGTGCCGGATCAGGTTGCCGTCGGGGTGCAGTGGCGGGGCGCCGAACGCCTGCTCGGGGTCGGTGACCGCTTCGAGCAGCTCGTACTCGACGGTGATCGCGGCGGCCGCGAGGCGGGCCGTGTCGGGGTGGTCGGCGGCGACGGCCGCGATGGGCTCGCCGTGGTGGCGTACGACGTCGTGCGCGAAGACGGGCCGGTCGGCGATGCGCCGCCCGTGGGTGGTGGCGCCGGGGACGTCGGCGTGGGTGACGACGGCGCGGACGCCCGGCATCCGCTCGGCGGCGGAGGTGTCGACGGACAGGATGCGGGCGTGGGCGTGCGGGGAGCGCAGCACGGCGGCCCACAGGAGGCCCTCGGCCCACAGGTCGGCGGCGTAGGGGAAGGTGCCCTCGGTCTTGGCGCGCGCGTCGGCGGCGGGAACGGACGCGCCGATGCCGCGCGGCACCGCCGGGGCGGCCTGCTCGGGGCCGGGGCCGGGTGCGGCTCCGGGGGTGTCGGCGGCGCCGCCCGCCGCGGTGGTCGTGGTGAACGTCACGGTCGTCGTCGACGTCGCCGTGGCCGCGTCCTGCCCGCTCACGCCATGCCTCCGTTGTGGATGCCGCCCTCGCCCGGCTGGGCCTGGTGCGGGATGTACGGATCCCCCGGCCCGGCGGCGTACGCCTGCCCCTGCACCTGGGCCTGTCCCTGTGCCTGCGCGGCGGTGGCCGCCTCGGCCTCGGCGGCCTCCCGCTCGGCGACGACCTCGCGGACGGCCTCCAGGACGCCCTTGTAGCCGGAGCAGCGGCACAGGTTCCCGCACAGCGCCTGGCGGGTCTCCAGGTCGCTGGGGGCGTGGTTGCCCTCCAGCAGGTCATGGATGGTCATGGCCATGCCGGGTACGCAGAATCCGCACTGCACCGCACCCGAACGGCACAACGCCTGCTGCACGTCGGAGAGTTCCCCGCCCGCGGCGAGCCCCTCGACGGTCCGGACCTCGCTCCCGGCGGCCGTCGCGGCCGGGACCAGGCAGGAGGCGACGAGCCGGCCGTCGACCTGCACCGCGCAGGCCCCGCACTCGCCCTGGGAGCAGCCGTCCTTGGCGCCGGCGAGGCCGAGGCGCTCGCGCAGCACGTACAGCAGCGACTCGCCGATCCATGCGCCGGTGACGGGCCGGTCGGCGCCGTTGACGCGCAGCACGTACGAGGACAGCGGGTGCTCGTGGTGCGCGACGGCCGGAGCCGTTTCCTCCGCGTACGGGGCCTCCCCGCCCGGGATCCCTTCCCCGGTGTCCGCACCCGGCGGTGCCCCGGCAGGGTCGGCGGTGTCCGCACCCGGCACGGGCGCACTGCCCGCTTCGGCCGCGGGGGCTGCGGCGAGGCCGCGGCCGTCGGTGGCGGCCGGATCGGGCGCCGGGTCGTGGGCGGCTTCGGTGAGGCCGTGCTCGTGCGCCGGTCCGGATTCCGCGGCGGCCCGCGGGCCCGGCTCCTGCCCGGCGGCGTCCGCGGCCTGCGCGGCGGGCTCGGGCTCGGCCGGCTCGGGCGCGGCGGCGGCCGCCGCCTCCGCCTCCCGCTCGGGCGACGGCTCCGGCGCGGGCTCGGGTGCAGGGGCGGGCGCGGGCTGCGCCGCGGCCGGCTCCAGGCGGTCGTGGCCGTCGGGCCCGGCATGCCCGGCCGGAGTGCCCGCGGTGCCCGCGGGGGCGTACTCCGCGGCGCTGTGCTCCCCGGCGTGCGCCTCCCCGCGGCCGCGGCCGCCGTAGGGCGCGGCCCCGTCGTGCGGGGCGTGGCCATCGTGCGGGGCGCTGCCCTCGTGCGGGGCGTGGCCCTCGTGCGGGGCGTGACCCTCGTGCGGGGCGTGACCCTCGTGCGGGCCATGCTCGTCGTACGGGCCATGCCCGCCCTGCGCGCCATGCCCGCCCTGCGCGCCATGCCCGCCCTGGTCGTACAGGGCGCGCCCGTCGTACAGCCCGTCCCCGGCGCGCCCGTCGTAGAGCCCGTGCCCGGGGTGTCCGTCGTACTGCCCCGCCCCGCCCTGCTGCGGGGCCTCGGCGTGGCCGTACGGCACGCCGTGCGCGGGGGTCTGTGCGGGCTCCTGGGGTGCGTGCGGGTGGCCGGGCAGGTCGGTGGCGTAGGGGTGCGCGTGGCGGCCGTCGTGGGCGTGCGCATACGCGGCCGTGTGCGGCGTTGCGGTGCCGCCCGCGGGGGTGTCCGCGGGGCCGTGGTCGGCCCCGTGCGGCTCCCCCTCGGGGAGGGTGCCGACGCCGGGGCCGCCGAGCACGCGCGGGGCGCCCGCGGGCCCGCCGACGCCGGGACCGCCGAGCCGGCGGCGGCCGCTGTCGGAGCCGTCGGTCCGGTCGTCCGGCAGCACGCCCGAGGTCAGCGGGGCGTCCACGGGCGCGGCCGCCTCGTGGTGGGGCTGCGCCGTCCAGGGGGCGGGGGCGCCGCCCGGCAGGGTCGCCGGGGCGCCGCTGAAGCCCGCGTCGAGGGCGCCGGTGTGGAACTCGCCGGTGCCGTCGTGCAGTTCGGGCAGGGTCCACTGGCCCGTCGACACCGGGTCGGCGCCGCGCACCGCGTCGGGGAAGTGCCACTCGGCGGTCGCGCCCGGGTCCTCGCCGTCCGCGGAGTCGGGCTCCGCCTCGGCGGGGGCGTGGCCCGCGCCGGCGTCCGCGAACGCCGCGGCGACCGACGCCGGGATCGGGACGGACGCCGGGATCGGCGCCCCGACGGGAGCCCCGCCGCCCGTGCCGCCGCCCGCGGCCGGGGCCGCGTCGGCCTCGGGCCACTGCACCGGCATCGACCAGGTCCCCGTCGCCGCCGGGTCGGCGGTGCCGGTGCCCAGCGGGACGATCATCGGCGGGGGCACGTAGCCGTGCCCGGGCGCGGCCAGCGGCTCCCCGGTGCCGAGGCCCTCCAGCATGTCGGGGGGCAGGCTCACGAAGGCCGTGGCGTCGGAGTCGTACTCGCCGCCCTGCGGCACCGGCTCCCAGCCCCAGCCGGGCGCGCCCGCGCCCGGGTCGCCCGTCGTTCCGCTCACGTTCTCGTTCCCACTCATGAGGTCAGCGCCCTCCCCAGGGCCCTCCGTGCCAGCACGGCCACCGTCCGCCGCAGGTGAAGTACGCCGGGGGCGACGGGTTCCCCCTGGTCGGGGACGCAGGCGGCGGCGACGTAGTCGCCGAAGGCCTCCAGCGCCTCGGGGGCCAGCTGCCGCTCCCCGTCCCAGTCGATCAGCGACGCCACCCACTGCTCGGCGTCCAGCGGGCGCAGCGGCATCGGCGCGACCGCGCCGACCGCGATGCGCACCCCCCGCCGTGCGGGGTCCAGCACGAGCCCCACGGACGCCACGGCGCGCCCCGGGCCCGTGCGCCCGGTCGCCTTCAGGAACACCTGCGGGGCGTGCAGCAGCGGCACCCGGACGAAGCCGATCAGCTCGCCGGTGCGCAGCATCTCGCGGCCGGCCAGCAGGTAAGAGACCGGGATCTCCCTGCTGCCGTCCGGGCCGACGACGACGAGGGCGGCCTCCAGCGCAGCCAGCACGGGCAGCGTGTCGCCCGTCGGCGCGGCGCTGGCGATGTTGCCGCCGAGGGTGCCGGCGTTGCGGATCTGCGGCGGGCCGGCGGCGCGCGCGGCCGCGGCCAGGGCGGGCATCAGCGCGGCGAAGTCGGGGCGGCCCATGCGGGCGTGGGTGAGGCCGGCGCCGAGGAGGGCGTGGCCGTCCTCCTGGTACTGCCAGCCGCGGATCTCGTTGATCCGGCCGAGGCTCACCAGGCCGGCCGGCCTGAGCAGTCCCGCGTTGACGGCGGCCATGAGGTCGGTGCCCCCGGCGACCGGCACGGCGGCGGGCATGGCTGCGAGAGCCGCCACGGCCTCGTCGAGCGAGGCCGGCAGCATCACGGACTGCGCCGCCTGAGGTGTGTGCGGTGCGTGCGTGGTCAACCCGCTGCCCCTTCCCGATGTCCCGGTCCCGGCGCTCACGCCTGTCCGCCGTACGGTACGTGCTCACCGCCGGGACGTGGCAACTCTGGCACATCATCCGCCCCGCCTGGCGCGAGGGTCGGCCGGGCGCCCCCTCGACCCCACGGCGTCCGTTTTCCCCCGTATGGCTCGGTACGCACGAAAGGGCCGAGGAAGGGGTGAATTCGCCCTCGGCAGACGAAAGTTCCCGACAGCACCCAAGGTCGTGGACGCCCCGGAATCCCCTGCGGTTCCCCACACGTCCCGCAGATCACGAGAGTCCCGACCCTCCCGTGACTTCCCGGCTCCGCGGCGCCCGCCACGCCCGCCCGCCGGCGCCGCGCACACCCCCGGCGCAGACGGCTCGCCGCACCCCGCGCGGCGCCCCGGGCCACCCTCCTCACACGTTCGGGGGTTCCCCGTCGAGCGGCCGCCCGAGCACGCCGGGGCGCCGCTGCCACGGCAACGGGCCTCCGGGCGGCCGGTGTCGGACGCCCATCGCGTCCAACCGCCGCCGGTGAACGGCCATCCGGGCCTCGAAGCCGGCGTAGTCCCGTTCGGCCGGGCCCGGCAGCGGCGACCACACGGCCTCGGCGAACGCGGCGAGCCGCGGAAAGACCTGGTAGTCGACGCGCCCCTGGTCCTCCATGACCTCGGTCCACACGTTGGCCTGCGCCCCGAGGACGTGCTGCGCCGCCTCCCCTGACAGCTCGGCAGGAACCGGCTCGAACCGGTACACGTCCTCCAGTGTCCGCACGTACCCGATCGGCACCGGCTCGTCGGGGCCGGGCGCCTGACGGTGGTCCAGGTACACGTGCTGCTCGGGGCACATCACCACGTCGTGGCCGGCGCGGGCTGCGGCGATCCCGCCCGCGTAGCCGCGCCACGAGGACACCGCGGCGCCCGGGGCGAGGCCGCCCTCAAGGATCTCGTCCCAGCCGATGAGGCGCCGGCCGCGCTCGGCGAGCCAGCGGCCGAAGTGCCCGATGAACCAGGCCTGGAGGCCGTCCTCGCCGTCGACACCGAGTTCGCGGATCCGCTGCCGGGCCGTCGGGGACGCCCGCCACTGTGCCTTCGGGCACTCGTCACCGCCCACGTGGACGAACGGCGAGACCTCGGCGGGGAAGAGCTCCAGAACCTCCTCGAACACGCCCTCGTAGAACCGCAGGACGGCCTCGGTGGGCGCGAGGACGTGCTCGCTGACGCCCCAGTCGTCCCACACCCCCAGCGCGGCCGTGTCGACGACGTCGGTGTTGCCGAGTTCCGGATAGGCGGCGATCGCCGCCTGGGAGTGGCCCGGCAGGTCGATCTCCGGGACGAGCGTGATGTGCCTCTCGGCCGCGTACGCGACGATCTCGCGGATGTCGTCCCGGGTGTAGAAGCCGCCGTGCGGGCTCTCGTCCCACAGCGGCGACGCCCGGTGGCCCCGGCGGCTGCGCGGCCGCCACGCGCCGACCTCCGTCAGCCGCGGGTGGCGCGCGATCTCGATGCGCCAGCCCTGGTCGTCCGTCAGGTGCAGGTGCAGCACGTTGAGCTTGTGCGCAGCCAGCAGGTCGAGGTGGCGCAGCACCCCCTCCTTGGGCGTGAAGTGCCGGGCGACGTCGAGCATCATGCCGCGCCACGCGAAGCGGGGGCCGTCCTCGACGGTGCCGCACGGCAGGCTCCACGTGCGGCCGCGGCCGAGGGGGGCGGCGCGGCGGTGGGCGTCGGGCCCGAGGAGCTGGCGCAGCGTCTGCGCGGCCCAGAACAGCCCGGCGGGCGAGGCCCCGGCGAGGTCGGCGCCGGCGCCGCCGACGGCCAGGGCGTACCCCTCGGGGCCCAGGCGGGCGGCGAGGGCGGGGTCGAGGCGCAGCCGGATGCCCGCGGCGCCGCCGCCTTCGGCCGCGTCCGTGTCCTCCGGGCCCGGCGGGGGAAGGTCCCAGCCGGTGGCGGCGCCCAGCTCCCGGCGCAGCCAGCGCGCCGTGCCGGCGGTTCCGGGGCCGGCGTCGAGCCACGGGCTCGGCCCGAGGAGGCAGGGCGGCGCGTCCGGGCGGAAGGCGTGGGTGCGGGGTGCGGGGATCAGGTCCATGCGGCGGCCCTTCGCAGCGGCACGTTGCGCCCGGCGGGGCAGGCGGTCCCCCCGGGTCGCTCGTAGCGGCCGACCCTAGTGCGGCAGCCGGGAAACGTCACCGGGCCGCGGCCCTCCCGTACGGATCCTGCGGCGCCTCCGGCCGCGTACGCACGCCCCCTGCGGGTTGCGCGGCGCTTCCGGCCCCCGAACGGACCCCGACAGGGGTCCCGCGGCGCTTCCGGCGCGCGGACGGACCCCCGCGACGGGCCCTGCGGCGCCTCCGGCCCGCGCACGCCCGGCGGGGGCCCTGCTGCGCCTCCGCCCCACGCACGCACGCGCCCCGATGTTCCGCCGTACGGGGCAGACGGCCGGGCCGTCGCGCCCCGGCGCACCGCGCGGCCGCGTGTGCGGCCGGTACGGCGAAGGCCCCCGCGGTACGCGCGAGCGCACTGCGGGGGCCTCGGCCCCGCAGGGGCGGGGCAGGTCCGAACGGGCGGGCGGCCGCGGCCTGCGCACCGGCTCGCCGGTGGCGGCCTCCGCGCCGCAGCGGGGGGCCGCCGGCTACTTGCCCTTGTCGCCCTTGCCCTTGTCCTTGTCGCCGCCGGGGCCCATGGAGTCGTAGATCTCCTTGCACATGGGGCAGACCGGGTACTTCTTCGGGTCGCGGCCCGGCACCCACACCTTGCCGCACAGCGCCACGACGGGGGTCCCGTCGAGGGCGCTCGCCATGATCTTGTCCTTCTGGACGTAGTGGGCGAAGCGCTCGTGGTCGCCGTCGCCGTGGGACACCTGCGGCGTCGGCTCTACGAGGGTTCCCGTACCAGTCCCGCGCTCGGGCTCAAGAGTGCTCATGCAGCCAGGGTACCGATCCGTGCCCGGCTCAGTTGAGCGACGGGTCGTCGGCGTACGTGGCGACCATGGCGAGCTCGCTGCGCTGCCGCCGCAGCACCGCCCGCCAGAGCCGCTCGGGGTCGGGGAAGGAGACGTCGCCGGGCTCGGAGTCCACCACGTACCAGGCGCCCTCGCCAAGCTCGGCCTCCAGCTGGCCCGGGCCCCAGCCCGAGTACCCGGCGAAGATCCGCAGCGAGCCGAGCGCGGCGGCGAGGAGCTCCGGCGGGGCCTCCAGGTCGACGAGGCCGATCGCCCCGTGCACGCGGCGCCACCCCAGGGGGCCCTCCTCGCCGGGGATGACGGCGATGCCGAGGGCCGAGTCGAGGCCCACGGGGCCGCCCTGGAAGACGACTCCGGGGTCGCCGGCCAGTGCCGCCCACGGCAGCAGGACGTCCCCGACGCCGACGGGGGTGGGGCGGTTGAGGACGACGCCGAGCGAGCCCTGCTCGTCGTGGTCGAGCAGGAGGACGACCGCGCGGTCGAAGTTCGGATCCGCGAGGGCGGGGGTGGCCACGAGCAGCCGCCCCGTGAGGGAGGACACCTCGGTCATGCCGACATGATCCCGCACATTCGCCTTTCGGGGGAGCGGGCGCGGCATCGGACCGGAGGGACGGCGGGCGCACGGCGGCAGCGCCGAGCGCCTGTTCCGGTTCCGTGCGGCGCACGGCGGCGCCCGGCCGCTCCGACCCGGCGGAATACGACACTCCGCCATGGGGTGGACACGGTGGGTGTTGTGGCCAATTCATGACAGCCCCACGGCCGCGTCGGCCTTACGGACAGACCCCCCGTGCCCCTTACCCTTTTCCCTGGCCCCTGCCCGTCTCCCCCGGCCCTGCCGGGTGGACCCCCTCCGGAACGCGAGATTCATGACCGGCACAGACGATGTCCTGCTTGTCCACGGCGGTACCCCGCTGGAGGGCGAGATCCGTGTCCGCGGTGCGAAGAACCTCGTGCCCAAGGCCATGGTCGCCGCTCTGCTCGGCAGCGAACCCAGCCGGCTCCGCAACGTTCCCGACATCCGCGACGTGCGGGTCGTGCGCGGGCTGCTCCAGCTGCACGGCGTGACCGTGCGCCCCGGCGAGGAGCCGGGCGAGCTGGTGCTCGACCCGACGCACGTCGAGAGCGCGAACGTCGCCGACATCGACGCCCACGCGGGATCGTCCCGCATCCCGATCCTCTTCTGCGGCCCGCTGCTGCACCGCCTCGGCCACGCCTTCATCCCGGGCCTCGGCGGCTGCGACATCGGCGGCCGGCCGATCGACTTCCACTTCGACGTGCTCCGCCAGTTCGGCGCGACGATCGAGAAGCGCGAGGGCGGCCAGTACCTGGAGGCCCCGCAGCGGCTGCGCGGCTGCAAGATCCGCCTCCCGTACCCGTCCGTCGGCTCGACCGAGCAGGTGCTGCTGACGGCCGTGCTGGCCGAGGGCGTCACCGAGCTCAGCAACGCCGCGGTGGAGCCCGAGATCGAGGACCTGATCTGCGTCCTGCAGAAGATGGGCGCCATCATCTCGATGGACACCGACCGGACCATCCGGATCACCGGCGTGGACCGCCTCGGCGGCTACAACCACAAGGCGCTCCCGGACCGCCTGGAGGCCGCCTCGTGGGCCTCCGCGGCCCTGGCGACCGGCGGCAACATCTACGTGCGCGGCGCCCAGCAGCGCTCGATGATGACCTTCCTGAACACCTACCGCAAGGTGGGCGGCGCCTTCGAGATCGACGACGAGGGCATCCGCTTCTGGCACCCCGGCGGCCCGCTGAACGCCATCGCCCTGGAGACGGACGTGCACCCCGGCTTCCAGACCGACTGGCAGCAGCCGCTCGTCGTGGCGCTGACGCAGGCGGCGGGCCTGTCGATCGTCCACGAGACGGTCTACGAGTCCCGGCTCGGCTTCACCTCGGCGCTGAACCAGATGGGCGCCCACATCCAGCTGTACCGCGAGTGCCTGGGCGGCTCCGCGTGCCGTTTCGGCCAGCGCAACTTCCTGCACTCGGCGGTCGTCTCCGGCCCCACCCGCCTCCAGGGCGCCGACCTGGTCATCCCCGACCTGCGCGGCGGGTTCTCGTACCTGATCGCGGCGCTGGCGGCCGAGGGCACCTCGCGGGTGCACGGCATCGACCTGATCAACCGCGGCTACGAGAACTTCATGGAGAAGCTCGTCGAGCTCGGTGCGAAGGTCGAGCTGCCGGGCGGCGACCTCGTCTGAGGCGTCGGGGGCCCCTGCGGGGGCCCTGCCGGGCCGATCCGGGCAGCAGCACCGGACCGGGCATCCAGACAGGCCGAAGGGCGGCCACCCCCGCGGGGTGGCCGCCCTTCGGCGTTCTCCGTACCGCTGCCGTCCCGAGTGCCTGTGCGGCCCTCGGCGCAAGGGCGGAGTTACTTGCCCTTGGCGGCTTCCTTGAGCTTGGAGCCCGCGGAGACCTTCACGCTGTAGCCGGCCGGGATCTGGATCGGGTCGCCGGTCTGCGGGTTGCGCGCGGTGCGAGCGGCACGGTGGGTGCGCTCGAAGGTCAGGAAGCCGGGGATGGTGACCTTCTCGTCGCCCTTGGCGACGATCTCGCCGACGGTCTCGGCGAGCGCGGCCAGAACGGCGTCGGCGTCCTTGCGGGTCACCTCGGCGCGCTCGGACAGAGCGGCCACCAGCTCACTGCGGTTCATGTTGTACTCCCGTGTTCAACTTGCCTTGGAGGCGTGAGATCGAAGCCGATGCTGCCAGGGCCCTCGGACAGTCCCCGGACCCGGGTCTGAACGTCAGACCCTCGCGCCCGGTTACGCATCCTGCCCCCACCAGCGGCGGGAACGCCAATCCGGCACCCGCCAGGGTCACACGAAAAGCGCCACAGTCACGCCCCGGTGACGCTCCGTCCGCACTGGTGGGATGCGCGTCCCGGTCCTCGTGGGCATCCCCGCAACACTAGAGGGGGCCCGCCCGGCCCGCATCCCGCGACGCGCCGGGACGCGGCTCAGCCGGACGTGGGCGTCGTCACAGCGGCGGCCGCGCCCTGGGCGGCCTTGCGGACGGCGCCGGCGACCGCGCCCGCGACCTTGTCGTTGAAGACGGACGGGATGATGTAGTTCGCGTTCAGCTCGTCCTCGCCGACGACGTCGGCGAGGGCGGTCGCGGCGGCGAGCATCATGTCGGTGTTCACGGTGCGGGACTGGGCGTCCAGCAGGCCGCGGAAGACGCCGGGGAAGACCAGCACGTTGTTGATCTGGTTCGGGAAGTCGGAGCGGCCCGTGGCGACTACGGCGGCCGTCTGGCGGGCCACCGCCGGGTCGACCTCCGGGTCCGGGTTCGCGAGCGCGAACACGATCGCGCCCTCGGCCATCGCGGCGACGTCCTCCCCGCTGAGCACGTTCGGGGCGGAGACGCCGATGAACACGTCGGCGCCGACGACGGCCTCCTTCAACGTGCCCGTGTAGCCCTCGGGGTTGGTGTTCGCGGCGATCCAGCACAGCGGCGAGTCCTCGGCGGCGTCGACCAGGTCGGGGCGGCCCGCGTGCACGA
The DNA here is from genome assembly GCF_055570615.1 of Streptomyces sp. NPDC031121. NCBI lineage: Bacteria > Bacillati > Actinomycetota > Actinomycetes > Kitasatosporales > Streptomycetaceae > Streptomyces > Streptomyces sp. NPDC031121. Next base: position 83,457 of record NZ_JBVIGV010000019.1, read on the forward strand.
CGCCGTGGATGTCGGCGCTGACGACGTTCTTCACGCCGGCGGCCAGGAGCAGCTTCAGGATGGCCGTGCCGGCCGCCCCGGCGCCCGACATGACGACCTTCACGTCCCCAACTGCCTTGCCCACGACGCGCAGTGCGTTGGTGAGGGCGGCGAGCACGACGATCGCGGTGCCGTGCTGGTCGTCGTGGAAGACGGGGATGTCGAGGGCCTCGCGCAGGCGGGCCTCGATCTCGAAGCAGCGCGGCGCGGAGATGTCCTCCAGGTTGATGCCCGCGAAGCCGGGGGCGATCGCCTTGACGATGGAGACGATCTCGTCGGTGTCCTGGGTGTCCAGGCAGATCGGCCAGGCGTCGATGCCGGCGAACCGCTTGAAGAGGGCGGCCTTGCCCTCCATGACCGGCAGGGCGGCCTTCGGGCCGATGTTGCCGAGGCCCAGCACGGCGGAGCCGTCCGTCACGACTGCGACGGAGTTGCGCTTGATGGTGAGGCGTCGGGCGTCCTCGGGGTTCTCGGCGATCGCCATGCAGACGCGGGCCACGCCGGGCGTGTAGATCATCGACAGGTCGTCGCGGTTGCGGATGGGGTGCTTGGACGCCATCTCGATCTTGCCGCCGAGGTGCATCAGGAAGGTGCGGTCGGAGACCTTGCCGAGGCTGACGCCCTCGATGCCGCGCAGCTTGTCGACGATCTCGTCGGCGTGGGCGGTGGAGGTCGCGGCGATGGTGACGTCGATGCGGAGCTTCTCGTGGCCGGACGCGGTCACGTCGAGGCCGGTGACCGACCCGCCGGACGACTCCACGGCCGTGGTGAGCTGGGAGACCGCGGTTCCGCTCGCGGGCACCTCCAGGCGGACCGTCATCGAGTACGAGACGCTGGGCGCCGTTGCCATGGCCGTGTTTCCTCTTCTGTCCCTGTTTTTACGTCTGTGCACAGGCCCGCTGCATTTGGGCGCGGCGGGACCTGTTGTCCGATCGTCCCACCTACCGACCGGTAGCCGGTAACCAGCTACGAAATTCGGAAGAACTCTTCCACCATACGAGAGAAGTGGGGCACGTGGAACCCGAACCGGGACGCGAAAAAGGGTCCGCGCCCCTCGTGGTGAGGGGCGCGGACCCTGAAGCCGAGACACCGGCCCGCCATGCTCGCCTCGCGGCAAGTGGTCGCTCGAAGCGACGAAGGTTGGGCCCGGGGGCTTGGATCGAGCCGGTGTCGTACCCAGGCTAACAAAGGATCCGCCGGGGCGGTCCCCCTCCGGTCGAGTCCCGCTCGCGCCGCCACGCGGGTGGCCTACGCCCGCGGGCCGCAGCCCGGGCGGGGCCGCCGGCCCTACGGGCGCAGCAGCGAGGGCAGGCCCGACGCGTCCGGGGCGTCCCGCTCGGTGGAGACCACCGTCAGCTGCTGCGTCGCCCGGGTGAGCGCCACGTACAGCACGCGCAGGCCCGCCGGGAACTCGCCCGCCTCGACCTCCTCGCGGCTGTTGCCGCCGGCGATCTCCGCCGGGGAGACCACCACCGTCGCGTCGTACTCCAGGCCCTTGGCCTCCAGGCTGCCCAGCGCCACCGCCCGCTCGCCGAGCTCGGCGAGCCAGCCCGCCGCCTCCTCGCGCCGGTCCATGGAGACGACCACGCCGACCGTGCCGTCCACCTGCTCCAGCAGCCTCCGGGCCTCCTCCCGCACCGCCGCCGCCAGGTCGCCGTGGGCGACGGTGAAGCGGGGCCGCAGCCCGGTCGAGCGCACCGCGGACGGCGGCTCCATCCCCGGCATGGCCAGCTTCAGCACGCGGGCCGCGATCTCGGCGACCTCCGCCGGGTTGCGGTAGTTCACGGTCAGGGTGAACCGCCGGCGCGGCCGGGTGCCCAACGCCTCGTCACGGGCCGCGGCCGCCTCCTCCGGGTCGATCCAGGAGGACTGCGCCGGGTCGCCGACCACCGTCCAGGTGCCGTGCCGCCCGCGGCGGCCCACCATCCGCCACTGCATCGGCGTCAGGTCCTGCGCCTCGTCCACGATGACGTGCGCGTACTCGGTGCGCTCGGCGGCGATCCGCTCCGCCCGCTCCCACTGGCTCTCCTCGCGCACCGGCATCAGCTCCTGCAGGCCGGTGAGCTGGTCCAGCGGGTCCGCCTCCCGCTTCCGCTTCGGCCGCGCCGGGGCGCCGAGCAGCTGCTGCAGCTCGTCCAGCAGCGCCACGTCGTGCACGGACAGCGGGCCGTCCCCGGCGGGACCCACCCGGCGCAGCGAGCGGGCCAGCCTGCGGACCTCGCGCGGGGCGAGGACGCGGCGCGCCCAGCGGCCCAGGCGCCGCTCGTCGGCCATCGCGGCGAGCACGGCGCGCGGGGTGAGCTCGGGCCACCAGGCGTTCAGGAAGTCGATGAACGCGTCCTCGGTGGAGACGTCCTCGTCGAAGGCCTGCCGCAGCTCGGCGGCCAGCTCCGGGTCGCTGTGCCGCCCGGCCGCGCCCGTCTTCGCGTACAGGGCGTCCAGCAGCAGCTTGCGGGCGCGGGGGCGCAGCAGGTTGACGGGGGCGGTGCCGCCGAGGGCGTTCTGCCGGATCCGGTCCAGCTCCTCGGCCTCCAGCTCGACGCGGCGGGAGAAGGCGACGACACGCAGCCGTTCGGGGGCGTCACCCAGTTCGAGCGCGCCGCGGACGGCCTTGCGGAGCACCTTGAGCATCCGGGAGGAGCCCTTCACGCGGGCCACGGCGTGCTCGTCGTACGCGGTCGCCTCGGCGCCGTCGACGAGCGAGCCCAGCGCGCGGATGGCGACCTGGCCCTCCTCGCCGAGGGAGGGCAGGACTCCTTCGGTGTACGCGACGAGCAGCGGGGTCGGCGAGACGATCAGAATGCCGCCGGAGTAGCGGCGCCGGTCCTGGTAGAGCAGGTAGGCGGCGCGGTGCAGGGCGACGGCGGTCTTGCCGGTGCCGGGGCCGCCCGCGACCTCGGCGACGGACGCGGCGGGCGCCCGGATGACGAGGTCCTGCTCCGCCTGGATGGAGGAGACGATGTCGCGCATGGAGTGGGTGCGGGCCCGGCCGAGGGCGGCCATCAGCGCGCCGTCGCCGATCGCGGGCAGCTCGCGCCCGTCGAGGAAGGCGGTGACCTCGGGGCGCATCAGGTCGTCCTCGACGCCGAGGACGCGGCGCCCCTTGGACCGGATGACGCGGCGGCGCACGACCCGTCCGGGCTCCTTGGGCGTGGACCGGTAGAACGGGGCGGCGGCCGGCGCCCGCCAGTCGATGACCAGCGGCGAGTAGTCGGCGTCGAGGACGCCGATGCGGCCGATGTGCAGGGTCTCGGCGATGTCGGCGGTGAGGTCCTCGCGGATCGCGTCGTCGGCCGGCTCGACGGAGGTGTGGGCGCCGTCCGGACCGCGCTCGCCGTCCTTGCCGAGCAGCAGGTCGATGCGGCCGAAGAGGAAGTCCTCGAACTCGTTGTTCAGCCGGTTGAGGTGGATCCCGGCCCGGAAGACCTGCGCGTCGCGCTCGGCGAGCGCGCCGGGCGTGCCGACCTGCCCCCGCTTGGCCGCGTCGTTCATGAGGAACTCGGCCTCGTCGATCTTCTCCTCGAGGCGCCGGTACACCTGGTCCAGGTGCGTCTGCTCGATCGCGATCTCCCGATCGCGGACGGAATCCGCCGTGTTGTCGACAGCGGCATCCTGCGCGGCCACCAAAGGCCCCCTTCTGACGTGCATGGGCGACCGTCAACCGTACGCGAAGCCGCACCCTGTCCGCACTCCCGTTCCGGTCGCCGGGGGAGGATCACCGCCGTGGGCGGGACCCGGTGGTGCGGCGGCGGTGGCGGGCGACGCGCTCCCGGTTCCCGCACAGCTCGCTGGAGCACCAGCGGCGCCGGTGCCCGCGGGAAGTGTCCAGGTAGATGCGGGTGCAGCCGGCAGAGGAGCAGCACCGCAGCAGGGCCCGGTCGCCTGGGTCCGTCAGGAGTTCCACCGCGTCGCGGGCGACCGCGGCGAGCAGCGCCCCGCACTCGACGCCCCCGCACAGCTCCCGTACGAGGTGCCCCTCGCGGTCCTGTACGGCGCACAGACCCGGGGGTGGGCCGGCGGCCAGCGCGTTGACCCGGGCCAGTGCGCCCCCGTCGGGGGTGGTCCCGGTGAGCGCGGCGCGCACGAGGCAGGCCACGTCGGCGCGCAGGGCCCGGAAGGCCGCGACCCAGTCGGGGCCGACGCGGGCGAGCGGCGTCCGGTCGGGCACGAGCCCGGCTCCGGCGAGCCACAGCCGCAGCTCGTCGCCGTCGTACAGCTCCTCGGCGCCCGCGGGGGCGGAGGAGGTGGCCACCAGGTCCAGGCACACGCGCCCGGAGTCGAACCACATGCCCGTCACCGCCTCGTGTCGAGGGACGCGCCTTTCAGAGTGCCGCGCCCGCGGTGGTTGCGGAACCCCCCGTACGGGCGGCGGGGCGGCCGGGGCTACAGCGGCGGGTCGTCGTTCAGGAGCCGCTGGAAGAGGACGTGGTCGCGCCAGGCGCCGTTGATGTGCAGGTATCCGGGGGCGAGGCCGATCCGGCTGGAGCCGGCCTTGGCGAGGACCCGCTGGGAGGCGGGGTTGTCGACGAGGGTCGACGCCTCGACGCGGTGCAGGCGCAGCTCGTCGCGGGCGATCCGGCAGACCTCCCTGAGGGCCGCGGTGGCCGCGCCGCGGCCGGTGTGGGCCCGGTCGATCCAGTAGCCGACGCCGCCGCTGCGGAAGGGGCCGAGGGAGACGCCGCCCAGGTTGATCACGCCGATGGGCGCGTCGGTGGCGGCGTCGGTGACCACGTAGGGGTGGAGGCGCCCTTCGTCGCGTTCGGCGAGCAGGCCCTCGATGCGGGCGCGCTGGCCGGCCTCGGTGTAGAACACCTCGGACCGCCAGGGCTCGAAGGGAGCCATGTACGCCCGGTTGCGCGCCAGTACGCCGGCCAGCGCGGCGGCGTCGCCCGGCTCGGCGTACCGCATCCCCACCCCGTCGATGATCATCCGGGCACGGTAGCCCGAGCGGGTCGCCGCATCCAGGAGGCGGGGCGGCGCGCGGTCAGCGGTCCGGTGTGCACTCGCCGGCGTCCAGGGCCAGCCGGTAGCCCCGTTTGACCACCGTCTGGATGAGGTTCGGTGTGCCGAGGGCGCCGCGCAGGCGGGCCATGGCCGTCTCGACGGCGTGCTCGTCCCGGCCGGCCCCCGGCAGGGCGCGCAGCAGCTCGGCGCGGGCGACGACCCAGCCGGGCTGCCGTGCGAGCGCCCGCAGCAGGGCCATGCCGGCCGGGGGGACGGGGCGCAGCCCGCCGTCGACGAGGGCGGCGTGGCCGCGGATCTCCAGGCGGTGGCCGGCGACCGGCAGGGTTTTGGCCCGGCCGGGCAGCTCCCGGCACAGCAGCTGGACGAGGGGTCCGAGGCGGTACCGGTCGGGCTGCACGGTGTCGATGCCGCGGGCCTGGAGCGGTACGGCGGTGACGGGGCCGACGCAGGCGGGCAGGACGGGGCCGCGCAGCGCGGCCAGCACCTGGCCGGACAGGCCGCGCTCCTCGGCGCGGGCCAGCAGCGAGGCCGCGGCGGGCGCGGAGGTGAAGCTGACGGCGTCGACGCTCCCGGCGGCGACCGCGTCGAGCAGCCGGTCCAGCGGCGCGGGGTCCTCGGGGGCCATCCAGCGGTAGACGGGCACGACGACGACGTCGGCGCCGCCGGCCCGCAGCGCCTCGACGAACCCGGGGAGGGGTTCGCCGTGCAGCTGGATGGCGATGCGGCGGCCGGCGACGCCGGCGGCGAGGAGCCGGTCGAGGACCTCGGCGAGCGATTCGGACTGCGGGGACCAGGCCTCGACGAGCCCGGCCGCCCGGATGGCGCCCTTGACCTTGGGCCCGCGGGCGAGGAGTTCGGCGGCCCGGAGCCGGCCCAGCAGCTCCTCGCCGATGCCCCATCCGTCGGCGGCCTCGATCCAGCCGCGGAAGCCGATCGCGGTGGTGGCGACGACGGCGTCGGGCGCCCGGTCGAGGAGCTGCTCGGTGGCGGCGAGGAGTTCGCTGTCGTCGGCGAGCGGGACGATCCGCAGGGCGGGGGCGTGCAGGACGGCGGCCCCGCGCCGGCGCAGCAGGGCGATCAGCTCGTCCGCGCGGCGCGCCGCGGTGACCCCGACGGTGAACCCGGCCAGCGGCCCCGGCCCGGGCCCCGCCCCAGCGGGCGCGCCGGCGGCGGGGGCCGCGGGCGCGGCGTCGGCGGTGTCGGCGGGGGCGGCGGGGTGCGTGTCGTCGTCCATGGTGACCTGCCTCGGCGGTGGCTCTGTAGCACGTTCGCGGCGCGGGTGCCGCGTGACGGAACCGAGCCTGTCAACTCTGCGTGTCAGGGCCGGTTCCGTCGTATTTCGGGGCCGTTAACCGCCGTTACACGGAGGTGAGCTGCGGCTTCGCCTCGACCTCGGGCTCCGGGCGGGACGGCCCCGAGGGCCGGCGAAGGTATACCGCCCAGGTGACCGCGCCGCACACGGCGTAGCAGGCGAGGAAGGCGGCGAAGGCACCGGTGCCGGACCCGGTGGTGCGGAACGCCTCGCGGAAGGCGAGGTTGATGCCGAGTCCGCCGAGCGCGCCCACCGCCCCGATCAGGCCCATGGCCGCGCCGGAGAGCCTGCGCCCGTACGCGGCGGCGGCCTCGCCGGACATGCCGCGGGCGAGGGCCTGCGCCTGGAAGATCCCCGGGATCATCTTGTACGTGGAGCCGTTGCCGATGCCGCTGAGGGCGAACAGCGCGGTGAACCCGACGAGGAAGACCGGCAGCGACTCCCGCAGGGAGGCGTGGATGACCACGCCGGTCGCGGCCGCCATGGCCGCGAAGCTGCCGAGGGTGATGCGGGCCCCGCCGAACCGGTCGGCGAGCGCCCCGCCGACCGGCCTGACCAGCGAGCCGAGGAGCGGCCCGACGAAGGTGATCGAGGCCGCCTGGAGCGGCGTCCGGCCGAACTGTGTCTGGAGCACCAGCCCGAAGGCGAAGCTGTAGCCGATGAAGGAGCCGAAGGTGCCGACGTACAGGAGCGCCATGAGCCAGGTGTGGCGCTCGCGGGCCGCCTCGCGGAGCGCGCCGCCGTCGTTGCGGAGCGGCGCGAGGTTGTCCATCCGCAGCAGGGCGAGGACGGCCGCGAGGACGATCAGCGGCAGGTAGCAGGCGAGGAGCAGCCGGGGGTGGCCGGCGCCCGCGGTCCCGATGACGAGGAGCGCGGCGAGCTGCACCACGGGGACGCCGATGTTGCCGCCGCCCGCGTTCAGGCCGAGCGCCCAGCCCTTCTTGCGCAGCGGGAAGAAGGCGTTGATGTTCGTCATGGAGGAGGCGAAGTTGCCGCCGCCGACGCCGGTCAGGGCGGCCACCGCGAGGAAGACGCCGTACGGGGTCCCGGGCTCCATGACGACCAGCGCGGCCGTGGTCGGGGCGAGCAGCAGCAGGGCGCTGGCGACGGTCCAGTTCCGGCCGCCGAACCGGGCGACGGCGAAGGTGTACGGGATGCGGACGAGGGCGCCGACGCAGGTGGCGGTGGCGATCAGGAAGAACTTCCCGGCCGGGTCGATCCCGTACTCGGGCCCCATGAACAGCACCATCACCGACCACAGGGACCAGATGGAGAAGCCGATGTGCTCGCTCACCACCGACCACAGCAGGTTGCGGCGGGCGATCCGCTCTCCGGTCTCCTTCCAGAACTGCTCGTCCTCCGGGTCCCACCGCTCGATCCAGCGGCCCCCCTTGCGCGGTGCGGTCGTACGGGTCATCACAGGCCTCCACTGCCGTCGGTCCGTGGGGACGACGTTAGGAACGGCGCGTTTCGGCCCTGGTCCCCGCCGGATGACCGGCGGGAAACCTTGCACTCACCCGCTGCCCGGGGCCCCTGTGAGCGCCGCGGCGGGGAGCCAGGCGCCGGCGGGCACCTCCAGCCAGCCGCGTTCGGCGGCGAGTCCGCGGGCGGCGCGCCGCAGCGCGTCCAGGCCCGGGTGGGCGAAGCCCCTGCGCCACACCATGGACAGCGGGGACAGCGGCAGCGGGTCGGCGAGCGGGTGCTTGGTGCAGGCGGGCAGGTCGGTGAAGTCGACGGTGACGAGGACCGGGTTGCGGGTCTTGGCCATCACCCGGCGGAACTCCTCCTTGCCGATGGCGACCGGGGCGTGCGGCGCGAGGGCGATGCCGCGCCCTTCGAAGAGTTCGCGGGCGAGCCGGGTCCACTCCAGGGTCCGCGGGTTGCCGGCGCCCGCGTACACCTGCTGCCCGGCGAGCGCGCCGACCGGCAGCGGGGCGCCGGGCCGGTCGGCCAGCGGGTGCCCGTCGGGCAGGAGCGCGGCGAGCGGCTCGTAGCGTACGGGCATGTGGTCGAGGCGGCGGCGCAGCGCGGGCTCCAGGCCGTGGACGTAGCCGAACGCCACGTCCAGCCGGCCGGCGGCGAGCTCGGCGGCGGCGTGGGTGAGGCCGCTCTCGAAGCGGGCCATCAGCTCGCAGTCCGGGGCGAGTTCGCGGGCCCGGTCCAGTACGGTGCGGGCGCTGCTGGGGCCGTCGGTGTTGACGTCGACGAGGAGCGGGCGGGGGCCGGTGAACGCGGCGGCGAGTTCCTCGTGGGCGGCGAGCACCCGGCGGGCCAGCGGCAGCAGCCGCTCGCCGTCGGCGGTCAGCTCGACGGCTCGGGTGGTGCGGGTGAACAGGGCGGCGCCCAGGCCCTGTTCGAGGCGGCGCACGTCGCGGCTGAGGGCCTGCTGGGCGGTGTACAGGCGGGCGGCGGCACGCGTGAAGTGCAGCTCCTCGGCGACCGCGAGGAAGCCGCGCAGCAGCCGGGGGTCGACGTCGCGGGGATTCACGCGCCGAGACTAACAACAGGATGCGGTCAATGGGCGGGGAAGAGGTGTTGGACCGGGCGGCCCCCCGCCGCCGAACCTGGATGCATGCCGCACACGACCACCGCCCCCGACCGCGCCCTGCCCTCCCCCCGCCGCCTGCCCTCCCCCGCGCCGTTCCGCCCGGCCCGCGCCCACCGCCCCGCGGCGGACGGCCCGCGCCTCACGGTCACCGGCTCGACGCTGGTCATCGCCCGCACCGCCCAGGCCCCCGCCCGCCGCAGGGCCCCCGGCCCGTACGCGCGGCTGTTCGCCCTGCCCGGCACCCGCGCCTTCACGGCCGGGAACCTGCTGGCCAGGCTGCCGATGGGGATGTTCGGAGTGAGCGCGATCATGATGATCGCCGGGCAGCGCGGCTCGTACGCCCTGGCCGGCGCGGTCACCGCGACGGGCCTCGCGGCGACGGCCCTGGTCGCGCCGTGGACGGCCCGCCTGGTCGACCGGTACGGGCAGGCCCGGATCGCCGTACCCGCGACGCTGGTCGCGGTGCTCGGCTCGCTCGCGCTCGTCGCGTGCGTCCGCACCGGCGCGCCGGCCTGGACGCTGTTCGCGAGCTACGCGGCCACCGCGACGACCCCGAACATCGGCGGCATGTCGCGGGCCCGCTGGACCCACCTGCTGAAGGGCTCCCCGGCCGCGCACCACACCGCGATGTCCTTCGAGCAGGCCGCCGACGAACTGTGCTTCATGCTGGGTCCAGTCGTGGCGGCGCTCCTGTGCTCGGCCGTCTTCCCCGAGGCCGGCACCCTGGCCGGAGCCGTGCTCCTCCTCGCCGGGATGCTGCTGTTCACCTCGCAGCGCGCCACCGAGCCGCCCGCCTCCCCGGTCCTCCGCACTTCCGCCCCGCTGCGCGCCGTCCGCCCGCTGCTCGCGCTGTTCCTGCCCCTGGGCGCGGTGTTCGGCACGATGGAGGTCGCGTCCATCGCCTACCTGGACGGGCACGGCCTGGGCGCGGCCACCGGCCCGATCCTCGCCCTCCAGGCCGCCGGCTCGTGCGCGGCGGGCCTGCTGTACGGCACCCGCAGGCCGCTGGACCTCCGGCTGTGCCTGGCGGCGACGGCCGCGGCCATGGCCCTGCCCTGGGCGGCGGCGGCCGCGGACTCGGTGGCCCTGACCGGCTGCGCCCTGCTCCTGGCCGGCATGTCCACGGCCCCGACGATGGTGACGGCGATGTCCCGCGTCCACGCGGCGGTCCCGCCGGAGCGCCTGAACGAGGGCATGACCCTCGCGGTCACGGCGACCCTGGCCGGCATAGCCGCGGGCTCCGCCACGGCGGGCGCCCTGGTCGACCGCTTCGGCACGACCGTCCCCTACGCCCTCCCCGCGGCCGCCGCCGCCACGGCCCTCCTCCTGTCCGCCACCCTGCGCCGCCGAGCGACTCAACCGGTACCGTAAGCAGGTACCAGACTGGTACCCCTTTTGGGTACCAGAGGAGGTGCGCCACGTGCCCATCAGTGCGAGCGAAGCCCGCAAGACCCTGTTCCCCCTCATTGAGCGCGTCAACAACGACCACACACCCGTGCGGATCAGCTCCAAGAGCGGGGATGCGGTTCTGATGTCCGCGGACGACTACGACGCCTGGCAGGAAACGGTGTACCTCCTGCGCTCGCCGGCGAATGCACGGCGACTCATGGAGGCCGTGGAACGGGACCGGGCCGGTACGGCTGCCGTCGCCAAGAGCATGGAAGAGCTCCAAGCGCTGGCCGGTGAGGAGTGAGGAGCATCCACTTCGACCCGGCGGCCTGGGAGGACTTCCTCTTCCGGCTGGGGGCGGACCGGAAGATGGCGAGGCGCATCACCCGCCTGATCGGCGAAGTCCAGCGGTCTCCTTTCACGGGGATCGGGAAGCCCGAACCACTCAAGGGCGACCTGACCGGCTACTGGTCCCGCAGGATCGACGACGAACACCGCCTCGTCTACCGGGCCGACGACAAGGAAGTGAAGATTCTCATGGCTCGGTACCACTACTCCGACTGACATCGGTTCGCCGGAAGGCGGGGCGGCATGACGAAGGCCCCGCGGCCGGCAGGCGACCGGAGGCTCGGCGGTCGCGCCATCCGGATTGACTGCAAAGTGACTGCACCGACGATAAAATGCGGTCATGACTGCGTTCACGATCCGGGAAGTCCCCGATGACATCGCCCGCCGCATAAAGGTCCGGGCCGCCGAGGCCGGGCAGTCCCTCCAGAGCTACCTGCTCAGCCTCGTCATCCGAGATGCCACCCAGCCCACGCTCGCCGAAATGGCCGACCGGGCCGAGCGCTACGCCACGGAGGACATCGACATCCAGGACGTCCTCGACGCCATCGACGCGGGCAGGACGGGCCGTTGATCGTCGTGGACTCCTCCGCCCTGGTCCTGTTCCTCACGGACAGGGGCTCCCGGGGCGCCGCTGCGCGCCGGCGCATCGGCGAGGAAGACCTTCTCGGCGCTCCCTACCTGCTGGACACCGAGATCACCTCCGTCCTTCTGGGTATGGCACGCGGCTCCAAAATCGCCCCCGCGAGCCTCGACGAGCACTTCAAGACCTACCAGGGGCTGCGCGTACAGCGGCACGAGACGGGCCCCCTGCTCCCCCGGATCCGAAAGCTGTACGCCAACCTCTCCGCCTACGACGCCACGTACGTCGCGCTCGCCGAGGCACTGGGCGTCCCCCTGCTGACGGCGGACGTGCGCATCAAACGAGGCGTTCAGCAGCCGCGTTGCCAGATCGAGGTCATCACTGCCGACAGCGGTCCGCCTCCGCGCCCAGGCACCTGACACACCACCGTATCCGCGACGCTCCCCGAAAGGCGGTGCTCCCGTCGTGCTCCCGCATGACGAAGGCCCCCTGACCTGGCGAGATTCGCAGGTCAGGGGGCCTTCGCCCACATGGGATGAGTGGAGATGGCGGGAATCGAACCCGCGTCCAACGGTGCCAAAGGAGGGCTTCTCCGAGCGCAGTCCGCTGCGATTTTCTCGGCCCCGGAGATCACACGGACAAGTCTCCGACGGGCTCAGTCACTGTTTGATTTCCCTCCAACCCCCGTGACCGGGGCTAGAGGTTTAGATCCCTAGTCGACGCCAGGATCCGGACCGGGACCACTTCCGGGCTGACGCTCCTCACAGAGGCTTCAGCTCACTGCTATCAGGCAGCGAGGGCGAAGCGGGAGTTATCGCTCTTGGAGTTGGCGATTATTTTTTTGCGACATGTGGTTAGCGAGATCATTGCCGCTTCCTCGGCTCGCTTCCCCTACATCGACATCCGCTGTCGAAACCGATCATCCCCATGTTGATTTTTCAAGGTGCGCCCGCCCCGCGGGGTGGGTGCGCAGCCCATGGTACGCGAAGTGGACCACCGCGTGCCAGGTGATTAACGCTCGCCGCGCTGCCGGCGCCGGGCCGCCGCGATCGCGCGGCTCGTCTCCCGCGTGTCCTGCTTCTCGCGCAGCGCCTGCCGCTTGTCGTACTCCTTCTTGCCCTTCGCCAGCGCGATCTCGACCTTGGCCCGGCCGTCCTTGAAGTACAGGGCCAGCGGCACCACGGTGTGGCCGCTCTCCTGCGCCTTCGACTCCAGCTTGTCGATCTCCTCCCGGTGCAGCAGCAGCTTCCGCTTGCGCCGGGCGCTGTGGTTGGTCCAGGTGCCCTGGCTGTACTCCGGCACGTGCACGTTGTACATCCAGGCCTCGCGGCCCTCCACCGACACGTAGCCGTCGACGAGCGAGGCCCGTCCCTGGCGCAGGGACTTCACCTCGGTGCCGGTGAGCACGATGCCGCACTCGTAGGTGTCGAGGATGGCGTAGTCGTGCCGCGCCTTCTTGTTCTGGGCGATCAGCTTGCGCCCTTTTTCCTTAGCCATAGTGCTGGTCATTTTCGCACTACGGGCCCACCCCGAGGCCACCCAATACCGTGCGCGCCCGCTCCTCGGCCCGGTCGGGGGCGGCCAGGTCGGGGGTGATCCCGGTCCCGTCGAGGCTGCGGCCGCCGGGGGTGCGGTACGTGCCCACCGTCAGCTCGGCCACCGAGCCGTCGGGGAGCTGCGTCGGCATCTGGACGGACCCCTTGCCGAAGGTGCGGGTGCCGACGGCGACGGCCCGGCCGCGGTCCTGCAGGGCGCCGGCGACGAGCTCGGCGGCGCTCATGGTCCCGCCGTCGACGAGGGCCACCAGGGGGCGGGCGGTGTCGCCGCCGCGGTCGGCGTACAGGGCGCGCTCCTCGCCCCTGACGTCGTACGTGGCGACGAGCCCGCCGTCGAGGAAGGCGGAGGCGGCGGCGACGGCCTCGGTGATCAGCCCGCCGGGGTTGCCGCGCAGGTCGAGCATGACGCCCCCGCCGGGCGGGGCGGCCCGTACGGCGTCGCGGACGCGGGCGCCGGAGCCGCGGGTGAAGGCGGCGACCTTGATGACGGTGACCCCGCCGGGCAGCGTGCGGACGGTGACGGGCTCGGCCCGCAGCTGCTCGCGGCGCACGGTGCGGGAGGTCTCGGCGCCCTCGCGGGCGGTGTGCAGGGCGACGGGGGTGCCGGCCTCGCCGCGCAGGAGGGCGACGACCTCGGCGGTCTTCAGGCCGGTGACGGGGCGGTCGTCGACGGCGACGAGGCGGTCCCCGGCGGCGATGCCGGCGCGGGCCGCGGGCCCGCCGGGCTGGACGCGGGCGATCCCGATGGCGCCGTCGGCGCCGCGTTCGGGCCAGAGGCCGACGCCGGTCCAGCGGCCGTCGAGCTCGTCGGCGAAGTCCTGGAACTCGCCGCGGTCGTAGACGACGCCCCAGCGGTCGCCGCTGCGGCTGACCACCTCCTGCGCGGCCTTCTTGCCGGACTTGCCCTCGGCGACGGCCTCGGCGGCGGCGCGGGCGACGGCCTCCCGGTCGGCGGTGCCGCCCCCCGGGGCGGTGGCCGCCGCGCCGGGCCCGGGACCGGCCCCTCCGGCGGGCGCTGCGGCGGCCGTTAAGGTGCCGGAGGAGGCGCCGGCGGCGCCGGCCCCGTCCCAGCAGCCCATGGCGGCGGCGGTGGTGACGGCCGTGGCGAACGCCCACGTGAGGACGGCCCCGCGACGCAGGTCGCGGGGCCGCAGACAGAAGCTGGGGAGACCCTGCATACGGCCGAGTCTAGGACAAGGGCCCTTCGGGCACGGCCCGTTGGACCCGGCGCACACGGGGCACTCGTCACACCTTGAGGTACTTGCGCAGCGCGAGGAACGCCGCAAGCGACGGCATCAGCACGCCGATCGCCAGCACGAGCGGCAGCTTGGTCAGGACCTCGTCCCAGCCGATGAAGTTGATCAGCTCCATCTTCGTGCGGAGCGAGGCGCCGTGGTCGATGACGAAGTACTGGCCCGCACCGAGCATCACGCAGGCGAACACGGCGCCGATCAGCCCGGCGAACGCGGCCTCCATGATGAACGGCACCTGGATGTAGAAGCTGGAGGCGCCGACCAGCCGCATGATCCCGGTCTCGCGGCGCCGGCTGAACGCCGACACCCGCACCGTGTTGACGATCAGCAGCAGCGCCACCACCAGCATGATCAGCATGATGCCGAGGGCGGCCCAGTTGAGGTAGCCGAGCATCTGGAAGAGGTTGTCCAGCTCGGTGTGCTGGTCGGCCACCGACTGGACGCCGTCGCGGCCTGCGAACGCCGTCGTGATGACCTTGTACTTCTCCGGTTTCACCAGCTTCACCCGGAAGGAGTCGGGCATCTGGTCGGGGGTGATCACCGAGGCGAGCGCAGTGTGCCCGAAGCGCTCCTTGTAGTGCTTGTACGCCTCGTCGGAGGACTCGTAGTGGACGGTCTGGACGAGCTCCATCTTCTCCAGGTCGGTCTGGATCTGCTGCTTCTGCTCGGGCGTCGCCGCGCCCTTGGCGCAGGCCCGGCTGCCGAGCTCGCTGCTGTCCTCCGCGTCGCTCTTGTTGCACAGGTAGATGGAGACGTTGACCTTGTCGTACCAGTAGCCCTTCATCTTGCTCACCTGGTCGCGCATGAGCAGGGAGCCGCCGAACAGGGCCAGCGACAGGGCCACGGAGATGACGACCGCGAAGGTCATGGTCAGGTTGCGGCGGAGACCGACCCCGATCTCCGACATGACGAACTGGGCGCGCATGACGTCTGGGTGGGCCCTTTCAGTGCTGGTAGCCGTAGACGCCGCGCGACTGGTCGCGGACGAGGCGGCCCCGTTCGAGTTCGATGACGCGCTTGCGCATCTGGTCGACGATCTGCTGGTCGTGCGTGGCCATGATCACGGTGGTGCCGGTGCGGTTGATGCGGTCCAGCAGCTTCATGATGCCGACGGACGTCTGGGGGTCGAGGTTGCCGGTGGGCTCGTCCGCGATGAGCAGGGCGGGGCGGTTGACGAAGGCGCGGGCGATCGCGACGCGCTGCTGCTCACCGCCGGAGAGCTCGCCCGGCATGCGGTCCTCCTTGCCGCCGAGGCCTACGAGTTCCAGCACCTGCGGGACGGCTTTGCGGATCTCGCCGCGCGGTTTGCCGATGACCTCCTGCGCGAAGGCGACGTTCTGCGCCACCGTCTTGTTGGGCAGGAGCCGGAAGTCCTGGAAGACGGTCCCCAACTGGCGCCGCATCTGCGGGACCTTCCAGTTGGAGAGCTTGCCGAGGTCCTTGCCGAGGACGTGGACCTGGCCGTGGGTGGCCCGCTCCTCCCGCAGGACGAGCCGCAGGAAGGTGGACTTGCCGGAGCCGGAGGAGCCGACCAGGAAGACGAACTCGCCCTTCGCGATCTCCAGGGAGACATCTCTGAGTGCGGGGCGGTTCTGCTTCGGATAGGACTTGGAGACGTTGTCGAATCGGATCACGGGTGCACCACGGTCGCCGGGAGTAGGTGTGCGTGACCATACGCGAACGGGCACCGGGTGGGGACCCGGCGCCCGTAGTTGCCCGATATGTCCCGCGGGACGGGGGAGGCTGTCCGCGATTGCCCGGACGGGCCGCGCCGAATGCCTCCGGAGCTGGCACAGTGGTAGGGGGAACGGTCTCGTTCCCCCGCGCGTTGTACAAGGGGACGAGAGGAGGAGAGCGCATGACATATGACCGGCTCGTGTGCGCGAACTGCGCCGCGCCCGTCAGTCAGGGCCGCTGCCCGGTGTGCCGGGCGAACCGGGAGCGCCTCCAGCAGGAGGGTCCCTTCGCAGGCCTGAACCCCATGGTGCTCATCGCGCTCCTGGTGGTCCTCGTGGCGGCTCTGGCCCTGGTGGCGCAGCACACCGCGTAGGGCCGGCGGGCGCTCGGCGGCTCCGCCGCACACGTCCCGATCATGCGTCGCCCCGCCCCCTGGAGGGGCGGGCGGAAAACGACGGCGGGGGGAGGGAACACCCCCTGTCCGGGGCCCCCCCCCCCTTTCCCCCCCACCCTTCCCCCCCCCCGAGGCCAAGGCCACCGCCCCAGAACCCCTCCCTCCCCTCCCCTCTTTCCCCCCGGC
>NZ_JBVIGV010000019.1:99713-147530 GCF_055570615.1 Streptomyces sp. NPDC031121
GTGGGGGGTCGCGGTCGCACCCCACAAAACACTCCTGGCTCGTTTGTCCCCCCTCCTGGGGGGGGGGGGGGGGAAAAGTGGGGGGGAGCCCCCCCCCTTTTTTTTCCCCCCCCCCCGCCCTGCGTTCACGCGCCGTGCGCCCCGCCCGGGGCGCACGGTCCGGCGGCTCAGGCCGTCGTCTGCTCCTGCTGCTTGCGCCAGCGGATGCCGGCCTCCAGGAAGCCGTCGATGTCGCCGTCGAGCACCGACTGCGGGTTGCCGACCTCGAACTCCGTCCGCAGGTCCTTGACCATCTGGTACGGGTGCAGCACGTAGGAGCGCATCTGGTTGCCCCACGAGTTGCCGCCGTCGCCCTTGAGGGCGTCCATCCTGGCCTGCTCCTCCTGCCGGCGCCGCTCCAGCAGCTTCGCCTGGAGGACGTTCATGGCGCTGGCCTTGTTCTGGATCTGGCTGCGCTCGTTCTGGCAGGACACCACGATGCCGGTCGGGATGTGCGTGATGCGCACCGCCGAGTCGGTGGTGTTGACGCCCTGGCCGCCGGGGCCGGAGGCCCGGTAGACGTCGATGCGCAGCTCGGTCTCGTCGATCTCGACGTGGTCGGACTGCTCGACGACGGGGAGCACCTCGACGCCCGCGAAGGACGTCTGGCGGCGGCCCTGGTTGTCGAAGGGCGAGATGCGGACCAGGCGGTGCGTGCCCTGCTCGACCGAGAGGGTGCCGTAGGCGTACGGCGCCTTGACGACGAAGGTCGTCGACTTGATGCCGGCCTCCTCCGCGTACGAGGTCTCGTACACCTCGGTGGAGTAGCCGTGCCGCTCGGCCCAGCGCAGGTACATGCGCTGGAGGCGCTCGGCGAAGTCGGAGGCGTCGACGCCGCCCGCCTCGGCGCGGATGTTGACCAGCGCCTCGCGCTCGTCGTACTCGCCCGAGAGGAGGGTGCGGACCTCCATCTCGTCCAGCGCCTTGCGGACCGCGGCGAGCTCCGCCTCGGCCTCGGCGCGGGTGTCCGCGTCGTCCATCTCCTCGGCGAGCTCGAAGAGGACCGCGAGGTCGTCGATGCGGCCGCGCAGCGCCTCGGTCTTGCGGACCTCGGCCTGGAGGTGGGAAAGCCGGCTCGTGATCTTCTGGGCAGCCTCGGGGTCGTCCCACAGGGACGGGGCCGCGGCCTGCTCCTCGAGCACGGCAATGTCTGCCCTCAGCTTGTCGAGGTCCAGGACGGCCTCGATCGACCCCATGGTCGAGGAGAGGGACTTCAGCTCTTCGGAAACATCGACGACTGCCACGGGTCCAGCGTAGCCGGTTCCCGGGCGCGCCCGTCCGGCCCGTCCGGTTCACCCGTTCTGATGGACGCCGATACGGGCGTACGCTCACGGTATGACTCTCCTCCTCGTCAAGCGCCGCCATGTGGACCACATGCGTGTCACGACGACGAGCTGTCAGCCGCCGGACCGAACACAAGCCTGATCCACCCGATCCGACTTGGTCCTGTACGCGGCCCACGCGGCTCCGGCGCCATCCCTGCCGGCCGGCCCTCCCCCTCCGCTGCCCCGCCACCACCGGGGAACAGGACCCCGTGACATCCGAAACGGAGCCGTCATGCCGTCCGCGCACTCCCTCCCCGTCATCGATCTCTCCCAGGCCGACGACCCCGCCCTGCGGCCCGGGTTCCTCAAGGAACTCCACGCCGCCGCCCGGGACACCGGCTTCCTCCACCTCACCGGGCACGGGATCTCCGAGGCGGAGAGCGCCCGCATACTGGACGTGACCAGGGCTTTCTTCGCCCTGCCCGAGGCCGACAGGCTCGCCGTCAGCAACCTGAACTCGCCGCACTTCCGCGGCTACACCCGCATCGGCCACGAGCTGACGGGCGGCGCCTCCGACTGGCGCGACCAGCTCGACGTGGGCGCCGAGCGCCCCGCCCCGCGGCTGGGCCCGGACGACCCGGCGTACCTGTGGCTGGAGGGGCCCAACCAGTGGCCGGCCGCCCTGCCCGAGCTGCGGACCGTCGTCCTGGACTGGCAGAGCCGGCTCGCCGGGGTGGCGCACCGGCTGCTCCAGGAGCTGCTGGCCTCCATCGGCGCCCCGCACGACTTCTTCGACGCCGCCTTCGCGGACCGCCCGCACCTGCACACCAAGCTGATCCGCTACCCCGGGTCCGCCCCGTCGGGCGCCGACCAGGGCGTCGGCGCGCACAAGGACTACGGGTTCCTGACGCTGCTGCTCCAGGACTCGGTGGGCGGGCTCCAGGTCGTCAAGGACGGCGGGTACGTGGACGTGCCGCCGATGCCGGGGGCGTTCGTGGTGAACCTGGGCGAGCTGCTGGAGATCGCGACGGAGGGGTACCTGACGGCCACCGACCACCGGGTGGTGAGCCCGCCGGGCGCGGTGGAGCGGTTCTCCGTGCCGTTCTTCTACAACCCGCGGCTCGACGCGGTCGTGGAGACGGTGCCGGGCGACTACCTGAGGTCCGCGCCGGGCCTCACGCACGACGCGTCGAACCCGCTGCACGCGGAGTACGGGCGCAACGAGCTGAAGGGGTGGGTACGCGCCCACCCGGAGGTGGCCCGCCGCTGGCACCCGGAGCTCGTCGGCGCCTGACCGGCGGCCCGGCAGCCGCACCTGCGACCCCGGGGGGCGCGGGGCGGCCCGCCGGGGGCGGCCTCAGGGCTTCGGCGGGGCCGAGTTCTTCGACGCCGGGGCGTGCGGGCGCTCGTCGCCGTCCGAGGAGGCCAGCCAGCCGCCGACGCCGACCGCGGCGGCGAGGGCGACCGCCCCCGCGGACAGCACGAGCCGCCTCCGGCGCACGGTGTCGGCCCGGTGCCGCGCCGACCCCGGCCGGTGCCCGCCCGCGGGGCGCGGCACCCGCGCGGTGCCGAGCGCGCCCCCGGCCAGCTCCTCCGGGCCGGGCACGCGCATCGAGGTGTGCGTGTCCCGGTTGGAGTCCGTCGCCGAGCCCGGCACCAGCGGGACGGCCCCGCGCCGCCGGGCGGGCGCGGCGGGCGCCTCCCCGGCCTGCTCCGGCTCGGGCTCGGCGTCGTCGGGCTCGTCCACGTCCAGCGGGGGTATGCCCGCCAGCATCGGCAGCAGGTCCCGCAGCCGGGCGGACAGCTCGGAGGCCCGCAGCCGGGAGGCCGGCCCCTTGGCGAGGCACTGGACGATCAGCTGCCACAGCTCCTCGGGGATGCCGGGCAGCGGCACCACGGTCTCGGTGACGTGGCGGCGCAGCACCGCCCCGGGGTGTCCGCCGCCGAACGGCGTGAACCCGGCGAGCAGCTCGTACAGCACGGTGGCGAGGGCGTAGATGTCCACGGCCGCGCGCGGCGGCAGCCCCTCGACGATCTCCGGCGCCAGGTAGTCGGGGGTGCCGATGATCCGGGTCGCGGTGGCGGAGGCCCGCCCGCCGCCGCCCGCGGCGGCCCCGATCCGCTTCGGGGTGTCGATCAGCTTGGCGACGCCGAAGTCGGTGAGCAGGGCCGGGTGGGCGCCGCCGGGCCCGAGGGGGCCCTGCATGTCGAGGAGGACGTTCTCGGGCTTCACGTCGCGGTGGACGACCCCGGCGGCGTGGGCGGCGGCGAGCGCGTCCGCGACGTCGGCGGCGATCGCGACGGCCGCCTCGGGGGCGAGGCGGCGCTCCCGGTCGAGCCGGGTGCGCAGGTCGGTGCCGCGCACCAGGTCCATGACCAGGGCGAGGTCGTTGCCGTCGACGACGAGGTCGCGGACCGAGACGATGTGCGGGTGGTCCAGGCCGAGCAGCGCGCTGCGCTCCTGGACGAAGCGCCCGACCAGTTCCTGGTCGGACGCGAGGTCCTCGCGCAGCAGCTTGACGGCGACGGGCCCGTCGGGCCCCTCGCCGAGCCACACCGTGCCCGCGCTTCCGCGACCCAGGATCTGGTGCGCGGTGTACCGGCTGCCGATTTTCCGTGCCACGACTGCTCCCTCAGCGGCTGGCGTACGGCACCAAAGCTATGCGGTCGCGCGGGCGCCCGGCGCCCCGGAACACGGTGACCTTCACTTCTGCGGGCGAAATCACGTCCCGGATGTCGACAAATCCACGAAGTCGGGACCGTGCGGGCCCGTTCAGGGTGTGCCCGCGCCCGTTCCGCTGCCCGTTCCGGCGGCGTCGCCGAGGGAGGTGACCCAGTCGACGATGCCGGTGCCCCAGCTCCAGAGCTGGTCGAACCAGCCCTTCCCGGTGCCGATCCACTCCTGGAGCGGGGTGAGCTCCCAGACCAGCCAGCCCGCGACGAAGAAGACCAGGATCATGACGAGGCAGCCCTTGAGGCAGCCGAGGCCGGGGATCCGGACCGGGTTCGCGCTGCGGCGGCGCGGCTCTCGGGGCTCGCGGGCGGGCCGCTGCGGCGGCGGGGCCTGCTGCGGCTGCTGCGGGGCCTGCGGCTGCCGGTACGGCTGCGCCTGCGGCTGCTGCTGCTGCCGGTAGGGCTGCGGCGGCGGGGGCGCCTGCTGCGGCTGCGGGTAGTACGGCTGCTGGGGCGGCTGCTGGTACTGGGGCGCCTGGGGGTGCTGCGGCTGCGGCGGGTACTGCGGCGGGGGCGCCTGACGGTACTGCGGGGGCTGCTGCGGCCGCTGCTGCGGAGGCGGCGGCGGGGGCGCCTGGCGCTGCGGCCGGCGGCGCAGCGGGTCCTCGCTCGGGTCGAGGTAGTGCATCTGCGTCTGCTCGTTGCGGTCCCGCGCGGCCCGCATCTGCGTCTGCCAGGGGTGCGGCTGGTCCGGGCGCTCCACGGGCGGCATGACAGAGGTGGCGGCCGCCTCGGGGACGCCGTCGCCGGGGCCGGCCGTGCTGGGCAGCACGGTGGTGGCGTCGGCGGCGCCGACCGGCGGCAGCACGCTCGTCATGGCGTTGGGGTCGTACGCGCCGTCCTGGCCGGGGGTGCGGCCGGGCAGCACCTGCGTGGCGTCCGCGGTGCCGGGGCCGGCCGCCGGGGTCTCCGGGACGGGCGCGGGCGAGGGGTCGGGGGCGAGCAGCGCACCGACGCCGAGCGCCGCCTCGACCTCGGCGGGGGCGCTGTGCACGCCGATGCCGGAGGCGACGACGCGCAGGCCGCGGGCCAGGTTCTCGGCGCTGGGGCGCTCGCCCGGCTCCTTGCGCAGGCAGCGCTCGATCACGATCCACAGCGGCTCGGGCAGGCTCGGCGGGCGCTGCGGGTCCTCGCTGAGGTGGCGGTGGAGGACTTCGAGCGCGGTGGCGCCGGCGAACGGCGGGCGGCCGGTGACGAGTTCGTAGAGCAGGATGCCGGCGCCGTAGATGTCGACGGCGGAGGTCTGCGGTCGGCCCTCGGCGGATTCGGGGGCGACGTAGGCGGGGGTGCCGACGAACTCGTGGGTGCGGGTCAGGCCCGGGGAGTCGGCGAGGCGGGCGATGCCGAAGTCGGTGAGCATCGGCTTCATGCGGCCGTCGCCCTCGTCGAGCAGCACGTTCGCGGGCTTGAGGTCGCGGTGGACGACGCCGTCGGCGTGGCTGGCGGCGAGCGCGTCGGCGATCTGCGCGGTCAGCAGGGCTGCGGCGACCGGGGTGAAGGGGCCGTTCTCCCGGATGTAGCGGTGCAGGTCCGGGCCCTCGACGAGGTCCATGACCAGGGCGAGGAGGTCGCCCTCAACGACGAGGTCGCGGGTGCGGACGATGTTGGGGTGGGTCAGGCGCAGCAGGACGGAGCGCTCCCGCAGGAAGCGCATGACGATGTCGGGGTCCTGGGCCAGCTCCTCCTTGAGGACCTTGATGGCCAGGGTCTCGCCCGGCTGTCCGGCCACGGCGGCCTCGGCGCCGGCGGTCTCGCGCTGGCGGGCTCGCCAGACGGTGCCCGTGGCGCCGCGCCCGAGCGGCTCCTCGAGCAAGTACTTGCTGCCGACTGGCCGCACGTCTCGCGCTCCCTGCTGTCGTGGTGGGTGGTGCATGTCGTTCGGTTTTGCGGCCCACTCTAGGGGGTGTCCTCCGCAAAGACGCCGGGTGGCGGCGGTTGGTTGCCGCACATATGTGCGAAGTGTGATGTTCGCGGCGTATGCCGGAGGCGTTTTGCCCCGGTGGAGGGCCGCTCTCCTCGCGTTTCCCGGGGGAGCGCATCCGCACGCGCACGCCCCTTGCACCGCACCCCTCTCATTCAAGATCATTTATCTGCGGGTGCCGGGCGTGTCGTCCGCAACAGGTGCGAGGATGCACCCGTGCGGAAGCGGGGGCGGGGAGCCCGCGCTCCCGTACAGACCTGACCGGACGACGCGCCGTGCCGGGTGGGGGGCCGGGCGGGCTTGTCCGCCGTCCCCGCCGGGCGCACGCACCGCGCACCGCGCAGAAGGGACCGCTGACGGCGATGCAGATCCGGCTGACCGTCCTCGGGTCGCGCAGCGGCCACCAGACCGTGCCCGCCGGCTGTGACGTCCTCGTCACCGCGCCCGCCGGAACCCCGCTCTCCGCGGTCGCCTCCGGGCTCGCCGCGACCGCCGGCGGTCCCGACACCGGCGGCTCCGCCGTCCTGTACGCGGGGGAGCGCCGCCTCGACCCGCAGCGCCACGTCCTCGGCGAGCCGCCGCTGGTGGACGGCGCCGTCCTGGGCCTGCACGGCCCCGTCCCGGACGCCGCCCCCGACGGGGCGGAGGGCGCGCAGCTGCACGTGGTGGCCGGGCCCGACGCGGGCGGGGTGCACCTGCTGCACCCGGGCATGATCCGGATCGGCCGCTCGGCCGACGCCGACGTGCCGCTGGACGACCCGGACGTCTCGAGGCTGCACTGCACGGTGACCGTGCTGCCGGACGGGCGCGTCGCCGTGGCGGACCTGGACTCGACGAACGGGACCACCCTCGACGGCGCCGAGGTCGGGCGCCGGCCCGTCCCCCTGGCACCGGGCGCCCTGCTGCGGATCGGGGAGTCCACCCTGCGGCTGGCGGAGGGGGCCCCGCCGCCGCTGCCCGTGGTCCCCGACCTGGAGGGCCACCTCCGCCCGGCCGGACCCGCGCCCTCCGCCGCCCCCGCCGCGGGGCCCGCCGCGCCCGCTCCCGCCGGCGACCGCCCCGCCGGAACCGCGCACCCCGCCGCCCCGCCCGCCCCGGCCGTCCCCCCGGCGCCGCCCGCCGCCGCGCCCGCCCCGACCACCCCCGCCTCCGCCGCGGCCCCCCGCCGCCCCCTCGGCGGCCTCGGCGCCTGGGCCCGCAAGTGGGTCCGCGGCGAGGAGGAGCCCCCGGAGCACGCCCCGGCCGGGCCGCCCGCCCCCGCCGTGCCCGACGCCGACGACCCCGCCGCCCTGCTGCTGGCCGCCCTCGGGCCCACCGCCCGGCTGTGGTCCCGGCCGCCCGGCCGCCTCGACGCCGGCCTCGGCGCCGGGAGCCGCGTCGCCCTCCAGGACTGCGGCTCCCTCGCGATCGCCGGACCGCGGGCCCGCCTCGCGGGCGTCGCCCGGTGGGTCGTGGCCCAGCTCGCCGCCCTGCACGCGCCCGCGCAGCTGGAGATCGTCCTGATCAGCGCCGACCGGGCCCGTACCGTCGCGCAGCGACGCGAGGAGTGGGGCTGGCTGGGCTGGCTCCCCCACGTCCGGCCCGCGCACGGCCAGGACTGCCGGCTGCTCCTCGCCTACGACCGCGACCAGGCCGCCGCGCGCACCGGCGAGCTGACCCGCCGCCTCGACGCCGGGCCCCTCGGCGCCGACTGGGCGGCCGCCGACCCCTCCCGCGTCCGCGAGGCCGCGGCCGCCCACGGCGGCCCCCGCACCCTGCTCGTCGTCGACGGCGACCCCGGCACCGCCGCCCTGCGCGACCTCACCGGCCGCCTCGCCTCCCACGGCCCGGCCGCCGGCATCCACGTCCTCGTCCTGGCGGAGACGCCCGCCTCGACGCCCGCCTCCCCGCTCGCCGAGACCTACGAGGCGGCCTGCGCGGCCGCCCCCGCCTTCCGGGACTGCGGGGCGGCCGCCCTGCTCAGCGGCGACGTGGCCACGGCCGTGCGGACCTTCGCCGTCGCCGGCGGCCGCCCCTGCCCGCCCGGCACGACCGCGACCGCCGACGCCGTGTCCGCCGCCTGGGCCGAGCGGTTCGCCCGCGCGCTCGCCCCACTGAAGGCCGAGCCGGCCGGCGGGAAGCCGCAGCGGCCGGCCGCCGCCGCGCTCCCGGCCGCCGCACGACTGCTGGACGAGCTGGGGCTGGCCCGGGCCACCCCGGCGTCCCTGATGGCCCGCTGGGCCGAGGCCACCGAGCAGGGGCAGGGCGTCGGCGGCCTGGCCGAGCTCGTCCTCGGCAGCGGGCAGGCCGGCCCGGTCGGGGCGGAACTGGTCCAGGACGGGCCGCACCTGCTCGTCACCGGCCCGGCCGGCAGCGGCCGTACGGAGCTGCTGCGCTCGGCGGCCGCCTCGCTGGCCGCGGCCGCCCGGCCGGACCGGCTCGGCCTGCTCCTGGTCGACGGGTCCGGCGGCGAACGCGGTGACGGCCTCGCCCCGGCCGCCGAACTCCCGCACGCCTGCGCCCACCTGGTGGCCTCCGACCCGGTCCGGATGCGGGAGTTCGCCCAGGCCCTCGGCGCCGAGCTGAAGCGGCGCGCCGAGCTGCTGGAGGGTGTCCCGTTCGCCGAGTGGCACGCCCGCCGCGCAGTGTCCGACCGGATGGTCGCCCCGCGCCGGCCCGCGCCGGGCGAGCAGCTCGGCGGTGACGCGGCCCCGCCGCGGACCGGCACGCTCCGGCTGCGCGCCTCCGCCGTGCGCACCAACCCCGCCCCCGGCCCCGGCCCGTTGCCCCGGCTGGCGGTCCTCGTCGACGACTACGACGCCCTGGTCGCCCCGGCCCTGGGCAGCGCGGGCCGCCCCGCCGCCGGCTCGGTGGTGCGCGCGCTGGAGGCGGTGGCCCGCGACGGGGCGGCGCTCGGCGTGCACCTGGTGGCCTCCACGGCCCGCCCGGACGTCACGGCCGACACCGAACTCGTACGCGGCAACCCGCTGCGCGTCGAGCTGGATCCGCCCGACCGGCCGGGGCCGGGCCGCGGCCGGCTGCACGGCGCCGACGGGCGGGCGGTGCCGTTCCAGGGCGGCCGGGTGACCGGCCGGATCCCGCGGACGGCGACGCAGCGGCCGACCGTCGTCCCTCTGGAGTGGGACCGGATGGGTGATCCGCCCGCCCGCCGGCCGGTGCGCGAACTCGGCAACGGCCCCACCGACCTCGCGCTGCTGGCCAGCGCCCTGGACCGGGCCGCGCACCTGGTCTCCGCGGTGCCCGTCCCCTTCCCGGCCGCGCCCTGACCCCGTCCGGGCCGCCCCACGGACCGCGCCCCGGCCCGCGGTCCGTGACCCGTACGGCCGCGTCCGCCCGCGGAGGCGGTATTGCGGGGTGCGCAGCGCGGGCGTAGACCTGGGGTCAGGTCACACCACGGGAATCGGGGGAAGGCCATGGACGGGCAGGGAACGAGCCGTACGCACACGCGCAGGAGGAGCGCCCCGGCCGCCTGGACGGCGCTGGCCGCGGCGGGAGCCCTCCTGCTGGCGGGCTGCGGGGACGGCGGCGCGGGGAAGTCCGATCCGCCGGGCGGGCCGTCGGCCGCGCCGCGGGTGGAGTTACCGCGGCTGGACGGGCAGAAGCTGGAGGTCTCGGCGGTCTGGACGGGGCCGGAGCAGGCGAACTTCACGAAGGTCCTGGAGGAGTTCGAGAAGCGGACGGGTGCGTCGGTGGCGTTCGTCCCGGCCCAGGACCCGATCGTCACCTTCCTCGGTACGAAGATCGCGGGCGGTCAGCCGCCGGACGTGGCGCTGCTCCCGCAGGTCGGGGCGCTGACGGCGGCGGTGCAGAACAAGTGGGTGCAGCCGGTCGGCCCCGAAGCGAAGGCACAGCTCGACAAGAACTACTCGCAGGGCTGGAAGGAGTTGGGCGCCGTCGGCGGCACCCAGTACGGGGTCTACTACAAGGCCGCGAACAAGTCGCTGATCTGGTACAACGCGAAGGCCTTCGAGGCGGCTGGGGTGCAGCCGCCGAAGACCTGGAAGGAGCTGATCGCCGCCGCGGACACGCTGTCGGCGTCCGGCACCCCGGCGGTGTCGGTGGCCGGGGCGGACGGGTGGACGCTGACGGACTGGTTCGAGAACGTCTACCTCTCGCAGGCGGGCCCGGAGAAGTACGACAAGCTTGCCAAGCACAAGATCAAGTGGACGGACGACAGCGTCCGGCAGGCCCTGACGACGCTCGCCGAGCTGTTCGGCCGGAAGGACTTCCTGGCGGGCGGCCCGAGCGGGGCGCTGGCCACGGAGTTCCCGAAGTCGGTGACGCAGACGTTCACCGGCGGGGACCGGCCGGCGGCCGCGATGGTCTTCGAGGGGGACTTCGTGGCGGTGAACATCGCCCAGACCGAGGCGAAGATCGGCGAGGACGCGCTGGTCTTCCCGTTCCCGGCGGTCGGAGAGAAGGCTCCGGTGGTGTCGGGCGGGGACGTGGCGGTCGCGCTGAAGCCGTCGAAGGGCGCGCAGGCGCTGCTGACGTTCCTGGCGTCGCCGGACGCGGCGGAGATCCAGGCCCGGCAGGGCGGGTTCGTCTCACCGAACAAGTCGGTGGACCCGGCGACCTACCCGGACGCCATCCAGCGCCGCATCGCCGAGGCGCTGATCGCGGCGGGCGACGACTTCCGCTTCGACATGTCGGACCAGGCGCCGGCGGCGTTCGGCGGCACCCCGGGCGCGGGCGAGTGGAAGGCCCTCCAGGACTTCCTGGCGAACCCGTCGGACGTGGCGGGCACCCAGGCCAGACTGGAGGCGGACGCAGCCAATGCCTACGGGAACTGACCCGGTGGCGACCTCGGACGGCACGGCGGCACCGGCCGCCGTGCCCGCGCTGTCGGCGCCGTCCGGGCGGGGCGGGGACCGGGGGCGGCCCGGACACACCGGGCGCACCGCGGGGTCCCGGCAGGCCCGGCGCCGGCGCCTGGTCGCGGCGGCGTTCCTCCTGCCGTCGCTGGTGCTGCTCGGCGCGCTCGTCGTGCACCCCATCGGCTACTCGGTGTGGCGCAGCCTCTTCGACCGTTCGGGCGAGGTGTTCGTCGGCGGCGACAACTACGCGGAGCTCCTGCGGGACGACGCGGTCCGCACGGCGGTGGAGAACACGGCGGTGTGGGTGGTGTTCGCGCCGGCCGTGGCGACGGCGCTCGGCCTGGTCTTCGCGGTCCTGACGGAGCGGGTGCGCTGGGGCACCGCGTTCAAGCTGCTGGTCTTCATGCCGATGGCGATCTCGATGCTGGCCGCCGGGATCATCTTCCGGCTGGTCTACGACCACGACCCCGACCGGGGCGTCGCGAACGCGGTCTGGGTCGGGGTGCACGACACCTTCGCCCCGGCCTCGGCGTTCCCGCGGGCCCGCCCCGGCCGCGACTCGCCGCTGGTCCCGGAGGAGGGCGCGGCCGCGGGCGGCTTCGCCACGCGAGAACCGGTGCGGGCGGGTACGCCGGTGCTGCTCCCGCTGGTCGGCGTCGCCCCGGACGCGCTGCCGGAGGGGACCCGGCCGGCCCGTGCGGCGCCGGCCGAGCCCGGGAAGGTGACGGGGACGGCCTGGCAGGACTTCACGCGGGGCGGCGGGGGCCGGCCGAACACGGTCGACGGCTCGGAGTCGGGTTTCGCCGGGATGCGCGTCGAGGCGGTCCGCAACGGCCGGGTGGTCGAGTCGGCGACGACCCGCCCCGACGGCACGTTCACCCTGTCGGCGAAGGCGGACGGGGCGCTGCTGCGGCTGCCCGCCTCGAACTTCCGCGAGGCGTACGCGGGGGTGGAGTGGCTGGGTCCGGCGCTGGTCACGCCGGCGGTCATCGGGGCGTACGTGTGGATGTGGGCCGGGTTCGCGATGGTGCTGATCGCGGCGGGGCTGGCGGCCGTGCCGCGGGAGCTGCTGGAGGCAGCCCGGGTGGACGGGGCGGGCGAGTGGCAGGTGTTCCGCCGGATCACGGTGCCGCTGCTGGCGCCGGTCCTCGCGGTCGTCCTCGTCACGCTCGTCATCAACGTGATGAAGATCTTCGACCTGGTCTTCGTGATCGCCCCGGGCTCGGTCCAGGACGACGCGAACGTGCTGGCCCTCCAGCTGTACCGGACGTCCTTCGGCACCGACGCCGACGCGGGGCTCGGCAGCGCCATCGCGGTGCTGCTGCTGGTGCTGGTGGTGCCGGTGATGCTCTACAACATCCGCCGGATGCGCCGGGAGGCCCGCCGATGAGCTTCGTGCACGCAGCGGCGTCCAAGGCGGCCGGCGGGGCGGTCCGCGTCTTCCTGGTCCTGGCGGCCCTGTTCTGGCTGCTGCCGACGATCGGCCTGCTGGTCTCCTCGTTCCTGGACGCCGGCGAGCTGGACCGGGGCGGCTGGTGGCGGGCGCTGACCGCCCCGGCCCGCCTGACCACCGCGAACTACGAGCGGCTCCTCTCGGACGGGGCGATCACCGGCTCGCTGCTGAGCACCGTCGCGATCGTCGTCCCGGCGACCCTGCTCGTCCTCGTCCTGGGCTCGTGCGCCGGGTACGCCTTCGCCTGGCTGGAGTTCCCGGGCCGGGACGCGCTGTTCCTCGCCGTCGTCGCCCTGCTGGTGGTGCCGGTGCAGGTGGCCCTGATTCCGGTCTCCGAACTCTTCGGCGCGGTCGGCCTGTTCGAGACCACCGCGGGGGTGGTGCTGTTCCACACCGCCTTCGGGCTGCCGTTCGCCGTGTTCCTGCTGCGGAACTTCTTCGCGCAGATCCCGCGGGAGCTGCTGGAGGCGGCCCGGCTCGACGGGGCCGGCGAACTGCGCCTGTTCGCCCAAGTGGTGCTGCCGCTGGGCGGTCCGGCGATCGCTTCGCTCGGCATCTTCCAGTTCCTGTGGGTGTGGAACGACATGCTGGTCGCGCTGGTCTTCGCGGACTCCGCGAACCCGCCGATCACGGTCGCCCTCCAGCAGCAGGTCCGCCAGTTCGGCGCCAACATCGACGTCCTCGCCCCGGGGGCGTTCCTGTCGATGGCCGTCCCGCTGGCCGTGTTCTTCGCGTTCCAGCGGCAGTTCACCACGGGGGTGACGGCCGGCGCCGTGAAGTGACGGCGTCTCCCGATCGGTGAACGCCCCGTACGCCGGTCGCGGCAGCGGGGGGGTTTCCGGGCCGCATGCCCGCGCCGGTCCCTGGTGTGCCGTGCCCCGGTTCGGCCGCTGGACCGGGTTTCCGGCCGTGACCGTCCGGTCCTTCCGGGGCGGCGAGCCGGCGTCGCTGCCGCCGGGCCCGTGGCGCCGGCGGCTGCTGCTCACCCCGCCGCGGGGGCCGCCTTCAGGCCCCCACCACCTGGCGGGCCAGCACGTCGAGTTCGGGGCCGTCGAGCGGCTGCCCGATGACGGTCTGGCGCCAGTAGAGCGGCCCGGCCACCAGGTCCAAGGCGGCCGCGGGGTCCACGCCGGCGGGCAGTTCGCCGCGCTCCTGCGCCGCCGCGACGACCGCCTGGGCCATGCGCCGGCGGCCCTCCAGCAGGGCTCCGCGGACGGCGTCCGCGAGCTCCGGGTGGCGGGCCGCCTCCACGAGCAGGTCGGGGATGACGGCCGAGGCCACGGGGTGGCGCAGGAGGTTCGCGAAGACCTCCAGGAGGGCGCGGACGTCCCCGTGGAGGGAGCCGGTGGAGGGCGCCGGCAGGCCGTCCGCGGCGAAGGCGCCGATCAGGTCGAGGACCAGGGGGAGCTTGGACTTCCACCGCCGGTAGACGGCCGTCTTGCCGACACCGGCCCGGCAGGCGACGCCCTCGATGGACATCCGGGCGAACCCGACGGCGGCGGGGCCGTAACGTCCCCGTAGCGACGATACGGACCCGTTTCGTCGCCCCGTGCTGCGCGGCGCCCGCGCACGACCATGCCCGAAGCCCCGCGAAGGACCACGTCGAAAGCGACCACCCGTGACCCCAGCGACCACCGCCTCGGCCGCCGCCCCCACCCCGGCGCGTCGCTGGTGGAGTACGAGCGGATCGTTTCGCCGGTGGTGTGGTCGCGGGTGATGGTGTGGCCGACGAGGTTGATCGGTCGGGCGCAGCCGCCCAGGCAAGTGATCTGCTCGCGGGTGCGGCGGCACGGCCAGGAGGAGCGGGGGGCATGCCAAGTCCGCACCGGTTACCGCGGATTGCCGTTCAACCAGCTGTGGCTGGGGCGGCGTGGAAACCCGCGCCTGCATGAGCGAACAGCCGGAGCGTGGGCGGTGGTTGGCGCGTGAACACCCTGACACTCAGGGCGGGCGCCGGGAGCACGGGGGACGGGTGCGTGCCGGAGCCCGGAACTATCCGCAGGGACCGGAGAAACCACGCTGCCTTCCGGACGCTTCCGCGACCCACGTTCGCCAAGCGTGGCGCGTGTTCGGCACCTCAGGGCGATCGAGAAGCCAGAGGACATAGCCAGCGTGAAGGCGTGCCCATGGGTTGTCCGAGGCGGCGGCCGTGCCGAGCCTGTGGCGGAGAACCTCACCGTCGACTGCTCGTGCGACGCGAACGTACTCACGGTCCTTGCAGCGGTAGGCCCGCTGGACGACGATCTCGACGAGGTCGATGAGCTTCGATGAGCGACTGTTTAGTGCCCCACGCCTTTGCACGCTCTGTCCACTCGCGGGGGAACCGCGCTTCCCACTCCAGGAAGAGAAGCGCATAGCGCAGACTCGGCCCGCGGGCGCCCTCGCCCACCCACAGTCCTTCGGGCAGGGAATGGCTACACATGTCTGCGTACACCTCGCGCGCCCGCTTGAAGGCCGGCTCCTGATACTGCTCCTCCGGGCCCCATCCAGATGCGCGAGTGCCGCCTCTCGCTCAGCGGGATCGTCGGCTATGAGGCCGAACGCCCAGCCCAATCGTGCGCGCCAGGCGTCGGCTCGACGACGTACATCACGTACGCCCACAACACACGGATCGATGGTGACGAGGCGCGGCGATGCAGTGGATCACTCGAGAGACACTGGACAGGTTGTGACCTCGCGGCATCCTGGAACCGGCGGTTACGCCGCTGTGGTGTGGGTGAAGCCGAGGGAGGTCAGTCCTTCGGCCTGGCACAGCCGGTCAGAGGGGCCGTCGACCTCGGTCTGGAGGAGCTGGTAGGCAGCGCCGTGGGACTGGCCCCAGTGCATCGCTGCTCGCCACAGGATGCGTCCCAGGCCCTGGCCTCGGGCCTCGGGTAGGACGGTGAAGTACTGGGGCATGAGTTGGGGGCGTCCGATGGCATCGGGGAGCACCTCCATGGGGCCGATCGCGCCCACGACGCGGTCCTCGATGGCGGCGGCGAGGACCGGGCCGCACTGGCCGGCCTGCATCTGGGTGTGGAGGAAGGCCAGGCCATCGCCCGCCATGGCCTCGGCGAACGGGGCGAAGGTCTCCTGCACAGCGGTCGGCCAGGCGGTGACGGGCCGGACTGGACCACTTGGGTCGGGGCAGGGGCCGACGGTGAAGTTCTTCAGCTGGATGCGGGTGCCCCGCGGGTGTGTGGTCTCGGGGCCGAGGGGGCGTACGACCCGGGCGTTGACCACGTCGTGCGCGGCGGCGAGCTTGGCGGCCAGTTCGGCGGCCTCATCCACGATGCTGTCAGGGGGCCCGTATCCGAAGACCTTCACGGTGCCGCGTTCACGCCGACTCAGGGTGGGGATGAGGGTGTGCTCGCGCTGGTGCACCACGTCGTTGCGTAGGACTTTCTCGTCCTTCTCGCCGCCCCAGCGCCGGTCCTTGTCGTAGGGCAGGAAGTCACCCGTGTCGGCCGCTCGCAGGATGTCCTCGAACACGCTGACGGTCAGGGCATCGGGATGGATGGGACCGAGAGTCGGCACGATCGGCGCGGTCAGTTGGGGCCGGAGCCAGTCCCAGCGGAAGAACATGAGCGGCACCCTAATGGTGGGCCGGGCAGGGCTCAGGCCCCGACGCGAGCGCGCCAGGGCCTGAACGGAGTTGACCGGATCGTGTCGGTCAGTGGGGGTTGTCGTCCCCGGCATCGCAGGAGCACTCCGCGCTCTCCACGATCACGTCGAGGTCCTGGACGGCGGTGATCGACGTGGTCGCGACAGGAGGGGCGGCGCGGCGGGCCGAGGCCGGCGGGCCGGGGAGGATGGTCACCGGTACGGGCGGGGTCATGAGGCGTTCTCCTTGTCTCCGTGCTGGCAGTAGCTGTGCAGCGGCGCCTTGGCCTCCTGGTAGTGCTTGGCCAGGGGGCGGCAGACCCGGCAGGTGCCGGACAGGGCGCAGCCCTCGCACCCTCCGGTGCGAAGCATGAGGCGGTCGGCGATGGCGCCGAGCCGGGTGAGGCCGTCGATGCCTTCGGCCATGAGGTCGATCTGATCGTCGCGACCGACCTTGCAGATCGACACCTTGGCGTGGGGGTCGGCGTGGAAGAAGGTGTGTCCCGCGTTGCAGCCGGCGAACGGCTTGCGCTGCCGCAGGTGGGCGGCCGACTGGGCGAGCAGCGGCTCACCGCCGCCATAGAACGTGGGCGTCATATTCGTGTACGCGTGGTTCTCGACGTTCCACTCGTCGGCGAGGGTGGCCATCTCGTCGGCCTCGGAGGCGTTGTCCTCGGTCACCACGACGTTGATCCGCAGCGGCAGCCCCGCCTCACGTGCGGCGTCCATGCCGCGCCGGAACGCCTTCCACGCCCCACGGCGCTGGGTGAGCGTGTCGAAGGACTCCTCGCTCGCCCCGTACATGCTGACCACCAGGCGGTAGGGCGGGCAGTCTCGGAAGAGCTTGAGGAGGTCAGGTCGCCAGAGCAGCGAGCCGTTGGTGGAGATGGTGAGCATCATCCCGGCCTGCCAGGCGTACCGGTAGGCGCCTTGGAAGTGGGGGTCCATGGTGGGCTCACCGCCGGTGATCTGGAGCCAGAGGACGCCCGCCTCGCGCATGATGTCGAGCAGCCGCACCTTGTCCTCCCAGCCGAGGCCGGAGAAGGGCCGCTCGCCGAGGTAGCAGTGCTTGCAGCCGAAGTTGCAGCCGAGGTTGATTTCCCAGGACGCCCGGCAGTATCCGTACGGGGACGGCTCGCGCACCAGCACCGTGCCCTGTGCGGTCTGGCCGCCCAGGTCCAGGCCCCACACGTCGGCGGCGGTCTGCACTGCCCAGGCGGGAAGCGACTCACCGCCGGTGGCGGCCTGACGCAGGCCCTCGTAGTGGTCGGAGGAGAGGCGGGCGCCGGCCCGTGCTCCCGGCTTGAGGAGAAGGTGTCCGTCGAGGAACGGGGAGGCGATCAGTGCGTGGGCCATCGGTGGCCCTCCTTCCGGATCACGGAGCGGGACAGCGCACGGGACTCCTGGCGGCCGACGCGGCAGTGGATCTCGCCCAGGCCGTTGCAGGTGCCGCAGGTCTTGCCGGACGAGTTGGCGCCGCTGCCACCGCAGTCCCCGCACCGTTCGTTGCGAGGCGAGCGAGGGCGCCGGGGCTTGTGCGGGCTCGCGATCAGCTGGTGCACGAGACCTCCTCCAGGGCGTCTCCCCAGGTGTGCTGCGCGGTGTGGTCGGCGAACAGACAGCAGCCCTCGCCGTCGGGCCCCGGGGCGGTCACCGGGCAGTCCGGCAGTACGACGAGCTCCGTCTCGTCCGGCCCGTGCCAGCGGAGCCACAGTGCGGTCCCGTACGCGCCGGCGTCGGTGGGGATACCGAAGTGCTCACCCTCGTCGTGCGCAGACAGCTGGCACTGCACCGCCCGGTCGATGTACAGGGCGGTCGACTTCTCCCGCGCTTCCCGTGCCAGGTCGAGGGGCACCCGACGCCAGTGCGCGCACCGCATCACGACACCATCCGGAAGGACGCGACGGCGTTCTGTCCCTGCTTCGAGCACCGGGGGCAGACGCACGGCGGGTAGCGGCCCGGGTTCTCCGGGACCACCGGGTCCTCGCCCACGCGTACCTCTGTGCGAGGCCCCCACGTCTGGCCGGAGTCACGGGAAACCCGCAACGTCATCCGTACGTCGTCCTGTCCGTTCGCCATGGTCAGGAGCATCGCGATCCGCGGGCCCGGCCAGAAAGGCCAAGCGGATTACCCAACTTGGGTAACATCACCCTCGGTTGACCAAGTGCAGCGATCCGTAGTCCTCATGCCGGAGCGTGCCCGATGCCCGAGCCGTCTCGCTCGAAGGAACTCCCGGTCAGCCTGCTCACGGACCCAGTGATGATCGAGGCATGCCAGGCCAGAGACTTCGGCCGCATCTTTCAGCTGGTCAAGGCACGAGCAGGCATCTACCCGTCGATGATCGCGCGCCGCTGCGACCTGACCCCGAGCCGCGTGGGTGAGGTGATCGCCGGACGGCGGCAGCTGCTGCACATGGACGTGATCGAACGGATCTCGGACGGATTGCGCATCCCCGGACACATGCTCGGACTTGCCCGACGCTCCTGGGAGACGCCGCCCAGCCTGACGGTCACACCCCGCGAACCGGCCGAGGTACCGGCCTCAGCCGTCGAACCGCTTGCCGCCGGACTGCCAGGGGCGGACGTTGACAGCATCCTCGCCTTGGCGGCCGAGCGGGATCTCAGCGCCTCGACGCTGGACGCGCTGCATTCGTCGATCGCGGACTACTGGCGCCGGGACGACGAGCACGGCGGCGAGACCTTACGGCCGGCGGTCGTCGGCCAGCTCCGCTACGTCGTCGACCTTCTCAAGGAGCAGCGTCCGGCTCCTTTACGGGACGGCCTGCACAGCATCGCGGCCGAGCTGGCCCGGCTCACCGGATGGACCTACTTCGACGCCCGCCAGTACAACCAGGCACGGGCCTACTTCACCGAATCCCTCGGACTGGCCAAGGCCATCGGCGACCGCCAGTTCATGGCCAACGTCCTCGCCTGCATGAGCCTCCAGGCCACCTACCAGGATAAGCCCGGCGACGCCCTCGCACTCGTCACGGCCGCCCAGGACCAGGCCCGAACGGCTGCGGGGACGACACCGCGCGTGCTGGCCATGCTCGCGATGCGCGAAGCCTTCGCCCACGCCACCCTCGGCAACCACGGCGCGACCCACACCGCGATCTCGGAAGCCCACACCCAGTTCGGGCGGATCAGCACTGGTGATCCGGACCCGGCCTGGGTCGCCTACTTCGACGAACCGAAGCTGATCGTGGACACCGGCATCGCGCACGGCCGCCTGGGCGAAGCCGCCCTCGCCGAACCCCTTATCGCGGACGCCCTCCGCCGAGAACACCAGTCGAACCACCGAGGCCGCGCCTTCCACGCCTTCTGGCTTGCCCGCACCCAGCTCCAGCGCGGCAAACTCGACGAGGCATGCCATACGGCCATGGACGCCCTTGCCCCGGCGGCGGCCGTCAGCTCGCAACGAGTCGCCGGCCACCTCCGGGAGTTCTACGAGCAGCTGGAGCCCTTCCGTCGGGAGCCGGCCGCGGTGGCGTTCGAGTCCCGACTCCGGGAGGTGCTGCCCCGTCAGGTCAGCGGATCGCCTCGTCCATGAGCACGTAGAGCAGCCCGACCAGGGAGCCGCTGCTGACGATCTCGCGCCGGTCGATCATGCTCCGCACGTCGGCCAGCGGGATCCACTCGATCCGGTCCGACTCGTTCTTCTCGGTCGGCGGACCCTCGTACGTCGCCCCGTCGGCTCGGAAGACGTGGTGCTGGGAGTCGGTGATGCCGTTGGCCGGCTCGGCGTAGATCAGCGGCTTGATCGGGCCGGGGCGCCAGCCGGTCTCCTCCAGCACCTCACGGGCAGCTGCGTCGGCCGGCGTCTCGCCCTCCTCGACCAGGCCCATGGGCAGCTCCCACGCCCAGGCGTCCGTGATGAAGCGGTGCCGCCACATCATCAGCACCTCGCGTCGCTCGTTGACCACGGCAGCCACGGCCAGGTGTCGGAGCTTGACGACGTGGTGCTCCCAGCGGTTCCCGTCCGGCGTCTCGACGTCGGTGAGCCATAGGTTCACCCAGCTGTTCTCGTAGATCGGACGTTCACCGTGGATCTTCCACTGCATCGCTGCGGCCCCTCTCGATCGGTCTCCAGCATCGCAGAGCTACAGCTACGGACTGCCAGGTTCAATCAAATTCACGTCATAGTGACGAATAGGTGTCCGGCCTGAGGAGGCACGGATAAGAGTGATTGGCCCTCGCTCAAGACCGTGAGCGGGGGCCAATCTGTTGTCAGCCAGTTACGAAGCTAGGGCTAGCTGTTGTTGCCTTCCTGACGACCGCGGCGACGCCACCGTGCGAGTGCACTCCGGCCCGCCAGTGCACCGATAGTAGTGACAGTGCTTGCCGCCAGATTGGCGAGGATGTCGATGAGAAAGCCCTGCATGTGCTCTCCATGGGCAGCTTAAAGCTACCCACCGGATGAGCGGGCTTGCGGCGAACGTCACGTACGTGACTGGAAAGTGACCCCGTCCTCGCCCAGGGGCTGCCCTAGTCATACGGCAGCAGATTCATGGTAGCAACGAGACGTCCAACTCAGTGAAGCCCGCAGCTCGCATTTCGTCTACGAGCTGCCACCACCTTGTCGCTTCAACCTGGGGCGTGCGCGGGCATGCTGGGCACCT
Organism: Streptomyces sp. NPDC031121; assembly: GCF_055570615.1. Taxonomy (NCBI): domain Bacteria; kingdom Bacillati; phylum Actinomycetota; class Actinomycetes; order Kitasatosporales; family Streptomycetaceae; genus Streptomyces; species Streptomyces sp. NPDC031121. Next base: position 120,142 of record NZ_JBVIGV010000019.1, read on the forward strand.
GAAGACGTATGAACCGCGACCCATCATGGACCCAGGCTCGGCGTTCCGCATGGGTGACGCGAAGTATCTGAAGGCATGGGTCATCCCATGGCTGCCATCAGCTTCGCGTCGGGCCATCGTCAGACGGACTCGCGCGTGCTGGCCCCTATCGGTGCATACGATCCCGACTCGGTACTCCTTGGCCATACCGACAGTCTCATGTAACTCTCAAACCGTATGTGCACGTGAGCTTCTGCAGCGATGATCGAGAGTTCCATCGCTGCAGTCGGAGTGTTGATATGCCCAATCAGGAGCAGGTCCTCTCGTACGCTCGCTCACTGGCCCAGACGTTGCAAGAAGGTCTGGTGTGGAAGCCCGGTCGGAACGGGGACGGTCGGGGCTGGTGGCAGGTATCGGACCATCAGGAGCTTCCTGCCCTGATGGCGAACGCGTTCGCGGGCATGGAGTTTCTGCGCCAGTACGCCGGTGAGGACAGCTTCTGGACCTCCCGTGCTGCTGAGGTGTACCAAAGCAAGGGAGATAACCAGTCCACTGAGTCGGGAGCTCGCGCCGTCGGTGATGTCCTGCTCACCTGGGTTCGCCAGGTGGAAGCGGGCGTCAGCGAAGTCGTGGGCGCTCGCGCTTGGTCGGAGGTCGGCCTGATCAGCACGGACATGATGGGCCAGGTGCGGCGGCTACTGAGTGACAAGCAGACTCATCCTGCTGCGGCCATCGTGCTGTGCGGTGCAGCATTGGAGAGCGCACTGCGGGCGCTGATCGAGGCCCGCGGGCTGGAACTGCCCGAGCGCCCCTCGCTCAGCACGTACTCGCAGCTTCTCCGTCGGGAGGAGCTGATCACCAAGCAGGAAGCGAAGGATCTTGAGCAAGTTGGGGGACTGCGGAATGCGGCGGCTCATGGTCAGTTTGAGGAGCTGAGTCGAGAACGCGCCGGCCTCATGGAGCAGCAGACCAACCTCTTGCTCAGCAGGATCTCCGAGCTTCACCTGTAGGACTGCTGGGGGGCGGTGCGATCGCGCCCGCGCCGGTCGCAGTGGACCCGGCGTGGACCACGTGGCTCCACAGGGATTGGTGGTGGGGTCGAGTATGCAGGTCGGGCGCGTGCGACAGGCTTCCCGCAGCACTCTCTTGAAAAAGGGCCGGGCCCGGAACCCCTGGGGGTTCCGGGCCCGGCCCTTCGGCTGCGGCGGCGCGGTTAGGCGTGCGCCCTCAGCAGCGAGCGCATCGTCCGCATGGCCACGGACAGGTTGGCCAGGTCGAAGTCGTCCGAGCCCCGGATCTCGTCCAGCGTGGTCCGCGCACGGCTGATGATCGCCGCGTTGGTCTCCTCCCACGCCTTGAAGCGCTCCTCGGGCGTGGCGTCCCCGCCGCCCGCCGCCAGCACGTCGGCGGTGAGCGCGGCGTGCGCCGCGAAGAGGTCCTCGCGGATCGAGGCGCGGGCCATCGACTGCCAGCGGTCGCCCCGCGGAAGCTCGATGATCCGGTCCATCAGCTGCGTGATCTCCAGGCGGTCGGCGAGGTCGTAGTAGACCTCGGCGACGCCCAGCGGGTCCACGCCGGTGCGGTCCGAGATGGCGACGATGTCCAGCGTCGGAAAGGCCGAGGAGAAACCGGCGACCTTCGCCGCCAGCTCCGGCGGCACGCCCTCGCCGGCCAGCTCGTCCAGGACCAGCTGGTACCACTCCAGGTCCGCGCCGCGCACCAGCTTCGGCAGCTCCGCCCAGACGCGGGAGACCCGCTCCCGGAACAGCTCGATCGTCTCCGTGATCTGCAGCGGCTGCGGCCGGTTGTTCAGCAGCCAGCGCGTGCCGCGCTCGACGAGGCGCCGCGAGTGCAGGCGCACCCGGGTCTGGACGTCCGCCGCGACCACGTTGTCCAGGGCCTCGACCGCGTCCCACACCTCGGCCAGGCCGAAGATCTCGCGGGCCGCGAGCTGCGCCCGCACGATCTCCTCCGTGGAGGCGCCGGTCTCCTCCCGCAGGCGGTGCAGGAACGTCGAACCGCCGGTGTTGACGGTGTCGTTGACCAGGAGCGTCGTGATGATCTCCCGGCGCAGGGCGTGGGAGGCGATCTGCTCGGGGAACCGGGCGCGCAGCGGGGCCGGGAAGTAGTCGTCCAGCAGGCGGCGCAGGTACGGGTCGTCGGGCAGCTGCGTGTGGATCAGCTCGTCCGCCACCGTGATCTTGGTGTAGGCGAGCAGGACGGCCAGCTCCGGCTGGGTCAGGCCGCTGCCGCTGCCGAGCAGCTCGCGGATGTGCCGGTCGGCGGGCAGGAACTCCAGGCTCCGGTCGAGCTGACCGGCCTGCTCCAGGCGGCGCATGAAGCGCTGCTGGGCGTGGAGCAGGCTGTGCGCCTGGGCGCTGGCGTTGGCCAGGGCGGTGTTCTGCGCGTAGTTGTTGCGCAGGACCAGCGTGCCGACCTCGTCGGTCATCTCCGCCAGCAGGGCGTTGCGCTGCTTGACCGTCATGTCGCCGTCGGCGACGACCGCGTTGAGCAGGATCTTGATGTTCACCTCGTGGTCGGAGGTGTCCACGCCCGCGCTGTTGTCGATGGCGTCGGTGTTGACCTTGCCGCCACCGCCGCCGGCGCCGCTCCGGGCGAACTCGATGCGGCCCAGCTGGGTCAGGCCGAGGTTGCCGCCCTCGCCGATGACCTTCGCGCGGACGTCGGCGCCGTTGACGCGGATCGCGTCGTTGGCCTTGTCGCCGACCTCGGCGTGCGTCTCGGAGGTCGCCTTGACGTACGTGCCGATGCCGCCGTTCCACAGCAGGTCGACCGGGGCGTGCAGGACGGCCTGCATCAGCTCGGCCGGGGTCATCTTGGTGACGCCCGCCTCGATCCCGAGGGCCTCGCGCATCTGCGCGTTCACCGGGATGGACTTCGCCGAGCGCGGGTGGACACCGCCGCCGGCCGAGAGCAGCGCGGTGTCGTAGTCGGCCCACGAGGAGCGCGGCAGCTCGAACAGGCGCCGGCGCTCGGCGTAGGAGACCGCCGCGTCCGGGTTCGGGTCGATGAAGATGTGCCGGTGGTCGAACGCGGCGACCAGGCGGATGTGCTCGGAGAGCAGCATGCCGTTGCCGAAGACGTCGCCGGACATGTCGCCGACGCCGACGACGGTGAAGTCCTGGGACTGGGTGTCGTGGCCCAGCTCGCGGAAGTGCCGCTTGACGGACTCCCACGCGCCGCGGGCGGTGATGCCCATGCCCTTGTGGTCGTAGCCGGCCGAGCCGCCGGAGGCAAAGGCGTCGCCCAGCCAGAAGCCGTACTCCTGCGCGACGCCGTTGGCGATGTCGGAGAAGGTGGCGGTGCCCTTGTCGGCGGCGACGACGAGGTAGGTGTCGTCCTCGTCGTGGCGGACGACGCCCTTCGGCGGGACGACCTCGCCGCCGACCATGTTGTCGGTGATGTCGAGCAGCGCCGAGATGAAGATCTTGTACGCGGCCACGCCCTCGGCGAGCCAGGCGTCGCGGTCCACCGACGGGTCCGGCAGGTTCTTCGCGACGAAGCCGCCCTTGGCGCCGACCGGCACGATGACGGTGTTCTTCACCATCTGCGCCTTGACCAGGCCGAGGATCTCGGTGCGGAAGTCCTCGCGGCGGTCGGACCACCGCAGGCCGCCTCGGGCGACCTTGCCGAAGCGCAGGTGGACGCCCTCGACGCGCGGCGAGTACACCCAGATCTCGAAGGCCGGGCGCGGGGCCGGCAGCTCCGGGATGGCCTGCGGGTCGAACTTCATCGACACGTAGGAGTGCTGCTCGCCGGCTGCGTTGAGCTGGAAGAAGTTCGTCCGCAGCGTCGCCTTGATCAGCGTGAGGAAGGAGCGCAGGATGCGGTCCTCGTCCAGCGAGGCGACCTGGTCCAGGGCCCCGTCGAGCTCTTCGAGCATGGCGTCGATGAGCTCGGTGCCGGCGGCCTGGCGGCCGGGCGACATCCGGGCCTCGAACAGCGAGACCAGCAGCCGGGTGGTGTGGACGTTGTTGCGGAGGGTGTCCTCCATGTAGTCCTGGCTGAAGGTGGAGCCGGCCTGGCGCAGGTACTTGGCGTACGCGCGCAGGACGACGGCCTGCCGCCAGGTCAGCCCGGCGCTCAGGACCAGGGTGTTGAAGTTGTCGTTCTCGGCGTCGCCGCGCCAGACCGCCGCGAAGGCGTCCTGGAAGCGCTCGCGGGCGTCGTCGCCGAGGTAGGCGTCGCCGTTGCCGGAGACGGGCATCCGCAGGCCGAAGTCGTAGATCCAGGCGCTGGTGCGGTCGCTGCGGCGCAGCTCGTACGGGCGCTCGTCGGTGACCTCGACGCCCAGGCGCTGGAGGACCGGCAGCACCGCGGACAGCGAGACCTGGTCGCCGGTGCGGTAGATCTTGAACCGGCGCTCGCCGGGGCCGGCGCCGACCGGCTCGTACAGGGACAGCGCGAAGTCGCGGTCGCTGGCGTCCAGCCGCTCCAGGTGGACCAGGTCCGAGACGGCCATGCGCGCCGTGTGGTCGGCCTTGTAGCCCTCGGGGAAGGAGCCGCCGTACTTGCGCAGCAGCTCGGCGGCGCGCTCCTCGCCCAGTTCGGCGGTCAGGGCCTCGCCGAAGCCGTCGGCCCAGGAGCGGGCCGCCTCGACCAGGCGTCCCTCCAGGCGCTCGACGTCGGAGTCGGTCAGCGCGGGCAGCTCGGTGCCCTGCGGGACGCGGACGACGAAGTGGATGCGGGAGAGGATCGACTCGGTGTTCCAGGCGGTGAAGTCGACGCTGGTGCCGCCGAGCTCCTCGCGCAGGATGTCCATCAGGCGCAGCCGGACGCCGGTGGTGAAGCGGTCGCGCGGCAGGTAGACGAGGGCCGAGTAGTAGCGGCCGTACTCGTCCTGGCGCAGGTACAGCCGCAGCCGGCGGCGCTCCTGCAGGTAGAGGACCGAGGTGACGATCTCGCGGAGCTTGTCGACCGGGGTCTGGAACAGCTCGTCGCGCGGGTAGGTCTCCAGGATCTGGAGCAGGTCGCGGCCGTCGTGGCTGGACGGAGAGAAGCCGGCGCCCTCCAGCACCTCGGCGACCTTGCGGCGGATGACCGGTACGCGGCGCACGGACTCGGTGTAGGCGGCGGAGGAGAACAGGCCGAGGAAGCGGCGCTCGCCGACGACGTTGCCCTCGGCGTCGAACTTCTTGACGCCGACGTAGTCGAGGTACGAGGGGCGGTGCACGGTGGCGCGGCTGTTGGCCTTGGTCAGCACCAGCAGGCGGTGCTCGCGGGCCTTGGCGCGGGCGTCGGCCGGAAGCCGGTTGAAGGACGGCGAGACGGGGTGGGCGTCCTCGCGGGAGTCGTGCCGCGGGTCGGAGCGCAGGATGCCGAGGCCGGTGCCGGGGACGGCGGCCAGGGCGTCGCCGTCGACGAGGTTGTACTCGCGGTAGCCGAGGAAGGTGAAGTGGTCGTCGGCGAGCCAGCGCAGCAGCTCCCGGGCCTCTTCGAGCTCGTACTCGTGGAGGTCGGGGGCGGTCGGCTCGTCGGGCAGGCCGTCGGCGATGCGCAGCGCGGCGTCGCGCATCTTCTCCCAGTCCTCGACGGCCTCGCGGACGTCGGACAGGACGCGCAGCAGGTCGGCGGTGATCTGCTTGAGGTCGGCGCGGTCGGTCTCGCGGTCCATCTCGACGTGGATCCACGACTCGACGAGGGAGTCGTGCGGGCGGGACGTCCTGGGGCCGTGGGCGTCGCAGTCGGGGCCGAGGATCTCGATGAGCCGGCCGGTGACGTCGCGGCGGACGACGACCTGCGGGTGGATCACGACGTGGATGCCGCGGCCCTGGCGGGAGAGCTCGTTGGTGACGGAGTCCACCAGGAAGGGCATGTCGTCGGTGACGACCTCGACGACGGAGTGGCTGGAGGTCCAGCCGTTCTCCTCGACCGTCGGCGTGTGGACGCGGACGTTGGCCGTGCCCTGCGGCCGGTTCTCGGCGAGCCGGTAGTGCGACAGCGCCGCCCCGAACACGTCGACCGGGTCCCGGTCCACGAGGTCCTCGGGAGCGGTGTGCAGGTAGTAGCGCTGGAGATAGGCGAGGGTGGTGTCCGGGTCGGGCCGCTTGCCCTGCTCGGCCCCAGTCGGAAGTACCCCCCCGGCCGGGCTGTGCTCAGCTACCCGGGCCGCCCGCGCGAGCAGCTCGGCCTTTGCTTCGTCCAGCTTGGTCTGCATGTCCTCTGGCTCCTGTCGCGCGCCATTGCGTGACGTAGGTGAAGGAAGGAATGACGTAGCGCCGCGAAGCGGGTGGTCCGTCCGGAGTCGACGCTATGTCGTCGTGAAGGCCGTCCGGGAGGGATTCGGCCAAGATCGGCACGTCGTCCCGGCGGCGGGGACCAGCGAAGGCCCGGGCACGGTGGTGCGCCGGGCGCAGGCCGGGGGCTTCGGCGCCCCCGAGGGATATCGCGCTGATCACGGGTACCAGGCTATCTCGCCGCACCCCCACCGCGTCACGGGCCGGATCTGTACAAAAGCAAGTCGGGAAGTTTGACGATGTGCGCAGTGACGCGGCCCGCGTACCGTGCCAGTGCCTATTCGGCCAGCTCGCGAGCAGTGCGTACGGCCTCTGCCAGGCTGTCCACGACGGGGACACCGGCTGATTCCAGACTGGAGCGGCTGTGCGAACCACCCGTGTAGAGGACGGCTCGAGCGCCCACGTGGGCGGCGGCCGAGGCGTCGTCGACCGCGTCTCCGATCAGGACCGTGTGCTCGGGCGCCACGCCGCGGGCGACGAGGGCCTCCATGTGCCGCACCAGGTGGCCGGCCTTGGAGGTGTGGGAGGGCCCGGTACGGCCGTCGACGCGCAGGAAGTGCCGCTCGATGCCGTGCCGGCGCACCAGCGGGACGAGGCGGTCGTGGGGCGCCAGCGACAGCAGGGACTGGGTGAGCCCGTCGGCCTCCCACTCCGCCAGCAGCCCGCGCGCCCCGTCGGTGAGCCCGGCGTCCGCGGCGGCCACCCAGTAGTGGCGGTGGAAGGCCTCGTCCATGACGACCCACTCGGCGTCGGTGGGCAGGCGGCCCATGAGGCGCTCGTAGAACCTCGGGACCGGCACGACGTACAGCTCCCGGTACCGCTCCAGGGTGATCGGCGCGAACCCGAGCTCGGCGAAGGAGGCGTTCGTCGCCGCGATCACGGCGTCGATGTCGTGCAGGAGCGTGCCGTTCCAGTCCCAGACGATGTGGCGGCGGGCGGACGCCGGGCCGCCGCTCACGCCAGCAGCCCCGGGATCTCCTGCACGCCGAACCACAGCAGCTCGTGGTCCTCGGCGCCGTCGAGGGCGGAGCGGGCCGCGGCGTCGCCCGCGTCGGCCGCCCCGACGGCCTCGGCGGCGGCCGCCACGTCGGGGACGGCGTCGTCGGCGTCGACGTGCACCGCGGCGGCCGCGGCGAGCCGCACCGGCCCGGACAGGGCGACCTGCCCGAGCGCCGGCCCGTCGGAGCCGGGGGCGGGGGCGACCGCCCGCTCGGCGACGTCGAAGGCGACCACGACGCGCTTGCGCGGGGCGGCGGCGTCCTCGGCGAGCAGCCGCAGCGAGGCCTCGGCGGCCCGGCCGAGGGCCGCGTACTCCAGCTCCTCGATGTCGTCCGACACGTACCACTCGCGCAGGCCGGGCGTGACGGCGTACGCGCGCAGCGGGTCGCCGCCCAGCTCACCCGCCTGGTGCACCTCGGCGAGCCCGGGGAGGGTCAGGGGGACGTACACGCGCATGGCCGGCCGCTTTCGGTAGTCGGAAACCCACCCAGGATACGGCCGCCGCCCCGCGGCCGTCCGCCCCCGGCACGGGCCCGCCCCGGCCGGGGGAGGCGACTGCACGGGGTGACGGCCGAGGTCCCCCTTCGAGCGCCCCGGCCGCACCCCGGCCCACGCCGGGAGGGCCGCACAGGGCGGCGCGGCACACCGCCCCGGAGAAACGGGACCCGGCGGGCGCGGCAGCCGGAGCGGCTGCCCCTGCGGGGCCGGCCGGGCGGACGGGCGGGCGGGGCGGCCGGGCGCCTCGGCCGGGCCCGGCCGGGGCGGCGAGGCGCATCAGCCCCTACGGAAGGCCTGGCCGGGCGGGCGGAGCTTCGCGGAGGCAGCCGGCCGGGCAGGCGGCCGGGCGGCCCGGCGGGCTGGCAGGCCCGGGCGAACGGAGGCCCGCCACCCGGATAGGTGAAGCGGCGGGGAACGTGCCCCGGGGGTCGCCGGCCGTTGCGGAGCGTGGCGGGGCGGCCGTAGAAGATCACCGACCAAGTTACCGCCCGGTACCCGCCGGGCCCGCCCACCACGGGGACGACCATGACCGCACGGACCGCGAACACCACCAGGCCGCCCGCCCGCCGCGACCGGCGCGGCCCCCGCTCCACCCGCCCCGCGCCCCCCGTACGGCCCCGCGGCCCGCACGACTGGTTCGCCGAGCGGCTGCTCGCCGTCGTCACGGGCCAGCGCCCCGTGCACTCCCTGCTCGGTCTGACCGTCGGACCGGCCTACGACCAGCTCGTGAGCCTCGCCCCCACCGGCCCGCTGCGCCGCCGCTTACGCCCCGTCCTGCGCCACTGCGGCCGCTTCCACCCCGGGCCCGGCGTCATCGAGGCGTTCGCCCGCATCGCCACCGGCGAGCGGGTCTCCGCGATGGCGTTCCGCCTGGAGCAGGGCCCGGACCTGCGCTGGCGGTGCGCCGCGGTGGAGATCCGCGGCCCCCGCCCGTGACTCCCGGAACGCCGCCGGGGCCGGACCCCGCGCGTACGCGGTGTCCGGCCCCGGCCGGGGCGCCCCTGGGGGCGGCTCCCCTACTTCTTGCGGCGGCGGCCGCCGGCCGCCTTCTGCGCCTTGCGGCGCTCGGCGCGCGTCATGCCGTCGCCCGGCTGGCCGTCGGAGTCGAAGTCGCCCTCGATGACACCGCCCTCGCCGTCGACCGTCGGCGCCGAGAAGTGCAGGCGGTCCGGCCGCTGCGGGACGTCCAGGCCCTTCGCGCGGATCTCCGGGCGGGCGCCCGCCGGCTCCTTGGCCAGGGACGGCGGCGCGTCCTGCACCGGCACCTCCTCGACCTGCTGCTCGACCTGGACCTCCAGGTTGAACAGGTAGCCGACGGACTCCTCCTTGATGCCCTCCATCATGGCGTTGAACATGTCGAAGCCCTCGCGCTGGTACTCGACCAGCGGGTCCTTCTGCGCCATGGCCCGCAGGCCGATGCCCTCCTGGAGGTAGTCCATCTCGTAGAGGTGCTCGCGCCACTTGCGGTCCAGCACGGACAGCACCACGCGCCGCTCCAGCTCGCGCATGATGTCCGAGCCGAGCGCCTTCTCGCGGGCCGCGTACTGCTCGTGGATGTCGTCCTTGACCGACTCGGCGATGAACTCGGCGGTGATGCCCGCCCGGTCGCCCGCCGCGTCCTCCAGCTCCTCGATCGTGACCTTGATCGGGTAGAGCTGCTTGAACGCGCCCCACAGCCGGTCCAGGTCCCACTCCTCGGCGAAGCCCTCGACCGTCTCGGCCGCGATGTACGCGTCGATCGTGTCGTCCATGAAGTAGCGCACCTGCTCGTGCAGGTCCTCGCCCTCCAGGACGCGGCGGCGCTCGCCGTAGATGACCTCGCGCTGGCTGTTGAGGACCTCGTCGTACTTCAGGACGTTCTTGCGGGTCTCGAAGTTCTGCGTCTCGACCTGCGACTGCGCCGAGGCGATGGCGCGCGTCACCATCTTGTTCTCGATCGGCACGTCGTCCGGCACGTTCGCCATCGACATGACGCGCTCCACCATCTGCGCCTTGAACAGGCGCATCAGGTCGTCGCCCAGCGACAGGTAGAAGCGGGACTCGCCCGGGTCGCCCTGACGGCCGGAGCGGCCGCGCAGCTGGTTGTCGATACGGCGCGACTCGTGCCGCTCGGTGCCCAGCACGTACAGCCCGCCGAGTGCCTTGACCTCCTCGAACTCGGCCTTGACGGCCTCCTCGGCACGCTGGAGCGCGGCGGGCAGCGCGGCCGCCCACTCCTCGATGTGCTCCTCGGGGTCGAGGCCCTGCTGGCGCAGCTCGGCCTCGGCGAGGTCGTCCGGGTTGCCGCCGAGCTTGATGTCGGTACCGCGGCCGGCCATGTTGGTGGCGACGGTGACGGCGCCGCGGCGGCCCGCCTGGGCGACGATCGCGGCCTCGCGCTCGTGCTGCTTGGCGTTGAGGACCTCGTGCGGGATGCCCCGCTTGGACAGCTGCCGAGAGAGGTACTCGGACTTCTCGACCGAGGTGGTGCCGACGAGGATCGGCTGGCCCTTCTCGTGCTTCTCCGCGATGTCGTCGACGACGGCGGCGAACTTCGCGACCTCGGTCCGGTAGATCAGGTCGGCCTGGTCGACGCGCTGCATCGGCCGGTTCGTCGGGATCGGGACGACGCCCAGCTTGTAGATCTGGTGGAACTCGGCGGCCTCGGTCATGGCCGTACCGGTCATGCCCGACAGCTTCGAGTACAGGCGGAAGAAGTTCTGGAGGGTGATCGTGGCGAGCGTCTGGTTCTCGTCCTTGATGTCCACCCCCTCCTTCGCCTCGATCGCCTGGTGCATGCCCTCGTTGTAGCGGCGGCCGGCGAGGATGCGGCCCGTGTGCTCGTCGACGATCATGACTTCGCCGTCGATGACGACGTAGTCCTTGTCCTTCTTGAACAGTTCCTTCGCCTTGATGGCGTTGTTCAGGTAGCCGACGAGCGGGGTGTTCACCGACTCGTAGAGGTTGTCGATGCCGAGCCAGTCCTCGACCTTGGCGACGCCTGCCTCGTGGATGCCGACGGTGCGCTTCTTCTCGTCGACCTCGTAGTCGCCGGTCTCCTCGATGCCCTTCAGCGGCTGGCCGGGCTCGCCCTTGGTCAGGCGGGTGACCAGCTTCGCGAAGTCGCCGTACCACTTGGTGGCCTGGTCGGCCGGGCCGGAGATGATCAGCGGGGTGCGGGCCTCGTCGACGAGGATCGAGTCGACCTCGTCGACCACGGCGAAGTTGTGGCCGCGCTGCACCAGCTCGTCCTTCGACCACGCCATGTTGTCGCGCAGGTAGTCGAAGCCGAACTCGTTGTTCGTGCCGTAGGTGATGTCGCAGTTGTACTGCTCGCGGCGCTGCGCCGGCGACATGTTCGCCAGGATGCAGCCGACGCTCAGGCCGAGGAACTTGTGGACGCGGCCCATCATCTCGGAGTCGCGCTCGGCGAGGTAGTCGTTCACCGTGATCAGGTGGACGCCCTTGCCGGACAGTGCGTTCAGGTACGCGGGCAGGGTGCCGACGAGGGTCTTGCCCTCACCGGTCTTCATCTCCGCCACGTAGCCGAGGTGCAGCGCCGCACCGCCCATGAGCTGGACGTCGTAGTGCCGCTGGCCCAGGACGCGCTTCGCGGCCTCGCGTACCGTGGCGAAGGCCTCCGGGAGCAGGTCGTCGAGGCTCTCGCCGTCCTGGTAGCGCTGCTTGTACTCGTCCGTGAGCGCCCGCAACTCGGCGTCGGAGAGGTTGACGAAGTCCTCTTCGATGGAGTTGACCTGGTCCGCGATGCGGTGCAGTTTGCGCAGGATCTTGCCTTCGCCTGCACGCATGAGCTTGTTGAAGACGGACACCGAGGTTTGTCTCCTTGCCGGTCGGGCCTGGCACTGGTTCGTACGCGGGCACGGAGGGTGGGCCCCACCGCACCGGCCATCGTAAGCGAGGACCCGGTCGCGTCGGGAGGTCCGCCGTGGCCGCGGGGCTGCAAGCGCCCGGAATGAGAACGTACGGGGGAGCCGGAAGGTGCCGCCGCACGGCAAAACTGGTCGCCCCGGCCGGGCAGCGCCAGCAGAATTCGGTCATGGAACCGACCACCCTGACCACCGCGCGGCTGGTCCTGCGCCCCTGGGACCCCGAGGACGCCGACGCAGTCCACCGGGCCTGCCAGGACCCGGGCATCCAGCGCTGGACCTCCGTCCCCGCCCCGTACGAGGCGGAACACGCCCGCGCCTGGACCGGCGAGGTCGCGCCCGCCGCCTGGCGGGAGGACACCGAGTACTCCTTCGGGATCCGCCTCGCCGGCCCCGGCACCCTCGTCGGCGCGGTCGGACTGCACGTCCGCGGCCCCGCCGCCTACGAGGTGGGCTACTGGACGGCCGCCGAGCACCGCGGCCGCGGGTACGCCGCCGAGGCCGTCGGGGCGGTCTCCCGCTGGGCGTTCACCGCGCTCGGCGCCGGGCGGGTGGAGTGGCGGGCCGAGGTCGGCAACGCCGGCTCCCGGGCCGTCGCGGAGAAGGCCGGATTCCGCGTCGAGGGCGTCCTGCGGGCCGCCCTGCCGGTCCGGGGCACCTGGCGGGACTGCTGGGTGGGCGGCCTCCTCCCTGCCGACCTGGGCATGGAATCCGCCCTTCCCTACCTCCCGGCCCCCGGGCAGGGACCCGCTGTCAGTGCCGCGTCCTAGGCTGCGGCCATGACGACCCCCGCAGCCGCCGTGTCCCTCTCCGCCGACGAAGCCCGCAGGATCGCCCTGCGCGCCCAGGGGTTCCTCGGGGCCCCCGACCGGCGGGCCGGGGTGCGGGGCGTGCTGCGCCACCTCGGCGCCGTCCAGCTCGACACGATCTCCGTCCTGGCCCGCTCGCACGAGCTGGTCCCCTACGCCCGCCTCGGCGCGGTCGGCCGCAAGGCCGTCGAGGCGGCGTACTGGTCGGAGGGCCACGCCTTCGAGTACTGGTCGCACGCGGCCTGCATCCTGCCCATGGAGGAGTGGCCCCACTTCTCCTTCCGGCGCCGCGCCAACCGGGCCCGCGGCCACCGCTGGCACATCCTGGAGGACCAGGAGCGCTCCACCCGGGCCGTGCTGGACCGGCTGCGGACCGAGGGGCCGCTGACCTCCACCGGGCTGGGCGGCGCCAAGAACGGCGGCGAGTGGTTCCAGTGGTCCGAGACCAAGATCGCCGTGGAGTGGCTGCTGGACGTCGGCGAGGTGGTCTGCACCGAGCGCCGCAGCTGGAAGCGGGTCTACGACCTGGCCGAGCGGGCCGTGCCGGACGCCCTGTTCCACGACGACCTGGACGACCGGGAGTGCCTGCGCCGCCTGGTCGCGCTCGCCGGGCAGAGCCTGGGCGTCGGCACCCGTGCCGACATCGCCGACTACCACCGCCTCAAGGGCGAGCAGGTCGACGCGGTGATCGCCGACTCGGGCCTGGTCCCCGTGGAGGTCGAGGGCTGGGGCAGGCCCGCCTGGGCGGACCCGGCCGCCCTGGCCGCCGTCCCGCGCGGCCGCCACCGCACCACCCTGCTGTCCCCGTTCGACTCCCTGGTGTGGGACCGGGCGCGCACCGAGCGGGTCTTCGGCTTCACGCACCGGCTGGAGGCCTACGTGCCCAAGCCGCAGCGGATACACGGCTACTTCGCGATGCCGCTGCTGGCGGGCGGGCGGCTGCGCGGCCGGGTCGACCCGGCCCGCGAGGGCGGCACCCTGGTGGCCCGGCAGCTGTCGCTGGCCTCCCCCGGGGACGCCCGGCACATGGCGGCGGCCCTGCGCGAGGCGGCGGAGTGGGTCGGCTGCGACGCCGTCCGCGTCGAACGCGCCGCCTCCCCGCAGGAGGCGGCCGCCGTCACGGCGGAACTGGCCGCGCTCTGACCGGCGCCGCGCCCGCCCTGCCGGACCCGCTCCTTCTACGCCTGGCTAGCGGATCTCCAGGATCTTCTCGCGCATCGCGTAGACGACCGCTTCCATCCGGGAGTGCAGCTGGAGCTTCTCCAGGATGTTGCGGACGTGGTTCTTCACCGTGTTCTCGGAGATGAACAACTCCTTGGCGATGTCCCGGTTGTTCATGCCCGTCGCGACCAGCTTGAGGACCTCCAGCTCCCGGTCGGTGAGCCGGGGCGCCGGCACCAGTCGGCGCTCGTCGGTCCGCTGGATCATCGACTTGAACTCGGTCAGCAGCTTCGACGCCATCGACGGGCTGATCTGCGACTGCCCGTCCGCCACCGCGCGGATCGCCGTGGCCACCTCGTCCGTGGAGATCTCCTTCAGCAGGTAGCCCGTCGCCCCCGCCTTGATCGCGTCGTAGAGGTCGGCCTCCTCGTCGCTGATCGTCAGCATGATGATCTTCGCGGAGGGGGCCACCTCCTTGATCGAGGTGCACGCCTCGATGCCGCCGCGGCGCGGCATCCGCACGTCCATCAGCACGATGTCCGGCAGCAGGTCGGCCGCCTTGTCCACCGCCTCCGCGCCGTCCCCGGCCTCGCCGACGACCTGGATGTCCTCCTCCTGCGCGAGGACGATCTCCAGCCCGCGCCGGAACAGGGCGTGGTCGTCGACGACGAGCACCCGGATCGGCTCACCGCCGTCTTCGCCGCGCACCGGCCCGAAACCGTCCGCCATCGTTCCTCCCCCTGCACGTACCGAGCTGTCGTCCAACCCGCCGGGCGCGCCCGCCGGTTGACTGCCCGCCATGATTCCATGCCCGCGGCCCCCCGCGGGGGCGCCCGGACCGCGAACGGCGCATACCGGTCATCCGCGGCTGGGGCCGCCCGGTCACAGCGGTGCCCCCGCCGGACACCGAGGCGTCCGGCGGGGGCACCGCGCGGAAATCCCGTGCGGCCTCAGCCGCCCAGCGCGCCGCCCGCGCCCCCCGCACCGGCCTCGCCGTGGCTGGAGGCCTGGTCGGAGTTGAGGTGGATCACGCCGTAGTCGTAGCCGTGGCGCCGGTAGACGACGCTCGGCATCTTGGTGTCGGAGTCGACGAACAGGTAGAAGTCGTGGCCGACCAGTTCCATCTCGTACAGGGCCTGGTCGAGCGACATCGGCGAGGCCGAGTGCGTCTTCTCGCGGACGATGAGCGGGCCTTCGCCCTGTACCTCCAGCGATCCGATGCGGGTGGTCGGGATCGCGTCCGCCTCGTCGGCGGAGACCGGCTGGCCGCTCCCGTTCAGGGTCGCGGCGTCCGGTACCGCGTCGGCGACTTCGGCCGCGGAGAGGCGGCCCGCGCCGCGGCGGCTGTGCCGCTTGTCGTGCTGCCTGCGCAGCCGGGACTCGAGCTTCTCGTGTGCGAGGTCGAGCGCCGCGTACGGGTCGGCCGCGGCAGCCTCCGCACGGATCACCGGTCCGCGCGAGCGCAGGGTGATCTCCACACGGTCGGAACGGTCGGCCTGGCGCGGGTTGTGCTCCTTGGACACCTCGACATCCAGGCTGATGACCTTGCCGTCATACTTCTGGATCTTGTCCACGTTGAGCTTCTCCGCAACGTGCTTGCGGAACCGCTCGGGCACCTCGGTCTTGCGGCCCTTGACGACGATGTCCACGCAGAACTCCGTTCCCGGATAGCTCCGCCTCGGGGCGAAGCGTCTCCCTTTCGCACCAGGCTCCGGTGGGCACCGGAGCCTCGGACTTGGCGACTTTCACCTCCTCCTCCCCCATCGGCAAGATCTACACCCCACCGACTTCGGAGTCGAGAGACAGCCTCTGACACGAAGATTCAAGACCTGCGAAACGTGCGATCCGGTGCGAATCCCAGGGTCGCCAGTTCCTTACAACCGAACATATCTCTCCATGACGGTTGTCGGCACCCGCTACCGGAACGTACCTCCGTTCAGGAGCTTTCTCCCTCTCACTACCTGCAACGATGCGCCTTCCCCCGTAGTTCCAAATCTATTCACACAGGAGTTGGTCTGTCCGGGTAAACGGCCGGATTCGTACGAACGCCCCATGCGGAGCCGCCACCACGGCCGCGCCCTCCACAGCCCCCAGGCCCGCCTCCGCGACCGCCCGCGCCGCCTCGGCGAGCGTCGCCCCGGTGGTCGCCACATCGTCGACCAGCACGATCCGCGCCCCCGCCGCCAGACGCCCCGCGCCCCGGCACACCCCGAGCGCCCCCGCCAGGTTCGCCCGCCGCTCCCGGGCGCCCAGCCCGGCCTGGTCGGCCACCGGCCGCACCTGCTGCAGCACGGGCGCCACCCGCGCGGCCACCCCGGCCCGCCGCAGCCGCCCCGCCGCGGCCAGCGCGATGCGCCGCACCGGGTCGTGGCCGCGCGCCCGCACCTGCCGGCGCGCCGACGGCACGGGCACCAGCACCACTCCCGGCCCCGCCCGCGCCCCGGCCTCCGCCCGCGCCAGGGCCGCGCGGACCGCCCCGGACAGCGCCCCGCCGAGCGGCCCGGCCAGCGGCAGCGCCCCGCGCTCCTTGTGGGCCAGCAGCACGGCCCGTACGGCACCCCCGTACGCGGCGGCCGCGTACACCGGGGGCAGCCCCGGCGGACAGCCCGCCGGCCGCACCCGGCCGACCGGACCCGCCGCGAGCACCCGCCCGCAGGCCGCGCACAGGACCTCCCGCGCCGCCCCGCAGCCGGCGCAGCACGGCGGCAGGACCAGCCCCGACAGCTCCCGCCACCACGCGCGCATGCCTCCACGGTGCCGGGCGGCCCGCCGCCCCGCCACCCCTGTGGACAACGCCGCCCGGGCGGCCCGTCAGCCCGGGTACACCGGGGCCCGGCCGAGCGCGACCGTACGCCACTGCGCGCCCGGCGGCAGCCACACGATGCCGTCGTCCTCCGACCAGGCCACGACCGGCTTCTTGTCGTCCTCCGCGGCGGCCACCGCGATCAGCCCGGTCGCCCCGGGCAGGCTCGCCGCGACCATCGAGCCGTCGGCCAGCATGGAGCGGGCCTGCACGACGCCGCCCTTCTCCCGGCCCACCACGAGCAGCCGCCCGCGAGGCGCCCAGCTCAGCGCGGTCACGTCGGCCATCTGCGGGGCCGCCGGGCGCAGCTCCCGCACCGTCACCGGCGGCGCGGCCGCCACCGCCGACTTGCCGCCCTCGGGCCGCTCGATCCGCCCGATGTAGAGGCTCTTGAGGTTGCCCTTCTGCACCAGCAGGGCGAGGCGCACCCCGTCCGGGGCGGCCTTCACCGCGGTGATCCGGCCGTCCAGCCCGGCCACCTCGACCTTCTGCGCGACGGAGGTCCCCGCCGGCACCCGGTACAGGGCCGAGGCCTGCGGGTCCTGGTCGGCGACCCACACGTCGCCGGCAGCGTCGAAGCTGGGCGTGCTCAGCCCGTTCGGCTTGGCGCCCTTCGCGGTGAGCACCGGCGGCGGCATCGGCCCGGCGGTCGTCAGGTTGACCAGGTACATGCCGCGGCCGTCCTCGGAGACCGCGGCCGCGCGCTTCTCGTCGTACGACACGGCGGCCGAGGCGGCCTTGAAGGCGGGGCTGCCCGACAGCGGGCCGGGCACGGGCTCGGCCCGGTACTGCTGGTCCTCGCTGTTGACGTCGAGCTTCATCCGCACGAAGCGGCTCTCGGCGTCGACGTAGTACTGGTGGTCGGGGCTCGGGACGCGGTGCGCGATCGCCGAGGCGCCCGCGTCCGTCACCGAGCACAGCAGGGAGCGGTCGGAGCGCAGCAGCTCCACCCGCTCCAGCCGGGACGCCGTCAGGTCCTTGACGGTGAACAGCATCTGGGTGGCCATCTTCTGGCACTGCGGCTGCGCGACGTCGTCGGCCTTCGCGTTCAGCGGCACGCGCAGGATGTTCTGCCCGTCCGTGGCCAGGGACTTGGTGCCCTCCCGCAGCTCCGTCCCCGTCGGGAAGCTCGAAGTGACCACGGGGCCCAGCCACTTGGACGGCCCGGCCAGCAGCGACTGCACCGTCTGCGTCGTCGGGTCCATCCGCGAGTCGGGGTCGCTGCGCTGGCGTACGTACACGGGGTCGGCGACGAGCGTCCCGCCGGCGAAGTAGTACTTGTTCACCGGCATGTAGATGCGCTGGAAGTCGGACTCGCTGAGGACGAGGCTGGCCGGCGGGGTCTGGATCCGCCACTGCTTGTTCTCCTGCACCAGCTGCAGGGTCTCCTCGTAGCGGCTGTCGCCGGGTGCCGGCTGGTAGGCGCTGCGCTCGTCCACGGTCGCGAGGCGCTTGCCGGACATCTTGAAGCGGGGCCCGGTGCCGTCCTTCTCGCCGGGCAGGGAGAAGCGGTCGATGCCCGCCGAGAGCACGGTGACGGCCGTGCCCGGCCTCCAGTTCCGCGCCGCGTCCGCGGTGAGGTACTTGCGGGCGGTCTGCAACTGCGGGTCGTCGCTGGTCAGGGCCTCCAGGAAGCCGTCGACGATCTCGGTCGGGCCCGCCTTGTCGGCCGGCGGCACACCGAACACCCGCACCTGCGAGTCCACGCCCTGCGAGGCCCGCACCTCCCGGATCTCGCCGCTGACCGGCATGGACGCGCACCCGGCGAGCAGCACCAGGCCCGCGCCGAGCGCGCAGGCGCGGGCGGCGGCCGGCCGGCGCCCGGTGCGGGCGCCGCCGCGCCCCGCGGGCGCCCCGGCATCGGCTCGTACGGGCTCGGCGCCCACCGGCTCAGCGTCCACCTGCTCCATCCTCCTGTGCTGCCTGGTCGGCGGGGCGGGCCACGACGCGGGCTCCGCTGCCGGGCAGGGCCGTCGGGTCGGCCGGCACCGGAACGGCCCCGCCGACCGGCGGCCGGGGCGGTATCGCCGAGCGGTCGGTGCGCGCCGGCGCCTGCGCCTGCGGGCCCTTCGGGCGGTCGGCGGCGCCGGCCGCGGCGCGGGCCCGGTTGGCCCGCGAGTCCTCGGGCTCCAGCGGGATCGGGGAGCCGCGCAGCGGCTCGTCGGCGGTCCGCGGCAGCGTCAGCCGGAACTGCGAGCCGCCGCCGGGCTCGCCCCAGGCCTGGAGCCAGCCGCCGTGCAGGCGGGCGTCCTCGACGGCGATGGACAGGCCGAGGCCGGTGCCGCCGGTGGTGCGGGCGCGGGCCGGGTCGGCCCGCCAGAAGCGGTTGAAGACGCGGGTGGCCTCGCCGGGCTTGAGGCCGACGCCGTAGTCCCGTACGGCGATGGCGACGGCGCCGCCCGCCGAGGCGAGGCGCACGACCACGTCGCGGCCCTCGCCGTGCTCGACGGCGTTGACGACGAGGTTGCGCAGCACGCGCTCGACGCGCCGGGCGTCGGCCTCGGCGATGACCGGCTGGGTGTCGCCCAGCACCCGGATGCGGGTGCCCTTGTGCTCGGCGAGCGGCTCGGCGCCCTCGACGACCCGGCGTACGACGTCCCGCAGGTCGATCGGCTCGGCCTCCAGTGCGGCGGCGCCCGCGTCGAAGCGGCTGATCTCCAGGAGGTCGGCCAGCAGCGACTCGAAGCGGTCGAGCTGCCCGGCGAGGAGTTCCGCGGAGCGGGCGGTCACCGGGTCGAAGTCCACGCGGGCGTCGTGGATGACGTCGGCGGCCATCCGCACGGTCGTCAGCGGGGTGCGCAGCTCGTGCGAGACGTCCGAGACGAACCGGCGCTGCATCCGCGACAGGTCCTCCAGCTGCTGGATCTTGCCCTGGAGGTTCTGCGCCATCTTGTTGAAGGCCTCGCCGAGGCGGGCGATGTCGTCCTCGCCGGTGACCTTCATCCGCTCCTGCAGCCGCCCGGCCGACAGCCGCTCGGCGACGCCCGCGGCCATCCGCACGGGGGTGACGATCTGCCGCACCACGAGCCAGGCGATGGCGCTGAGCAGCACGACGACGAACAGGCCGGCGGTGGCGATGGTCGACTTGACCAGGTTCAGCGACTCCTCCTCCTGCGTCAGCGGGAAGAGGTAGTACAGGTCGTAGGGGTCGCCGTTGATGTCGGTGAGCCGCTTGCCGACGACCAGCGCGGGCTCGGGGTCCTTGTCCCCCGCCCCGGCCGTGTACTTGATCTTCGAGAACGTCTTGAAGGTGCCGGTGGCGTGGTTCACTGCGTGCCGCAGCCCCGGCGGGACGCTCGCGGTCGGGTCCACGTTGCCGGAGGCGCGGGCGCCCTTGACTCCGGAGGCGCCGGGCCCGCCGGGCTGGCCGGTGCCGGTGACGCCGCCGGTGGCCGGGCCGCCGGGGGCGCCCGTGCCGGTGCCGACGCCGAGCGCGACCACCTCGAACGCGGTCTGGCCGCCGCTCGCGAGCTGCTTGACCAGCGAGTTCATCCAGGTGCTGGCGTCCCGGCCGACCTTGTTGTCGGTGGCGTCCGGGCCGTCGACCGTCGCCGGCGTGTTCGCCTTCTCCTGCGCGACGGCGAAGCCGCCCGCGGCCTGGCTCTGCGCCGCCTCCTCCTTCGCGTCGAGGAGGCCCTTGCTGACCTGCGCGATGACGACGAAGCCGAGCGCGAGCACCACGGCCAGCGACATCAGCATGGTCGCCGCGACGACCCGCAGCTGGATGTTGCGCCGCCACAGCCGGACAGCCGGAAGCAGCGGCCGCCGTACGAGGCGTACGAGCAGCCGCAGCAGGGGACCGCCGGGCGCTCCGTCCTGGAGCAGCCGGCCGCCCCGCAGGGCCCCCCAGCGGGAGCCGCCCCGCGGCCTGCCGGACATCACGTCAGCTCGGTCCTGCCTTGTAGCCGACACCGCGCACCGTCACGACGATCTCGGGGCGCTCCGGGTCCTTCTCGACCTTCGAGCGCAGGCGCTGCACATGCACGTTGACCAGGCGGGTGTCCGCGGCGTGCCGGTAGCCCCACACCTGCTCCAGCAGCACCTCGCGGGTGAAGACCTGCCAGGGCTTGCGGGCGAGCGCGACCAGCAGGTCGAACTCCAGCGGCGTCAGCGCGATGGAGCTGCCGTCGCGCTTGACGGAGTGCCCGGCGACGTCGATGACGAGGTCGCCGATGGTCAGCTGCTCCGGTGCGGGCTCCTCCGAGCGGCGCAGGCGCGCCCGGATGCGGGCCACCAGCTCCTTCGGCTTGAACGGCTTGACGATGTAGTCGTCGGCCCCGGACTCGAGGCCCACCACGACGTCCACCGTGTCGCTCTTCGCCGTGAGCATCACGATCGGCACCCCGGACTCGGCCCGGATGAGCCGGCAGACCTCTATGCCGTCCCGTCCGGGCAGCATGAGGTCCAGCAGGACCAGGTCCGGTTTGACCTCCCGGAAGGCAGCCAGTGCCTTGTCGCCGTCCGCTACGAACGACGGCTCGAAACCTTCACCACGCAACACGATGCCGAGCATCTCGGCCAGTGCGGTGTCGTCGTCGACGACAAGGACGCGTCCCTTCATGCTTGACATCATCCCATTAGCCAATCGTTACCAGGCGGTGAGCTGCCCCACAGCCAGAATGGCCGGAAACCGCCCCTCGGCTCCGTGTGGAGATCGCATCGACCAGTCTGCCCCGGATCGGGGTGACAATTGAACCCGCAGGCGGCCCGGTTCGGCGGGGGACGGCCCGCCCGCACGCTGTTCCCACGTGGCACGATGGCAGCCGACCAGCGCCCCCGCCCCCGGCAGGCACACGTGAAGGAGCGACGATGAACGACTCTCCGGGCTGGGCCGCGCCCGGATCCTCTCCGTCCGACGGCGAGCGGCCCGGCGCACCCGACACCCCCGGGCCCGGCTCCGACGCCCGGCCCCCCGCCGAAGGCCGCAAGTGGGCCGAGCGCCAGCCGCCGCCAGGCGACTGGCAGAGCCCCGGCGCCCCGCAGACCCCCGAGCCCCCGGCAGCCCCGCAGCAGCCCGCCCCCGGCGGCTGGGGCGGCGGCACCGGCCCCGGCAGCCCGTACGGACACCCCGGCGGCCCCGGCAAGTGGGGCAAGCCCCCGGCCGCGAAGCCCGGCGTCATCCCGCTGCGCCCCCTCGACATGGGCGAGATCCTCGACGGCGCGGTCGCCACCATGCGCCGCCACTGGCGCTCCGTCTTCGCGATCACCCTCGTCATCGCCACGGTCGTCCAGACCGCCGACGTCCTGCTGAAGAAGTACGCCTTCCCGGCCGTCCCCGTCATGAGCGAGGAGCCGGACCTGGAGGAGCTCGTCGACTCGCTCACCGACACCGTCGTGTCGAGCCTGGGCAGCGCCTTCGTGCAGTTCATCGCCGGAATCCTGGCGACGGCCCTGCTCACCATGGTCTTCAGCCGGGCCGTCGTCGGCCGCTCCTCGTCCGTCGGCGAGGCCTGGCGCGAGGCCCGCCCGCAGCTGCCGCGCCTGGCCGGCCTGGCCCTGGCCATCGGCCTGGGCGCCGCCGCCCTCGTCACCGTGCTGCTCCTGCCGGGCCTCCTCACCCGGAACACCGGCCTCCTCCTGGTCGGCGGCCTGGCCGCCCTGCCGCTGCTGCTCTGGCTCGCGATCAAGTTCACCCTGGCCTCGCCGGCGCTGATGCTGGAGAAGTCCGGCATCGTCACCGCCCTGCGCCGCTCCTCCCGGCTCGTCCAGGGCTCCTGGTGGCGGATCTTCGGCATCACGGCCCTCACCGCGATCATCACGCTCGTGGTGTCGTTCGTCATCCTGACGCCGATCAGCGCCCTCGCCCTCGTCGTCGCGGGCGGCCTCGACGGCTTCGACCAGCAGACCACGGCCACCAGCTGGCCGTTCCTGGTCATCTCCGGCATCGGCGCGGTCATCGTGCAGACCGTCACCATCCCGATGCAGGCCGGCGTCACCGTCCTCCTCTACGTCGACCAGCGCATCCGCCGCGAGGCCCTCGACCTGGAGCTGGCCCGCGCGGCCGGCCTCCACGGGTACGGCACGGACCCCGCGGCCCCGCCCACGGCCGGCTAACCGCCCGTGGCGAGCTGGGGGGACCTCATCGCGGGCGCGGCGGCCGGGGAGACGCCGCCGGTCACGACGCCTCGCGGACCGGCCCGCGAGGCGGCCGAACGGGAACTGTCCGACCCGGCCTACCACCAGAACGACCCGGGGCTGCTCCGGCGCGCGCTGGAGGCCTTCTGGGAGTGGGTCGGCGACCTCTTCGACCGGGCCGGCGCGGCCGCCCCCGGCGGCACCGCCGGACTGGCCGCCGCGGCCGCCCTGGCCGTCCTCGCGGCCGCCGCCCTGTGGTGGCGGCTCGGCACGCCCCGCCGGACGGCCTCCGAGGGGGCCGCCCTGTTCGCCGACGGCCCGCGCAGCGCCGCCGACCACCGCACCGCGGCCGAGGCGCACGCCGCGGCCGCCCGCTGGAACGAAGCCGTCCAGGAGCGCATGCGGGCCGTCGTCCGCTCCCTGGAGGAGCGCGCCCTCCTCGACCCGCGGCCCGGCCGCACCGCCGACGAGGCCGCCGCCGAAGCCGCGCCCGCCCTCCCCGGCCACGCCGACGCCCTGCGCGCCGCGGCCCGCACCTTCGACGACGTCACCTACGGCGGCCGCACCGCCGACGCCGCCGCCTACGCCCGCCTCCGCGACCTCGACCTGGCCCTGGCCGGCACCCGGCCCCACCTGACGGGCGGCCCCGCATGACCGCCGCCGCCCCGCCCCCGGCCTCCCCGCCCGAGCCCGGACCCGCCGGCGGCACGTTCCGCCCGGCGACGACACCGGCCGCGGTGTGGCGCCAGGCCCGCGGCCTCCTCCTCGCCCTCGCCGTCCTGGCCACCGCCGGCATCGTCCTCGCCGCCCTCGACCCGGGCGGCCGCCACGGCCGCCTCGACCCCCGCTCCGCGGACCCCTCGGGCACCCGGGCCGTCGCCGCCCTGCTCCGCGACCGCGGCGTCGCCACCCGCGTCGTCACGACCGCCGACGCCGCCGCGGACGCCGCCGGCCCCGGCACCACCCTGCTCGTCGCCCGCCCCGACCTGCTGGGCCCGCAGGCACGCGGCACGATCCGCTCGGCCGCCGACCTGTCCGGCGGCCGCACCGTCCTCCTCGCGCCCGGCGACACCGCCCTGCGGGACCTGGCCCCCGCGGTGCGCACCGCCGGCGCCTCCCGCACGGACGCCCCCGCCCCGGACTGCGCGCTGCCCGCCGCCCGCGCCGCGGGCCGCGCCGGCACCGGAGGCGGCCTGCGCTACACGACGACGGCCGCCGGCGCGCTCGCCTGCTACCCGGACGGCGGCCGCCCGACCCTGCTCGTCCTGCCGTCGGCGACCGCGGGCGGCGACACCGTCGTCGCCGGTTCCGCCGCCTTCCTCCTCAACGAGGACCTGGCCCGCGAGGGCAACGCCTCCCTGGCCCTGCAGCTGCTCGGCAGCCGCCCCGACCTCGTCTGGTACCTGCCCTCCCCCGCCGAGCTGCGGGACGGCGGGGGAGGCGACACCGCGCTCACCGACCTGATCCCGGCGGGCTGGCACTGGGCCCTCCTCCAGCTGCTGATCGCGGCCGTCCTGGCCGCACTGTGGCGGGCCCGCCGCCTCGGCCCGCTGGTCACCGAACGCCTCCCGGTCGCGGTCCGCGCCTCGGAGGCCACCGAGGGCCGCGCCCGCCTGTACCGCAAGGCCGCGGCCCGGGAGCGCGCGGCCACGGTGCTGCGGGCGGCCGCCCGGGAGCGCCTCGCCGCCCTGACGGGCGTACCGCGGTCGGGCTGCCACGACCCGTCGGTCCTGCTGCCCGCCGTGTCGTCGCGCACCGCCGGCCCGGACCGGGACACGGCTGCGCTGCTCTTCGGCACCCCGCCCGCAACCGACGCGGCACTCGTCGCGCTCGCCGACCACCTCGACGCCCTCGAAAGAGAGGTCCGCTCCTCATGACGTCCACCACGGACAGCGCCCGCTCCGCCCTGGAGGCGATCCGCACCGAGATCGGCAAGGCCGTCGTGGGCCAGGACCCGGCGGTCACCGGTCTCGTCGTCGCCCTCCTGTGCCGCGGCCACGTCCTGCTGGAGGGCGTCCCGGGTGTCGCGAAGACCCTGCTGGTGCGCGCCTTGGCGGCCTCCCTCGACCTCGGCACGAAGCGCGTCCAGTTCACCCCGGACCTGATGCCGAGCGATGTGACGGGCTCGCTGGTCTACGACGCCCGCACCGCCGAGTTCTCGTTCCAGGCGGGCCCGGTCTTCACGAACCTCCTCCTCGCCGACGAGATCAACCGCACCCCTCCGAAGACGCAGTCCGCCCTGCTGGAGGCGATGGAGGAGCGGCAGGTCACCGTGGACGGCGCCCCGCGCGGCCTGCCGGAGCCGTTCCTGGTCGCGGCGACGATGAACCCGGTCGAGTACGAGGGCACCTACCCGCTGCCCGAGGCCCAGCTGGACCGCTTCCTGCTGAAGCTGCACGTGCCGCTCCCGTCCCGCCAGGACGAGGTGGACGTCCTGACCCGGCACGCGGCGGGCTTCGACCCGCGCGACCTCAAGGCGGCAGGCATCCGCCCGGTCGCGGGCCCGGAGGAGCTCCGGGCGGCCCGCGAGGCCGTCGCCGCGGTCTCGGTATCCCCGGAGATCGCCGGGTACGTCGTCGACATCTGCCGCGCCACCCGCGAGTCGCCGTCGCTGTCGCTGGGCGTCTCCCCGCGCGGCGCGACGGCGCTGCTCGCCGCGGCGCGCGCGTGGGCGTGGCTGACCGGCCGGGACTACGTCACCCCCGACGACGTGAAGGCGCTGGCCCTGCCGGCGCTGCGGCACCGGGTGCAGTTGCGCCCGGAGGCCGAGATGGAGGGCGTGACACCGGATGCGGTGCTGAACGCGATCCTGTCCCACGTCCCCGTGCCCCGCTGATGGCCCTCACCGGACGCGCCGCCCTGCTGGCGGCCCTCGGCGCCCTCCCCGTCGGCCTGCTGGAGCCGTCGTGGGCGGGCATCCTCGCGGTGAACGGCCCGCTGGCCGCGGCCTGCGCCCTCGACTACGCGCTGGCGGCGCCGGTCCGCGGCCTGGTCCTGTCCCGCTCGGGCGACACGGCGGTCCGCCTGGGCGAGCCGGCCGAGGTCCACCTGTCGGTCACCAACCCGGGAACCCGTCCCCTGCGCGCCCGGATCCGCGACGCGTGGCCGCCGAGCAGCTGGCTGCCGGGCGCCGAACAGGCGGCGTCCCGCCACACGCTGACAGTCCCCCCGGGCGAACGCCGCCGTGTGACGACGCGTCTCCTCCCGACCCGCCGCGGCGACCGCCGGGCGGACCGCGTCACGATCCGCTCCTCCGGCCCCCTGGGACTCGCCTCCCGCCAGGGCACGCACGACGTCCCCTGGACGGTACGCGTCCTGCCGCCCTTCACCAGCCGCAAGCACCTGCCGTCCCGCCTGTCGCGCCTGCGCGAACTGGACGGCCGGACGAGCCTGCTGACCCGCGGGGAGGGCACCGAGTTCGACAGCCTCCGCGACTACGTCCCGGGGGACGACACCCGCTCGATCGACTGGCGCGCCACGGCCCGCCGGAACGGCGTCGCGGTCCGCACCTGGCGCCCGGAGCGCGACCGGCACATCCTGGTCTGCCTGGACACGGGCCGCACCTCGGCCGGCCGCGTCGGCGACGCCCCCCGCCTGGACGCCTCGATGGACGCGGCCCTCCTCCTGGCGGCCCTGGCCGCCCGGGCCGGCGACCGCGTGGACCTCCTGGCCTACGACCGCCGGGTCCGCGCCCAGGTGCAGGGCCGCGCGGCGGGCGACGTGCTGCCGGCCTTCGTGAACGCGATGGCGCCCCTTGAACCGGAACTCATCGAGACGGACGCCCGCTCCCTGGTCTCCACGATCCTCCGCACGGCCCCCCGCAGCTCGCTGGTGGTCCTCCTGACGAGCCTGGACGCGGCCCCGGTGGAGGAGGGCCTGCTCCCCCTCCTCCCCCGCCTGACCCAACGGCACACGGTCCTGCTGGCCTCGGTGGCGGACCCGAAGGTGGCCGAGATGGCGGGAGCCCGCGGCTCCCTGGACGCGGTGTACGAGGCAGCGGCGGCGGCCCAGTCGCAGGCCCAGCGCCGGCACACCTCGGAGCGCCTGGCCCGGCACGGCGTCCACGTCGTCGACGCCACCCCCGACACCCTGGCCCCCGCCCTGTCCGACGCCTACCTCGCCCTGAAGTCCGCCGGCCGCCTGTGAGACCGGCAGCCCACCTCAACGACCGAGGTCGAGCACGCCTACGTCCAGACCCTCGTACACTTTGGGCTCGATCGTCGCCACCAGCGCGTCAGCACCCCAGTCGGGGAGGTTGCGGACGGCTTGTGCTGCTGCGGCGACTCCCGCAGGTACGCCTTTCCGACACAGCCGAGCCACGGCCAACACGGCTGCGTAGTCAAGGTCGACGGTATGGATGACGTCCAGCTGGCCGACGTGCTCGGCAAGTCCCGGGTGCTCCCGATCGGCCTCAAGGATCGCCAGCACGGGCGCCCACAGCCGTGTGTCGCCGTCGAGAAAAGCCTGGTGGATCAGAGCCGAAACCTGCCGGTTGCCCGATAAGGCAAGCAGTGAGGGACTGTCCAGGACGAGGTGCCGCTGGATCACGCCGCATTCTCCTGTCGGCCCGCGAAGGCCTGGCGGATCTTGCGCCCCATCTCCGCGCTCTCCTCATCCGTCACTCGCACACCGAAGTGCTCGGCCATGTACTCACGGGCCCGTTCGGCCCGCTCGCGCCGCTCCTCGGATGTCAGCGTAGACTCCGCGAACTCCTGGACCAGGGCTCTGATGGACGTGCCGCGGGACTCGGCGATGACCGCGAGGCGATCGCGTACCTCAGCCGGCACTCGGATCATTGCGTCGGACATGACCAGAGTCTACAGCGATGTATACATGCACGTCCGGTAAACGCAGGAAAGCCCCGCACCATGACTGGTGCGGGGCTTTCCCACAATGATTGTTCGGCGGCGTCCTACTCTCCCACAGGGTCCCCCCTGCAGTA
>NZ_JBVIGV010000020.1:0-35496 GCF_055570615.1 Streptomyces sp. NPDC031121
CCGGGGCCCGCGCCGTGTACGGGGCCCGCGCCGTGTACGGGGCCCGCGCCGTGTACGGGGCCCGCGCCGTGTACGGGGCCCGCGCCGTGTACGGGCCCCGGCGGGCGGCGTGCGGGGCGTGCCAGCGGAGGCCGGGGCCGGGGGAGCGGGCGTAGGGTGGAACCCCCGGCCCGCACGCGTGTCGGGCCCCTCGGCCTGCCCTCTACACCGGATGGAAAGCCTCCTTCATGAGCCTGCACGGACTGCTCGACGCCGTCACCCGGGATGCCGCCCTCACCGAGGCGGTCACCGCGGCCGGGGACGGCAACCGGATGCACGTGGACCTCGTCGGCCCGCCGGCCGCACGGCCCCTCGCGATCGCCGCGCTGGCCGCCCGCACCGGGCGGACGGTGCTCGCGGTCACCGCCACCGGCCGGGAGGCCGAGGACCTCGCCGCCGCTCTGCGCTCCTTCCTGCCGCCGGACGAGGTCGCCGAGTTCCCGTCGTGGGAGACGCTGCCGCACGAGCGGCTCTCGCCGCGCAGCGACACCGTCGGCCGCCGCCTGGCCGTCCTGCGCCGGCTCGTCCACCCCAGCAAGGACGACCCGGCGGCCGGGCCCGTCTCGGTCGTGGTCGCGCCGATCCGCTCCGTGCTCCAGCCGCAGGTCAAGGGCCTGGCGGACCTGGTGCCCGTCAGTCTGCGGCGGGGCGAGAGCACCGACCTCGGCGAGGTCGTCGAGGCGCTGTCCGCGGCCGCGTACGCGCGCGTGGAACTGGTGGAGAAGCGCGGCGAGTTCGCCGTCCGCGGCGGAATCCTCGACGTGTTCCCGCCGACCGAGGAGCACCCGCTGCGCATCGAGTTCTGGGGCGACGAGGTCGAGGAGGTCCGCTACTTCAAGGTCGCCGACCAGCGGTCCCTGGAGATCGCCGAGCACGGGCTGTGGGCGCCGCCCTGCCGGGAGCTGCTGCTGACGCCCGAGGTCCGCGAGCGGGCCGCCGCCCTGGCCGAGGACCACCCCGAACTCGGCGAACTCCTCGGCCGGATCGCCGAGGGGATCGCGGTGGAGGGCATGGAATCCCTCGCGCCGGTCCTCGTCGACGACATGGAGCTCCTCGTCGACGTGCTGCCCGCCGGGTCGATGGCCGTCGTCTGCGACCCGGAGCGGGTCCGTACGCGCGCCGCGGACCTCGTCGCCACCAGCCAGGAGTTCCTGATGGCGTCGTGGGCGGCCACCGCAGGCGGCGGCGAGGCGCCGATCGACGTGGGCGCCGCCTCGCTGCGCGGCATCGCCGACGTCCGCGACCGGGCGCGCGAGCTCGGCATGATGTGGTGGTCGGTCTCGCCGTTCGCCGCCGACGAGGAGCTGTCCGCCGACACCCTCAAGCTGGGCATGCAGGCCGCGGAGGCCTACCGCGGGGACACCGCCCGCGCGCTCGCCGACACCAAGGGCTGGCTCGCCGACGGCTGGCGCACCGTCTACCTGACCGAGGGCCACGGCCCGGCCTCCCGCACCGTCGAGGTGCTGTCCGGGGAGGGCATCGCCGCCCGCCTGGAGGCCGGGCTCGGGGAGCTGGCGACCGGCCTGGTCCACGTGGCGTGCGGGTCGCTCGCCACCGGCTTCGTCGACCCGGCGCTGCGGCTGGCGGTGCTGACGGAGACCGACCTGACGGGGCAGCGGACCGCGTCCAAGGACCTGGGGCGGATGCCGACGCGGCGCCGCAAGTCCATCGACCCGCTGACCCTGGAGGCGGGCGACTACATCGTCCACGAGCAGCACGGCGTGGGCCGGTACATCGAGATGGTGCAGCGCACCGTGCAGGGCGCCACCCGCGAGTACCTGTTGGTGGAGTACGCGCCCGCCAAGCGGGGCCAGCCCGGCGACCGCCTGTACATCCCGACGGACCAGCTGGAGCAGGTCACCAAGTACGTGGGCGGCGAGGCGCCGACGCTGCACCGGCTCGGCGGCGCCGACTGGACGAAGACGAAGGCCCGCGCGAAGAAGGCGGTCAAGGAGATCGCCGCCGACCTGATCAAGCTGTACAGCGCGCGGATGGCGGCGCCCGGCCACTCCTTCGGCCCGGACACGCCCTGGCAGCGGGAGCTGGAGGACGCGTTCCCGTACGCGGAGACCCCCGACCAGCTGACGACGATCGCCGAGGTCAAGGAGGACATGGAGAAGTCCGTGCCCATGGACCGGCTGGTGTGCGGCGACGTCGGCTACGGCAAGACCGAGATCGCGGTGCGGGCGGCGTTCAAGGCGGTGCAGGACGGCAAGCAGGTCGCCGTGCTCGTCCCGACGACCCTGCTGGTGCAGCAGCACTTCGGCACGTTCTCCGAGCGGTACAGCCAGTTCCCGGTGAACGTGCGGGCGCTGTCGCGGTTCCAGAGCGACACCGAGGCCAAGGCCACCCTGGAGGGGCTGAGGGAGGGCTCGGTGGACGTGGTGATCGGCACGCACCGCCTGTTCTCGCAGGAGACGAAGTTCAAGGACCTGGGCCTGGTCATCGTCGACGAGGAGCAGCGGTTCGGCGTCGAGCACAAGGAGCAGCTGAAGAAGCTGCGGGCGAACGTGGACGTGCTGACGATGTCGGCGACGCCCATCCCGCGCACCCTGGAGATGGCGGTGACGGGCATCCGGGAGATGTCGACGATCACGACGCCGCCGGAGGAGCGGCACCCTGTGCTGACGTTCGTCGGCCCGTACGAGGAGAAGCAGATCGGGGCGGCGATCCGGCGGGAGCTGCTGCGCGAGGGCCAGTGCTTCTACATCCACAACCGGGTCGAGTCGATCGACCGGGCGGCGGCCCGGCTGCGGGAGATCGTGCCGGAGGCGCGGATCGCGACGGCGCACGGGCAGATGTCGGAGCAGGCCCTCGAACAGGTCGTGGTGGACTTCTGGGAGAAGAAGTTCGACGTGCTCGTCTCGACGACGATCGTCGAGTCCGGGATCGACATCTCCAACGCCAACACGCTGATCGTGGAGCGCGGCGACAACTTCGGCCTGTCGCAGCTGCACCAGCTGCGCGGCCGGGTCGGGCGCGGCCGGGAGCGCGGGTACGCGTACTTCCTGTACCCGCCGGAGAAGCCGCTGACGGAGACGGCGCACGAGCGGCTCGCGACGATCGCCCAGCACACGGAGATGGGCGCCGGCATGTACGTGGCGATGAAGGACCTGGAGATCCGTGGTGCGGGCAACCTGCTCGGCGGGGAGCAGTCCGGGCACATCGCGGGCGTCGGCTTCGACCTGTACATCCGGATGGTCGGCGAGGCGGTGGCCGACTACCGGGCGGCCGTCGAGGGCGGGGCGGAGGAGGAGCCGCCGCTGGAGGTGAAGATCGAGCTTCCGGTCGACGCGCACGTCCCGCACGACTACGCGCCGGGGGAGCGGCTGCGCCTGCAGGCCTACCGCGCGATCGCCTCGGTGAACTCCGAGGAGGACGTCAAGGCGGTCCGGGAGGAGCTCACCGACCGCTACGGCAAGCTGCCGGAGCCGGTGGAGAACCTGCTGCTGGTGGCCGGCCTGCGGATGCTGGCGCGGGCCTGCGGGGTCGGCGACATCACCCTCCAGGGGCCGAACGTGCGGTTCGGGCCGGTGGAGCTGCGGGAGTCGCAGGAGCTGCGGCTGAAGCGGCTCTACCCCGGGTCGGTGCTGAAGCCGGCGGCGTCGCAGGTGCTGGTGCCGCGGCCGAAGACGGCGCGGGTCGGGGGGAAGCCGCTGGTCGGGCGGGAACTCCTGGCCTGGACGGGCGAGTTCCTCACCACGGTCCTGGGCTCCTGACCCGCCGGCCGCGGCCGGGGCTCCTCTGCGGGGTCCCGGCCGCGGCCGTGTCAGTCCCGGCCCGCGAGCGGGTCCTTGTCCGGACCGCAGGCCGCGGTGCCGGCCGGCAGGACGGTGCCGGCGACGGCGGAGGCAACCGCTCCGGAACGGCCGGTGCGCACGGTTGCCCCCTCCTGGGAGCGTGGTCGAAAGGACGAGGCCGGCCGGGCGTTCCGGCCCGGCCGGCGCGCGGTGCCGTCCTTCGGCGGGGGTGCGGGGCGGGGGCCTGTGCAGCGAGGCTGCAACGGTTGCGCGCATCCCCTCACTGGCGGCCGGAAACGCTGTATACCCTCAGACCTGAACCAGTCGACACGGTCCGTCAGGAGCAGCGATGCACGGCCCCGGCCTCCCGCCGCAGCAGCCCCAGCCCAGTTCCGGGGGTGTGGTGGCGTTGCGCGTGCTGTTCGCCCTGCTGCCCGTCCTCAGCTGCGGCTTCCTGGGATGGGCCACGATGCTGCGGCTCGCGATCGTCACCCGCAAGTCCGCCGACTGGATCCTCCTCGCCGTCAACTTCGGGCTCACCGTCGGCTGGCTCGCGCTGATCGGCGCCGACCCGACGCCCAACACCGACGGCTGGCAGGGCAACACCGGCGCCTTCGGCACGATCCTGACCGGTGTCGCCACCTGCATCTACTTCCTCGTCGCCGACATCCGGCACTACGAGGCCAGGGCCGCGGCCCGCTCCGCCGCCTGGTACCCGGCGCAGCCCGCCGCCCCGTACATGCCCCCGCAGCAGGCGGCCGGGCCGGCGTACGGCTACCCGCAGCCGCACCAGCCGGTCCACCACACCCCCACCCCGGTGCCGCGCCCGGCGCAGCCCGGCCCCGGCCCGGTCACCCCGCCGCGCATCGGGCAGGTCCGCGCCGAGCTCGACGAGCTGAGCGAGCTGCTGCGCAAGGAGACGCCGCACCCGAACCAGCCCCCGGCCGACGGTGAGGGCACGGGCCGGTGACCGACGACGGGCGGATCATCGGCGAGCGCTACCGCCTGGCGTCGCTGCTGGGGCAGGGCGGCATGGGCCAGGTGTGGACGGCGTACGACCAGCGCCTGGACCGGCGCGTCGCGGTCAAGCTGCTCCGCCCGGACAAGGTGGCCGGGCCGGGCTCCGTCGCCGAGGAGCTGCGGCGCCGCTTCGTGCGCGAGTGCCGGGTGACGGCGCAGGTGGACCACCCGGGGCTGGTCACGGTCCACGACGCGGGCAGCGACGGCGACGAGCTGTTCCTGGTCATGGGCTACGTCGAGGGCGAGAACCTGGCCGACCACCTGGCCGCGCACGACCCGTACCCGTGGCCGTGGGCGGTGTCGGTGGTCGCGCAGCTGTGCGGGGTGCTGTCCGCGGTGCACGCGGTGCCGATCGTGCACCGCGACCTCAAGCCGCGGAACGTGATGGTCCGCCCGGACGGCACCGTCCTGGTCCTCGACCTCGGTGTCGCCTCGGTGATGGACACCGACACCACCCGCCTCACCAGCACCGGCACGCCGATCGGCAGCCCGGCGTACATGGCGCCCGAGCAGGCGATGGGCGGCGCGGTCGGCCCGTACACCGACCTGTACGCGCTCGGCGTGCTGCTCTACGAACTCCTCAGCGGGAACGTGCCCTTCGCCGGGTCCACCGCGCTCGGGGTGCTCCACCGCCACCTGTACGAGCCTCCGGCGCCCGTGCGGCGGACCCGCCCGGAGGTCCCGCACCAGCTGGAGGCGGTCCTGCTCCACATGCTGGCCAAGGACCCGCAGGACCGGCCCGCCTCCGCGCAGGCCGTGTACGAGGCCCTCGCGCCGCTGCTGCCCAAGCAGGGCGCGCCGTCGGCGTCCCTGGACCCGAGCCGCCCGTTCCTGCGGCCGCACGCGCCCTGGCCGGACCGGGGCACGGCGATACCGCCGCAGCCGACGGCCCCGCCGCGGCCGGACATCGGGGCCGCCGTCGACGAGGCGCGCAGCCTGCTCGACCAGGGCCGCCTGACGCAGGCCGTGGACATCCTCGGCGGGATCCTCCCGGCCGCGGCCGCCCAGCACGGCGAGCACTCGCCGGTGGTGCGGTCGCTGCGCAAGCAGTACGCGGCCACGCTGATGGACGACGGCCAGTACCGCCGGGCCCTGCCCGAACTGCGCCGCCTGGCAGACGAGTTCCCGGCCGGTGACCCGCAGTCACTGCGGTTCCGCTACGACGCCGCGCAGTGCCTGGAGCAGCTCGGCGAGCCGGCGGCGGCGCTGGCGGAGTACCGCTCGCTGCTGCCGCTGTTCGAGAACCACTACGCCAACCCGGATCCGGGGCTGCCGCTGGAGGTGCGGCGGCGGATCGCGCACCTGCTGCTGTCGCTGGGCGACCGGCCCGCCGCGCACGACACCCTGGCCCGGCTGCTGTTCGACGCCGAGCGCGTGCACGGCCCCGGCCACCCCTTCTCGGCGGAGGTCCGGCGCACCCTGGACTGGCTGACCCGGGTCCGCTGACCGTACGCCGCCCGGCCGGAGCGGCGGCCGGACGGGGCGGCGGCCGGGGAGGGCGTACCCGCGACACCAGGGGAATCGTTGGCCGAACGGGTGGCCCGGACCACCCCGACTGCATACCATCGATCACCGCACGGCCTTTGTGCACCGACGCACAATCTCCCGGCCCTGGAGGCTCCTTTGCACCGTCGCACAGCGCTCTCCGTCTCCGCCGCCCTGCTCGTGGCGGCCCCCCTGCTGTCCGCCTGCTCGGGCGGGGCCCGGCCCGGGACCGCGGCCGTCGTCGGCGGCGAGCGGATCACCACCTCCGCACTCCAGGCCCAGGTGGTCGCCGTCCGCGACGCCCAGAACCGGGCCGGCGGCAGCGCCGCCCAGCTGATCCAGTCCTCGCCCGGGCTGGAGCGGGTCAAGCTCAACAAGATGATCCAGACCGCCGTCCTGGAGCGCGCCGCGAAGGACGCGGGCGTGACGGTCTCCCCGCGCGAGGTCGGCGAGTTCCGCCAGGCCCAGCTGGAGAAGGCCGGCAGCAGCGAGCGGCTGGAGGCCTCAGCGCTGGAGCAGGCGCAGCTGGCCCCCGCGCAGCTGGAGGCGGACGCCCGCTTCAAACTGCTGCGCGACAAGCTCTTCGAGCACTACGGCAGCCAGGACAAGGCGCTGGAGCGGCTCGCGGCCGCCGCGAAGGAGCTGCACATCAAGGTGAACCCGCGCTACGGCGTCTGGGACGCCCAGCAGATCGTCCTCGGCGACCAGGCCACCCCCTGGATCACCCAGCGGAGCCGGCCCGAGCAGGTCGCCGCCGGGGCCTGACCGGGTACGGGCCCCGGCCGGGGGCCCGCCGCCGCGGTCCGGCGCAGGGCGGTAGGTTCGAAGGGTGAACTCCCACTCCGCCGAACCCGCCGCCGCCCCCGCCGCCCCCGACACCGGGCGGATCGTCCTGCTGACCGCCAGCCACCGGGTCGCGCCCGGCCTGCTGTCCTGGCCGGCCTGGCAGGCGCTGCGCACCGCGGACGAGGTGCTGTGCGCCGCCCCGGACCACCCGCAGCTGCCGTACCTGCGCGAGGCCGGCGTCGAGGTCCGCTTCGCCGCGCCCGACGCCCAGGAGCTGGTCGACGCCTGCGCCGGCGGCCGCACCGTCGTGGTCATCCCCGGCGGGGAGGGCGACCGGCGGCTGACCGACGGGCTGGCCCGGCTCGCCGGATCCGGCCGGGTCGCCATGCCGGAGCTCGAGCTGCTGCCCGGCTCCTACGACCTGCCCGGGGCGCGGCTGCTCGACCTCGTCCAGGTGATGGACCGGGTCCGCCGCGAGTGCCCGTGGACCTCCCGGCAGACCCACCGGGGGCTGGTGAAGTACGCGATCGAGGAGTCGTACGAGCTGGTCGAGGCGATCGAGGAGGGCAGTCGGCAGGAGCTGCGCGAGGAGCTCGGCGACGTGCTGCTCCAGGTGGTCTTCCACGCGCGGATCGCCGAGGAGGACCCCGAGGAGCCGTTCTCCGTGGACGACGTGGCGGGCGCCCTCGTCGAGAAGCTGGTCCACCGCCACCCGCACGTCTTCGGCGACGCCGAGGCGGAGACCGCGGAGGACGTCGGCGCACACTGGCAGCGCACCAAGGCGGCGGAGAAGCGGCGCGAGTCGGTCACGGACGGGATCCCGCTCGGCCAGCCCGGCCTCGCGCTCGCGGCGAAGCTCGCCGGCCGGGCGCGGGCGGGCGGTGTGGACGTCGCCCTGCCGGCCGGCGAGGGCGTCGGTTACGAGCTGCTGCGGCTGGCGGCGCGCGCCGAGGCCGAGGGCACCGACCCGGAGACGGCGCTGCGGGCGGCGGCCCGCGCCTACCGCGACGCGATCCGCACCGCGGAGGGCCTCGCCGCCGGCACCCCGTCCGACGGCGCCGACGCGGCCGGCGGGGCCGCGGAGTAAGGGGAGCGGCGGGCGGCGGGCGGCGGCCCGCGGGCGGGTTACGGTCGAGGCGTGTACGAGCCGACCTCCGCAGCCTCCGAAGAACCCGCTCCCGCTCAGGGCCCGACCCTGTTCGACTGGGAGTTCGCCACCGACCCGTACCCGGCGTACGCCTGGCTGCGCGAGCACGCCCCCGTGCACCGCACGCGGCTGCCGAGCGGGGTGGAGGCGTGGCTGGTGACCCGGTACGCCGACGCCCGCCAGGCCCTGGCCGACCAGCGGCTGAGCAAGAACCCGGAGCACCACGCGGAGCCGGCGCACGCCAAGGGCAAGACCGGGATCCCGGGGGAGCGCAAGGCCGAGCTGATGACGCACCTGCTCAACATCGACCCGCCGGACCACACGCGGCTGCGGCGGCTGGTGTCGAAGGCGTTCACACCGCGCAGGGTGGCGGAGTTCGCGCCGCGGGTGCAGGAGCTGACCGACCACCTGATCGACGGGTTCGCGGGCCGCGGCGAGGCGGACCTGATCCACGAGTTCGCCTTCCCGCTCCCCATCTACGCCATCTGCGAGATGCTCGGCGTACCGCGTGAGGACCAGGACGACTTCCGGGACTGGGCCGGGATGATGATCCGGCACGGCGGGGGGCCGCGGGGCGGGGTGGCCCGTTCCGTGAAGCAGATGCGGGCCTATCTCGGCGAACTCATCCACCGCAAAAGGGATGATCTGGGCAATGACCTCATCTCCGACCTGATCCGGGCGAGCGACCACGGCGACCACCTGACGGAGGCCGAGGCCACCGCGATGGCGTTCATCCTGCTCTTCGCGGGCTTCGAGACGACCGTGAACCTCATCGGCAACGGCGTCCACTCCCTCTTCATGAACCCGGGCGAGCGGGCGCGGCTCCAGGCCTCCCTCGCCGCAGGCGAGCGGGGCCTGCTGGAGACGGGCGTCGAGGAACTGCTGCGCTACGACGGGCCGGTGGAGCTCGCGACGTGGCGGTTCGCCACGCGCCCGCTGGTGCTCGGCGGTCAGGACATCGCGGTCGGCGACCCGGTGCTCGTCGTCCTCGCCGCGGCCGACCGGGACCCCGCGCGGTTCGCCTTGCCGGACACCCTGGACCTCTCGCGGAGCGACAACCAGCACCTGGGGTACGGGCACGGAATCCACTACTGCCTGGGCGCGCCGCTGGCCCGGCTGGAAGGCCAGACGGCGCTTGCGACTTTGCTGACGCGTCTGCCTGATCTGGAACTGGCAGTTCCGCCTGCGGACCTGAGATGGCGGGGCGGACTGATCATGCGTGGCCTGCGCACCCTTCCCGTCCGCTTCACACCCCGAAACATCTGAAGATTTTCTGATGGGAAATCAATTTCTTGCTCAACTTGTGACAATCGTTCGAAGGCCGCTAGGTTCTGCCGTTACCACGCCGTTATGCGAAAGGTGCATCACATGCGTTCCGGGAACGGCCGCCACAGACGCCCCCGTCAGGTACCCGCCATCGTCGTCACCGCCGGAGTCACCGGCTCCGCGCTGGCCATGCCGCTGCTCGCCGCCACCGGCGCGAGCGCGGCCGAGGCGGGGACGTGGGACAAAGTCGCCGAATGCGAGAGCGGCGGCGCATGGAGCGCCAACACGGGCAACGGCTCGTACGGAGGCCTGGCGTTCACCCAGGAGCAGTGGAAGAACGCCGGCGGCCTGGAGTTCGCCGAGCGCCCCGACCTCGCCAGCCGCTCCCAGCAGATCGCGGTCGCCGAGCGCGTGCTCGCCGCCAGCGGCGCCCAGGCCTGGGCGCAGTGCGCGGCCGCGGCCGGGCTGACCCAGGACGGCCCCGCCGCCGACGTGGACCCGGGCTCGGCCGGCAGCCACCGGGCCGTCGGCCCCTCCCCGGCCCGCCCGGACGACCGCGTCCCCGTCGCGGACGGCCACCGGCCCACCGACTACGGCGCGCCGACCCCCGCGCCGGCGAGCCCGCCCCCTGGGCCGCTCGCCCCGTCCGTCGGACTGCCCGTCATGCCCGACCCGGACGGCGCGACGCCGTCCCCCACGGCTCCGCCGGTGTTCCCGGGCGACCCCACGGTCACCCCGAGCCCCGTGGACCCCACCGCCCCTGCGGTTCCCACGCCGAGCCCGGCCGTGCCGGGCACCCCGTCGCCGGGCGACACCGCCGCGCCGGGTGCCCCCGCCAGCTCCCCCGCATCCACCGCCCCGGGCTCCCCGGCGGCCCCCTCTGCCCCGTCGGCCTCCCCGGCCCCGGGCGCCTCCACCGACCCGGCGGACATCTCCGGCGCCACGGCCGCGGCCACCGGCAAGCACCGCGGCGCCCCCGCCGAGGAGGCGCAGGCGCCCTCGTACACGGTGAAGGAGGGCGACAGCCTCGCCGCCATCGCGGACCGCAACGGCGTCAAGGGCGGCTGGAGCGCGCTCTACCAGGCCAACGAGCAGGTCATCGGCTCGGACGCCAACCTCATCAAGCCCGGCCAGAACCTGGAAATAGGTTAGGAACAACGGCATTTCGGACACCCGTTAAGAGTTGAATGTCCGGTTCGTTCAAATGAGACATGCGTCTCTTCCGGTCAACTGGCGTGTCCTGTCCGTGACCTTGGGTAAAAACACCCCTCACCTGCGCAAATGCCCCCCAGGGGAGCGCAAGTAGGGCCTTCCCCTCCCCGAAATCCCTCGTTGAACTTCGGGGAGGGACCTGTCTACCTTCTGAATCGCCCGCCACCGCGGGCCCCTTCGACCGCATCGCCGAGTCCTGCCGGCGGACGGGGGGAACAACACGTCGCGTCAAGCGCCGAAGGCAGGAGCGGGGGAACCAAGGTAGGTGCCGCGAAAGGCCGTCGGACGACGGCCCGGACCGGCTAGGGGTGAAGACGCGCCACGTGCGCGGCCGGGCAACTCATCCGCCCGAACCCGACAGCTCACCTCGCAGGCGTCGGTGAGGAGAACTCCATGCTGCTTTCGGGCAAGGGCAAGCACCGCCGCGCCACCGCCATCGAGCGGACCACCCGCATCGTCACGCTCGCCGGCGTCGCCGGCGTCGCGGTCGCGGCCCCCCTGATGACCGCCGGCACCGCCTCCGCCGCCACCGCCTCCGAGTGGGACCGCGTGGCCCAGTGCGAGTCCGGCGGCAACTGGTCCATCAACACCGGCAACGGCTACTACGGCGGCCTCCAGTTCTCCGCCTCCACGTGGGCCGGCTTCGGCGGCAAGGCGTACGCCGCGCAGGCCAACCAGGCCACCAAGGCGCAGCAGATCGCCATCGCCGAGAAGGTCCTGAAGGTCCAGGGCAAGGGCGCCTGGCCGCACTGCGGCAAGGGCCTGTCCAACTCCTCGTACACCGGCGGCGGGTCGACTGCCAACACGACCCCCAAGCAGACGCCGAAGACCGAGACCAAGAAGACGCAGCCGCAGAAGACCGAGGTCAAGAAGCAGACGCAGCGCGCGCAGACCCCCGCGCCCACCACCCGCTCCGAGCGCGCCGAGGCCCCCGTCGTGAAGACCGGCAACGGCTCGTACGAGGTGAAGGCCGGCGACACCCTCGGCACCATCGCCGAGGCGCAGAACGTCAAGGGCGGCTGGGAGAAGCTCTTCGAGCTCAACAAGGACATCGTCTCCGACGCCGACCTGATCTTCCCCGGCCAGAAGCTGAAGCTCGCCTGAACACCGCGCGAACCCTCACCCGAGGGCTTCCGCACCACCTGATCCCCACCGCCCGGCGCGTACCCCCCCCCTCGCGCCGGGCGGTGGCGTGCCCGCCCCCGTACACCCGGTCAGGGCGGGTTGTATGTCCGGGAAGAGGGGTATTCGGGCCCTTTTTCGTCCCAGGACCCGGGCGGTCGGCGGGCCGACCCCCCGGCTGCGGTTAGGCTCTAGGCGGCAGGGCCGGTCCCCCGGCTCGACACGCCACCGCACACCCAGCGTCACATCCCAGAAGGAGATGCTCGTGCCGTCCATCGACGTCGTCGTAGCCCGGGAAATCCTGGACTCCCGAGGCAACCCCACGGTCGAGGTCGAGGTGGGCCTCGACGACGGCAGCACCGGCCGTGCTGCCGTTCCGTCCGGTGCCTCCACCGGTGCCTTCGAGGCCATCGAGCTCCGCGACGGCGACCCGAACCGCTACATGGGCAAGGGCGTCGAGAAGGCCGTCCTCGCGGTCATCGAGCAGATCGGCCCCGAGCTCGTCGGCTACGACGCCACCGAGCAGCGCCTGATCGACCAGGCCATGTTCGACCTGGACGCCACCGACAACAAGGGCTCGCTGGGCGCCAACGCCATCCTCGGCGTCTCCCTCGCCGTCGCGCACGCCGCGTCCGAGGCCTCCGACCTCCCGCTGTTCCGCTACCTCGGCGGCCCGAACGCGCACCTGCTGCCCGTTCCGATGATGAACATCCTGAACGGCGGCTCGCACGCCGACTCCAACGTGGACATCCAGGAGTTCATGATCGCGCCGATCGGCGCCGAGTCCTTCTCCGAGGCCCTGCGCTGGGGCACCGAGGTCTACCACACCCTCAAGAAGGTCCTGAAGGACAAGGGCCTCTCCACCGGTCTGGGCGACGAGGGCGGCTTCGCGCCCAACCTCGGCTCCAACCGCGAGGCCCTCGACCTCATCCTCGAGGCGATCAGGCAGGCCGGCTACACCCCCGGCGAGCAGATCGCCCTCGCGCTCGACGTCGCCGCGTCCGAGTTCTACAAGGACGGCAAGTACCACTTCGAGGGCCAGGCCCGCTCGGCCGCCGAGATGACGGACTACTACGCGGAGCTCGTCGAGGCCTACCCGCTCGTCTCCATCGAGGACCCGCTGTTCGAGGACGACTGGGCCGGCTGGAAGACCATCACCGAGAAGCTCGGCGCCAAGGTCCAGCTCGTCGGCGACGACCTGTTCGTCACCAACCCCGAGCGCCTCGCCCGCGGCATCGAGGAGGGCACCGCGAACGCCCTCCTCGTCAAGGTCAACCAGATCGGCTCGCTGACCGAGACCCTCGACGCCGTCGAGCTCGCCCAGCGCAACGGCTTCAAGTGCATGATGTCCCACCGCTCCGGCGAGACCGAGGACGTCACCATCGCCGACCTCGCCGTCGCCACCAACTGCGGCCAGATCAAGACCGGCGCCCCGGCCCGCTCCGAGCGCGTCGCCAAGTACAACCAGCTGCTGCGCATCGAGGAGATCCTCGACGACGCCGCCGTGTACGCGGGCCGCAGCGCGTTCCCCCGCTTCAAGGGCTGACCGCTCCCGGGCCGTGACCCGAGGGTCCGGCCTCCGTACGTCCCCGCACTCGGTCCCGTACCGTGTGCGGGGACGTATTGCGTAGCACCGTGCACCAGGGGAGGCGGGTTCAATGGCCGGGAACCGGGATCGGTTCTCCACCTTCTCCACCGCGACGAGGCTCAAGCAGCTCGGAGAGCGGACCGCCGCCCACGTCTACCGGTCGCAGAACCGGCGCCAGGTCCGCCGCAGCCGGCTCACCGGCCGGGCCGCGCTCCTGGTGCTGGTCCTCTGTACGCTGGTCGTCGCCCTGGCGTACCCGATGCGCCAGTACGTCTCCCAGCGCTCGGAGATCGCCGAGCAGGAGCGGGCCGCCGACGCGGCGGCCAGGCGGCTGGAGCGGCTGCGCGACGAGAAGGCACGCTGGCAGGACGACGCCTACGCCGAACAGCAGGCGCGCAGGCACCTGCACTTCGTACGGCCCGGCGAGACCGCCTACATCATGGCCGACCCCGGCGCCGAGGCGGCGCAGCAGCGCCGCACCGGGCACGCCGGGTCCGACCGGCCCTGGTACTCCAACGTCTGGGACGGCGTCGACAAGGCCGACCGCCCCGGCGACTGACGGGCCGTACGGGACCCGCACCGACCGCACCACCCCGCAGCACCCATCCACGAGAACGAAGAGACTTCCTCCAGGCATGCAGACGCCCCCGCCCCAGACCGACCGGACCGAGCCGACCGACGCGGACATCGAGGCGTTCGAGCAGCAGCTCGGACGCCCGCCGCGCGGGCTGCGCGCCATCGCCCACCGCTGCCCCTGCGGGCAGCCCGACGTCGTGGAGACCGCCCCCCGCCTCCCCGACGGCACGCCCTTCCCCACGCTCTACTACCTGACCTGCCCGCGCGCCGCCTCCGCGATCGGCACGCTGGAGGCGAACGGCGTGATGAAGGAGATGCAGGCCCGCCTCGCCGAGGACCCCGAACTCGCCGCCGCCTACCAGGCCGCGCACGAGGACTACATCCGGCGCCGCGACGCCGTCGAGGTGCTCCAGGGCTTCCCCAGCGCCGGCGGCATGCCGGACCGGGTGAAGTGCCTGCACGTGCTGGTCGGCCACTCGCTGGCCGCCGGGCCGGGCGTCAACCCGTTCGGCGACGAGGCGCTGGCCATGCTGCCCGAGTGGTGGGCCAAGGGCCCCTGCGTCACGCCGTGCGGCGGCGGCGCGGGCGACGCGGCCGAGCAGGAGCAGGAGCCGCGGGCATGACGCGGGTCGCGGCGGTCGACTGCGGCACCAACTCCATCCGCCTGCTGGTCGCGGACTGCGACCCGGCGACCGGGCACCTCGTCGAGCTCGACCGCCGGATGACGATCGTCCGCCTCGGCCAGGGCGTGGACCGGACCGGCCGGCTGGCCCCCGAGGCGCTGGAGCGCACCTTCGCCGCGTGCCGCGAGTACGCCGGGGTGATCAAGGATCTGGGTGCCGAGCGCATCCGGTTCGTGGCCACCTCCGCCTCGCGGGACGCGGAGAACCGGGACGAGTTCACCGCCGGGGTGCGGGACATCCTCGGCGTCGACCCGGAGGTCGTCTCCGG
The DNA here is from genome assembly GCF_055570615.1 of Streptomyces sp. NPDC031121. Classification (NCBI taxonomy): domain Bacteria; kingdom Bacillati; phylum Actinomycetota; class Actinomycetes; order Kitasatosporales; family Streptomycetaceae; genus Streptomyces; species Streptomyces sp. NPDC031121. The sequence goes on from NZ_JBVIGV010000020.1 coordinate 14,933, forward strand.
CGAGCAGGAGGCGGAGTTCTCCTTCACCGGCGCGACCCGGGAGCTCGTCGGCGCCGACCACCTGGAGAAGCCGTACCTGGTGGTCGACATCGGCGGCGGCTCCACGGAGTTCGTGGTCGGCGAGGAGCACGCGCGGGCCGCGCGCTCGGTCGACGTGGGCTGCGTCCGCATGACGGAGCGGCACCTCGTCGTGGACGGCGCCGTCACCGACCCGCCGACCGCGGCGCAGACCGCGGCGATGCGGGCCGACATCGAGGCGGCCCTGGACCTGGCCGAGCAGAGCGTCCCGCTGCGCGAGGCCCGCACCCTGGTGGGCCTCGCCGGATCGGTGACCACCGTCGCCGGGATCGCGCTCGGCCTGCCCGCGTACGACTCCTCGCGCATCCACCACTCGCGCATCCCGTACGAGCAGGTCCGCGAGATCAGCGAGCGCATGCTCGCGTCCACGCACGCCGAGCGCGCCGCGATCCCGGTGATGCACGAGGGCCGCGTCGACGTGATCGCCGCGGGTGCCCTGGTCCTTCTGGCGATCATGGAGCGCACGGGCGCGACGGAGGTCGTGGTCTCGGAACACGACATCCTGGACGGCATCGCCTGGTCCCTGACCTGACGCCTACCGTTGCGATTGACGTCTCGCCGGTCGCCTGCCTTGACAACGAGGATGACGAGTTCGCCATCGTCGACCTGGTAGGCGACCCGGTGGTTTCCGACCCCGAGCCGGTAGAGCCCGGATGGGCCGGTGAGCTCCTTGACGTCGGCGTCCTCGCGGTTCGGATCCTCACCGAGCGCGGTCAGTGCGGTCAGGATCTGCATGGCGTGGAGACGGCTGATGGTACGCAGCTGCCTCCGCGCCGCAGTGGTGAACCGAAAGGCGTACTTCACGCCGTGTCGCCATCCTGCTCGCTGAACAGGTCTGCAAGCAGTTCGGCCATGGTCACCGTGGGGCCGCCCTCGGCGAGAACTGCTTCAGCTTCGCGGGCCAGCATGACGTCGGCCGCTTCCTCCAATGCCTCGAAGTCCGCGATCGGAACCACTGCCGCCACCGGCGCGCCGTTGCGCGTGATGACGGTGGGAAGCCCTTCCCCGGCCCGGTTGATGTGGTGGGCGAGATGCGCGCGGGCTTCCCGTACAGTCACGGCGTTATCGGTCATGCGGCCGGTGTACCCATGAACGTGTACACGCACCCCCGCGCGCTTGAGTCGGCGCTTCGATCGAGGTGCGGCCGGGGCGCCGCCCCGCGCGAGCGGAGGGGTGGTGGGATCGAAGGCGGATGGGCCCTGGGAGCGGGCGTGTTGGGGGTGTTCGGGGGGTTCGGGCTCGGCTTTCACCGGCGCCGCGCGGAAAAGTTCGTGAAGTTCTTCACAAGAAGAAGGGGTGCCCCGGGTCAAGTCGAGGGGCCGGAAGGCCCCTATCGGGGGTCCAGCGGCCCCTTCCGGGTCCGCTTCGTGCGATCCGCGGACGGCGGCGCCCCGTGTCGGTAGGTATCCACGAACCCTGTGGTCTACTCCGGTTGGGGCCTTGGAGGCCAGTTCAGAGCGGGTGAACAACGAATCCCGTTACACCGTGGTTCCCGATCCGCGCCATGACCTCCGTCACGTGGGCGGCGCAGTGTAGCAGAGCCCCTGTCGGTTCTTGTGAAGGGGCTCACGAGCATCACCCCTGGGGGTGCTGGATACTCGTTCCATGAGCACCACGGAGCGTCCCAGGATCCTCGTTGTAGGAGGTGGGTACGTAGGCCTGTACGCGGCCAAGCGCATCATGAAGAAGATGCGCTACGGCGAGGCGACCGTCACGGTCGTCGACCCGCGGTCGTACATGACCTACCAGCCCTTCCTCCCCGAAGTGGCCGCAGGCAGCATCTCGCCTCGGCACGTTGTCGTCCCGCTGCGACGCGTGCTGCCCAAGGCGGAGGTCCTCACCGGCCGGGTCACCAGCATCGACCAGGACCGCAAGGTCGCCGTCGTCACGCCGCTCGTCGGCGAGGCGTACGAGCTGCCCTTCGACTACCTGGTGATCGCCCTCGGCGCCATCTCCCGCACCTTCCCGATCCCCGGCCTCGCAGAGCAGGGCATCGGCATGAAGGGCGTGGAAGAGGGCATCGGCCTGCGCAACCACGTCCTCGAGCAGCTCGACAAGGCCGAGTCCACGACGGACGAGAACGTCCGCCGCAAGGCACTCACGTTCGTCTTCATCGGCGGCGGCTTCGCCGGCGCCGAGACGATCGGCGAGGTCGAGGACATGGCCCGCGACGCCGCCAAGTACTACTCCACGATCAAGCGCGAGGACATGCGCTTCATCCTGGTGGACGCCGCCGACAAGATCCTTCCCGAGGTCGGGCCCAAGCTCGGCACCTGGGGCAAGGAGCACCTGGAGTCCCGCGGCATCGAGATCTACCTCGGCACCTCGATGGACTCCTGCGTCGACGGCCACGTCGTGCTGAAGAACGGCCTCGAGGTCGACTCCAACACCATCGTGTGGACCGCGGGCGTCAAGCCCAACCCGGCGCTGGCCCGCTTCGGCCTGCCGCTCGGCCCGCGCGGCCACGTCGACACCGCCCCGACCCTCCAGGTCCAGGGCAGCGACTACATCTGGGCCGCCGGCGACAACGCCCAGATCCCCGACGTCGCGGCCCGCAAGGCCGGCGTCGAGAACGCCTGGTGCCCGCCGAACGCCCAGCACGCGCTGCGGCAGGCGAAGGTCCTCGGCGACAACGTCGTGGCCGGCATGCGGGGCTTCCCGCAGAAGGAGTACGAGCACTCCAACAAGGGTGCGGTGGCCGGTCTGGGCGTCCACAAGGGCGTCGCGATGATCGTCATGGGCAAGATGAAGATCAAGCTCAAGGGCCGTCTCGCCTGGTACATGCACCGCGGCTACCACGGCATGGCCATGCCGACCTGGAACCGCAAGATCCGCGTCTTCGCCGACTGGACCCTCGGCATGTTCCTGAAGCGCGAGGTCGTCTCCCTGGGTGCTCTGGAGACCCCCCGCGAGGAGTTCTACGAGGCCGCCAAGCCGGCCCCGGCTCCGGCCGCCGCGGCAGCGCCGGCCGAGAAGGCCAAGGCCTCCTGACGCAGGTCTGACGGCAGGCAGGACGCCCCGCGCGTCCGGCCCGCCCGGCACGTCCCGAAGGGGCCGCCCGCCATCCGTGGTGCGGGCGGCCCCTTCGGCGTACCGCCGCACCCCGCGGCCCCCGGTCGGCGGCGCCGCGGCATGGCCGGGGCCGCGGCGGGGTAGTCCGTCCGATCGGATGGACTGGAGGTGCCGACGATGACCGACGCCGCACCGCGGCTGGCCGCTGTGGCCGAGACCCTGCTGGGCGCACCGCTCCCCGTCCGGATCCGGGCCTGGGACGGCAGCGAGGCGGGGCCGCCCGGCGGCCCCGTCCTCGTCCTCGCCCGCCGCCGCGCCCTGCGCCGCCTCCTGTGGCGGCCCGGGGAACTCGGGCTGGCCCGCGCCTGGGTCGCCGGGGACCTCACCGCCGAAGGCGACCTGTACGGGCTGCTGGACCGGGTGTCCGGCCTGCTCTGGGAGCGCGCGCCCGCCGCCCCGGCGGGCCCCGCGGCCCCCGCCCCGGCCGGGCCCGCCGCGCTGCTGCGCGACCCGGCCCGCCGGGCGGCGCTGCGCGAGCTCGCCGCCCTCGCCGGGCCCTGGCCGCCGCCCCCGCCGCCGCCCGAGGAGGCCGTCCGCCGCGGCGGCCCCCGGCACAGCAGGGGCCGCGACCGTCAGGCCGTCAGCCACCACTACGACGTCGGCAACGACTTCTACGGGCACGTCCTCGGCCCGTCGATGGTGTACTCCTGCGCCTACTGGAGCCCCGGCGCCACCCTGGAGCAGGCCCAGCACGACAAGCTCGACCTCGTCTGCCGCAAGCTCGGCCTGGAACCCGGCATGCGCGTCCTCGACGTCGGCTGCGGCTGGGGCGGCCTCGCCCTGCACGCGGCCCGCCGGTACGGCGTGCGCGTCACCGGCGTCACGCTCTCCGCCGAGCAGGCCGGCCACGCCCGCAAGCGGGTCGCCGAGGAGGGCCTCGCCGACCGGGTGGAGATCCGCGTCCAGGACTACCGCGACGTCGCCGACGGCCCGTACGACGCGATCTCCTCCATCGGCATGGCCGAACACGTCGGCGCCGCCCGCTATCGCGAGTACGCCCGCGCCCTGTACGCCCTCCTCCGCCCCGGCGGCCGGCTGCTGAACCACCAGATCGCCCGCCGCCCCGAACCCGACGAACAGGCCTACCGCGTCGACCCGTTCATCGACGCCTACGTCTTCCCCGACGGCGAGCTGTCCCCGCTCGGCACGACCGTCGGCGAACTGGAGCGGGCCGGCTTCGAGGTCCGCGACGTGGAGGCGCTGCGCGAGCACTACGCCCTCACGCTGCGGGCCTGGGTGGCCCGGCTGGAGGAGCACTGGGACGAGGCCGTCGCCCTGACCTCGCCCGGGCGGGCCCGGGTGTGGCTGCTGTACATGGCGGCCTCCGCGCTCGGCTTCGAGCACAACCGCCTCGGCGTCAACCAGGTCCTCGCGGTGCGCTCGGAGGACGGCGGCCCGTCCCGGCTGCCCCTGCGGACCCGCACCTGGGGCGGGGGTCCCACGCAGCCCGGGTGACCGGACGCACGCAAACGGAAGGGCCCCGGGGCGGTTCCGCCGCCCCGGGGCCTGGTCCGTGTGCCGCCGCCCTTGCGTTCCCGCGGGGCGGTCGGCCGCTGCTACTCCGTCTTGATCGCGGTCAGCATGTTCAGCTTCGCCGCGCTGCGTGCCGGCCACATGGCGGCCAGGACGCCGACCACGGCGGCCAGCAGCAGGAAGACGCCGATCCGGTCGTAGGGGATGACCAGCTCGTAGTTCGGGATGCTGTTCTTGAAGGTGCGGCCCAGCGCCCAGGCGAGGAAGGTGCCGAGGCCGACGCCGAGGACGGCGCCGAAGAGGGAGATGACCACGGCCTCCAGGCGGATCATGTTCTTGACGCGGCCGCGGTCCAGGCCGACGGCGCGCAGCATGCCGATCTCCTGGGTCCGCTCGAAGACCGACATGGCCAGGGTGTTGACGACGCCGAGGACGGAGATGACGAGGGCCATGCCGAGCAGGCCGTACATCAGGTTCAGCATCGTGTTGATGATGCCGCCCATCTCGTTGCGGATGTCCTGCTTGTCGTCGATCTTGATGGCGGGGTTGTCGCCGAGGGCGTCGATGACCTTCTTCTCGTTCGCCGCGGACTCGCCGCCCGACAGCTTCACGAAGACCTGGCGGATCTGCGGCTTCTCGCCGGCCGCGACCGGGACGAGCCTGGCGTCGAGGACGTAGGGGGAGACGAGCTCGCTGTCCTCGAAGACGGCGCCGACGGTGAGGGTCTTCTTCTCCCCGCCGTCGAAGGCGGCGTCGATCGTGCTGCCGACGGACAGGCCGGCCTTCTTCGCGGTCTTGTCGGCGACGGCGACCTGGCCCTGCGCCAGGGAGGCGACCGAGCCGCTGAGCACCTTCAGGTTGACGAGCTTCTCGATGGCGGCCGGGTTGACGCCGGAGGCGGAGTGGAAGACGTCGCCCTTGCCCATGAAGTAGGCGGACTGCTGGGCGGAGACGGCGGTGACGCCCGGGGTCTTCTCCAGTGCCGTCACGACCGAGGGGTCCAGGTCGCCGCCGCTGGCCATGGTGAGCATGTAGTCGGCGCGGATCTGGTCCGTGGTGGAGCGGTCGACGGCCTTGCCGACGGTGACGCCGAGCACGGTCAGGCCCGTCACCAGGGTCAGGCCGATGGTCAGCATGCCGGCGGTGACGCCGGTGCGGCGCGGGTTGCGGACCGCGTTGCGGGCGGCGAGGTTGCCGGCGGTGCCGAAGACGCGGGTCAGCAGCGGGCGCACGACGGCGATCAGCGGCCGGGACAGCATCGGGATGAGTACGGCGATGCCGATCAGCGTGAAGAACGCGCCGCCGCCGATGATCCAGCGGCCGGTCTCGCCGCCCTTGGCGGAGCCCCACAGGATCAGGGCGGCGCCGAGGCCGGCCAGGACGCCGCCGAAGCTGTTGAGCAGGACGAGGGACTTGGCGGTCTGCGGGAGGTGGGCGCTGCCCATCGCGGCGACCGGCGGGATCTTGGCGGTGCGGCGGGCCGGCAGCCAGGCTGCGAGCACGGTGACGACCAGGCCGACGAGGAGGGCGGTGGCGACGGCGGTCGTGGAGACGACCAGCGGGCCGGCCGGGATCTTCGCGCCGAAGCTGTCCATGCCGGAGCGCAGGCCCACGGCCAGGAGTACGCCGAGGCCGAGGCCGAGGACGGAGGAGAGCAGGCCGACGAGCAGCGACTCGGTCAGGACGGAGCGGCGGACCTGGCTGCGGGTGGCGCCGACGGCGCGCAGCAGGGCCAGTTCCTTCGTCCGCTGGGCGACCAGCATGCTGAAGGTGTTGTAGATGAGGAAGACGCTGACGAAGAGGGCGATGAAGCCGAAGGCGAGCAGGCCGGTCTTCATGCCGCTCATGCCCTGTTCGATGTTCTTGGCGTTGCGGGCGGCGAGGGAGGCGCCGGTCTCGGCCGCGGCGTCCTTGCCGACGACCGGGGTGACGTCGGAGAGGAGCTTGGCCGCGTCGGTGCCGGGCTTGGCCGCGATGGCCAGCTCGGAGTAGTAGCCGGGGGCGAGGTACAGCTCCTGGGCGACCTTGGCGTCGAAGAGGACCAGCGAGCCGCCGGCGTTGACGGCGCCGTCCTCGGTGGTGAAGACGCCGCTGAGGGTGTACTCCTTCACCGGGCCGTTGGTCGCGACGCGGACCCTGTCGCCGACGGAGTAGCGGCCGGCCTTGGCGGAGGCCCTGTCGAGGGCTATCTCCTCGGCCTTGGCGGGGCCGCTGCCCTCGGTGAACGTGTAGCGGGGGTCCTTGCCGTCCTCGACGGGCGCGAAGTTGGCGCCCTGGTTCATCCAGCCGCTGCCGATGAGCTTGCCGGAGGGGTCGGCGACGCCGGCGAAGCCGGAGACGCGGCCGGAGGCGGAGGCGACGCCGGGCAGCTTGGCGACCTTGTCGAGGGTCTGCTGGCTGATGCCGGGCTCGCCCTCCTCCTTGGTGCCGTCCTCGGCGCGGCCGGGGCCGTGGTGGCTCACGGAGACGGCGACCCCGTCGAAGCTCTTGCGGGACTGGTCGGACATCGCCTTGCCGACGGTGTCGGTGAAGACGAACGTGCCGGAGACGAAGGCGACGCCGAGCATGACGGCGAGCACCGTCATCAGCAGGCGGGCCTTGTGCGCGAGCACGTTGCGCAGGGCGGTACGGAACATGGGGAATCCAGGAGTCGTGGCGGCCGCCGGGGCGGCGGCGCAGGAGGCGCGGTCGGGCGGTTCGGGGAGGGCGGCGGGCGGGCGGGCGCGGGCCGGCCCGGTCACGGCACCGGCGGGATCAGCTGGTGCGGCCCTTGGCGTCGAAGGCCTTCATGCGGTCGAGGACGCCGTCGGCGGTGGGGGCGAGCATCTCGTCGACGATGCGGCCGTCCGCGAGGAAGACGACGCGGTCGGCGTAGGAGGCGGCGACCGGGTCGTGGGTCACCATGACGACGGTCTGGCCGAGTTCGCGCACGGAGTTGCGCAGGAAGCCGAGGACCTCGGCGCCGGAGCGGGAGTCGAGGTTGCCGGTGGGCTCGTCGCCGAAGATGATCTCGGGGCGGGAGGCCAGGGCGCGGGCCACCGCGACGCGCTGCTGCTGGCCGCCGGAGAGCTGGGTGGGGCGGTGGCCGAGGCGGCCGGAGAGGCCGACCATCTCGATGACCGTGTCGAGCCACTGCTTGTCCGGCTTGCGGCCGGCGATGTCCATCGGGAGGGTGATGTTCTCCAGGGCGGTCAGCGTCGGCAGCAGGTTGAACGCCTGGAAGATGAAGCCGATCTTGTCGCGGCGCAGCTGGGTGAGCTGCTTGTCCTTGAGGGAGCCGAGTTCGGTGTCGCCGATGCGGACGGAGCCGGAGGAGAACGTGTCGAGGCCGGCGACGCAGTGCATCAGCGTCGACTTGCCGGAGCCGGACGGGCCCATGATCGCGGTGAACCGGCCGCGGCCGAAGTCCACGGACACGTTGTCGAGCGCGACCACCTGGGTCTCGCCCTGGCCGTACACCTTGGAGAGGCCGGTGGCCCGGGCGGCCACGGCCAGGGTGGTGTGCGGGGCGTGGTTCATGGTGGTCACGGGGGCTGCTCCTCGGAGGCTGACCGGCTGCGGCGGTCTGCGGACTGGGACCCTCCCATCGTCTCCGCGCGGGCGGGGCGGCGGATCAGCCGCGGTGCCCGTTCACCTGCCCACTGGAGTCTGACCGCAGGGCCGGCCGGATCCTCCTCTGGTATGACTGCGCCCCCTGGGGGCCGCCCCCCCCGCCGGACCGCGGGCGCCCTGCCGCGGGCCGGCGCGGCCCGGCGGGGGCGGGGTGGCCCGGGGTGGCGCGCCGGTGGCGCGGAGCCCGGCGGGGGGCCGTCGAAATCCCGTCATTCCCGTATCGCCGGTGGTCGGTGCCTTAAGGGGCCCACCCCGCGTTCTGCGGCCTGACGGACACTCAAGCGCCAATAAAATCAGACAACATAGGAAAGTGTTCCCGTCCCCGACCAGGGCATTCCCGATAGGCTCGGTCCGGCGTCCGGTTGATTTCCCGAGGCGCCGACACGCCTGCCCGGATGGTGGAATGCAGACACGGCGAGCTTAAACCTCGCTGGCCTTGAGGTCGTGCCGGTTCAAGTCCGGCTCCGGGCACTCCCACTTCGGCCGATCCACCCGCGCACACCCGGTGGCTCGGCCTTCTTCCGTTTCCGGCCCCGCCCGCCGTGCCGGCCGCGCGCCGGCGTGCGCCGACCGGGCCGCCCGCCCCGGACGCGGACCGCCTCCTGCACCCCCGCCGCCCCGCCGGGGACGCGCCGGCCGTCGCGGGAGGAGGCCGGTTGACGACCCGCCGCCCCCGCCGACCGGCCCGGCCGCCCCCGCCGACCGGCGGATATGCCCCTGCGCGCCGCCCGCCCTTCTCCTAAGATCCTCCTCCAGCAGTAGGGTGGTTTCTTTGCTAGCGCATTACTCTTGTTGCAAGGCCGCGCACGGTGGCCATGGAGGAGTGAGATGAGGAGCAGTAACCCGGTCTTCTCGCGACGGGGGTTCAGCCGCGACAACGGTGCCTACGCGGGCTTCGACGCGCAGCACCAGCAGGCCGGGGCCAACCCGTACGCGACGAATCCTTACGCCACCGACCCGGCCACCGGGATGCCCCAGGCGCCCGCCCGTGTCAACGCGATGACCATGGACGACGTCGTGAGCCGTACGGCCATGACGCTCGGCACGGTCATCCTCACCGCGACGCTCGCCTGGATCGCCCTCCCGGTCGACCCGGCGAACATCGGCAAGTCCTACGGCATCGCGATCGGCGCCGCGCTCGTCGCCATGGTCCTGGCCCTCGTCCAGGCGTTCAAGCGCAAGGCGGCCCCGGCGCTCATCCTGGGCTACGCGGCGTTCGAGGGCGTGTTCCTCGGCGTCATCAGCGCCGCCACCAGCACCTACATCGGTGCCGGTGTCGTCATCCAGGCCGTGCTCGGCACCATGTGCGTCTTCGCCGCGGTGCTGTTCGCGTACAAGATGCGCTGGATCCGCGTGACCCGCCGCTTCTACGGCTTCGTGATGGCCGCCGCCATGGGCTTCATGCTGCTGATGGTGGTGAACCTGCTGTTCTCGGTGTTCGCGGGCGGTGACGGCCTCGGCTTCCGCAGCGGCGGCCTCGGCATCCTGTTCGGCATCATCGGCGTCATCCTCGGCGCCGCGTTCCTCGCCCTGGACTTCAAGCAGGTCGAGGACGGCATCGCCTACGGCGCCCCCCGCGAGGAGGCCTGGCTGGCCGCCTTCGGCCTGACGCTGACCCTCGTGTGGATCTACCTGGAGCTGCTGCGCCTGTTCCAGATCCTCTCCGGGGACGACTAGCAGGACCGGGCCCGGCTGCGTCCGGGGCCCGCAGGCACCACCGGGAAGGCCCCGCGAGCGGAAGCTCGCGGGGCCTTCCCGCGTACCGGTGCGGACCGGACCGGTGGGGGGAGGGGGAAGGGGGCTGGTCAGCCCAACCTGCGGGCGGCCCTGCGCAGGTCGTACTCGTGGATGATCGCCTTGGCCTGGCCGTACGACAGCTCGTGCGCGCCGCGCAGCCAGCTGACCTTCTCCTCGAACCGGACCAGGGAGGGACCCTCGTCCACGGTGCGAAGCCATTCCGCGACCTCGCGGCCGGTCGTCTGCGGAATCCTGTCGATCATGTTGCGGTGGGTCTGCTCGGAGAACTCTACGGACATGGGCGCCTCCGGGGTGTGGCCGTGCTGTTCCCTTCCCGTCACCGTGCCGGAGAGTCCGGCCGTTGGCAATGGCGCCGCCCCGGCGCGTAAGGTCGGCCGGGTGCTCGATACCTCGCCCCTGACCGACGCCGTCGAACGCCTCGCCGACCGGCTGCGCGCCATGCCGCAGAGCCGCCTCCAGCGCGGAGCCGCCGCCGAGGCGCTCGAACTGGCCCGCGAGCTGTCCGTACGCGCCCAGCGGCTCGAATCGCCGGACGGGGCGGCTCCTGCGCACGCCATGCCCGACGCGGGCGTCTTCGCCGTCGGCGACCAGGTCGCCGTCGCCGGGACCGACCTCGCCGAGGCCCTGCGCACCGCCGCCCCGGAAACCGCGAAGGCCCCGTCCGAGATGCTGGACGAGGCCGTGCGGCTGGTGGAGCAGGCGGAGGTCAGAGCGACGCGATGACGCGGTCCGCCAGGATGTAGACGTTGTTGTCGGGGTCCTGCGCGTCACCGCCGCAGGAGAACGTCAGCGCGTACGCGCCCGAGATGCCCGAGCCGCCCAGCAGGACCGGCGCCGTGCCCGAGCGCAGCGCCTCCGCGAGGCGCTCCGCCGTCTCCCGGTGGCCCGGCGTCATGCACAGCGTCGTGCCGTCCGTGAACACGTACACGTCGAGCGTGCCCAGCGGGCCCGGGCGGACGTCCGCGAGCGCCGTACGGGCCTCCGCGAGCTCCTCCAGGCGGCTCACCGTGCGCTCGTGGTCCGCGCCGGCGGACGCCGGCTGGGACGGGACGAAGTCGGGGTGCGAGGGGTGGCGGCGGCGCGCGGCGGCCAGCTCCGCGGAGTCCTCCGGGTACTCGTCGACGACCTCCTCGCCGAGCACCGGCTCCAGACCCACCAGGTCGGCCTGGCGCGGCAGGAAGACCGGAACGTCGTCGGCCACGCCCGGAAGACCGCCGAGCAGCGGCGGGGCGTCGCCCGCGAAGGTCGGCGAGGCCTCGGCGGCCTCACGGGCCTCCTGCGCGGCCCAGAAGGCGCGCGCCTCCGCGAGCTCCCGCTCGCGCTCCTCGGCGAGGGCCTCCGCCACGGCGGCCCGTATCTCGGCGGCGGGGGACTCCACGGCGCCGCGGGCGTGCGGGACGCTCGCACGGCGCGACCGGGAAGGGGCGGCGAGCTCGCCCCGCAGGGCGGTGACCTGCTTGCGGAGGCCGTGGACGGCGTGCAGCGCAGCAGCGCCCACGGCCGCGGCGACGGCCGTGGTCAGCAGCAGGGCAAGAGACATGGCGCTCACTGACTAACTCCTGATTGACTCGATCCCCCGACTTCCTACATCAGAGTGTCCCGACCTGGGAATGGCGTGCAGTGCATTACGTCACGAAATGGACAGGGTGTTCGTCACACAGGACAGTGGCCTACCCCGTCTGACCTGCACAAATGCCGAACCCCCAGGACGTATGTCACATCCTGGGGGAGATTCGGTCACAGCTAGGCCGCGGGAGGATTGGCCGGGGGACCCCGGCGGGGCCCGGACCAGGCGAAACGGGCGGGTCGCCGCTCGGCTCAGCCGCTCGCCGCCACTGGTCGCGCCGGGCTTCGCCTCCGCTCCGGGCAGGTGCCGCCCTCGTTCCTCGGGCGACCCCTACCCTCCGCTGCGGCTCAGCTCAGCCGCTCGATGACCATCGCCATGCCCTGGCCGCCGCCCACGCACATCGTCTCCAGGCCGAACTGCTTGTCGTGGAACTGGAGGCTGTTGATCAGGGTGCCGGTGATGCGGGCGCCGGTCATGCCGAACGGGTGGCCGACCGCGATGGCGCCGCCGTTGACGTTCAGCTTGTCCAGCGGGATACCGAGGTCCCGGTAGGACGGGATGACCTGCGCGGCGAACGCCTCGTTGATCTCGAACAGGTCGATGTCGCCGACCGTCAGGCCGGCCCGCTTCAGGGCCTGCTTCGACGCCTCGACCGGGCCCAGGCCCATGATCTCCGGGGACAGGGCGGTGACACCGGTGGAGACGATCCGGGCCAGCGGGGTCAGGCCCAGCTCCCGCGCCTTCGTGTCGCTCATGATGACCAGCGCCGCGGCGCCGTCGTTCAGCGGGCAGCAGTTGCCGGCCGTGACCAGGCCGTCCGGGCGGAAGACCGGCTTCAGGCCCTGCACGCCCTCCAGGGTGACGCCGGCGCGCGGGCCGTCGTCCGTGCTGACGACCGTGCCGTCCGGGGTGGTCACCGGGGTGATCTCGCGGGCCCAGAAGCCGTTCTTGATGGCCTCCTCGGCCAGGTTCTGGGAGCGGACGCCGAACTCGTCCATGTCCTGGCGGGTGACGCCCTTGAGGCGGGCCAGGTTCTCCGCGGTCTGGCCCATCGAGATGTACGCGTCCGGGATCAGGCCGTCCTCGCGCGGGTCGTGCCAGGTCGAGCCCTCGGACTGGGCGACCTCGGCTGTCCGCGCCTCGGCCTCGGCGAACAGCGGGTTGTGCGTGTCCGGCAGGCCGTCGGAGGTGCCCTTCACCGAGCGGGAGACGGTCTCCACACCGGCGGAGACGAAGACGTCGCCCTCGCCCGCCTTGATCGCGTGCAGGGCCATGCGGGAGGTCTGCAGCGAGGAGGAGCAGTAGCGGGTGATCGTGGTGCCGGGCAGGTAGTCCATGCCCATCTGCACCGCGACGATGCGGGCCAGGTTGTGGCCCTGCTCGCCGCCGGGCAGGCCGCAGCCGAGCATCAGGTCGTCGATCTGGCGCGGGTCCAGCTCGGGGATCTTGGCCAGGGCGGCCTGGATGACCGTCGCGGTGAGGTCGTCCGGGCGGACGTCCTTGAGGGACCCCTTGAAGGCGCGCCCGATCGGGGAGCGGGCGGCGGAAACGATGACGGCTTCGGGCATCGGGGCTCCAAGGGGTGAGTTGCGGCTCATTGCGGACCGCATGCGAAGTTACCGGCCCGTACGGTCTTGGTCACCGGGTGGGGCATGTGATGCCGGTCGCTCCGCGGGGGTCGGGGCTGGTCCGGGGGTGTGCGGGGCAGTTGCCCCGCTGCCCCGCGGAGGCGTACGGAGCCCCGGGCTCGGGAGCCGAAGCCCCGGGCCGGGGGGCTCCCGGGGCTCTGCCCCGGACCCCGCGCCTCAAACGCCGGCGGGGCTGGATTTGCCCGGCCCCGGGGGTGGGAGGCGCGGGGTGGGTGGGCTTTCGGGGCTCTGCCCCGGACCCCGCGCCTCAAGCGCCGGCGGGGCTGGATTTGCCCGGCGGGGCGGGTGGTCAGGGGTCCTGGGAGGGGGTGAGGGTGGCCGGGGGGTGGGTGGGGGTGGCGTCCTCCGCCGGGACGCGCCTGCGGCGGCGGTGTTTCAGGAGGGCCCACGGGCCGCGGGCCGGGGTGACCTCCGTGCCCGCCTGGCCCGCGGCGGCCGAGGCGGCCTTGGCCACCGGCAGCATGTCCTCGTCCCGGGCCACTTCCAGCCGGTCCGACTCGGGCCACAGGGACAGCGCCGCGCACACCGTCGGCAGGATCGCCATCGCCGCGGTCGCGTACCCCTCGGCCGACGGGTGGTAGGAGTCCGGGCCGAACATCTCGCGCGGGTTCGCCTCGAACTCCGGGCCCAGCAGGTCCCCCATCGAGATCGTGCGGGCCCCCAGTGAGACGGCCCCTATCGTCTGGGCGGCGGCCAGCTGCCGCGACACGCGCCGGGCCAGCCAGCGCAGCGGCTGGTACACCGGCTCGATCGTGCCCAGGTCGGGGCAGGTCCCGACGACGACCTCGCTGCCCGCCAGCCGCAGCCGCCGCACCGCCGAGGTGAGGTGGCGCACCGACTGCGTGGGCGGCATCCGGCGCGTCACGTCGTTCGCCCCGATCATGATCACGCAGATGTCCGGCGGCGGCGCACCCCCGTCGAGCAGCAGGCCCGTCTGCCGGTCGAGATCGTCGGACATGGCCCCGGACAGGGCCACGTTCCGCAGCTCCACCGGCCGCTCGGCGACCGCCGCCAGCCCGGACGCCAGCAGCGCCCCCGGGGTGTGCCGCGCCCGGTGGACGCCCAGCCCGGCGGCCGTCGAGTCGCCCATCATCGCGAGCCGCAGCGGCCCCGGCTCCAGCCCGCTCCCGCAGAAGTCACCGCCGTAGAGGCCGTCCGCGCGCGGCGGATCCGGCAGGCCGCTGCCGACCGTCCGCTTGGCGAACTGGACCTCCGCCAGCACCAGCCCCACGGCGGCGACCCCGACCAGGCCGAGCCCGCCCCCGCCGTACGCCGCCCCCGCCGCGATCCGGCGGGCCGTCCTTGCTCTGGACACCCTTCACGCCACCTCCGTCCTTGTCGAGCTTCCTGCCCCGTACCGCCCGTCGGCCAATCCCTTTCCGCATACTCTGGCCATGTCTCCCGGAGAACCCGTGGAGTCCCATCCCTGGAGAACATGGTGCAATTCCACGACTCGATGATCAGCCTCGTCGGCAACACCCCGCTGGTGAAGCTCAACCGCGTGACCGAAGGCCTTCAGGCCACCGTCCTTGCCAAGGTCGAGTACTTCAACCCCGGCGGCTCCGTGAAGGACCGGATCGCCCTCCGGATGATCGAGGCCGCCGAGCAGAGCGGTGCTCTCAAGCCCGGTGGCACCATCGTGGAGCCGACCAGTGGCAACACCGGTGTAGGACTCGCCATCGTGGCCCAGCAGAAGGGCTACAAGTGCATCTTCGTCTGTCCTGACAAGGTGTCGATGGACAAGATCAACGTGCTGCGGGCGTACGGCGCCGAGGTCGTGGTCTGCCCGACCGCCGTCGACCCGGAGCACCCGGATTCCTACTACAACGTCTCCGACCGCCTCGTCCGCGAGACGCCCGGCGCCTGGAAGCCGGACCAGTACAGCAACCCGAACAACCCGCGCTCGCACTACGAGACCACCGGCCCCGAGCTGTGGGAGCAGACCGAGGGCAGGATCACGCACTTCGTCGCCGGCGTCGGCACGGGCGGCACGATCTCCGGCACCGGCAACTACCTGAAGGAGGTGTCCGGCGGCAAGGTCAAGGTCATCGGCGCCGACCCGGAGGGCTCGGTCTACTCCGGCGGCTCGGGCCGCCCGTACCTCGTCGAGGGCGTCGGCGAGGACTTCTGGCCGACCGCCTACGACCGGAACGTGGCCGACGAGATCATCGCGGTGTCCGACAAGGACTCCTTCCAGATGACCCGCCGCCTCGCCAAGGAGGAGGGCCTCCTCGTCGGCGGCTCCTGCGGCATGGCCGTCGTCGCCGCGCTGCGCGCCGCCGAGGGCCTCGGCCCGGACGACGTCGTCGTCGTCCTGCTCCCGGACAGCGGCCGCGGCTACATGAGCAAGATCTTCTCGGACGAGTGGATGGCCGGCCACGGCTTCCTGGAGGAGGCGGGTCCCGCCGCCCGCATCGGCGACGTCCTCGCCGACAAGGAGGGCGACATGCCCTCCCTGGTGCACATGCACCCGGAGGAGACCGTCGGCGAGGCCATCGAGGTGCTGCGCGAGTACGGCGTCTCCCAGATGCCGGTCGTCAAGCCCGGCGCCGGCCACCCCGACGTCATGGCCGCCGAGGTCATCGGCTCCGTCGTCGAGAAGGAGCTGCTCGCGGCACTGTTCGCGCAGCGCGCCGCGCTGAGCGACCCCCTGGAGAAGCACATGAGCGCGCCGCTGCCGCAGGTCGGCTCCGGCGAGCCCGTCTCCGACCTGATGGCCGCGCTCGGCAAGGCCGACGCGGCGATCGTGCTGGTCGAGGGCAAGCCGACCGGCGTCGTCAGCCGCCAGGACCTGCTCGCGTTCCTCGCGAAGAACGCCTGAGGCCTTCCGTGCCGCCGGCCGCGTGCCGGGGCTTCGTGCGATCGGCACAGGCCCGTCACGCGGCGGCAGCACCGGCTTAACACGGCCGGGGCACAGTGGTGGGTGTCGGCGGGGGCGAGGGCCCCGGCCGGCGCCACGGAACGGCGTCTGCACACCTCCGGAGCGGCTCCCGGACCCGCGGCGCCACGGACGCGGACGGCCCTGACCCGGCCCGTGTCCCGCGCGGGGACCGCCGTCGTCCCGCCCCTCGCACACCCCGAGGGTGCGGCGGTCCCCGCGTTCTCCGGCCCCGGTCCTCCCTCTCCCCGCTCCCTGCCGGGCGTCTCGCGGAGCGGGTGCGGCTTGCCGTGCCTGCATAGACGCATGCAGAGTGCTCCGTGACTGAATACGTACGGGGACGGAGGGTCGGGATGACGAGCGACAGCCCGGCGGCGCGCCTGCAGAGGCTGTTCGAGGGGCACCGGCTGACACCCACGCAGCGGCGGATCGCGCACTGCATGGTGCGCGGGGCCACCGAGGTGCCGTTCCTGTCGAGCGTGGAGCTCGCCGATCTGGCCGGCGTCAGCCAGCCCTCGGTGACGCGCTTCGCGGTGGCCCTCGGCTTCGACGGCTACCCGGCCCTGCGCCGCCACCTGCGCGAGGTGGCCCCGCCCGCCGAGCGGGCGGAGGAGCCGCAGGAGGACGCCTACAACGAGTACCAGCAGGCCGTCCAGGGGGAGATCGAGAACCTGCGGCAGCTTTCGGCCATGCTCGCCGACCCCTCGCCGGTCCAGGAGGCGGGCCGGCTGCTCGCCGCGTCGGCGCCGCTGCCCGTGCTGGGTCTGCGGGCGGCGTCCTCGCAGGCGCGCGGGTTCGCGTACTTCGCGGCCAAGGTCCACCCCGACGTGCGGCTCCTCGACGAGGGCGGCTCGATGCTCGCCGACCGGATCGACGCGGCCGTCGCCGCCGGCGCCTCCGCGCTGCTGTGCTTCGCGCTGCCGCGCCACCCCCGCGAGGTGGCCGAGGCGCTGGAGCACGCGCAGGGGGCGGGGCTGACGGTGGTGACGGTCGCCGAGTCGCCGTTCGCGCCGGTCGCCCGCTTCTCGGACCTGCTGATCCCCGCGCCGGTCGGCACCGGCCTGGCCTTCGACACCGCGTGCGCGCCGATGCTGCTGGGGCGGGTGCTGCTGGAGGCGATGGCCGACGCGCTGCCCGACGCGCAGGCCCGGCTGGAGGCCTTCGACGCGCGGGCCGCGGCCCGGGGCCTGTTCGTGGAGTAGGCCCGGGGCGGGGCGGCGGTCAGCCGAGGGGCTCCGCCAGGTCCGCGCCGGCCTCCGCCGC
Source organism: Streptomyces sp. NPDC031121 (assembly GCF_055570615.1). Taxonomy (NCBI): domain Bacteria; kingdom Bacillati; phylum Actinomycetota; class Actinomycetes; order Kitasatosporales; family Streptomycetaceae; genus Streptomyces; species Streptomyces sp. NPDC031121. Next base: position 32,283 of record NZ_JBVIGV010000020.1, read on the forward strand.
CAGGTCCTCCAGGGTCTGCGCCCGGCGGGCCGTACGGAAGGACACCCCGCCCGCGGCGTCCACGGTGAAGCCGAGGACGGCCGGCCGGGGCAGGCTGTTGTAGCCGTAGTGTGCGGTGAAGAAGTACGCGCCGGTGTCGGGGACGCCGATCAGGTCGCCGGGCGCCAGCTCGGGCAGCTCCCGCGCGGTCGCCAGCAGGTCGCCGGCGAAGCAGGCCGGGCCGGCCACGTCCTGGGCGACCGGCGGGCCCTGCTTCGGGGCGCCCTTGCCGTCGTAGGCCAGGATCCGCAGCGGCCACGCGGCGGGCGCGTAGACCGTGCGGGTGGCCAGCTGGACGCCGGCGTGGGTCAGGGCGATCGGCCGCCCGCCGGTGGTCTTCGTGTACTCGACGCGCGCCACGACCAGGCCGTGCTTGGCCAGCAGCGACCGCCCGAACTCGGTGACCAGCCCGTAGGAGCCGTCGAACAGCGCGGGGACCGCCTCGCGCAGCGCGGCGACGTAGTCGGCGTACGTGGGGGTGTGCGCGTCGGAGGTGAAGTCGACGGGCAGGCCGCCGCCGACGTCGAGGGTGTCGACCTGGCGGCGGCCTGCCGCCGCGTTGATCTCCTCGGCCAGTGCGTGCACCTCCCGTACGCCCTCGGCGATCAGCGGCAGCGGGACGCCCTGGGAGCCCGAGTGGGCGTGCAGCCGGGTCAGCCAGGGGCGGTCCAGGAAGGCGCCGACCAGCCAGGCGCGCGCTCCCTCGTCGCGCAGGGCGATCCCGAACTTCGAGGTCGCGGTGGCCGTGGAGAGGGCGTCGATGGCCCCGGCGCCCGTCTGGGGGTTGATCCGTACGCCGATCGGGGAGGCCGTCGGGTGCTGCGCGACCAGGGCGTCGAGGCGCTCCAGCTCCTGCCGGCTGTCGGCGTTGACGGCGATCCCGAGGGCGAGGGCCTCGCGCAGCTCGGCCGCCGTCTTGGCGGGGGAGTCCAGGACGGTCCGCTCCGGGCCCACCCCGGCGGCCCGGGCCAGGGCCAGCTCGCCGGGGCTGGCGACCTCGCACCCCAGCCCGCAGCCGGCGAGCAGCCGCAGGACGGGGACGAGGGGCGCGGCCTTGACCGCGAAGGCGTGCAGGAGGGGCGTCCCGGGCGGCACGGCCGCCGCGAAGGCGGCCGCCAGGGCCTCGGCGGAGGCGCGGATCCCGGCGGTGTCCAGCAGGCAGACCAGCGGCGGAGCGGAGTCCGCCCCGCCCACCAGGCCCTGCTCGACGGCGGCCCGGACGGCGAGGTCCCGGCGCTCGGCGGCGCCCTGCGCGTGCGTGTCGGCAGCCATGTCCGCCATCCCACCACCCGGCGCGCCCGCCCGCAGCTGTTGACTGGAAGTATTCAGCCGGAGAGGATGTGAATGGAATTACCCACAGCGTCTGGAGGCATCGCCATGTCAGGACCCCGCCCCGTACGGGCCGCGCGAGGCACCGAGCTCAGCACCCTGGGTTGGCAGCAGGAAGCCGCCCTCCGGATGCTGCAGAACAACCTCGACCCCGAGGTCGCGGAGCACCCCGACAAGCTCGTCGTGTACGGCGGCACCGGCAAGGCCGCCCGCGACTGGCGCTCCTTCGACGCCATGGTCCGCACCCTGCGCACCCTCAAGCAGGACGAGACCATGCTGGTCCAGTCCGGCCGCCCGGTCGGCGTCATGCAGACCCACGAGTGGGCGCCCCGCGTCCTCCTCGCCAACTCCAACCTCGTCGGCGACTGGGCCAACTGGGAGGAGTTCCGCCGCCTGGAGCACCTCGGCCTGACCATGTACGGGCAGATGACCGCCGGGTCCTGGATCTACATCGGCACCCAGGGCATCCTCCAGGGCACGTACGAGACCTTCGCCGCCGTCGCCGCGAAGAAGTTCGGCGGCACCCTCGCCGGCACCATCACCCTCACCGCCGGCCTCGGCGGCATGGGCGGCGCCCAGCCGCTCGCCGTCACCATGAACGACGGCGTCGCGATCTGCATCGACTGCGACCCGCGCGCCATCGAGCGCCGCATCGAGCACCGCTACCTCGACGTCAAGGCCGACAGCCTGGCGCACGCCCTCCAGCTCGCCACCGAGGCCCGCGACGCCCGCAGGCCGCTGTCCATCGGCCTCCTCGGCAACGCCGCCGAGCTGCTCCCGCAGATGCTCGCCGAGGGCGCGCCCATCGACATCGTCACCGACCAGACCTCGGCGCACGACCCGCTCGCCTACCTGCCGACCGGCGTCGACTTCGACGACATGGCCTCCTACGCGGCCAAGGACCCGGCCGGCTTCACCACCCGCGCCCGCGAGTCGATGGCCAGGCACGTCGAGGCCATGGTCGGCTTCATGGACGCAGGCGCCGAGGTCTTCGACTACGGCAACTCCATCCGCGGCGAGGCGCAGCTCGCCGGCTACGACCGGGCGTTCGCCTTCCCCGGCTTCGTCCCCGCCTACATCCGCCCGCTGTTCTGCGAGGGCAAGGGCCCCTTCCGCTGGGCCGCCCTCTCCGGCGACGCCGCCGACATCGCCAAGACCGACAAGGCGATGCTCGACCTGTTCCCGGAGAACGAGTCCCTGGCCCGCTGGATCAAGATGGCCGGCGAGCGCGTCCACTTCCAGGGCCTGCCCGCCCGCATCTGCTGGCTCGGCTACGGCGAGCGCGACAAGGCCGGCGAGCGCTTCAACGACATGGTCGCGAGCGGCGAGCTGGCCGCCCCGCTGGCCATCGGCCGCGACCACCTCGACTGCGGCTCCGTCGCCTCCCCGTACCGCGAGACCGAGGCCATGCTCGACGGCTCCGACGCCATCGCCGACTGGCCCCTGCTCAACGCCATGGTCAACGTGGCCTCCGGCGCCTCCTGGGTCTCCATCCACCACGGCGGCGGCGTCGGCATGGGCCGCTCCCTCCACGCCGGCCAGGTCACCGTCGCCGACGGCACCCCGCTGGCCGGCGAGAAGGTCCGCCGCGTCCTCACCAACGACCCCGGCATGGGCGTCATCCGGCACGTCGACGCCGGCTACGACATCGCCGAGTCCGTGGCCGACGCCAAGGGCGTGCGCGTCCCGATGCGCGAGGGCGACACCGGAGCCTCCGCGTGAGCCAGAGCTTCCACGCCATGTGGGCGTGGGGGTGGGGCCCCCGTCGCAAAGGAACGCCCCAAGGCGTCCCCCGCCCCACCCCGGACCGAGACAAAGCCACACTACCATTCTTTTTTTCTATTGA
>NZ_JBVIGV010000020.1:35506-66117 GCF_055570615.1 Streptomyces sp. NPDC031121
GGAGAAGACAAATACCCCCTCACCGCTACTCGCCCCTCCCTCCTTCTTTTTTTCCCCCCCCCCCCCCCCCCCCCCCCCCCCCGCCTCCGGCGGCTACCGCCGCTACGCCTGGACCGGAGCCGACGCCGACTGCCGGCTCTGGTTCCGGATGCAGGCCGAGGCCCGCCGCCTCGACGTCGAGACCGACCGCAACGGCAACCAGTGGGCGTGGCTCGGCGACCCGGCCGCAGGCGACGCCGTCGTCACCGGCTCCCACCTCGACTCCGTCCCCGACGGCGGCGCCTTCGACGGCCCCCTCGGCGTCGTCTCCGCCTTCGCCGCGCTCGACGAGCTCCGCGCGCGCGGAGCCTCCTTCAGGCGGCCCCTGGCCATCGTCAACTTCGGCGACGAGGAAGGCGCCCGCTTCGGCCTCGCCTGCGTCGGCTCCCGCCTCACCTCCGGGCAGCTGACCAAGGAGAAGGCGTACGAGCTGCGCGACGCCGACGGGATCAGCCTGCCCCGGGCCATGGAGGCCGCCGGGTACGATCCCGACGCGATCGGGCCCGACCCCGAACGGCTCGCCCGTATCGGCGCCTTCGTCGAACTCCACGTCGAACAGGGCCGCGCCCTCGACCTGTCCGGCGACTCCGTCGGCATCGCCTCCGCCATCTGGCCGCACGGCCGCTGGCGGTTCGACTTCCGCGGTGAGGCCAACCACGCCGGCACCACCCGCCTCGTCGACCGGCACGACCCGATGCTCACGTACGCCGAGACCGTCCTGGCCGCCCGCACGGAGGCGGCGCTCGCCGGAGCCGTCGCCACCTTCGGGAAGGTGTCCGTCGAGCCGAACGGCGTCAACGCCATCCCCTCCCTCGTACGGGGCTGGCTCGACTCCCGCGCAGCCGACCAGGCCACCCTCGACACCGTGGTCACCGCCATCGAGAAGGCCGCCCGCGAACGCGCCGACAAGGACGGCGTCGACCTCGCCGTCGTCCGGGAGTCCTTCACCCCGGTCGTCGAGTTCGAGCACGCCCTCCGCGACGAGATCAACCGGATCCTCGGCGGCTCCGTGCCCGTCCTCGGCACCGGCGCCGGACACGACGCCGGGATCCTCTCCGCGTCCGTCCCCACCGCGATGCTGTTCGTACGCAACCCGACGGGCGTCTCCCACTCCCCGCTGGAATACGCCCCCGAGGACGACTGCGTCGCCGGCGTCCTCGCCCTCGCCGACGTACTGGAAGGCCTGGCGTGTCACTGACCCCGCGCACGGTGAAGACGTACTGGCTGGAGCACGCCTGGCTCGGCACCCATGTCGAGCCGGGCGTCGCCCTCGACGTGTCCGACGACGGGCGGATCGCCGCCCTCCGGACCGGGGCCGCCGCCCCGCCGCCCGGCGCGGAGATCCTGCACGGCCTCACCCTCCCCGGCCTGGCCAACGCCCACTCCCACGCCTTCCACCGGGCCCTGCGCGGCACCGTCCAGGTCGGCTCGGGGACCTTCTGGACCTGGCGCGACACCATGTACCAGGTCGCCCACCGCCTGACCCCCGAGACGTACTTCGACCTGGCGCGGGCCGTGTACGCCGAGATGGCGCTCGCCGGCATCACCAACGTCGGCGAGTTCCACTACCTCCACCACCAGGCCGACGGCACCCCGTACGCCGACCCCAACGCCATGGGCGAGGCCCTGATCGAAGCCGCCGCGGCCGCCGGCATCCGCATCACCCTCCTCGACACCGCCTACCTCTCCTCCGGCTTCGGCCAGGCCCCCACCGAGCACCAGCGGCGCTTCTCCGACGGCACCGCCGACGCCTGGGCCGAACGCGTCTCGGCCCTCAAGCCGCGCGGGCACGCCCTGATCGGCGCGGCCGTGCACTCGGTGCGCGCCGTCCCCGCCGACCAGCTGGGCACCGTCGCCCGCTGGGCGGAGGACCGCCAGGCCCCCCTGCACGTCCACCTGTCCGAGCAGACGGCGGAGAACGACGCCTGCCGGGCCGCCCACGGCTGCACGCCCACCCGGCTCCTCGCCGACCACGGGGTGCTCGGGCCGCGCACCACCGGCGTCCACAACACCCACCTCACCGACGAGGACATCGCGCTCCTCGGCAGCACCGGCACCGGTACGTGCATGTGCCCCACCACCGAGCGGGACCTCGCCGACGGGATCGGACCGGCGGTCCGCCTCCAGCAGGCCGGCAGCCCGCTGTCGCTGGGCAGCGACAGCCACGCCGTCATCGACCTCCTGGAGGAGGCCCGGGCCATGGAACTGGACGAGCGGCTCCGCAGCCGGACGCGCGGGCACTGGACGGCCAACGCGCTGCTGACCGCCGCCACCGCCGACGGGCACGCGGCGCTCGGCCTCCCCGACGCGGGCCGCCTGGAGGCGGGCGCGCCGGCCGACTTCACCACCGTCACCCTGGCCAGCGTCCGCACGGCCGGGCCCCCTCCCCGGCTCGGAGCCGAGACGGCCGTGTTCGCGGCCTCGGCCGCGGACGTCCGCCACACGGTGGTCGGCGGCCGCCACATCGTCCGCGACGGCGCCCACACCCTGATCCCCGACGTCCCGTCGGCCCTGTCCACCGCCATCACCGCACTCCGCACCTGACCCCGCCCCGCACCTCCACCGCCTTTGCGGCCGGGGTTGCGGGGCTCCGCCCCACACCCCGCGCCACAGTCGCCGGCAGGGCTGGATCTGGCTCCCGCCCGGGGTTGGTTCGGCTCCGTTGTGGTGGGGGTTGCGGGGCTCTGCACCACACCCCGCGCCTCAAACGCTGGCGGGCTGGATCGGCTCCCCCTGGAGGGTTCAGCGCCGACCCGGCTGGGGTTGCGGGGCTCTGCCCCACTCTCCTGCGCCTCAATCGCCGGCGGGGGTGGACAGATCCAGCCTGCGCGGCGTTTGAGCGCACGGGTGCGGAGCGCCCGGAACGGGGTTCGGGGCGGAGCCCCGACACTCCGGGCGCGCCGGCGGATCCAGCCCCGCCGGCGTTTGAGGCGGTCCGAGGCGGAGCCCCGGGACTCAGCCCCGCCGGCGTTCGAGGCGCGGGGTGTGGGGCGGAGCCCGACACCTCCGGCGTGTCGGAATCCGAGGCGGCGGGGCGCCGTAGGCTCGGCCTCGGCGGCGGGGCCGGGGCGGAGCCCCGGTTCGGGGAGGGGCGGGGCGGGGGACAACCCTGAGAGGAACCCATGAGTACTACAGTCATCGGCAACATCGGCAGCCTCGTCACCAACGACCCGGCATCGGGTGAGGGCCCCCTCGGCCTCATCGAGAACGCAGCGGTCGTCATCGAAGACGACCGCATCGCCTGGGTCGGGCCCACAGCGAAGGCCCCGTCGGCGGACGCGGCCTTCGACGCCCAGGGCCGCGCCCTGATCCCCGGCTTCGTCGACTCCCACTCCCACCTCGTCTTCGCCGGCGACCGCACCGCGGAGTTCAACGCCCGCATGTCGGGCCGCAGCTATTCCGCCGGCGGCATCCGCACCACGGTCGCCGCGACCCGCGCCGCGTCCGACGCCGAGCTGGAGGCGAACCTGGTCCGCCATCTCGACGAGGCCCGCCGTCAGGGCACCACCACGTTCGAGACGAAGTCCGGCTACGGCCTCACCGTCGCCGACGAGGCCCGCGCCCTGCGGATCGCGGCCGCGCACACCGAGGAGGTGACCTACCTCGGCGCGCACATCGTCTCCCCGGACTACGCCGAGGACCCGGCCGGCTACGTCGATCTCGTCACCGGCGAGATGCTCGCGGCGTGCGCCCCGTACGCCCGCTGGGTGGACGTCTTCTGCGAGAAGGGCGCCTTCGACGGCGACCAGGCCCGCGCGATCCTGACGGCCGGCGCGGCCGCCGGGCTGATCCCGCGCGTGCACGCCAACCAGCTCTCTTACGGCCCGGGTGTGCAGCTCGCCGTCGAGCTGGGCGCGGCTTCCGCCGACCACTGCACGCACCTGACCGACGCCGACGTCGAGGCCCTCGCGCAGGCCGCGGGCACCACCGTGGCGACGCTTCTGCCGGGCGCCGAGTTCTCCACCCGCGCGCAGTGGCCGGACGCCCGCCGGCTGCTGGACGCGGGGGCGACGGTCGCGCTGTCCACGGACTGCAACCCGGGCTCCTCGTACACGAGTTCCATGCCGTTCTGTATCGCGCTCGCCGTGCGGGACATGGGGATGACGCCGGACGAGGCCGTCTGGGCGGCCACCGCCGGCGGCGCCCGCGCGCTGCGCCGTACGGACATCGGGGTCCTGGTGCCGGGCGCCCGGGCGGACCTGGCGCTGCTGGACGCCCCGAGCCACGTGCACCTGGCGTACCGGCCGGGCGTCCCGCTGGTGTCCGCGGTCTGGCAGCGGGGGGTGCGCGCGGCCTGAGCGGGCCGCGGCCGAACGCCGTGTCCTTCGTCTTCCCCTTGCAGGGCCTCGGGCGTACCTTGAGCCCTCGATCTGATGTGCCGTCAGAATTCGGTCCGAGGGGAGGACGAAGGTGTCCCACCGCACACGTTCGGCGGCTGTCGCGCTCGCGCTGGCCGGGGCGGCGGTTCTGCCTGCCGCCGGCACGGCCCGCGCCGACGTCGTGGACGTCGCCTACGACTGCAAGACGCCCATCGGGGACAAGTCGGCCGTCTCGCCCATCGACATCAAGGCTGCCCGGGAGGGCGACGGCTACAAGCTGACGATGTCCTTCCGGAAGGGCGTGTCCTCCAGCCCGATCGAGCTCGGCAAGGGCGCGATGAACCCGAGCGCGGTCATCGTCGTCGGCGGGGCCGACCAGGGGCAGGTGGCGGTCTCCGGCCCGCCGAACCCCGAGGCGGCGCCCGCCAACACCCCCATCAGGATCACCGACCTGTCGGGCACCTACACCCCGAAGAAGACGGGCCGGGTCACCTTCACAGCGGGCGTCCTGACCATCAAGGCGATGGGGACGACGACCACGTGCACGCCCGGCAACAGCCCGAAGCCGTCGCTGGAGCTGGACGTCACCGCCGCGGCCGGCGCCGGGCCCGGACCCGGCTCCGGTTCCGGCGACACCCTTCCGCAGACCGGGCCGGAGGACTCCGTCACCGCCCTCGCCACCCTCGGCGGCACCGTGCTCCTGACCGGCACCGGCGGACTCCTGTGGCTGAGCCGGCGCGGCCGCCGGGCCCGCACCTGAACGGAGCAGCCGTGCTCCTTCCCGCAACCGCCGCCGCTCCTCCGTCCGGACGCCGCCGCCCCCGCGGCCGGGCGGCCGCCTCCGCGCTGCCCCTCCTGCTGCTGCTCGGCACGGCCGTCCTGCCCGTGGCCCCCGCCCGCGCATCGGACGGCCCCGGCTGGAGCGCCGCCCCCGAGCCCGGCGCGGCCGGCGGGGCGCCCCGCCCCGCCTTCTACCTCGCCGGCGCCCCCGGAGCCGTACTGGAGGACCGGCTCGCCCTCACCAACGCCTCCGACCGGGCGCGCACCTTCACCCTGCGGGCAGCCGAGGAGCCCGGCGGGGCCGGCGGGGCGGGCGCCTGGATCAGCTTCGGCGGGGCGGCCGCCGTCACCGTGCCGCCGCGCACCCGCGCCGCCGTCCCGTTCACCGTGACCGTGCCGCCGGCCGCGCTCCCCGGCGACCTCCGGGCCGCCGTCGTCGCCGCCGAGGCCGGCCGCGAGGAAGCCGTACGCATCCACCTGCGCGTCGGCGGCCCGACGCTCGCCGCGCTGACCGTCGAGGACGTCGCCGTGCGCGGCCGCGGCGCCCGCACCGAGGTCGCGTACACCCTGGTCAACAGGGGGAACGTACCGCTCGCGCCGCGGCTGTCGGTGCGAGCCGAGGGCCTGTTCGGGACGCTGCCCGGCAGCCGGGAGCGGGCCCTGCCCGTGCAGGTGCCGCCGGGCGGGCGGGTGCGGCTGGCCGAGCCGTGGCCCGGCGCGCCCCGCCTCGACGCCGTCGACGTCACCCTCACCGCCAGCGCCCCGGGCGCCCCGTCTGTCACCGCCACCGCGTCCGCCCGGTTCGCGCCCGGCGGTACGGCGACCCGCGCCGGCGCCGCCCTGCTCGCGCTCGGCGGGGCCGCCGCGGCCGCGCTGCTCCTCGTCCGCGGGCGGAGGGCCCGGCGCGGGCGGCCCGTACCCGCGGCCGGCCCCGTGCACGCCCCCGAGCCGACGGGAGCACCCGCGTGACCGGCACGTCCAGGGCCCGCGCCGCGGCGGCCGCGCTCACGGCGTGCCTGCTCGCCGCCGCGGTACCGGCCGCGGCGGACGCCCGGCCGGCGGCGCAGCTCTCGCTCCGGGAGGCCGCCCCGGGTACGGAGCTCACGGTGACCGGCACGGGCTGGCCGGCCGGGACGCCGGTCATGCTGCTGGTCTGCGGCCAGAACATGATCGGCGGCACCAACAGCTGCGCCAACGCCGAGGGCGCGGCCGTCTCCGTCGGCGGTGACGGCCGGTTCACGGCGCGGCTGGCCGCGGCGGCCCCGCCCAAGCCGTGCCCGTGCATCGTCAACGTCACCTCGGTCGGCGGGGACGCCGCCACCGTCGCCCTCCCGCTGGCGCTCACCGGCCACCCGGTGGCCGAGCTGCCGCCCGAGCAGGGCGCGCCGCGCCTAGCCGTGCTGGGCCCGGCCCGGCTGGCGGGCGGCGACGGGATCCTGACCCGGTTCGGGGCGCCGCCCTCGCGCACCTTCACCGTCACGCTCGGGAACACCGGCCCCGCGCCCGTCGTGGACCCGGTCTTCCGGCTGGGCACGGCCCGGGGCGTGCTCGCCCCGCAGTGGGAGGAGGTCCGCTGGCAGGGCGCGATCCCGCCGGGGGGCAGGGCCGAGGTCCGGCTCCCCGTCACGCTCGGGGCCGGCGCGCACGGGAACCACACGGTCTCCCTCCGTTACGGGGAGACGGTCCTCGCGGCCCGACCGTGGGCGGTGTCCCGCCCGTACGGGGTCCTGGTGTTCTGGGCGCTGCTCCTGCTGGTGGTGCCCGCCGGCCTGTTCCGGGCCGGTATGGCCCTCGTCGACCGGGTCCGGCCGGCGGTGGCCCCGGAGGCACCCGCAGCGGAGGGGGCCGCCGCGGAGGCGGCCGCGCCCGGGGAGGCCGCCGCCCTGCCGTGGTTCACGGCACCGCAGACGTCCGCACCGTCAGCCGGCAGTCCGACGACGAAGGGGCATTCGTGAAGACCCAACGGAGGGTGAGCGCGGCCGCGGCCGCACTGCTGATCGGCGGCGCGGCCGCGCTGCTGGGGGCGGGACCCGCCCAGGCGGCCGAGGTCTCGTACAGGGTGGAGTGCGTACCGCCCGCGGGCGGCGGCGGCCCGGTCCAGGGCACGACGACCGTGTCGGTCACCGCGCCCGCCGCCGCGAAGGTCGGCGACGAGGTCGAGGTGGTGTGGAAGACCGTCAAGGCGGCCTCGGACAACACGGACCTGATGGACCTCGGCAAGGACACCGTGAAGCCGACCGGCTGGGTGCGGCTCGGCGGGGCGCTCTCGGGCGAGGTGAAGCTGGAGGGGGAGCGGAAGAACCCGCCGATCCCCAAGAAGGCGCCGATGGTGCTGTCCGACATGAAGGGGAAGGTGAAGCTGACCAAGGCGGGGGAGGTGGTGATCACCCCGGGCCGGTACGACGTGGACTTCAGCGGGTTCACCACGCGCTGCTCGCCGAAGGAGACGGCCGCGGCCGCGGCGACGATCACGGTGTCGGACGGTGGCGGCACGACGAGCGGCGGCGGCACGGCCTCCGGCGGATCGTCGTCCGGCGGTTCGTCGTCCGGCGGATCGTCGAGCGGCGGCGCGACCGCGGCCGGAGGCACCACGTCCGGCGGAGGCACGGCCTCGGGCGGCGGCACGACCTCCGGCGGCTCGGCCGCGGGCGGCTCAGCCTCCGGTGGCGGCGGGGGCCAGACGGACTTCCCCGGCAAGCCCGTCGAGGTGGTCTTCGACTGCGGCGCCGTGGTCCCGGGCGGCGTGAAGACCCCGGTGACGGTCAACGCGAGGAAGAACGGCAGCGGCGGCTTCGACCTCACCGTCAAGACCGCCAAGGGGGCGATGGCCAGCCCCATGGCCCTCCCCGCGGGCGCCCTGAAACCGTCGATGGACATCCGGCTCGGCGGCGCGGACACCGGCACGGTCCGGGTCTCCGGCCCGGCCAACGCGGAGCCGATCCCGGACAAGGCTCCCGTCAGCCTGAGCGACATGACCGGCACCTACAAGCCGGGCGCGACCGGCAAGGTGACGCTGACCCCGGACCGGCTGGCCATCGACGTGGCGATGAGCCCCGGCTCGACGCCGATCAACGTGCCCTGCAAGGCGGTCTCCAGCGGCGTCTCCCTGGAGCTGGACACGACTGCCCAGCCGGGCGGCTCCGGCTCCCCGTCCTCCGGCGGCGCGACCGCCGGATCCGGCGGCCCGGGCGGCCTCGCCGAGACCGGCGCGGGCGACACGGGCGGCGTGAGGGCCCTCGCCGTGGCCGCCGCGACGGTGGTCCTGCTCGGCGCGGCGGTGTTCACCTTCACCCCCTGGCACCGCCTGCGCGGCCCCCGTCGCCGCTGACGAAACGGAGCGGCCCGGCACACCTTTTCCGGTGTGCCGGGCCGCTCGGTTCTGTCCGGGTGCGTCAGTGGACCTCGCCCATCTGCTCCTTGACCTTCTTCCGGTACATGAAGACCGCGAAGGCCGCCACGCATGCGAGGGTCGCCTCGATCGCGACCGCGCTCGTGCCGTTCAGGTCGACACCGAACACCGCCGGGTCGGACAGGAGGCTGGTGATGGAGTCGCCGGCCGTCACCGCCAGGAACCAGACGCCCATCATCTGCGAGGCGTACTTGGCCGGTGCCATCTTCGTGGTGACCGAGAGGCCGACGGGGGAGATGCACAGCTCGCCGACCGTCTGGATCAGGTAGATGCCGACGAGCCACATCGGGCCCACGGTCTGGCCGTCCGCGGCCATGGCGACGGGAACCAGGAAGAAGAAGAACGAGACGCCGATGAAGAACAGGCCCGCGGCGAACTTGCCGACCGTGGACGGCTCCTTGCCCTTGCGGTTGAGCCACACCCAGATCCACGCGAAGACCGGGGCCAGCGCTATGATGAAGACCGGGTTCAGCGACTGGTACCAGGACGAGGGGAACTCGAACCCGAGCAGGGCGCTGGAGGTCTTGGTCTCGCCGAAGGACTGAACGGTCGAGGCGCCCTGGTCGTAGATCATCCAGAAGACGGCGGCGGCGACGAAGAACCAGATGTAGCCGTTCATCTTCGACTGCTCGGACTGGTTGAGGTCCTTGTCCCGCTTGATGCGGATCAGCACCCAGGTCGGAACGATCAGGCCGATCAGGGTCAGCGGAATGGTCGCCCACGCCTTGGTGAACATGCCGGCCATGCCCACGACGGTGTAGAACGCGGCCACGAGGGCGACCGCGACCGCGACCTTGCGGATCCAGGCGGAGCGCTCCGGGGCCGACAGCGGCTTGGGGACGACGGAGCTGACGGGGTTCAGGTGCTTCGTGCCCAGGAGGAAGGCGGCGAGTCCGATACCCATTCCGACCGCGGCCAGCGCGAAGCCGAGGTGCCAGTTGACCTTCTGGCCGACGGTGCCGATGACCAGCGGAGCGAAGAAGGCGCCGGCGTTGATGCCCATGTAGAAGATGGTGAAGCCGCCGTCGCGCCGCGGGTCGTCCGCGTCCTTGTACAGCTGACCGACCATGGTCGAGATGTTGGCCTTCAGGAGGCCGGAGCCGATGGCGACCAGGGCCAGGCCGGCGAAGAACGTGCTGCCGCCCGGCAGGGCCAGCACCAGGTGGCCGCACATGATCGTCACGGCGGCGATCGTCACGGTCTTGCGGGGGCCCCAGACGCGGTCGCCCAGCCATCCGCCCGGCATGGCCAGCAGGTAGACCATGGAGACGTAGATGGAGAACACGGTGATCGCCGTGCCCTCGTCCATCCCGATGCCGCCGCCCAGGCTGCCGTCCTTGGCGTCCGGGCCGCCTGAGATCAGGTAGACGAGGAGAAGGGCCTTCATGCCGTAGAAGCTGAAGCGCTCCCACATCTCGGTCATGAAGAGAGTGGCCAGGCCACGGGGGTGGCCGAAGAAGGTCTTCTCGGCGGACGGGTCCACCGTGCCCTTCGTCAGGCTGGAAGCCATGGTCGATCCTTGCTTGCTCGGGACGCCTGGCTTCGTGAGCCGGTCGGCGCCCGGTGGGGGGTGGCCGGAACCGGCAGCGGCCGCCCGGCCCCCACGCCCCGGGGGCACGCACCCGCGCCGTGGACGGGGCGGGGGAACAGACGCAGCCGGGATCCGCACCCTCGCGCACACGAACACGCGCGGGGCGCCGGCCCACAGGTCATCCACTGTCACTGAAGCCGATCGGGAAAGTCGTCAAGACCCTCTGATCGATCCAGACAGAATTGAGACCTTTGGCTCGGATTTCGGCGCAAAGGTCCCGGTGGTAGTGCATCAGGCGTCTCGCCACCATACGACACGACCAGGTGGCATATGAAAGGACTTGAGAGATGGATCACAGGAGGATTGGGAACCGATTCCGTGTTTCCGAAGGCAGCTTCCGTTCATAAGGCCAGATGGAAAGGGGTGCGCGGGGCCGCCCCTGCGGATCGCCGCCGCGGACTACCATCACCCACATGACGCGTGTACTGCTCGCCGAGGACGACGCATCCATCTCGGAGCCCCTGGCCCGCGCCCTGCGCCGGGAGGGGTACGACGTCGAGGTCCGGGAGGACGGCCCGGCCGCCCTCGACGCAGGACTCCAGGGCGGCGTCGACCTCGTCGTCCTCGACCTGGGCCTGCCCGGCATGGACGGGCTGGAGGTGGCCCGCCGGCTGCGCGCCGAGGGGCTCGGCTTCCCGATCCTCGTCCTGACCGCCCGCGCCGACGAGGTCGACACCGTCGTGGGCCTGGACGCCGGCGCCGACGACTACGTCACCAAGCCGTTCCGCCTCGCCGAACTCCTCGCCCGCGTCCGGGCCCTGCTGCGGCGCGGCGCCGCCGAGGCCCCCCAGCCCGCCGCCACGCACGGCGTGCGCATCGACGTCGAGTCGCACCGCGCCTGGATGGGGGAGGAGGAGCTCCAGCTCACCGCGAAGGAGTTCGACCTCCTGCGCGTCCTCGTCCGCGACGCCGGCCGCGTCGTCACCCGCGACCAGCTCATGCGCGAGGTGTGGGACACCACCTGGTGGTCCTCCACCAAGACCCTGGACATGCACATCTCCTGGCTCCGCAAGAAGCTGGGCGACGACGCCGCGAACCCCCGCTACATCGCCACCGTCCGCGGCGTCGGCTTCCGCTTCGAGAAGAGCTGACCGGACCCCCCAGCCATGCGCCGCCGCCTGATCCAGTCCACCCTCGCCGTGGTGCTCGTCGTGATCGCCGTCTTCGGCGTCTCCCTCGTCATCGTGGAGACCCGCACGATCACCAGCAGCGCCCAGGACCGCATCGAGTCCGAGGCCCTGCGCCTGGCGGGCATCGTCGAGGCGAACGTGGCCGAGCGCCGGCCCATCGACTCCGACGCCCTCGCCGAGCAGCTCGACCCCGGCCGCTACGCCCGGATCACCGTCCCCGGGCAGGCCCCCGTCGAGGTCGGCGAGCGGACCGGCGGGAGCGTCCTGCGCGGCACCGCCAAGGGTGAGCAGGGCGAGCTGGTCGTCGTCGAGGAGCCCCGCTCCACCGTCACGGAGGAGGTCGGGCGGACCCTCGCCGTGGTCGGCGCGGTGGCGCTGCTCGCCGTCGTCGCCGCCGTGGCGCTCGCGATCCGCCAGGCCAACCGGCTGGCCTCCCCGCTCACCGACCTCGCCGAGACCGCCGAACGGCTCGGCTCCGGCGACCCCCGGCCCCGCCACCGCCGCTACGGTGTCCCCGAGCTGGACCGCGTCGCGGACGTCCTCGACTCCAGCGCCGAGCGGATCGGGCGGATGCTCACCGCCGAGCGGCGCCTGGCCGCCGACGCCTCCCACCAGCTGCGCACCCCGCTGACCGCGCTGTCGATGAGGCTGGAGGAGATCACCGTCACCGACGACCTGGCGACCGTCCGCGAGGAGGCCACCATCGCGCTCGCCCAGGTGGAGCGGCTCACCGACGTGGTCCAGCGGCTGCTGACGAACTCCCGCGACCCGCGCACCGGCTCCGCGGTCCCCTTCGACCTCGACGAAATCGTCAAGCAGCAGGTGGAGGAGTGGCGGCCCGCCTACCGCAGCGAGGGCCGGGCCATCGTCCGCTCCGGCAAGACCGGCGTACGGGCCTTCGGTACGCCCGGCGCGGTCGCCCAGGTGCTGGCCACCCTCGTGGAGAACGCGCTCATGCACGGCGGCGGAACCGTCGCCCTGCGCACCCGCGTCGTCGGCAACCAGGCGGTCCTGGAGGTCACCGACGAGGGGCCCGGCGTCCCGCCCGACCTGGGGAACCGCATCTTCGAGCGGGCCATCAGCGGCCGCAACTCCACCGGCATCGGCCTCGCCGTCGCCCGCGACCTCGCCGAGGCCGACGGCGGCCGCCTCGAACTGCTCCAGGCACAGCCGCCGGTGTTCGCCCTGTTCCTCAGCCGCACCGAGCCCGAGCGGGGCGAGCGGGAGCAGACCGTCCGCTGACCGGCGGGGCGTGCGGGCCGACGGCCTACTTGTTCCTGGCGGGCTCGGGGGCGCGCGTACTGCTGTCCCGCGCCGGGCGGGCCGCCGCCCGCGCCTCCGGCGCCGGCTCGGCGGCTGCCGAGGGCGCCGCCTGCGGCAGCGCCTTGAAGACCCACGTCCGGTACGACCAGAAGCGGAACACTGTGGCGGTGCCGATGCCGACGAACTTGAACACGTTGGAGGCGAGCCGGCCGTCCCAGCCGAACCCGTACGTGGCCGCGTACAGCACGCCGTTCTCGATCACCAGCCCGATCAGGCTGAACGCCACGAACAGCGGCACCTCCCGCGAGCTGCCCGTGCGCGCCCGGTCCCGGTAGGTGAAGTACCGGAAGCCGATGTAGTTCGTGGTGATCGCGACGACGGTGGCTATCACGCTCGCCCGGACCACCTGGAGGTCCGTGGTGTGCCGCAGCAGGTTGAAGACGCCCAGGTTGACGAGCACACCCAGGCCCCCGACAGCCCCGAACTTCGCGACTTCGCGTGCGAGGCCGCGCAGGCGTTCGAGGGCGGAGGCCCGTTCCGGCGTGGTCATGGTGATGGTCGGTCCCGTCCGTAGCGGCCCCCAGCGGGGCGTCCGTCGCCTCTCGATCGGCCACTCATGCTAAGTGTCCCCCCGCCGGCCCGTCTGTGCCTTCGGGTACTGTGCGTTCGTACATATCGGCGACGCTGGGCGCACGGGATGTTGCTACGAGTTCCCGGTGGGGCCGCGTCCGTTCGGCGGACGCCCGGCCGATACCCTGGAGGCGTGACGTTCCCGGTAGTCGGCATGGTCGGCGGCGGACAGCTCGCCCGCATGACCCACGAGGCGGGCATCCCCCTCGGCATCAAGTTCAAGCTCCTCAGTGACACCCCGCAGGACTCGGCGGCCCAGGTGGTCAGCGACGTCGTCATCGGCGACTACCGCGACCTGGACACGCTCCGCGCCTTCGCGCGCGGCTGCGACGTGATCACCTTCGACCACGAGCACGTGCCCACCGAGCACCTGCGGGCCCTCGAAGCGGACGGCATCCCCGTCCGCCCCGGGCCCGACGCCCTGGTGCACGCCCAGGACAAGGGCGTGATGCGGGCCCGGCTCGACGAGATCGGCGCGCCCAGCCCCCGCCACCGCATCGTCGCGGACCCGGCGGACGCGGCGGCCTTCGCCGAGGAGGTCGGCGGGTTCCCCGTCATCCTCAAGACGGTCCGCGGCGGCTATGACGGCAAGGGCGTCTGGTTCGTCCGGACCCCCGAGGATGCCGAGGCCCCCTTCAAGGCCGGCGTCCCCGTCCTCGCCGAGGAGAAGGTCGACTTCGTCCGCGAACTCGCGGCGAACGTCGTCCGCTCCCCCCACGGCCAGGCCGTCGCCTACCCGGTCGTGGAGTCGATCCAGGTCGACGGCGTCTGCGACACCGTCATCGCCCCCGCCCCGAACCTCCCCGAGGAGCTCGCCGGCGAGGCCCAGGCCCTCGCCCTGCGCATCGCCGAGGAACTCGGCGTGACCGGCCACCTGGCCGTGGAGCTGTTCGAGACCGCCGACGGCCGGATCCTCGTCAACGAGCTCGCCATGCGCCCGCACAACAGCGGCCACTGGACCCAGGACGGCGCGGTCACCTCCCAGTTCGCCAACCACGTCCGCGCGGTCCTCGACCTGCCCCTCGGCGACCCCCGCCCCCGGGCCCGCTGGACCGTCATGGCCAACGTCCTCGGCGGCGACTACCCCGACATGTACGCCGCGTACCTGCACTGCATGGCCCACGACCCGCAGCTGAAGATCCACATGTACGGCAAGGACGTGAAGCCCGGCCGCAAGGTCGGCCACGTCAACACCTACGGCGACGACCTGGACGATGTGCTGGAGCGCGCACGTCACGCTGCCGGCTACCTCCGAGGAACGATCACCGCATGAGCACCCCCAGCACCGGGAGCGCCGCCCCCGTCGTCGGCATCGTCATGGGATCCGACTCCGACTGGCCCGTCATGGAGGCCGCCGCCCAGGCCCTCGACGAGTTCGAGATCCCCTACGAGGTCGACGTCGTCTCCGCCCACCGCATGCCCCGCGAGATGGTCGCCTACGGGGAGCAGGCCGCCGACCGCGGCCTGAAGGCGATCATCGCCGGCGCCGGCGGTGCCGCCCACCTGCCCGGCATGCTCGCCTCCGTCACCCCCCTGCCGGTCATCGGCGTGCCCGTGCCGCTGAAGTACCTCGACGGCATGGACTCGCTCCTGTCCATCGTCCAGATGCCCGCGGGCGTCCCCGTCGCCACCGTCTCCGTCGCCGGGGCACGCAACGCCGGCCTCCTCGCCGTCCGCATGCTCGCCGCCCACGACGGGGAGCTCCTCGCCCGCATGCGCGACTTCCAGCAGGAACTGAACGACCAGGCCACCGAGAAGGGCAAGCGGCTGCGGGCCAAGGCCGCCGGCGCGGAGTCCTTCGGGTTCGGCAAGTGACCGCGGCGGACCGCCTCGACCAGGCGCGCGCCCTGCTCGCCGAACACCCCGTCGCCGACGGCCACAACGACCTGCCCTGGGCCCTGCGCCAGCAGGTCCGCTACGACCTCGCGCGGCGCGACATCGCCGGCGACACCTCCGCCCACCTGCACACCGACATCCCCCGGCTGCGCGCCGGCGGGGTCGGCGCGCAGTTCTGGTCGGTGTTCGTCCGCTCCGACTACGCCGGCGACCAGGCGGTCAGCGCCACCCTGGAGCAGATCGACGCCGTCGGCCAGCTGATCGACCGCTACCCGGCCGACCTCGCGCGCGCCCTGACGGCCGACGACATGGAGGCGGCCCGCCAGGGCGGCCGGATCGCCTCCCTCATGGGCGCCGAGGGCGGCCACTCCATCAACAACTCCCTCGCCACCCTGCGCGCCCTGCACCTGCTGGGCGTCCGCTACATGACGCTCACCCACAACGACACCATCGACTGGGCCGACTCGGCGACCGACGAGGCCCGGCACGGCGGACTGGCCGACTTCGGCCGCGAGGTCGTCCGCGAGATGAACCGGATCGGCATGCTCGTCGATCTCTCGCACGTGGCCGCGACGACGATGCGCGACGCCCTCGACACCTCCGCCGCACCCGTCGTCTTCTCCCACTCCTCGGCCCGCGCCGTCTGCGACCACCCGCGCAACGTGCCCGACGACGTCCTGGCGCGCCTCCCCGCCAACGGCGGCGTCGCGATGGCCACGTTCGTGCCGAAGTTCATCCTCCCCGCGGCCGTCGAGTGGACCCTCGCCGCCGACGAGAACCTGCGCGCCCACGGCTTCCACCACCTCGACACCACCCCCGAGGCGATGGCCGTGCACCGGGCCTTCGAGGCGGAGCACCCCCGCCCGGTCGCGACCGCCGCCACCGTCGCCGATCACCTCGACCACATGCGGGACGTCGCCGGCATCGACCACATCGGCATCGGCGGCGACTACGACGGCACGGCGTTCACCCCGTCCGGGCTCGACGACGTCGCCGGCTACCCGAACCTCGTCGCGGAACTCCTGCACCGCGGCTGGTCGCCCGCAGACCTCGCCAAGCTCACCTGGTCCAACGCGGTACGGGTGCTGCGCGACGCGGAGGCCGTCGCCCGCGACCTCTCGGCGGTCCGCGGACCCTCCAACGCGGTCCTCCGCACCGCCGTCTGAACCGCCAGGCCGCGCGCCCGGGCCCCCTCGGCCCGCCAGCGGGGCGGGCCGGGCCCGGGCGGCCGCCAAAGCCCCGCCCTGACCTGCGGGTCTCACTCGTACGCCGCATCCGCCGGGCCGCCCACCCGCCCCACGTGTCACGGTGGCAGCACCTCTGCCTTCCCTGCTGCCGCCACCCCGGAGCGAACTCCATGGCCGACCTGCAGGGCGAACAGGACCCCGCGGACGGCGCGTACGCCGCCGAGACGCCCCCGCCCGGACCGGCTTCCCCCGGAGCCGCGGACCCGCCCGGCCCGGCACCCGCCGCCGCCCTCGACCGGGCCGCCGCACCGGACTCCCGGAACGCGGCTGGCCCGAGACGGACATCACCCGGCCGACCTGGGCGGCGCCCTGCGCGTCCTGCGCGCCGCCGAGTTCACCGCGCGCGCCGCCGCACACCCCCCAACCGGCTGACCGCCCCCGCCGGCCCGGTCAGCCGCCGTCAGGCCCCGTCACGCGCGCGGACGGCCCATCGCCCGGTACGTCCACCCGGCCGCGCGCCACCGCTCCCCGTCCAGGGCGTTGCGCCCGTCCAGCACCAGCCGGTCGCTGACGACCCCGCCCAGCTCGACCGGGTCCAGCTCGCGGAACTCCCGCCACTCCGTGAGGTGCAGCACCACGTCCGCGCCGCGCGCCGCCGCCACCGCCGTCTCGGCGTACCCCAGCGTCGGGAAGACGCGGCGCGCGTTCTCCATGCCCTTCGGGTCGTAGACGGTGACCTGGCCGCCCTGGAGGTGGATCTGCCCCGCCACGTTCAGCGCCGGCGAGTCCCGGACGTCGTCCGAGTCCGGCTTGAAGGTCGCCCCGAGCACCGCGACCCGCTTGCCGAGGAACGCCCCGCCGACCGCCTCCCGGGCCAGCTCCACCATGTGCCCGCGCCGCCGCATGTTGATCGAGTCGACCTCGCGCAGGAACGTCAGCGCCTGGTCGGCGCCCAGCTCGCCGGCGCGCGCCATGAAGGCGCGGATGTCCTTGGGCAGGCAGCCGCCGCCGAAGCCGATGCCGGCCCGCAGGAACTTGCTCCCGATCCGCTCGTCGTGCCCGATCGCCTCGGCGAGCTTCGCGACGTCGCCTCCGGCGGCCTCGCAGACCTCGGCCATCGCGTTGATGAAGGAGATCTTCGTGGCGAGGAAGGAGTTCGCGGCCGTCTTGACGAGTTCGGCCGTCGGGAAGTCGGTGACGACCAGCGGGCTGCCCTCGGCGATCGGCCGCTCGTACACCTCGCGCAGCACCTTCTCGGCGCGGTCGCCGCGGGTGCCGATGACGATCCGGTCCGGGTGCAGGGTGTCCTGGACGGCGAACCCCTCGCGCAGGAACTCCGGGTTCCAGGCCAGCTCCACGTCGGCGCCGGCCGGGGCCAGTGCGGCGAGCTTGGCGGCGAGGCGCTCGGCGGACCCGACGGGGACGGTCGACTTGCCGACGACGAGGGCGGGCCGGGCCAGGTGGGGGGCCAGCGACTCGATCGCGGAGTCCACGTAGCTCATGTCGCAGGCGTACTCGCCGTGCTTCTGCGGGGTGTTGACGCAGACGAAGTGGACGTCGCCGAACTCGCCGACCTCCTCCCAGGACCGGGTGAAGCGCAGCCGGCCCGTGGAGCCCGGGAGCCCGGCGACGTGCGCGGCGAGCAGCTCCTCAAGGCCGGGCTCGTACATCGGCACCCGTCCCGCGGCCAGCATCTCGATCTTCTCGGGGACCACGTCCAGCCCGAGCACCTCGAAGCCCAGCTCGGCCATCGCCGCGGCGTGCGTGGCGCCGAGGTAGCCGGTGCCGATCACTGTGATCCTGAGGGGGGCCATGGCTGCTCCAGAGGTGCGGGGCCTGTTGCGGCAACCGAGCATAGTCGCGCCCGAACGGGGGACGTTCCCTGGAGTACCGGACGTTGTCACGCAGCTCACGTGCCGCGTACATATCGCTGCCCGGGAGGCGGCCATTAAGATTTGGGTTACTTAACGGTAGTTAGCACGTGGTTCACCTTGGGGAGTGAGAGATCTTGGCGGGTTCTGCCGACTTCGACCTGTACCGCCCGGCCGAGGAGCACGACATGCTCCGCGAGTCCGTCCGCTCGCTCTGCGAGGCGAAGATCGCCCCGTTCGCCGCCGCGGTCGACGAGGAGGCCCGCTTCCCGCAGGAGGCGCTGGACGCCCTCGTCGCCAACGACCTGCACGCCGTGCACGTCCCCGAGACGTACGGCGGCGCCGGCGCCGACGCCCTGGCCACCGTGATCGTCATCGAGGAGGTCGCCCGCGTGTGCGCCTCCTCCTCCCTGATCCCGGCCGTCAACAAGCTCGGCTCCCTCCCGGTGATCCTCTCCGGCTCCGAGGAGCTCAAGGCCAAGTACCTGGGCCCGCTCGCCAAGGGCGACGCGATGTTCTCGTACTGCCTCTCCGAGCCCGACGCGGGCTCCGACGCGGCCGGCATGAAGACCCGCGCGGTCCGCGACGGCGACTCCTACGTCCTCAACGGCGTCAAGCGCTGGATCACCAACGCGGGCGTCTCCGACTACTACACGGTGATGGCCGTGACGGACCCGGAGAAGCGCTCCAAGGGCATCAGCGCCTTCGTCGTGGAGAAGGGCGACGAGGGCGTCTCCTTCGGCGCCCCGGAGAAGAAGCTCGGCATCAAGGGCTCCCCGACCCGCGAGGTCTACCTCGACAACGTCCGCATCCCGGCCGACCGCATGATCGGCGCCGAGGGCACCGGCTTCGCCACGGCGATGAAGACCCTCGACCACACCCGCATCACCATCGCGGCCCAGGCCCTCGGCATCGCCCAGGGCGCCCTCGACTACGCCAAGGGCTACGTCCAGGAGCGCAAGCAGTTCGGCAAGCCGATCGCCGACTTCCAGGGCGTCCAGTTCATGCTCGCCGACATGGCCATGAAGATCGAGGCCGCCCGCCAGCTCACCTACGCGGCCGCCGCCAAGTCCGAGCGCACCGACTCCGACCTCACGTTCTTCGGCGCCGCCGCCAAGTGCTTCGCCTCGGACGTGGCCATGGAGGTCACGACGGACGCCGTCCAGCTCCTCGGCGGCTACGGCTACACCCGCGACTACCCGGTCGAGCGCATGATGCGCGACGCGAAGATTACGCAGATTTACGAAGGAACGAACCAGGTCCAGCGGATCGTCATGGCGCGCAACCTGCCGTAACAGCGCTTTCGCAGGTCAGCGGCTGCTTTGTTGATCCAGCAGCCCTGATCGGCTTCCGGTCCGTTCGGGCCCGTTCGGTGTTCCTGGGCGTCATGCTGGGGAAAGCCTGGGCCGAAACTGGGTTGCAAACATGGGCTGACATGCACAAACGGCAAGCCCCCGGCATCACGCCGGGGGCTTGCGTGTGGGTTGGATCAGGCGACTTCGTCCCGTTCGGTGGGATCGTCCGCACCAGGGGTCAGCATGCTCGCGATCGCTGCGCGCCCGCGCTGCTCGGCCCCTTCGAAGATGTAGTGATAGTGCTCGCGGAGCACGTCCGTGCTGCTGTGTCCCATCCAGTCGGCCACGTCGTTCTCGGGGACTCCCGCGTACAGCAGGCGAGACCCGTAGTAGTGCCGCAAGGAATGCGGCGTGCAGTAGGCCACCCCGCCTTTCGTCAGAGCGGCCAACCAGATCTGCCGGTAGAAGTACGAGGCGTAGAGGTACCCGGACCGGGTCACGTTCGGGAACAACAGGCGCTCAGGCCCCCACATGCCGTGGTTCTTGATGTGCCTGCGCAGCTCGAACGCCACGTTCGGTGGAAGGGGCGCGACGCGCCCTGGCTCCTCCTCGTCACGGGCCTTGACGTGCCGCCGCTGAAGCGCGCTGTTCTTGCCCGACTCGGATTCCCCGTCCTCCGCGATCTGGAAATCGACGCGCAAAACCTCCGCCGGGAAGTCGATCTGATCTCGCGAGACCGCCATCGCCTCACCGATGCGGAGCCCGCATCCCGCCATGAGCCAGAGCAGCGCTCGGTATCGGGGCGGTGCCCCGTTCAGCATGGCCAAGACTTCCCGAGTCGTCAGCCGCCTGGCGTTGCTCTTGTGTTCGCGGATCTCTTTGGCGCGGCTACCTGCGTGCCCGATCTTTTTGCACGGATTGCGCCCGATGATCTCGTTGACGACGGCCCAGTCCATCATCCCGGAGAGGAACGAGAACCGCTGACGACGGGTCCGGGCCGACAGCTTGCGGTCCTGCTCCATCCACAAGAGCCACTGCTCGATGTCCGCGACCTTCAAGGACATGATGGGGCGAGCTTTGAAGAACGGTTCCAGGGTCGTGTTCTGAATCGAGCGGTACTGCTTCTTGGTGCTGTTCTCCAGCTTCCTTTGGTTGGTCCACTGCTCCCAGACCGCCGTCACGGGCTGCTTCCCCGGCTTGTCGTCCAGGTAGGTCCGGGCGTCTAGCTCCTGTTCCATACGCTTCCGGTGGTCGTCGGCGCGCTTACTGGTCCCAAAGGACTTCTGCCGCTGCTTCCCGTCCGGGTCGTACCAGGACAGCGTCCACTTATTCGGGTCGTCCTTGGATCGCGCCACCCGTGCCCTTGCCACGCCTGAGTCGGCCCTTCTCGTCGCAAATGGGCCCGCCCCCGCCTGCTATGGCCAGCCCCTGGACCTTCAGTCTGCGCACGGTCCACCCTGCTTTGTCAACACAGGGTGGACCACTCCAGGTGGTGTATGGTCGGGGTGTGCAAGCAGACGAGAGTGGATTCGAGATCACCCAGCAGGAAGGCGGCTGGGTGATCCGGATGTGGTGGCCTGCGGGGCCGATCACAGGAGGGCCACAGCGCATGACGGTGGAGCCGGCCGATGACGCCGAGCCTCGCGACGTCGTGCGCGGCATCTCTACGACCGTCCTTCGCAGGCTCGACATCTCGGCTGCGATGAACTTGGCCAAGATGGCGCCCAAGGCCCAGCAGGCCCGGGAGGACATTACGCGGACGCTGGACGCGTCAGGGGAGGCGGCTGGCCGCCTTCTGGCGGCTGAAGGCGTCTCAGACCGATACCTGGCGATGTTGGCTGCGACGTACGCCGCCATGGCTGAGAGTGGGGCCCCGGCGCCGGTGCCGTGGCTCGCCCGACTTATTGAGCGGCGCCCAGAGACGATCAAGGACCACTTGAAGAAGGCTCGGCGGGACGGCTACCTGGGCACTGTGGCGGGCAAGGCTGGTGGAGAAGTGACCGACAAGACCAAGGTCGTGTTGGACTTCATGAAGAGCTTTGACAGCTAGCCAAACCGCATTTCTCGAAGTATCAAGCCCCCGGCCAATCGGCCGGGGGCTTCTTTCGTTGTTTCGACTACGGCAGCGGGCAGGGCAGTTCGGGGCTGGCACGGTTCGGGGAGCAGGTCACCAGGGCGACCGAATGGAAGACGGTTCCGTTCAGGTAGTGCCCCAGGGACACGTCCCCACCCCAGGTCAGCCTTTCCACGGCAGCCTTCACCAGAAGGGCCAGCCGAGTCACCTCCCGATCCGCTTCCGATGTGAACCGTGGTGCCAACTCCGCCAACTGGAGGCCGAGCCATTCCCCAGCTTCCTTCGGTTCCTCCCATGTGCCCCGCATCATGGAGGCCGGTTTCACCAGCCAGTGAGCTGTCTGAATCGGAGGAACGCCCGTTGCCGGGAAATCGGTCACCGCATTGCGGTAGCGCTCCCTCAATGCCTCGTCGATTCCCATGGGCGGCGCGTGCTCCGGCGGCGGTCTCCGGATGCTCTCGTTGTCGAACGCCTTCTTCTCTCCGACCCATGCGTAACCGTGGTGGTGCACAGCCGCTCCGTTTCGGGAAATGGCGACGGCCCCACCCGTCGGCGTGTGGGCGGGGCCGTCGGTCAGGTGGTGCTCAGGGATCAGGCGGAGAGGTCGAACCGCGCGGGGTCGATGCCCGCCGCGTTCAGCTCCGCCGTGGTGAACCGCAGCGGCTCAGCGCTCGGACGCTTGCTGTCACCGATGGCCCACGCGTCCGGGCCGATCTTGGCGAGCGTCACGCATGCCTCGCCGTCCGGGTGCGTGCTGCCGCCGCACGCCTGGTGGAAGTCGGCACCCTTGATGGGGAGCCCGTACAGGTCGGTCATCGTTGTGTCCTTCCCGATCTGCCTGACGGCCGCCCAGAGCCGGCCGTCCCCCGCCCCTCAGCGGACGGAAGTCATCGCTCCTCGAAGAGAGCCTCGGCAATCTGTCCCGCCACGTCCGCGCTGAGCGTCCCCAGCTCCACATACGGTCTGCCGGTCTTCGTGACCGTGGGCCGGACGCCGCTCCAGGCGGACTCGGGGAGGCCGAGTGCGGCCAGAGCCGCTCGTACCGACTCGGCGGCATCTGCGGCCCCTGTCCAGCCGTCCCGCCAGGTCTGCATGTCCATCACGCGGCCACGCCCGTGCTCGGGTGCTCGTTCGCGTGCCGGTGAACCACCGCCAGGGGCTCTCGCAACTGTTCCGCCGTCCGCACGGTGCCTGCCATGGCGTCCTCCCGGTCGCTTCCGAAGCCGATGGAACGACCGTAGGGAGTGGCCGGTACACCCAGCTACGTTCTTGCACGAGCTTGCACGCAAACTAGCCGAGGGAGGTGATCGCCTCTGAGATCAGGGCGCGAGCGTCGGCGCCGTGTACCGCGATCTTGGACAGTTCTGAGAATGCCTTCGCGTAGGTGGCAACCTCGCTGGGGGCAGTCACGTTCACGGCGGCCGTGAGCAGCTCGACGCTTGCCTGGCGGCTGTCGAACAGGTAGAAGGCTTCGAGTGGCCAGACGCGGCGCCGAGCCGTGAATGGGATGACTCCAAGGCTTACGTTCGGCAAGGCCATGACTGCCAGGAGGTACCCGAGCTGGCCGGCCATGGTGGTCTCGTCGCCGATCCGGTAGCGGAGCACCGTTTCTTCCAGGAGCAGAGCGAACCGGTGGTCACCCTCGTGGAGAACGCGTGAGCGCTCGATCCGGGAGGCGGCGGCGGTCTCCGAATCGTCCGGGGTTCCTTGGAAAGCGGCGATGGTCGAGAGCAGGGCGGCGGCGTACGCCTCGGTTTGCAGCATCCCCGGGACCACGTTCGAGCAGTAGACGCGGAAGTGGCGCGTCTGCTCATACAGGGGAACGACTTCCTCCTGTGCCCGGCGCATGCCGTGCCGGTGGAGCTTCTGCCAGTGCACGTACATCCGATCGGCCTGCCGATTCGCCGCGATCAGGTCCTCTGCCTGGTCCTCGGCTCCACAGGCTCTGCACCAGGCGCGGATGTCGGCGTCGGACGCGGGTGTCTTGGCCCGTTCGATGCGTGAGGACTTGGCCGGACTCCAGCCGCAGCGAAGAGCCAGCTCGTGCCCGGTCAGCTCCGCCTCTCTGCGCAGGCCGCCGAGACGGGTGGCGATGGCTTCACGGGCCGCCTGGGCGCTGGACGAAGGGGATGCAGACATGAGTTGGCTCTTCGCGATTCGTCAGATCAGACCGAGTACTTCTCGTGCGGGATGCCGCGCTCCCACACTGTCTCGAAGGCTGCGGAAGCCAGGGCGGCAACGGCCGGTTCGGACCGTACCTCCCAACCGGGCTCGGACCAGCCCCCCTCCCCGGTGAAGTGGTTGAAAAGCACGATCTCCCCGTCGAACACCCAGCAGTCGTTTCCAGGAAGTGCGATGTCGGACGCCTGACGGCGGGGAAGCCAGCGCACCTGTTCCCCTGCGTGGAGGTTCACCACGGTGCCGGCGTGCTCGTACCGGATGTACTCCGTGACCGGTTCCGACACCACACGGGCCCGGCGGACGACGACTCCCCGGGCCACGGTGCCGCGCATCAGATCAACCCAAGGCGCCCAGTAGGCCGAGGCAGGATCCACGTCGCGTTGGCCGGTGCGCCGCCAGTTCTCGAAGTCCTCGGCCTCGTCACCCACCCCGTACGAGTCGCGCATCTCCAGATGCACCGCCGAGTGCCGGG
This sequence comes from Streptomyces sp. NPDC031121, assembly GCF_055570615.1. Classification (NCBI taxonomy): domain Bacteria; kingdom Bacillati; phylum Actinomycetota; class Actinomycetes; order Kitasatosporales; family Streptomycetaceae; genus Streptomyces; species Streptomyces sp. NPDC031121. Next base: position 59,584 of record NZ_JBVIGV010000020.1, read on the forward strand.
CCGCTGCCAGCAACTCGTCAAAGCCCGGTTCCCTCTGCGACATCGCACGCCTTCCTCAGCATCGGCACCATGCGGGCCGGAATCCGGATCACTGCTTCGTGTGGCGGAATGCCCGGCGCATGGCCGGGAACCTCGAACGCGGCGCACTCCGTCTCCAGCTTCTCGTCTGGCTTCCAGCCTTGAAGCACCAGCTCCGCCTTCTCCTCGTCCACCCACACGGTGGGCGAGCCCTGCTGCCCCGTGTCCGGATCGATCCCGATGAACCGCAGTGCCATGAATGCCTCCGGTGTCGAGTGGCTTGCGCCAACTTGCACGAGCGTCATGGCTGCACTGCCGCGGCGTCAAGGGGCCGCGGAAGCTTCCCAGGGCGAGTGGCCGACACCACAGCAGTCTGACCAGCAGAGAGACAGAGAGGTGGTGATGGGAAAATCCTGGGGCGAGGAACCTGCCGTAGCGGATGATTCCGGGTCGAAGGCGGCGGAGCGGCAGCGTTTCGCCCGCCTCCGGCCGGCACGTGCCCCGCATGGGCTAACTTTGGACCTTCACAGGCCCGACCCGGGGTGGGGAGAGAAACATTTTGGAAGCGATCCTGCTGGTCGGGGGGCAGGGGACGCGGCTGCGCCCCGTCACGGTCAACACTCCGAAGCCGATGGTGCGCGCCGCCGGAGTGCCGTTCCTCGCCCATCAGATAGCCCGCGCCGCCGCGGCCGGTGTCACCCACATCGTGATGGCGACCTGCTACCTCGCCGAGGTCTTCGAGCCGTACTTCGGCGACGGCTCCGACTTCGGCGTCAGCCTGGAGTACGTCGTCGAGGAGGAGCCCCTCGGGACCGGCGGGGCCATCCGCAACGCCGCCCGGCGGCTGACCGGCGGACCGGACTCCTCCGTGCTCGTCTTCAACGGCGACATCCTCACCGGCCTGGACATCGCCGGCCTCGTCGACGCCCACCGGGCGGCCGAGGCCGATGTCACGCTGCACCTGGTGCAGGTCGAGGACCCGCGGGCGTTCGGGCTGGTGCCCACCGACTCCGAGGGGCGGGTGCTGGCGTTCACGGAGAAGCCGCAGACCCCCGAGGAGATCATCACCGACCAGATCAACGCCGGCTGCTACGTGTTCAAGCGCAGCGTCATCGACTCCATCCCGGACGACCGGCCGGTCTCCGTCGAGCGCGAGACGTTCCCCGGGCTGCTCGCCGCCGGGGCGGTCCTGCACGGCGTCACCGAGAACACGTACTGGCTCGACCTCGGCAAGCCCGAGTCGTTCGTCCGGGCCTCCGCGGACCTCGTCCGCGGGGTCGTCGCCTCCCCGGCCGTGCCGGGGCCGCGCGGCGAGTCCCTGGTGCTGCCCGGGGCCCGTGTCGCACCGGACGCCAAGCTCTCCGGCGGCACGGTCGTCGGCGCCGGGGCGAGCGTCGGGGCGGGGGCCGTCGTGACCGGGTCCATCGTCCTCGACGGCGCCGTCATCGAGCCCGACGCGCAGGTCACCGCCAGCCTCATCGGCGACGGCGCGACGGTCGGCGCGCGCACCGTCGTCGACGCCGCCGTCGTCGGGGACGGCGCGGTCGTCGGCGCGGACAACGAGCTGCGCGCCGGCGCCCGGGTGTGGTGCCGGGCCGAGCTGCCGCCGAAGGCGCTGCGGTTCTCCCCCGACAGCTGAGCCCGTACGGGCGAACGGCGACGGCCCCTGCTCCGGGCATCGGAGCGGGGCCGTCGTCCGTCGCGGCGTCAGTTCGCCGTGACGGTGACCTTCTCGTCGTTCTGGATCTGCTTGACGATCTGCTGGAGCTTCGGCTTGTCCCACAGCAGGTTGCCGCCCCGCTCGCCGGCGATCGGCATGTTCATCGAGGTGCCGCTGCCGCCCGTGACGCCCTTCATCGCGAAGAACATCTCGCCCATGTCGAACAGCGACATGTCCTCGTCCACGATCAGCGTGTCCAGGCCGGCGCCGAGCACCGGGTACAGCTTGAACGGGTTGAGGAGGGTTCCGGGCGTCGCCGCCTGGTTGGCGAGCGTCGCGAGGAACTTCTGCTGGTTCTTCGTCCGGGCCAGGTCCGACTCGGCGAACGCGTAGCGGGTGCGGACGAAGGCGAGGGCCTGCTCGCCGTTGAGGGTCTGCTCGCCGGCCTTGAAGTCGGCGCCGGACTTCTCGTCCTTGAAGGCCTTCTCGATGTTCATGTCCACGCCGCCGAGCGCGTCCACGATGTTCGCGAAGCCCGCGAAGCCGATCTCCGCGTAGTGGTCGATGCGCAGGCCCGTGTTGTGCTCGACGGTGCGGACGAGGAGCTCCGGGCCGTCCTCGGCGTACGCCGCGTTCAGCTTCGTGCGCCTGCCCTGCGCCGGGAACTTCTTGCCGGACTGGGAGCCGACGAAGGAGGGGATCTCCACGTCGGAGTCGCGCGGCAGCGAGATCATGGTGGTGCCGCCGGAGCAGGCCGCCAGGATCATCATGGAGTCGGTGCGCTTGCCGTCGGCGGAGCCCGTGTGGAGCTTCTTCTTGTCCTCCTCGGTCAGCCCCTCGCGGCTGTCGGAGCCGACGATCAGGTAGGTGGTGCAGTCGTCGTCCTTGGGGCGCTCGATGACCTTGGAGAGGTCCACCTCGCGGCGCACCTTGGAGTCGGCCCACACGTACGTGCCGATGGCCGTGACGAGGAGGACGGAGACCAGGGCGATGGAGCCGACCTTGATGCGCCGGCCCCAGTCGGGCGCGGCCGACGGGCGCCCGGGGCCGCCCGGTCCGCCGCCCGCGGGACCGCCCGGGCCTTGGGGGCCGCGCTGGGGCGTGCCGTAGACCTGGCCGGTGTTGTAGCCGCTGTCGTAGCCGCGGGCCTCGTGGCCGGGGCCCGCCTGCGGCGGTACCTGCGGGGAGGGCCGGCGGCCGGGCTGCGGCGGCACCGGCGGCTGCGGCGGCCGCTGGGGCTGCTGCGGCAGGCCCGGCTGCCCGCGCCGGACGTGGGGCATCCGCCGGGCGCCCTCCGGCTGCGCGTGCGCGCTGCCGTGCCCGTATCCGTCGTCGCGGCGGTCCCCGCGCCCTTCTGGCCACTCGTTCATGCGGCATAGGATGCCCGGTCGCGGGAGCCGGGGGACAGCCCGGGTCCCGCTTCGTACCGGTGCTGTTGCACAGCTGTGGCATCCGCGACGGCTTTAAGGTGTCGGTATGACACACATACCGGGCGCGACGGCGGGCGACCTGCAGGGGAAGCCCACCTCGGCATCGCGGACCACGCTCAGCCACATCATGACCGCCAACGACACCAACCTGCTGGGCACCGTCCACGGCGGCGTGATCATGAAGCTGGTCGACGACGCGGCGGGCGCCGTCGCCGGCCGCCACTCGGGCGGTGCGGCCGTGACCGCGTCGATGGACGAGATGGCCTTCCTGGCCCCGGTCCGCGTGGGCGACCTGGTGCATGTCAAGGCCCAGTGCAACTGGACGGGCCGCTCGTCGATGGAGATCGGCGTACGGGTGCTGGCGGAGCGGTGGAACGAGTCGACCCCGGCGACACAGGTCGGCAGCGCCTACCTGGTGTTCACCGCGGTCGACGCCGAGGGCAAGCCGCGCACGGTGCCGCCGGTCGTCCCCGAGACCGACCAGGACAAGCGCCGCTACCAGGAGGCGCAGATCCGCCGCACGCACCGGCTGGCGCGCCGCCGGGCGATCATGGCGCTGCGCGAGGAGCGCGCGGCGCAGGGCTTCGACGAGGACTGAGCCCCGGCCACCGCACTAGGTGCAGACCACCTGGTCGCCGGTGACGGTGCCGAAGGGGCCGCGCTGGGGCTCCTCCGGGCGTACGGGCACGACCTTGCGGTAGTCCGCTCCTGCGATCACCCGCACCGTGCGGCCCTGCCCCGGCACCGCGCGCAGTTCGCTGCCGGGCAGGGCGGTCGCGACGGTGCGGGCGGAGCGGTCCCAGCGGGGGTCGTAGGCGATCACCGTGCGCTTGTGGTCGCGGCGGGCGGCCTTCCCGGGGGCCCCGGTGGTGTCGAAGCCGGTGGCGCGCAGGGCGGCGTCCACGCGGCCGCCGAGGCCCTCGGCGGGGGTGCCGTTCTCGACGCGGACGCGGACCTGCTGCGGGGGCACGTCCACGGGGATGGGGGCCGGCTGCCGGGGCCCGGTCCGGGCCGGGGCGGGCGGGGCGAGGGGGCGGTCCTCGCGGAGGGCGGTGAACAGCTCGGCCGCCTTCGCCGCGTCCCATTTGACGGTGGAGCCGATGCCCTTGACGGGGAACGACGGGTCGCCGACGGGCACGGACGCGAACTCGGAGGAGGCCGGGGTGAAGTCCCGCATGGCCTGGCCGAGGGCCAGCATCTGCTCCGAGCCGAAGCCCGGGTCGGCCCGTACGGAACCCAGGAGGGTGGAGCTGACCTCCTTGAACTTGACGGGGTTCAGCAGGACCCCGCTGGAGGTGGCCTGTTCGACGAGGGCGGCGAGGAAGCGCTGCTGGCGCTGCATCCGGCCGAGGTCGGCGGCGCCGTCGACGTGCCGGGAGCGGACGTACTGCAGGGCCTCGCCGCCGCCCAGCCGGTGGCTGCCGGGGGCCAGGTCGAGGCCGGTGTTGCGGTCGCGCAGGGGCTTGGCGGTGCAGATCTCGACGCCGCCCATCGCGTCGACGGTCTTCATGAAGCTGGTGAAGTCGACTTCCAGGTAGTGGTCGATCTTGATGCGCGTCATCTCCTCGACGGTGCGCACGGTCAGCTGCGGCCCGCCCTCGGCGTACGCGGCGTTCAGCTTCACCGGGTGGGGGCCGTGGGCGCGGCCGCTGGACTCGTCCCGGTGGGCGGGCAGCTCGGCGTAGCTGTCGCGGGGGAGGCTGACGACGCTGGCGCGCTGCCGGTCGGCCGAGAGGTGGACGAGCATGACGGTGTCGGTGCAGCGGCAGGGGGCGCCGCCGAGGCGGTAGCGGCGCTTGTCGTCGGGGGTGGTGGTGTCGCGGCCGTCGGTGCCGACGAGCAGGAAGTTCAGTCCGTGCCCGGCGGCGGGCCGGTTCTTCATGTCCTTGAACGGGTCCACCCGCTGGATGCCGGTGTCGAGGCCGGTCATCACCGCGTGCCCGACGGCCCCGGAGCCCAGGACGGCCACCGCGAGCCCGCCCGCCAGCCGTACGCCCCACCGGGGCCGGCCGTTCCCGCGCCGGGCCGGTGCCCCGCCGCGCCGCGCGCGCTGCGGTGCGCGGGGCCGGGCGGGTCGGGGTGGGCGGTGTGGCTGGGGCACGGGGGAACACCTCCGCGGGATCTGCAGCGGCCGTCAGGGGAGAATCCACACACATCGGTCAGATCGTCAGAACAGTAGGCCCGTACGATCAGTGCCGGTCCCCACCGATCAGGCGGCGCGCACCCGTTTCCCCCGTACGCGGTAACGTGACACCGATACCCGACCTTGAAGGACCACATGCCCGCCCAGCAGCCCGCAGTCTCGGTGATCATGCCGGTGCTCAACGAGGAGCGCCACCTGCGCAACTCCGTCCGCCACATCCTCGGACAGGAGTACGCCGGCGAGATGGAGGTGGTGATCGCGCTGGGGCCGTCCACGGACCGCACCGACGAGATCGCCGCCGAGCTCGTGCGCGAGGACCCGCGCGTCGTCACCGTCCCGAACCCCTCCGGCCGTACCCCGGCCGCCCTCAACGCCGCCATCAAGGCGTCGCGGCACCCGATCGTGGTGCGCGTCGACGGCCACGGCATGCTCTCGCCGGACTACATCGCGACGGCCGTCCGCCTCCTGGAGGAGACCGGCGCGCAGAACGTCGGCGGCATCATGCACGCCGAGGGCGAGAACGCCTGGGAGGAGGCCGTCGCTGCGGCGATGACCTCCCGGCTCGGCGTCGGCAACGCCGCCTTCCACACGGGCGGCGAGGCCGGCCCGGCCGAGACCGTCTACCTGGGCGTGTTCCGGCGCGAGGCGCTGGAGCGGGCGGGCGGCTACAACGAGGAGTTCATCCGCGCCCAGGACTGGGAGCTGAACTACCGCATCCGCGAGGCCGGCGGCCTGATCTGGTTCTCGCCCGAGCTGAAGGTGCAGTACCGGCCGCGGCCCTCGGTGCGGGCGCTGGCCAGGCAGTACAAGGACTACGGCCGCTGGCGGCACGTAGTGGCCCGGTACCACGCCGGTTCGATCAACATGCGCTACCTCGCCCCGCCGACCGCGGTCTGCGCGATCGCTGCCGGCATCGTCGCCGGTGCGGTGATCAGCCCCTGGGCCTTCGCGGTTCCCGCCGGCTACCTCGCGGGAATCACGCTCGGCTCCATCCCGGCGGGCCGGGGGCTCTCGCCGAAGGCGCGGGTGCAGATCCCGGTGGCGATCGCCACCATGCACATGTCGTGGGGCTTCGGCTACCTGAGCAGCCCGCGCTCGCTGGCCGACAAGGTCATCGCGAGCCGGCGGCCGGCGCCGCAGGCGGACCCGTCGGCGGCCGGAGCCGCCTGACCGATCGCAGGGGGAAGGGGCCCGGGGGGGGGGGGGGGGGGGGGGGGGGGGGGGGGGGGGGGGCCGTCATTGTTTTTTTCTTTGGGGCCATGTGTGGGTTGGCTTGGTCTTCT
>NZ_JBVIGV010000020.1:66127-95872 GCF_055570615.1 Streptomyces sp. NPDC031121
CTCCTCCTCCCCCCCTCTCCCCCGCCCCCCCACCTCCCCTCCCCGCGCCCCCTCTCCCCCCCCCCCCCCCCCCCCCCCCCCCCCCCCCCCGGGCCCCTTCCCCCTGCGTGCTACCAGGTGAAGCCCGGCTGGATCGCCATGCACTCCTTGTCGTTGCCGCCGTTGAGCGGACGGGCCGAGTCCGGGGCCTTGGTGGGGGCCGGCGGGGGCGGGGTCGGCGCGCTGCCGGTCCGCCAGTCCTTCCCGACGAACAGGACGATCCCGGTGACGTCGTCCGTCTTCTGCACGGCGGAGGCCGGCAGGCCCAGCGCGGTCGCCACGGCCGCGGCGTCGCCCGCCTGGCCGGGGCTGGAGAAGCGGACCACCGTCGTGTCCTCGGACCCGGTCAGGGTGTCCGCGACGGCACGGGTGAAGCCCTTGCCGGCCAGCACGGCCGCGACGTCGCCGGCCCGGCCCTTGACCCGCCCCTGCGCCCCGTCCCTGCCGCCGGTGGCGTTGCGGACCGACACGGGGATCTTCGCGGGCGGCGCGGCCGGGTCGGCCGTCGGCTGGCTCGGGGCCGGCGAGGCGGGCGGCGCGGGGGCCGCGGGCGTGCCGGAGGCGCCCGCGGAGGGCGTGGCCGCGGGGGCGGCGGGCTGCTCGGGGCCCTTGCCGTCGAGCGGGATGTCCTCGCGGATCATCCGGAACAGGTCCTCCGCCTCGCCCGGCTTGGGCTCGACGCGGGCCGAGTCCGACGGGCTCGGGATCCACGGCATCGTCGTCATGGTGATGCGGGACGGGTCGACCTTCTTGAGCTCCATGCTCAGGTCGTACAGCTTGTCGATCTTGTTGAGGCCGGGGTCCACCACCATCGCCTTGATGGCGGCCTGAGCCAGGCTGTTGAGCTTCATCGGGTTGCTCAGCTTGGCGTTGCGGCGGAACTCACGGGCCAGCGAGTTCATGTACATGTGCTGGGCGTGGGCGCGGCCTATGTCGCTGCCGTCCTCGAAGCCGTAGCGGGTGCGCAGCCACTGCAGGGCCACCTCGCCCTGGATGACGTTCTCGCCCTTGGGGAGCTTCAGGCCGGAGCCCTTGCCGTCCCGGGTGAGGGAGTGGACGTTCTCCTGGACGCAGACCGGGACGCCGCCGATGGCGTCCGCCATCGTCACCACGCCCTTGAAGTCGATCATCATGAAGTGGTCGATGGGGATCCGGGTGAGGTCCTGCCAGGCGGCGACCGTGCAGCCGGGGCCGCCGCGGCTGAGGGACTCGTTGGTCTGGACGAGGCCCCGGCTCGCCGGGTGCACCTTGCCGTTCGGCTCCGTGCACTTGGGCATCTTCAGCATCGTGTCGCGCGGCATCGACACCACCGACATGTTGCTGCGGTCGGCCGACAGGTGCAGCAGCATCTGCACGTCCGCGAGGGGCGGCCCGTCGAAGGTGTCCTTGGCGCCGCCGAGGGCCTTGTTCTCCTCGCCGTCGCGGGCGTCGGAGCCGATCAGGAGGATGTTCAGCGGGGTCTGCCCGAAGGCGTTGGGCCTGGAGCCGCCCAGCTTGTTCTCGCCGAGGTTCAGGGCGTCCGTCTGGATGCTGCCGTTGAGGTGGCGGTAGTAGAGGTACCCGGCCGCCGCCGTCGCGAGTATGAGGAAGGCCAGCACGGAGGCCGTCCAGCGGAGTATGCGGCGCTTGCCGCGCCGTGGGGTGGGGCCCGCCCCGGAAGCGCTCGCGGAGCCCGTGCCCGCGCGCGGTGCGGGGACGCCGCCGCGGGCGGCTGGTCCGCCGTCGGCCGTGTCGCCGTCCGGCCGGGCGGGCGCCCCCTCCCCGCGCACGCTGTTGCTCCTCACACGTCCCCCCTAGAGATCACGTCATGTCGTCATGGTGCGCCCGCCGGACCGGCGCAGGTGGGCCGCCGGCCGGCCGCTCGGGAAGCGGCAGACCGGCCGGCACGGCTACTTGGCGCAGATCGCCTTGTCCGCCTCGACGCGCTGGATGTTCTCCGGCGCCTTCTGCGGAGCCGTCATGGAGATCCCCGCCCCCCGGAAGTCCGCGCCGAGCGTCAGCTTCATCGCGGTCCTGGGCGCGGCGTCGGCCGTGCCCATCTTCAGCGCCGAGGCGGGCAGGCCCATCATGTCCGCGAGGGCGCGGGCCTGGTCGGCCTGGTTGGGCGCGTACTCCAGCTGGGTGGCGTCGAGCTTGGCGGGCGCGTTGCCGAGGTTGCTGGACCGGGAGACGCCCTTGGTGTTCTGCAGCCAGCCCAGGGTGGCCGAGGCGGAGCCCGCCGGGCCGCCCCCGTTGAGGACGTCCACCCGTACGTCCCTCGCCTGCGCGCGCGGGCCCTGGAGCAGGGCGTCCTGCCTGGCCTTCGCCTCGGCGTCGGCGGCGTCCTTCGCCGCCTGCTCCTTCTCCTCCACCTCGGTGAGGGACACGTCCGCGCGGATCATCTCCAGCAGGGGGTCGGCCTGGGCGTGGTCGACGACCACCGTGGCCTTGACCTTCTCCGCCGGGTTGTCGCGCACCGGGAGGGTGGCGAAGGTGACGTTCTTGAGGTTCATGTCCTTCAACTCACCGGCCAGATTGGTGAGTTTCTCGATCGACCCGATGCCCGAGTCCACCGTGAGCGACTTGGTGGCCGCCTCGGCGAGGGAGAAGAACTTCTTCGGACTGGTCAGCGTCTCCTTGGACTTCATCTCGCGCATCATCGAACTCAGGAACTGCTGCTGCGTCTTGATGCGGTCCAGGTCGCTCTCGTTGCCGAAGGCGTGCCGGGTGCGGACGAACGCCAGCGCGTCCTCGCCCTGGAGGCGGTGCTCGCCGGGGCCCAGCTTGAGCTTGGAGTCCTCGTCGTCGACGGCCTTCTCCAGGCAGACGGGCACGCCGCCGACCGCGGTGCTGAGCACCTTCACCGCGTTGAAGTCGACCATCATGAAGTGGTCGACGGTGATCCCGGTGAGCTCCTTGACCGTGCGCATGGTGCAGCCCGGGTCGCGGCCCTCCTGGCCGAGGCTCGTGTTGAAGCGGTCCCCCTTGCGACCGGGGATCGTCTTCGTCGTGCCGTCCGGCTGCTTCGTGGGGCAGGCCGGGATGTTCGTGATCAGGTCGCGCGGGATCGACAGCGCAGTGGCGTTGGTGCGGTCCTTCGAGACGTGGAAGAGGATCGTCGTGTCGGCGTGGCCGGGGCTGCCCGCGTCGCCGTACCCCTCGTTGCCGGAGCCGGAGCGCTTGTCGGTGCCGATCACGAGGATGTTGATCGGCTGGTCCTTCTTGAAGCCGCCCGTGCCCGCGTCGCCGACGTCGGTGACCTTCAGGTTGCCGTTGAGGTGGTTGTAGTAGAGGTACGCGCCGAGCGAGCCGCCCACCAGAAGGAACGCCAGCGTGCCGCCCGTCACCACCAGGGCCCGCTTGCGGCGCGGAGCGGAACCGCCCTTGCGGGGCCGGCCGCCGCGCCGGCCCGGCGGGGTCTCGCCGCGGCGCGGACCGGGCACCGCGGGAGTGGGGGAGGCGGGCGCCTTGGCCGGGCCGCCGGGAGCCTTGGCGGCCGTCCCGGCCGACCTGGAGGCGCTCCCGGCCGTCCTGGACGTGCTGCCCGTCGGCTGGGCGGGGGCCGCTGCCTCCGGGCGGGACCGCGACGGTCTGCGCGGCGGGGTCACCGCCGGCGGCGGACCTTGCGGACCGGAGCGGTCCAGTCGCAGTTCGTAGTTGCCGGTGCGGGGGTTGAGCACCCACTGGTCGGCGGGGTCGATCTCGTCCGCCCGCCCACGGCTCTGCGCATCCACGGTTGCTTGAATCCTCCGTCGGTGCCTCGCGACACGCCTCCCCCAAGGCGCCCGGTCAACGATCCGGCTGCTGGTGCACGGCCTCTTCGCTGGCCAGGGCACCGGATCGCTCACCTTATCCGCCCCGGTCCGCTGCAAACCATGGTGGTGACAAATTCCACTCACCCGAAACCAGGGCAAAGCACTCATGCCTTGCGGTTCGGACACCGGCTTTTGGGATTGCTTTACCGGCAGTCGGTCATCCCGGCAGTGGTGCCCGTGAACGTGGGGACGGGCGTCGCGCTGGTCTCGGTTCCCGAGGTGGGCGCCGTACGGGTCGGGGTGGCGGGGGCGTCGGGCGTGGGCTGCCGGGGCGTGGCCGTGCCGTGTTCGTCCTTGCCCTGTCTGTCCGTTCCCGTCGACGGGGCCACCGCGAGCGGCTGGTCCGTGCGCAGCCGCTGGAAGAGCCGGGCCGCGTCCGGTTGCACCAGTTCGTCCCGGTTGGGGTTCGCGGCGTACGGACGGCGCGGCACCGTCAGGAAGTTCACCTGGTCGGTAGGCACGCTCCGCAGCGCGCGTGCCAGTTCGTACAGGCCCCGCAGCGACGCCAGCCCCGGGTCGGTCGTGACCGAGGAGGTCGCCGCGTCCAGCAGCGGATACAGCTTCCGCGGGTTCAGCAGCACCCCGTTGCTCTGCACCTTGTCGACCATCGAGGCGAGGAAGTGCTGCTGACGCTCCATCCGCTCGGTGTCGCTGCCGTCGCCCAGGCTGTAGCGGGCCCGGACGAAGCCCAGCGCCTGCTCCCCGCGCAGGGTCTGCCGGCCCGCCGGGAGCCTCAGGTGCGCCCCGGAGTCGTTCACCGGCTGCCTCAGGCAGACCTCCACCCCGCCGATCGCGTCGACCATCCGCTTGAACCCGTCGAAGTCCACCACCATGTGGTGGTCGATGCGGATCCCCGTCAGCTTCTCCGCCGTGCGGATCGTGCAGGCTGCCCCGCCCCGCTGGAACGCCCAGTTGAACTGCGCGAACTGCTCGGCGCTGCGGTTCCCGCCCGGCCCCAGGCAGCTCGGGATGTCCACCATCAGGTCGCGGGGGATCGACACCGCCGTCGCGCTGCGGCGGTCCGCGGGCAGGTGCAGGAGGATCACCGTGTCCGAGCGCTGCGTGCCCCTGTCCCTGCCGTACGAGGCGTTGCCGCTGCCCGCGCGGGAGTCCGAGCCGATCAGGAGGATGTTGCGGGAGCCGGCCGTGCCGGGCGCCGGGCGCTCCCGCTCGTAGCGCTCCAGCTCGGCCGCCGCGGACGTGTCCGAGGTGATGTTCGCGTTGAGCTTGCGGTACAGCCACCAGCCCGTACCCGCCCCGAGCAGCACCAGCAGGGCCAGGCCGAGCCCGATCCAGCGCAGCAGGCGGCGCCGGCGGCGGCGCGGGGGCTCCGGGGAGCCTCCGGCCGCTTCCGGCCTGCCGGGTATGCCTGCGCTGGATGCCACTCGCGTTTCCGTCCCCTCGCCGGTCCGGCACGGGTCCTGCGTGCGTCCGTCCGTATGTGCGCTGCCTGGTCGGGCATGCGCGTACGGCCTGGACCGATCCTGCCCCCGGGCGTGGGGGGCGGCCCGGGGGCAGGGGGCTGTCTAGGGCCGAACGGGTGAAAAGTAGGCGGGGGCGGCCGGGTCGAGGCGGTGGCGGACGAGGGGCGGTGCGATGGGGCGTCGGCCTCTACGTCAGCGTGTGCGTCACGCGCTCCGTCTCCGTGCGCTTCGCCAGCCCCTCCGCGCCGAGGCTGTCCAGGTGCCGGCACAGCACCACCGATCCGCCGGCGGCCAGCGCCGCGTACAGCCCGGCCGACAGGCCCTTCCACGTGTCGTAGCCGAGCCCGGACAGCAGCCGGGACCCGGGGCCAAGGCCCAGCCCGGCCGCGTCCGCCCGGGCCCGCTCGACGACCTCGGCATGGCTGAGTTCCTCGCCGCCGACCGACAGCGCCGGGCCGTCCGGGTCGACGGGGACGAACGGGGCGAACCGGTCGCCCTGGGAGGGAACCTCCACCGCGTAGTCCGCGAAGCCGGCCGGCGGCTGCGGGAACCGGCCGCCCAGCGGCCGCAGTGCGAGCGCGACCCGCTCGCCCGGGCACGCCGAGGCCGCCTCCAGGGTGTCCGGGCCGCTGACGACCACGTCCGCGTCGGCCGGGTCCCCGCCGACCTCGGCGACGACGCCCACGGAGGCGCAGGCGAGCAGCCATACCGCGCTCTGCCAGTGCGCGGGCAGCAGCAGCGCGAGCCGGTCGCCCGGGCCGGCGGCCAGGTCGCCCTGGAGCAGGTTGGCGGTCTTGGCCACCCAATTGGCGAAGGTGGCGACGGACAATTCGACGCGCTCGCCCGTGGCGTCGTCGTAGAAGGTGACGAGAGGGCGGCCCGGATCGGCGGCGAGCGCGGATCGCAGCAGGTCGGCAGGGGTGCGGTCAGTGGCGTTCACCCGCCCCAGCGTACGCGGGGCCCTCCCCCGGACGGCGGCGCACGCCTCATCCGTACGGGGGAGCGGGCCGGACGCGCCACCAGACGGTCCGTCAGCTCTCCGATGGCGGGCCGCACGGACAGTGCCCAGCATCGCTTGCATGCGTGGATTCCTGTCTTCAGCGGTCGGTGTCGCGGCCGCCGCCGCCGCACTTGCCCTGCCGCTCGCCCTCTCCGGGCCGGCCGCCGCCGCCTCCGGCGCGGCCGCCGCTGTCTCCGGGCCCGCTTCCGCCTCCGGTTCGGCTCCTGCCGCCCCCGCCGGCTCCACCCAGTCCCTGCCCCTCGCTCCCGTGGGGGCGTCCTCGAACCGGTCGGCTGCGCCCGGATCCGGCCCGCGCCTTCCCGAGACGCGGGGCCTGGCCGCGCGGGAGGTCGAGCGGTTCTCGCTGGTCGGGGTCGTGTGGGACGACGCCGAGGCCGAACTCCACGGCCGCGTCCAGGTCCGTACCCGCTCCGTCGGCACCGCGCTCTGGTCCGACTGGCAGGACGTCGAGACCCACAACAGCGAGCACGCCCCCGACCCCGACACCGCCGAACGCGGCGCCGGCCCCACCCGCGGCGCCACCGCCCCGCTGTGGGTCGGCGAATCGGATGCCATCGAGGTGCGTGTCGAGGCCGAACCGGCCGCTCCCGCCACCCGCGCGCTGCCCGCCCGGCTCCCGTCGGGCCTGCGGATCGAGCTGGTCGACCCCGGAGCACCGCCCGCGGGCGCAGCTGACGGGAAGAACGGTGCGGGCACGGGCGGTCTGCCCGCCGACGACGACCAGGGGTCCGTACTGGTGCCCGGCATGACCATGGAGATGGCGGAGGCCTCCTCCGTGAACGTCCCGCTGGCACCGCTCGGCGCCACGGAGATCGGCGCCCTCGACAAGGCCGACTCGACCGCTGACGCCGTCCTGACCGGCGAGGCCCGGCCCGGCGCCGCGGCCGCCCCGTACATCGGCCCCCGCCCGAAGATCATCACCCGGTTGGGGTGGGGCGCGGACGAGAAGCTGCGGGAGAAGGCATTCGCCTACACGAGCACCGTCAAGGCCGCCTTCGTCCACCACACGGCGTCCGGCAACAACTACGCCTGCAAGGACGCGCCCGCCGTCATCCGCAGCATGTACCGCTACCACGTCGTCAGCGAGGGGTGGCGCGACATCGGCTACAACTTCCTCGTCGACAAGTGCGGCACCGTCTACGAGGGCCGCGCCGGCGGGGTCGCCCGGGCGGTGCTCGGCGCGCACACCATGGGCTTCAACGCCGACAGCATGGGCGTCGCGGTCATCGGCACCTTCACCGGTACGAACCCCCCGGCGCCCGCGGTGAAGTCCGTCGCGGCACTCACCGCCTGGAAGCTGGGCCTGTTCAACCGGGACCCGCGAGCGACGACCACGCTGAAGTCCGGGGGCGGGAACCGCTACCCCAAGGGCAGCAGCGTGAAGATGAAGGTGATCTCCGGGCACCGCGACGGCTTCGCGACCGAGTGCCCCGGCAAGCTGCTGTACGGGCAGCTGCCCACCGCCCGGACGGCATCGGCCAAGCTCCAGGGGAGGTGAGCGGGCGGTTCCCGCGGGCCCGGGTCAGGGCCGGGCAGGTGGTGCCGAACGCCGCCGGCCCGGCCGTGACCCGCCGGACAGGCCCTGTCCCTCCCGCTCCGGCTGACCCGCTCCGGCCGGCTGGGATGCGGCTACGCTCGTGGGCATGGCCGGCCGATTCGATCCCCTGACCCGTGCCGCCGTGCGCGGCGGGCGGACCCGTGTACCCGCCGCGCGGCAGGCCGCGTCGGGGGCGGCGGCCGAGGCGCAGAGCCGGGTCTGGGATCCCGGCGGGCCGATCGACCTCGGGCTGACGCTCGGGCCGTTGCGGCGGGGGCCCGGGGATCCGACCTTCCGGGTGGGCGAGGACGGGTCCGTGTGGCGTACGACGCGGACTCCGCAGGGGCCCGCGACGCTGAGGGTGTCCCTCGACCGCAGCGCCGGGCGGGTGAAGGGTGAGGCGTGGGGGCCCGGCGCCGACTGGGTCCTCGATGCGCTGCCCGCCCTGCTGGGTGCAGGTGACGATCCCGCGGTGTTCGTGCCGCGGCACCGGCTGGTGCACGAGAGCCATCGGAGGCGGCCCGGGCTGCGGCTGACCCGTACGGGGCTGGTGCTCGAGGTGCTCGTTCCGACGGTGCTGGAGCAGAAGGTCACCGCCGATGAGGCCTACCGGTCCTGGCGGCGGCTCGTACGGGCGCACGGCGAGGCCGCACCCGGGCCCGACCCGGGGCTGTGCGTGGTGCCGGACGCCCGGACCTGGGTGATGCTGCCGTCGTGGGAGTGGCACCGGGCCGGGGTCGACGGGAAGCGGTCGGCGACGATCGTGCGGGCCGCGCGGGTGGCGGCCCGGCTGGAGGAGGCCGCGGCCCTGCCGCCCGGGAAGGCGGCCGCGCGGCTGGAGGCCGTGCCCGGCATCGGGCCGTGGACCTCCGCCGAGACCCTGCAGCGCAGCAACGGCGATGCCGACGCCGTGACGACCGGCGATCTCCATCTGCCCGGGATCATCGGCTACGCGCTGGCCGGGAACCGGGACGCCGACGACGCGGTGATGCTGGAGCTGCTCGCACCCTACGCGGGACAGCGGCACCGGGCCGCCCGGCTGGTGCTGCTCGCCGGGCGGACCCCGCCGCGGAGGGCGCCGCGCATGTACCGGAGCGACATCTCGCTGATCTAGTGCTGTGGCCGGGAGGGTTTCCCGGCCACAGCACTACTAGCGGACCTCGATGAAGTCGTCCGGGCTGCGGGTCGGGCGGTGGCGCGGGGGTTCGGCGGGGCGGCCGACCGCGACCGCGCCCATCGGGTCCCAGGCGTCCGGGAGGGAAAGGACCTTGCGGACCACGTCGCGGCAGAACATCGTCGAGGACACCCACGCCGAGCCCAGGCGCTCGCCCGCCAGGGCGACCAGGAAGTTCTGCACGCCCGCGCCGGTGGCGACGACGAACATCTCCCGTTCTGCGGTGTCGCGGCGGGCGTGCCCGTAGTGGTGGGCGCCGTCGGTGACCATGCACGGGACGACCAGGTACGGGGCGTTGCGCAGGACGTCGCCGCGGCGGACGCGCCGGGCGATGGACTCCTCCGACCTGCCGTCGCGGCGCAGGTCCGCGATCCACGCGTCGCGCATCGCGTCCAGGAGTTCCAGGCGGGCCGTCGCCGATTCGAGGAGGACGAACCGCCAGGGGGTGGTGTGGTGCGGTGCGGGGGCGGTGAGGGCGGCCGCGACGGCGCGGCGGACCGCGGCCGGGTCCACCGGGTCGTCCGTGAAGGCGCGGACCGTGCGGCGCTGCGTCACGGCCTGCCGTACGGCTTCCGAGGCGCCCAGGCGGAACATGTCGTCCTGGGCGGGGCGGACCAGCCGGGCGGCCGTGGCGTCGCCGCCGACCAGGTGCGGCAGGCCGCGGACCACGGCGACGGGCCGGTGGGCGGCCTTGCCCTTGACCAGGTCGCCGGCCGCCGCCAGCTCGTCGGCCGTGGCGACGACGGTCGCGGTCAGGGGGTTGCCGTGGGTGTCCGTGCTGCCGCGGAGGTCGTGCAGGACGCGGACCCCGGAGGAGCCGATCGCGATGTCCGTCAGGCCGGTGCGCCAGGGGCGGCCCGAGGTGTCGGTGATGATCACGCCCACGTCGGCCGAGAGCAGGCGGGCCAGTCCCGTGCGGATCGCGGCGGCCGAGGCGTCCGGGTTCTCCGGGAGGAGGAGCACCGTGTCGGGGGCGGTGTTGGAGGCGTCGACCCCGGCCGCGGCCATGACCAGGCCCTGGCGGTTCTCGACGATGCGCAGGGTGCCGCGGCGGGCGACCACGCGGACGGTCTCGGCGTCGATCGCCTCCTCGCGGGAGGCCGCCCGGACGATGCGGCCCTCCGACTTCGAGACGATCTTCGAGGTGATGAGGAGGATGTCGCCGTCCCGGAGGTCCGGGGCGCTCTCGGCGATCAGGCCGGCGAGGTCGTCGCCCGGCTTGATCTCCGGGAGGCCCGGGATGGCGTGGACCTCGTACGACGCGGTCACCGGGTGGCCTGCGCCAGGGACAGGGCCTCGCGGGCCATCGCTGCCGTGGCCTCCGTGTCGGTCATCATCAGCGGGACGGCGCGGCAGGCGATCCCGGCGGCCTCGACCTCGGCGACGGCGCCGGCGTCGGCGGTGTCGACGAGCCAGCCGTCGAGGAGGTCCGGGCCGTAGTGCCGGGCGACGGCCGCGGCGGTCGACTCCACGCCGACCGCGGCGAGGACCTTGTCGGCCATGCCGCGGACGGGGGCGCCGCCGACGATCGGGGAGAGGCCGACGACCGGGGCGGCGGCACCGGCCACGGCCTCGCGGATGCCGGGGACGGCGAGGATCGTGCCGATCGAGACGACCGGGTTGGAGGGCGGGAGGAGGATCACGTCGGCGGCGGCCAGGGCTTCGAGGACGCCCGGGGCGGGCTTGGCCCGGTCGGCGCCCACCGGGACGACGGCCTCCGCGTCCACCGCCGCGCGCAGGCGCACCCAGTACTCCTGGAAGTGGACGACGCGGCGTTCGCCGTTCTCGGTGAGGGCGACATGGGTTTCGACGCGGTCGTCCGACATGGGCAGGAGGCGGACCCCCGGCTGCCAGCGGTCGCAGAGCGCCTCGGTGACCGCGCTGAGCGGGTAGCCGGCGGCGAGCATCTGCGTGCGGACGATGTGCGTGGCGAAGTCGCGGTCGCCGAGCCCGAACCAGGTCGGGCCCACGCCGTACGCCGCGAGCTCCTCCTTGACGGTGAACGACTCCTCGGCGCGGCCCCAGCCCTGCTCCTCGTTGATGCCGCCGCCGAGGGTGTACATCACGGTGTCGAGGTCGGGGCACACCTTGAGCCCGAACAGGTGGATGTCGTCACCGGTGTTGCCGATGACCGTGATCTCCGCCGCGGGGACCGCGGACTTCAGCCCGCGGAGGAAGCGGGCGCCGCCGATGCCGCCGGCCAGAACAACAATGCGCATGCAGCGAAGTCTGACAGGCGTCAGACCCGGACGGCCTCCGGGTGGGCCGGGTGGCAGTTGTGCATCGGCATGGCCTGGAGGCCGGGGAAGTAGACGTGCAGGCTGACCGCGCCTTCGAGGGTGTCGTTGACGACCTCGTGCGCGTAGCCGGGGGCGAAGACGCGCTGGGCGCCCGGGCCGAGGGTGAGGGTGCCGCGGGTGTTGCGCTCGGTGAGTTCGCCCTCCAGGACCGTCCAGACGCCGGAGGAGGGGCCGTGGTCGTGGAAGCCGCTGCCCTGGCCGGGAACCCAGCTGAGCAGCCACACCTCGTACCCGGTCGGGGATCCGGGGGAGGGGGCCACGGACCGCAGGCGGTGGTACCAGCGGGTCGTGGCGTCGTAGCGGACCAGGTGCTGCCAGCTCGCGCGGTCCGCGGCGATGGAACGGGCGAGGCCGGCGAACTCGGCGACGGTGGCGGGGTGTTCGCGGGCCGGCTGGAGCAGGTGCGGTACGGAGAGGATGTCGCCGGCGATCTGGAGGTCGCTCTCGATGACGGCAGGGGCGGCGGCGGAGTCGCGCATCACGGGGGTCCTAGACGGGTGTCAGTGGGTGGTCGCTGTGGCGGGGGCCTGGAGGAGCCGGGGCTCCCGGGGCATCAACAGCCGCAACAGCAACAGCGAACCTGGGCAGCGCACAGGAACCCACGAACGGGGGTCCGGAAGGCGGCTGCGGTCACTGACATGGGAACAAGGAGACCGGCTGCCGGGCCGGACTGTCAACTCAATGCCCGTTTTGGTCGAAAAGTTTCAACTGATCCGGTTAACCAGAACGGAGAAAGGTTTGTGCAGCCGAATGCAGGGCACATCGCGTGCCGAGAACCGTCTCGCGCCTGCTCAAACTTATGTGGCCAACTCGTGATCGGAATGTGATCTGCGCCGCTTCTGTGGCCGGATCGCAACCACCGCCGGGGGGTCCGCGTATGTCACGGGTGGGTGTGGGTGAAGTGGCACTCGTGGCAACTGTCACGATTTTTGGCGATATCAACACTTTCTGCATAGCCTTGGTTCCGCAGAGTGAATAAGGGCCCCAATAGCAGACCCCGGCTTGACTGCGCTGGAGCCCCACACTTGTAATTTCACTCGTGTCGTTACGTAGCGATGAGTGACGACGGCCACGGGGATGCACAGACAGAGCGAGGGGCGCACATGACCGAGCTGTTTCAGGAACTGCTGGTCGAGGAAGCGGACGAAGAGCTCGGATGGCAGGAGCGCGCGCTGTGCGCCCAGACCGACCCCGAGTCCTTCTTCCCCGAGAAGGGCGGCTCCACCCGAGAGGCCAAGAAGGTCTGCCTGGCCTGCGAAGTCCGGTCCGAGTGCCTTGAGTACGCCCTCGCCAACGACGAGCGGTTCGGCATCTGGGGCGGCCTCTCCGAGCGCGAGCGGCGCCGCCTGAAGAAGGCCGCCGTCTGACTCCCGCCGAAACGGCCCCGCGCCCCCGCCCGACACCGTCCGAACCCCGGCCCGGCGTCACAGCGGGTGACGGTTCCGCGCAGCACGCACACCATCGGTCCGCCTCCTGCAGCTTCCCCGCAGGAGGCGGACCGCTGTGTTCCGAGCCGTTAGTGTGGCGCTGTCCAGCAGCCTCCGAGGGCATGCGCGCCCGCGGACCTCCCACCGGCCCAGCCCGGCGGGACACCCAGGCCGGAGGGCCAGTAGAGCGATGTCCCTGCACAGCCAGTCGACGGCCTCCTACCAGGCCGCCGCCACGCCCCAGTTCCCCCGGCACGTCGTCACCGCGGTCCTCGTCGCCCACGACGGCGCCCGCTGGCTGCCCCGGACCCTCGCCGGCCTCCTGGGCCAGGAACGCCCCGCCCAGAACCACGTCGCCGCCGACACCGGAAGCCAGGACGACTCCGCCCGCCTCCTCGCCGAGGCCCTCGGCGACGACCGCGTCCTCCACCTCGCCCGCCGCACCGGCTTCGGCGCCGCCGTCGACGAAGCCGCCCGCAGCGCCGGCACCCCCTCCCCCGACGACCTGCCCTACCTCAAGCGCCCCAGCGGCTGGGACCCCGTCAGCCGCACCTGGCGCGACGACGCCTACGACCTCCCCGAACTCCCGCACGGCGAACCCGTCCAGTGGCTCTGGCTGCTCCACGACGACAGCGCCCCCGAGCCCGACGCCCTCACCGAACTCCTCCGCGTCGCCGACGAGAACCCCGACGCCGCCGTCATCGGCCCCAAGCTCCGCGGCTGGTACGACAACCGGCAGCTCCTCGAAGCCGGCGTCACCATCGCCCGCAGCGGCCGCCGCTGGACCGGACTCGACCGCCGCGAACAGGACCAGGGCCAGCACGACCAGGTCCGCTCCGTCCTCTCCGTCTCCACCGCCGGCATGCTCGTACGCCGCGACGTGTACGACGGCCTCGGCGGCTTCGACCGCCGCCTGCCGCTCATGCGCGACGACGTCGACCTGTGCTGGCGCGCCCACAGCGCCGGCCACGGCGTCCTCGTCGCCCCCGACGCCGTCCTGCGCCACGCCGAGGCCGCCTCCCGCGAACGCCGCACCGTCGACTGCGCCGGCCGCAGCGCCGTCGGCCCGCACCGCGTCGACAAGGCCGGCGCCGTCCACACCCTCCTCGCCAACTGCTCCGGCGCCGCCCTGCCGTACGTCCTGCTCCGCCTGATCGCCGGCACCGTGCTGCGCACCCTCGGCTACCTCGTCGGCAAAGCACCCGGCCAGGCCGTCGACGAGCTCACCGGCCTCCTCGCCGCCCTCCTGCGCCCCGGCCGCCTCCTCGCCGCCCGCCGCAGCCGCGGCCGCCCCGCCGTCCCCGCCAAGGAGCTCCGCCCCCTCTTCCCGCCCCCCGGCGCGACCCTCAGGGCCGGCGTGGAACAGCTCGCCGCCCACTTCGCCGGCGGCCGCGACGCCGACACCCCCGCCGCCGGCCGCCACGCCGGCCCCGAACCCGGCGCGGACGACACCGGCCACCCGGCGCCGGAGCGGTTCGCCCGCCTCCGGCGGATCGCCCGCAACCCCGCCCCGCTCCTGCTCGCCCTCCTCGCGGCCGTCTCCGTCGTCGCCTGCCGCGGCCTCATCGGCAGCGGCTCCCTCATGGGCGGCGCCCTCCTGCCCGCCCCCGACAGCGGCCTCGACCTGTGGCGCCGCTACACCGAGGACTGGCAGCCCGCCGGCACCGGCTCCACCGCCGGCGCACCCCCCTACCTCGCCGTCCTCGGCGCCCTCGCGACGCTGCTCCTCGGCTCCTCCGACGCCGCCCTGACCCTGCTCCTCGCCGGGTCCGTCCCGCTCGCCGGACTCACCGCGTACGCCGCCTCCCGGCCCCTCGTCGCCTCCCGCCTGCTGCGCGCCTGGGCCGCCGCCGCCTACGCCCTCCTCCCCGCCGTCACCGGCGCGCTCGCCGACGGCCGCCTCGGCACCGCCGTCCTCGCCGTCCTCCTCCCGCTCCTCGCCCGCTCCGCCGTCTCCGCCTTCGGCCTCGCCGCCCCGGCCGGCGCCGGGCTGCGCGGCCCCTGGCGCGCGGTGTGGACGCTGGCCCTGCTGATGACCGCGGCCGCCGCCTTCGCCCCCGTCGTGTGGCTGCCGGCCGCCGTCCTCGGCCTCGCCGCGGTGGCCGTGCGCCGCGCCGAGTGGAAGGCGTACGCCCTGCGGCTCCTCGCCGTCCTCGCGGTGCCCGCCGCCGTCCTCGCCCCCTGGTCGCTGACCCTCCTCGCCGACCCGGCCCGGCTCCTCGACGACGCCGGACTGCCCGCCCCCGCCGGCACCGCCACCGCCCTCGGCCTGCTCGGCGCAAGCCCCGGCGGCCCCGGGACCGGCAGCGGACTCCTCCTCGCCGGCGCCCTCCTGGCCGCCCTCGCCGCCCTGCTCCGCGCCGACCGGCGCACCGCGATCCGCACCGCCTGGGCCGCCGCCCTGACCGGGCTCGCCCTCGCCGTGCTCCTGAACCGCACCGGCTGGGCCGGTCCCGCCACCCTCCTGTACGGGCTCGGCGTCCTCGCCGCCGCCGCCGTCGGCGCCGAGGGGGCCCGGGAGCGCGTCGCCGCCAGCAGCTTCGGCTGGCGGCAGCCCGCCGCCGCCCTGACCGCCCTCGCCGCCGCCGCCGGACCGCTCCTCGCCGCGGCCGCCTGGGCCGCCGGCGGAGCCGCCGGACCGCTGGAGCGCCGCGACCCCGCCCAGGTCCCCGCGTTCGTCGCCGAAGACGCCGGCACCCGCGACCGGGCCCGCACCCTCGTCCTCGGCGGCACCCCCGCCCAGGTCTCCTACAGCCTCGTCCGCGGCTCCGGCGCCACCCTCGGCGACGCCGAGACCGCCCCCGCCGGCGGCAGCGCCCGCCTCGACAAGGCCGTCGCCGGACTCGTCGCCGGCTCCGGCGCCGACCAGACCGACCAGCTCGGCGACTTCGCCGTCCGCTACGTCCTGCTCCGCGACGACGCCCCGCAGGAGATGCGCAAGGTCCTCGACGCCACCCCCGGCCTCAGCCGCATGAGCCAGCTCGACGGCAGCGCCCTGTGGCGCGTGGACCGCCAGGTCGCCCGCGCCGTCATCGTCCCCGGCAAGCCGGGCGAGGCCCCGGTCCCCGTCGCCTCCGGCCCCGTCGAGATCCACACCCGGATCCCCGCCGGGGAGGACGGCCGCGTCCTGCGCATCGCCGACCGGGCCGCCCCCGGCTGGCGGGCCGCCCTCGACGGCAAGCCCCTGAAGGCCAGGACCGTCGACGGCTGGGCGCAGGGCTTCGAACTGCCGGCCGCCGGCGGCCGCCTCGACCTCGTCCACGAGGACGCCCTGCCGCGGACCGCCTGGCACTGGGCCCAGGGACTGCTGGCCGTCGTCCTCCTCGTCATGGCCCTGCCCGGCCGCCGCGCCCGCCTCGACGACGACCTCCCCGACGAGGGCGCCGACACCGCCGACCCGGCCGCGCCCGCCGGCGCACCCGAGGGCCGGCGCGCCCGCCGGCTCCGCGCCGGCGCCCCGGCCGCCCCGGAGGCGTCCGCGGCCGAGCCCGAGGGCGCCGTCGCCGACCCCTACGCCGGGATCCCCGCGCAGCCCGCGTACGGGGAGGAGTCCTACGCCTACCAGGACCACGGGGCACAGCCGTACGACCCGTACGGGCAGGGCCACCCCGGCCCGTACCCCGGCCAGGCGTACGCCGACCCGGGCCACGCCCACCCGGACCAGGCGTACGCGGAGCCCGGCCACGGGCAGCCGCCCGTACAGCCGTACGTACCCGCGCAGCAGGCCGGCCACGACCCCTACACGGCGCAGCCGTACGACCCCCAGGCCTACGGCTACCCGGACCAGGGCGGCCACCCCTACCCGCAGTACAACCCGCAGCACGACCCGCAGTACGAACCCCAGCCGTACGCCGACCCGTACGACGCCCACGGCCGGCAGCACCACCCGCGCCCCGACGGGAGCCCCCAGCAGTGAAGCACCGCGCCCCCCTGACACTGGCGGCCGCCGCCGCGGCCCTCGCCGCCCTCGCCGGCGCCGCCCACCTCCTCGCGCCCGCCGCCCCCGCCGGCGGCGCCCCCGCGGCCTCGGCCGCGCGGATGCCGGTGGAGCGCTCGGTCCTGGCGTGCCCGGCGCCCAGCTCCTCGGACATCGCGGAGACCGTGTACACGGCGATCACGCCCGCCGCGCCCGGCGCTTCCGGCCAGGGCACGGCGCGCCTGGTCGGCGCCACCAAGGAGGCCAAGACGGTCCTGGAACTCAAGGAGCCCGGCAGGCCGGCCGGGGCGAGCGCCTCCGGGGCCGAGGCGCCGGCGCTGGCCGGCGCCGCCGACGGCGTCCTGGCCCCCGGCTGGACGGCGCAGCAGACGACGAAGGTGTCCGTCGGGCGGACGCGCGGGCTGCTCGGCGCCGCCTGCACTGCGCCCGGCACCGACTTCTGGTTCCCGGGGGTGAGCACGGCCAAGGGACGCGAGGACTACGTGCACCTCACCAACCCGGACGACACGGCGGCCGTGGTCGACATCAAGCTGTTCGGCCCCGACGGCCCAGCCAAGGCCGACGCGGGCACCAACGAGAACATCCGCATCGACCCCCGCTCCACCAAGGCGGTCTCGCTGGCCACCCTCGCCCCCGGCGCGCAGCTCGCGGACGCCGCGGCCCGGGTGACGACCCGCGCCGGCCGCGTCGGCGCGTCCGTGCAGGCCGGCGAGGAGGGCGTCGGCGCGGACTGGCTGCCGGCCTCCGCCGACCCGGCGGCCTCGCTGGTGCTGCCCGGGATCCCGGCGGACGCCGCGTCCGTGAAGCTCGTCGTGTTCGCGCCCGGCGAGGAGGACGCCGACCTCGCGCTGCGGCTGGCCGGCCCGAACGGCTCGATCAGCCCGGCCGGCAGCGAGCGGCTGCACGTCAAGGCCGGCATGACCGCGAGCGCGGACCTGAAGGACCTCACCCGCGGCGAGGCGGGCTCCCTGCTGCTGGCCCCCGCCGAGGACGGCAGGCCCGTACCGGTGGTGGCGGCGCTGCGCGTGGTCCGCGGCAGCGGCGCCAAGCAGGAGCTGGCGTTCGTGCCGGCGGCCGCGCCGGTGGGCGCGCGGGCGACCGCCGCGGACAACCGGGCCGGGGACGGGGCGGGCGTGCTGTCGCTGACGGCGGTGGGAGCCGACGCGAAGGCGAAGGTCACCGCGTCGGCGGGGACGGAGGGCGGCGAGCCGGCCGTGCAGGAGGTCACCGTCCGGGCGGGCACCACGCAGGCACTGCCGTCCCCGGTACCGGCCGGGCTGAAGGGCGCGTACGCCCTCACCGTGGAGACCCTCTCCGGCGGGCCGGTCCACGCCTCGCGCACGCTGACGCTGCCGCACGACGGGGTGCCGATGTTCACCGTCCAGACCCTGTCCGACGACCGCGGCACGGTCCCGGTCCCGCAGGCGCGCCAGGACCTGACCGTCCTGACCCGCTAGTGCTGTGGCCGGCGGGGTCAGTCCTGGCCGTAGCGCGGGTCCACCGTCTCCGGGGTCAGCCCCAGCAGCTCCGCGACCTGCTCCACCACGATCTCGTGCACCAGCAGCGCCCGCTCGTCGCGGGTCTTCGACCGGATCTCCACCGGCCGCCGGAACACCACGATCCGCGGCGGCCGGCCCGTCCCCGGCGACTCCGCGAGCGCCCCGAGCGGCACCGCCTCGTCGTTCCAGCCGGTCTCCGGCCCGCCCGGCGGCCCGGGCACGTCCGCGACGACGAACTCCACCTCCGCCAGCTGCGGCCAGTGCCGCTCCAGCCGGTCGACGGACTCCCGCACCAGGTCGCCGAAGAGCTCCGCCCGGCTGGCCGCCAGCGGCACCTGCGGAGGGGCCACCGGCCCGCGCATCCCCCGCCCGTGCCGGTCGCGGCGGCGCGGCCGCGGTCCGGCGGGCAGGTCGGCGGGACGGGGCTCGCTGGGTGGCACAGGGCTGTCGGTCACCCCCCGAGCGTAGCCCGCAAAGGGCCCCCCACCGGGGCGTTTCCGACCCCGCCGGACCCTGCCGGAGGCACGACACGGGGGAGTGACCTGCGGGAGAGTCGTCGCGGCCCGGTCAAGAGTGCGGTACCGTCCAACGTCGTGAGCCTTGTACGTCGCTGTTCTCGCACCGCGTGCGGCCGCCCTGCCGTCGCGACACTGACGTACGTCTACGCCGATTCGACCGCAGTTCTCGGCCCGCTCGCCACATACGCCGAACCCCACTGCTACGACCTGTGCGCCGAGCACTCCGAGCGCCTGACCGCCCCCCGAGGCTGGGACGTCGTGCGCCTGAACGACGGCTCGGCGCCCTCCCGCCCCAGCGGCGACGACCTGGAGGCGCTGGCCAACGCCGTGCGCGAGGCGGCCCGCCCGCACGAGCGCGCGGCCGAGGGCGGCGGACCGGCCAAGGGCGGTTCCCGGTCGGCCGGCGAGACGCGGCGCGGGCACCTGCGGGTGCTGCGGTCCCCGGACTCCTAGGCCCGTCCGAACTGCACGGTAGGTTGGCCCCACCGCACAGGAGCACCAGGAGGGGCAGGCAGTGGCCGCAGATCTTTCGAACATCGTCAAGGCGTACGACGTACGGGGCGTCGTGCCGGACGAGTGGGACGAGGCGCTGGCCGAGCTGTTCGGTGCCGCCTTCACCGAGGTCACCGGCGCCACCGCCATCGTCGTCGGCCACGACATGCGGCCCTCCTCGCCCGCCCTGTCGGCGGCCTTCGCGCGCGGCGCCGCCGCCCGCGGCACCGACGTCACCCTGATCGGCCTGTGCTCCACCGACCAGCTGTACTACGCGTCCGGCAAGCTCGACCTGCCCGGCGCCATGTTCACCGCCTCGCACAACCCGGCCCGCTACAACGGCATCAAGCTGTGCCGCGCCGGCGCCGCCCCCGTCGGCCAGGACACCGGCCTCGCGGAGATCCGCGCGCTCGCCGAGCAGTGGTCCGAGCACGGCCTGCCCGCCGCTCCCCAGGGCACCACCCCCGGCACCGTCACCACGCAGGACACCCTCGTCGGCTACGCCGAGCACCTGAAGTCCCTGGTGGACCTCACCGGGATCCGGCCCCTGAAGGTCGTCGTCGACGCCGGCAACGGCATGGGCGGGCACACCGTCCCGACCGTCTTCGACGGGCTGCCGCTGGAACTCGTCCCCATGTACTTCGAACTCGACGGGACCTTCCCGAACCACGAGGCCAACCCCCTCGACCCGAAGAACATCGTCGACCTCCAGGCCCGCGTGAAGGCCGAGGGCGCCGACCTCGGGCTGGCCTTCGACGGGGACGCCGACCGCTGCTTCGTCGTCGACGAGCGCGGCGAGGGCGTCTCCCCCTCCGCCGTCACCGCCCTCGTCGCCGCCCGCGAGCTGGCCCGCAACGGCGGCACCGGCACCGTGATCCACAACCTGATCACCTCCTGGTCCGTCCCCGAGGTCGTCCGCGAGAACGGCGGCACCCCGGTCCGCACCCGAGTCGGCCACTCGTTCATCAAGGAGGAGATGGCCCGCTCCGGCGCCATCTTCGGCGGCGAGCACTCGGCGCACTACTACTTCAAGGACTTCTGGAACGCGGACACCGGCATGCTCGCCGCCCTGCACGTCCTCGCCGCCCTCGGCGGCCAGGAGGGCCCGCTCTCCGAGCTCACCGCCTCCTACGACCGCTACACCGGCTCCGGCGAGATCAACTCCACCGTCGCCGACCAGGCCGGCCGCCTCGCCGCCGTCAAGGCCGCCTACGCCGCCGCCGACGGCGTCGCCCTCGACGAACTCG
Organism: Streptomyces sp. NPDC031121; assembly: GCF_055570615.1. Classification (NCBI taxonomy): domain Bacteria; kingdom Bacillati; phylum Actinomycetota; class Actinomycetes; order Kitasatosporales; family Streptomycetaceae; genus Streptomyces; species Streptomyces sp. NPDC031121. The sequence continues at coordinate 86,537 of NZ_JBVIGV010000020.1, forward strand.
ACGGCCTGACCGCGACCGCCGCCGACTGGTGGTTCAACCTGCGCCCCTCCAACACCGAGCCGCTGCTCCGCCTCAACGTCGAGGCCCGCGACCCCGAGACCCTCGCCCGCATCCGCGACGAGGTCCTCGCCCTGGTACGCGGCTAGCGCCTGAATCGGGTTGCCCCGCGGAGCAGGGAGCGGCGTTCGGTGCGTGCCGGGCGTCGCGACGCCGCGGGGCAACTCAGTACAGGCCCTGGCGGCCGCCACCCGCCGGCCTGCCGCCGGGCCGCGCGAATCGCGGCCCGGCGGTACGCTGACCACGCCCAATCCGCATGTTCGAAGGGAAGCGCCCCATGCCGCTCGAAGCCGGCCTTCTGGAGATCCTCGCCTGCCCCGCCTGCCACTCGCCCCTGGAGGACAAGTCGGCCGACGAGACGGCTCCCGAGCTGATCTGCACCGGCCGGGACTGCGGCCTCGCCTACCCGGTCCGCGACGGCATCCCCGTCCTCCTCGTCGACGAGGCCCGCCGCCCCGCCTGAGCCCCGGCCCTGCGGCCCCCGCCGCGCGCGGCGGCCGGCGCCGAGGCCCCAGGCCCGCAGACCACGCCGCAGGCGCCGCGCCGCAGGCCGCACGCCGTACAGGGCGCCCGTCGCAGCGCCGGGCGCCCGAGCACCCGAGTCGCCCGCCCTTTCGACCCAGCCGGAGGCCGCCATGCTCGACGAGACGCTCCTCGACGCACCGGAGGAGCTCGCCCGCGCCGACCGCCGCGGCCTGCTCCGCGGCGCAGCCGAGGCCGGCGCCAGAGTCCGCACCGCCGCCCGGCACTCCGCCGAGGCCGGCCTCGGCGAACTCCGCCCCGACGGCCGCCCCCGCGCCGTCCTCATCGCCGGCCCCGGAACCGCCGCCACCGGCGTCGCCGACCTGCTCGGCGCCCTCGCCGCGCCCTCCGCCCCGGTCACCCGCCTGCACCCCACCGGCGTCGCCCACGCCCCCGGAGCCCTGCGCTGGGCGCTGCCCGGCTGGGTCGGCCCCGTCGACCTGCTGCTCCTCGCCACCACCGACGGCACCGAACCCGGACTCGCCGTCCTCGCCGAGCAGGCCTACCGGCGCGGCTGCACCGTCGTCGCCGTCGCCCCCGAGCGCTCCCCGCTCGGCGAGGCCGTCGCCGGCGCGCACGGACTCCTCGTACCGATGGCCAAGGCCCCGTACCAGGAGTACGACGAGTCCGCCGCCGCCGGACCCGGCGCCCTGTGGGCCCTGCTCACGCCGCTGCTGCTGCTCCTCGACAAGGTCGGCCTGGTCACCGCCCCCGCCGAGACCCTCCAGCGCGTCGCCGACCGCCTCGACCGCACGGCCGAGCGCTGCGGCCCCGCCATCGCCACCTACTCCAACCCGGCCAAGACGCTCGCCGCCGAACTCGCCGACGCCCTCCCGCTCATCTGGAGCGAAGGCGCGGGCGCCGCCCCGGCCGGCCGCCGCTTCGCCGCCACCCTCGCCGAACTCGCCGGCCGCCCCGCGCTCGCCGCCGACCTCCCCGAGGCGCTGCCCGCCCACGGCGTCCTGCTCTCCGGTGCCTTCGCCGCCGGCGCCGACCCCGACGACTTCTTCCGCGACCGGGTCGAGGAGGAGGGGGCCCTGCGCGCCCGCGTCGTCCTGCTGCGCGACCGGCCCGCCGGCGGCCTCTCCGCCGCCCCCGCCGCGCGCGAACTGGCCCTCAGCCACGACACGGCCGTCAGCGAGATCGAACCCGAGGAAGGCGGAGAGCTGGAACAACTCGCCGAACTCCTCGCCGTCACGGACTTCGCGACCGCCTACCTGGCCCTGGCGACCAAGGGACACGGGTGAGCACGCCACCGCGCCGGCTCCGTCCTTCCCGGGAAGACGCACACAGATGGACCGCCTGACCAACACGATCCGCCCCTACGCCTGGGGATCGCCCACCGCGATCCCCGGGCTCCTCGGCGTGGAGCCGACCGGTGAACCCCAGGCCGAACTGTGGATGGGCGCCCACCCCGGCGCCCCCTCCCGCCTCGACCGCGGCGCCGGCGAGACCACCCTCGCGGACGTCATCGCCGCCGACCCCGAACGGGAACTCGGCGCCGCCGCCGTCGCCAGGTTCGGCCCCCGCCTCCCCTTCCTCTTCAAGATCCTCGCCGCCGGCGCGCCCCTCTCGCTCCAGGTCCACCCCGACCTGGAGCAGGCCCGCGCCGGATACGCCGACGAGGAGCGGCGCGGCATCCCCGCCGACGCCCCCCACCGCAACTACAAGGACCCCAACCACAAGCCGGAGATGGTCTGCGCCATCACCGCCTTCGAGGGGCTGTGCGGGTTCCGCCCGCCGCGGGAGGCCGCCGCGCTGCTGGACGGCCTGAAGGTGGACTCCCTCACGCCGTACGTGGACCTGCTCCGCGCCCACCCGGAGGACGCGGCCCTGCGCGAGATGCTCACCGCCGTCCTGACCGCGGACCGCGCCGAGATGGCCCGTACGGTCGCCGAGGCCGCGGCCGCCGCCGAACGCCTCGGCGGCCCGTACACCCCGTACGCCACCCTCGCCCACCACTTCCCCGGCGACCCCGGCGTCATCGCCGCCATGCTCCTCAACCACGTCCGCCTCCAGCCCGGCGAAGCCATGTTCCTCGGCGCCGGAGTCCCGCACGCCTACCTCGACGGACTTGGCGTCGAACTCCTCGCCAACTCCGACAACGTCCTGCGCGCCGGGCTCACCCCGAAACACGTGGACGTGCCCGAACTGCTGCGGATCGTCCGGTTCGACCCCGGGGACCCGGCGCTGCTGCGCCCCGAGGACGGCGACGAGGAGGTCTACGACACCCCCATCGACGAGTTCCGCCTCTCCCGCCTCGCCCTCGCCCCCGGCGCCGCCCCCCACCGCCTGCCGGCCGGCGCCCCGCAGATCCTGCTGTGCACCGCGGGCCGCCCCACCGCCGGCGAACTGGCCCTGGCGCCAGGCGAGTCGGTGTTCGTCCCGGCCGGCGAGTCCGTCGAACTGACCGGGCCCGGCACGGTCTTCCGCGCCACCGTCGTCCTCTGAGGTCCGGGCGGGCCGCCGGCGGCTGCAAGAATGTGCGGCCGTAGCGCGGCGCCCCGGCCAGGGCCGCCGTACCGAGGAAGGGACATCCAGCACCCATGAGCGCGTCGGGCGGAACCAAGGCGATCGTGGCGGCACTCGCCGCCAACCTCGCCATCGCCGTAGCCAAGTTCGTGGCCTTCGTCTTCAGTGGCTCGTCGTCGATGCTCGCGGAGAGCGTCCACTCGCTGGCCGACTCCGGAAACCAGGGGCTGCTGCTCCTCGGCGGGAAGAAGGCCAAGCGAGAGGCCACCGCGGAACACCCCTTCGGGTACGGGAGGGAGCGCTACATCTACGCGTTCCTCGTCTCCATCGTGCTCTTCACCGTCGGCGGCATGTTCGCGATCTACGAGGGCTACGAGAAGATCAAGCACCCCCACGAGATCGAGGCCTGGTACTGGCCCGTCGGCGTCCTCGTCTTCGCGATCATCGCGGAGTCCTTCTCCTTCCGCACCGCGATCAAGGAGTCGAACACGCTGCGCGGCAGCCTGACCTGGCGCCAGTTCGTCAAGCGGGCCAAGGCGCCTGAACTGCCCGTCGTGCTGCTGGAGGACCTCGGCGCGCTCGTCGGCCTCGTCCTCGCCCTCATCGGCGTCGGCCTCGCCCTCCTGACCGGCAACGGCGTCTGGGACGGCATCGGAACCCTCGCGATCGGCGTCCTGCTCATCCTCATCGCGATCGTCCTGGCCGCCGAGACGAAGTCGCTGCTCCTCGGCGAGGCCGCCGGCCTCGACGACATCGAGAAGATCAAGGCGGCCGTCGTCGACGGCGACAGAGTCACCCGCCTCATCCACATGCGCACCCTGCACCTCGGCCCCGAGGAGCTCCTCGTCGCCGCGAAGGTGGCCGTCCGGCACGACGACACCGCCGTGCGCGTCGCGGAGGCGATCGACGCCGCCGAGGCCCGCATCCGCGAGGCCGTCCCGATCGCCCGCGTGATCTACCTGGAGCCGGACGTCTACCGGGCCGCCGAGGCCGCCGCCGGGGGGGACCCCCTCGCCAAGCCCGGCCGCTGACCGGCCCCCCCGCCCCACCGCCGAAGGCCCCCGCCCACCCCGCGGGGGCTTTCGCGCACCCGCCGCCGGGGCCCGCGCACGCGGTCCCGTACGACCCCGATTTTCCGGGTGCACTGGGGTAGGCCCCGCAGGTCGGTGTAGATTCGTCATCAGTGTCAGGCGTCGCTGCTGATGGCGGTCGGGCGGTCCCGCGACCGGCCGAGGGGAGAGAGGGCCCCCGACGGACTGAGTGCCCGGTGCACCGCCTCCGGCGATGCGCGGCTCAGCCGTACCCACCTCTCGAACCATGAGGAGAGCAGCACCCATGGACTTCAAGGTCGCAGACCTTTCCCTCGCCGCCTTCGGCCGCAAGGAGATCACCCTGGCGGAGCACGAGATGCCGGGTCTGATGTCGATCCGCCGCGAGTACGCGGAGGCGCAGCCGCTGGCCGGCGCCCGCATCACCGGCTCGCTGCACATGACCGTGCAGACCGCCGTCCTGATCGAGACCCTGGTCGCGCTCGGCGCCGAGGTCCGCTGGGCCTCCTGCAACATCTTCTCCACCCAGGACCACGCGGCCGCCGCCATCGCCGTCGGCCCGAACGGCACCCCGGAGAACCCGCAGGGCGTCCCCGTCTTCGCCTGGAAGGGCGAGACGCTGGAGGAGTACTGGTGGTGCACGGAGCAGGCCCTGACCTGGCCGAACACCCCCACCGGCGGCCCGAACATGATCCTCGACGACGGTGGTGACGCCACCCTCCTCGTCCACAAGGGCGTCGAGTTCGAGAAGGCGGGCGCGGCCCCGGACCCGTCCACGGCGGACTCCGAGGAGTACGGCCACATCCTCACGCTGCTGAACCGCACCCTGGCGGAGTCCCCGCAGAAGTGGACCCAGCTGGCCTCCGACATCCGCGGTGTCACCGAGGAGACCACGACGGGCGTCCACCGCCTGTACGAGATGATGCAGGAAGGCACCCTGCTCTTCCCCGCCATCAACGTGAACGACGCCGTCACCAAGTCGAAGTTCGACAACAAGTACGGCTGCCGCCACTCCCTCATCGACGGCATCAACCGCGCCACCGACGTCCTCATCGGCGGCAAGACCGCCGTCGTCTGCGGCTACGGCGACGTCGGCAAGGGCTGCGCCGAGTCCCTGCGCGGCCAGGGCGCCCGCGTCATCGTCACCGAGATCGACCCCATCTGCGCCCTCCAGGCCGCGATGGACGGGTACCAGGTCACCACCCTGGACGAGGTCGTCGAGACCGCCGACATCTTCATCACCACCACCGGCAACAAGGACATCATCATGGCCTCGGACATGGCCAAGATGAAGCACCAGGCGATCGTCGGCAACATCGGCCACTTCGACAACGAGATCGACATGGCCGGCCTCGCCAAGATCCCCGGCATCGTCAAGGACGAGGTCAAGCCGCAGGTCCACACCTGGACGTTCCCCGACGGCAAGGTCCTCATCGTCCTCTCCGAGGGCCGCCTGCTGAACCTCGGCAACGCGACCGGCCACCCCTCCTTCGTCATGTCGAACTCCTTCGCGGACCAGACCCTGGCCCAGATCGAGCTCTTCACGAAGCCGGAGGAGTACCCGACCGACGTCTACACGCTGCCCAAGCACCTGGACGAGAAGGTCGCCCGCCTCCACCTCGACGCCCTCGGCGTCAAGCTGACCACGCTCCGCCCGGAGCAGGCCGCGTACATCGGCGTCCAGGTCGAGGGCCCGTACAAGCCGGACCACTACCGCTACTGATCCGCCGGGCGGGCCGGCGCCGCCGGCCCTCCCGCGGAACCGCAGCACCGCTGCCCCGGCAGCACCGAGCCAGGCCCCCGGCACCCGTGCCGGGGGCCTGCCCCGTACGACGCACAGCAAGGACCCCCCGCCATGCCCCGCGGCCGCTACTCGCTCCACGACCCGCACGACCACACCCCGCTCGGCGAGGAGCACTTCCACTGCGCCCCCGGCCCCTCCGGCTGGCGCTACGTCTCCCAGCTGACGGGCCCGGACGGCGGGCACCGTGGCTCCGTCGACCTCGCCGTCGACGAACTCGGCCGCCCCATCCGCGTGGAACTGGCCCTCGCGGGCTGGCAGGTCCGCGGCGCCGCCCTCGACGGGGTCACCTGGGTCCGCTCCGACCCCGCCGGCGCCGAGGCCGCCGAGGGCAACGCCCCCGCCGCCGCGTTCACCGGTACCTCCCCGGCCTTCCTCGTCGCCACCGCGCTGCTGCTCCGCCCGGCCGCGGGGGCCGCCGCGACCCGCGTCCGGCTCGTCGCGCTCACCGATCCCGTCCTGGCGCCGCGTACGGTCGACCAGGCCTGGCAGCTCGCCGGCACCACCGTCCACGACACCGACAGCGGGCCCCTCGTCGTCGACGAGTACCGGGTCACCGCCCTGGACACCGGCGAGGTCCACTCCGTCCACCTGGCGGGCGACGTCGTCCTGTCCGCGCCCGGCATCGAACTGGAACACCTGGAGACGCCGCCGTCGGCATTCCGCGCCTGACCGCGGGCGCGGCCGCCGGTCAGTACTCCTCGTCCGGGTATCCCCAGCGGATCTCGTGCGCGGCCGCAGGGGCCACGTCGGCGACCGTCGCCGCGAAGAGGCCCTCGAAGTGCGGCTGCCAGAGGTAGAAGCGGGTGATGCCGAGCGGGTGGTCCGACTCCCCGGAGACGAAGAACGCGCCGTCGTCGCCCACGGACCAGCCGTGGCTGACCTGGTTTTCGAGCGACTCGTCGTACAGCAGCTCCTGCACGGCCCGGACGACGTCCTCGGCCTGCTGCCGGTCCGCGAGCCCGGTCACGGTGAAGGCAAGATCGATGTTGACTGACATGGGCCGCAGCCTAGGCGGGGCCGCCGACAAGCGGCTCTACCCGGGCGGGGCGAAGCCGGTACGCCGCTCCGGCGCGGGTGCAGGAGGAGAGGCAGGGGTGGCAGCAGCGGGGGGCCCGGCCGGCACAGCGGCCCCGTACGTCCCGGACGCCCCCGGGGTCCCGTACGCCGCCGGCGGCCCGGCGGGGGCGTACGCACCGGCGCCCGCGCCCGGCAGTGCGCCGGCCGCGGACCCGAACGCCCGGGCGGCGTCCCGCGACTGCCGCTCGTGCACGACCGCCATCAGGAACGCGGCCGCCGGCACCCCGGCCGGCACCGGCGCCCCCGTACGGGCCGCCAGGTCGTCCGCGAGCCGCGCCGCCATCGCCGAGCCGACCTGCGGATCCAGCTGGCCCATCCGCGTCAGGTACTGGCGTACCGCCAGCCACAGCCCCTCCGGCACCGCCGACAGGTCCAGCCCGGCGAACCGCCCCGCCAGCCAGGGCGGCGGAGGCGGCACCGGCATCACCTGCTGCCGCGGCACCCGCTCCCGGACGACGAGGGTCCCCGCGAACACGTCCCCGAGCCGCCGCCCCCGCTCGGAGACCAGCGAGGCCGTGCACGCCACCGCCCCGAACGTCAGCAGCAGCTCCAGGACGCCCATGGCCCCGCGCACCAGCGCGTGCCGGAAGCGGATCGGCCCGCCGTCGTCCCGGACCACCCGCAGCCCGCACGCCAGCTTGCCGAGCGACCGGCCTCCGCTGAGCGTCTCCACCGCGATCGGCACGCCGACCAGCCCCAGCACGAAGCCCGACACGGCCACGGCGGCCCGCGCGGCCTCGTCCAGGGAGGCGGTCGCGAAGGCCAGGCCGACCGCGACGGCCAGATAGCAGGACAGGTACACGGCGATGTCGAGGCAGTACGCGAGCGCCCGGCTCGGCAGCCGCGCGGGCCGCAGCCCCAGGACGACCGCGTCCCCCGTCACCAGATCGCTCACGCTGCAAACCCTCTCCCCGTGGCCGGACCCGCCCCTCGGCGACCAGTCTGCCAAGCTGGCCGTGGAAGAAGTACGCCGGAGCAGGGCCGGGCGCGCGGAGCGGCCGGGCCAGGGGCAGGGGAGCGGCAGCCGGATGGATCTCGACGTCTTCGTGACGGCCCACCGCGCGGAGTGGGACCGCCTGGAGCAGCTGCTCGGCCGCGGCCGCCGGCTGACCGGCGCCGAGGCGGACGAACTGGTCGCCCTGTACCAGCGGGCGTCCACCCACCTGTCACTGGTCCAGTCGGGCACCCCGGACGCCGTGCTGACGGGCCGGCTCACCCAGCTCGTCGCCCGGGCGCGGGCCACCGTCACCGGCACCCGGCGGGCGGGCTGGCGGGACGCCGCCCGCTTCTTCACCTCCGCCTTCCCGGCCGCCGTCTACCTGAGCCGGCGCTGGTGGATCCCGACCGCGGTGCTGTCGACGCTGCTCGGGGTGCTGATCGGCTGGTGGGTCGCGGTGACCCCGGAGGTGCAGGCGTCCATAGCCGCGCCGGAGGAGCTGCGGGCGATGACGGAGCCCGGCGGCGGGTACGAGGCGTACTACTCCAGCCACCCCGCCGCGTCCTTCGCGGCGCAGGTGTGGACGAACAACGCCCAGGCGGCGGCGATCTGCCTGGTGGCCGGCGCGTTCCTGGGGCTGCCGGTGCTGTGGATCCTCTTCCTCAACATGGCGAACCTGGGGGTGGGGATCGGCCTCATGGCGTCCGCGGGCCGGCTCGACGTGTTCCTCGGCCTGATCCTCCCGCACGGCCTGCTCGAACTGACCGCCGTGTTCGTCGCGGCGGGCACCGGCCTGCGCCTCGGCTGGACGGTCGTCGACCCGGGCCCGCGCACCCGCCGGGCCGCCCTCGCCGAACAGGGCCGGGCCGCGCTCGGCATGGCGATCGGGCTGGCGGCGGTCCTGTTCGTCTCCGGCCTGATCGAGGGCTTCGTGACCCCCTCCGGGCTGCCCACGTGGGCGCGGATCGCGATCGGCGTGGCCGCGGAGGCCGTGTTCCTGGCGTACGTGTACGTGCTCGGCGGCCGGGCGGCACGGGCGGGGGAAGTGGGCGACGTGGAGGCCGCGGACCGCACGGCCGCGCTGCCCACGGCGGCCTGATGTGCGTAGGGGCCTGTTCAGCTGCTAGTCTCCTCGTCGTCCCGGAACGGCCGTTGACACGGCCGCCATGGGGAGGTAGATTCGAACGGTTGCCTCGAACTGGACAGTTCGGCAGCAGCGGTTTAACATCTCTCTCGCCTCCACGGAATCGTGAATTCCATCGGAGCGCACACGACTCCTCATTCAGGAATCCGAAGCCGGGAAATCCGGTGGAAAACTTCTGGTAGAGTCGGAACCGCCGGAAAGGGAAAGCGCGAAAGCGAAAACCCCGGAAAGCGAAGCGCGAAAGACTCTGATAGAGTCTGAAACGCAAGAACGA
>NZ_JBVIGV010000021.1:0-87936 GCF_055570615.1 Streptomyces sp. NPDC031121
CTCCCCACCCGGCAGCTCGACACCTGGAAGAAGCACTACCTCGAAGGCAACTGGCCCGCCCTGATGACCGGCACCAACCCCTTCTGCCCCTGACCACCGGACACCCGACCCCCCGACCCACCAACCGCCCGGACAGCACCAGACCGGCAGGAGAAATGCCATGCACATGCGCTCTTGGAAGTTCCGACTCGGACTCGTCGTCTCCACCGCCCTGATCGGTGCCGGCGCCCTGTCGCCCGCCGCCTCGGCAGCCCCGGTGCAGGCGCCGGAGGCGGCGACGACGGCCCCCGCCGCCGGTGACACGGGCGGCCGCGGGCCGGGCGGGATCGGCGGCCTCGGCCAGATCATCGGCAAGGGGCAGACGGGCACCGGCAACGTCAAGGTCGGCAACGGAACCGTCCGGGTCGGTGACGGCGTGTGCGTGGGCAACTGCAACGGGACCGTCAACGGGACCGGCGGCGGCAACGGCGGCGTCTGCGTCGGCCGCTGCAACGGCAGCGCCAACGGCGGCAACGGCACCGACGGCGGTACGGGGGCCAACGGGACGAACGGCGGCAACGGCGGCGTCTGCGTCGGCTCCTGCCACGGCAGCGTGAACGGCGGCAACGGCGGCAACGGCGGGGCGGCCCCGCCCGGCGGCGACGGCGGGAACGGCGGCCGGGGCGGCAACGGCGGCGTCTGCGTCGGCGCCGGCTGCCAGACCAGCGGCCGCGGCGGCAACGGGGGCAGCGGCGGCGCCGGCTGACCTCCCGAGCCCCCGCCCCGGCCGGACGGGGCGCACCGTACGCGGAAGGACCGCATCGCCATGCGATGCGGTCCTTCCGTATGCCTCCGGGGCGGCCTCCCCCGCGTCGGCGCGGGTCACTTCACGGAGCCGGCCATCACGCCCTGGACGAAGTGCCGCTGGAAGGCGAAGAACACGACGAGCGGGACGACCAGGGACAGGAACGCCCCCGGGGCGAGGACGCCGATGTTGCTGCCGAACTGGCGGATCTGGGACTGGAGCGCGACCGTGAGCGGCTGGGATCCGCTGTCCGCGAAGAGCAGCGCCACGAGCATGTCGTTCCAGACCCAGAGGAACTGGAAGATGGCGAGGCTCGCGATGGCAGGGCGGCCCAGCGGCAGCACGAGGCGGAAGAAGATCCGCCACTCGCTGCCGCCGTCCATCCTCGCGGCCTCCAGCATCTCGCGCGGGATCTCGGCGAAGTAGTTGCGCAGCAGGAAGATCGCGAAGGGCAGTCCGTACGCGACGTGGAAGAGGACCACGCCGGCGACGGTGCCGAACAGCCCGACGGCGCCCATGAGCTTCGCCACCGGCAGCAGCCCGACCTGTACGGGGACGACGAGCAGGCCGACGACCACGAGGAAGACGGCGTCCCTGCCGGGGAACTCCAGCCAGGCGAAGGCGTATCCGGCCAGTGCCGCGATGCCGACGACCAGGGCCGTGGCGGGCACCGAGATCAGCACGGTGTTCCCGAAGGCGGTCGCGATGCCGGAGTCGGCGAGCAGGGCGGTGTAGTTGTCCAAGGACAGCTGGGCCGGGTCGGCGAGCGCCGTCCACCAGCCGCCGGAGGCGTTGTCCTCCTCGGAGCGCATGGAGGAGAGGAACAGGCCGGCGAGCGGGGTGATCCACACGAGGGCGACCAGGACCAGCAGCCCCTGGACGAGGCCGCTGCCGAGGAGGCCGGAGATGCGGGCCCGGCGGCGGGGCGGCCGGGCGGGGGCCGGGGCTGGGGCGGGGCGGGCGTCCGCCGCCTCCCGGGGGGAGGGGCCGCGCTCGATGGTGCCGTGGCTGGTCATGTTCCACTCCTTCGGAACCGCCGGATGTTGAAGACCATTGCGGGGACGACCAGGAGCAGGAGGACGATGCTGAGGGCGCTGCCGAGGCCCTGGTCGTTGCCGCCGCCGAAGGAGACCAGCCACATGCGGGTGGCCAGGACGTTCGCCTCTTCCTGTACGGGGCCGGGCGCGATGATGTAGACGAGGTCGAAGACCTTCATCACGTTGATCACGAGGGTGACGAAGACGACGGTGAGGACGGGCGCGAGCAGCGGCACGGTGATCTTGCGGAATATCTGGCCCTCGCTGGCGCCGTCCATGCGTGCGGCTTCCAGGGCGTCGCGGGGGATGGCGGCGAGTCCGGCGCCGATGAGGACCATCGCGAAGCCGGTCCACACCCACAGGTAGGCGCCGATGACGGCCGGGGTGATCAGGGCCGGGCCCAGCCAGTCCACGCCCTGGTAGGGGGCCGCGAAGTTGGCCGCGGGCAGCCGGACGGTGTAGTCCCCCGGGGCGAGTCCGGTCAGGCGGAACGTGCCGTCGGCGGCGGCGGTGGCGGTCGCCGCGACCTCGCCGTCGCGTACGGCCTCGACCTTCGTCCCGGGCAGGCCCTTCTCCCCCGGGTCGACGGTGCCGGGGGTGCCGGCGCCGCCCGGCGCGAAGTCCAGGTAGACGGTGCCGGTGATCGCGTCCGCGCCGGCCTCGGTGTCCGCCGGTGCGGCGGCGGGCTTCGCGGCCGCGGGCAGGGCGTCCGGGCCGACCCCGACGAGTCCGAGGCCGACCGATCCGCCGGGGCGGACCGTCCCCTCGGTGCTGTACGGGCCGCCGGGTGCGCCCGTCAGGCCGTGGCCCTCGCGGGCGCGGGCCGTGGGGTAGGCGGCTGTGTCCTGGAAGGTGTCGTGGATGCCGACGGCGACGGCGTTGAGGACGCCCCGGTCGGGGTTCTGCTCGTAGGCGAGGCGGAAGATGATCCCGGCGGCGAGGAAGGACACGGCCATCGGGAGGAAGAGGACCAGTTTGAAGGCGGTCGCCCAGCGCACCTTCTCGGTGAGGACGGCGAGGACCAGGCCGAGGCCGGTGAGCAGAGTGGGGGCGACGACGACCCAGATGGTGCTGTTGCGGACGGCCTTGAGGGTGGCGGGGTCCTGGAGGATCGCCGCGTAGTTCCCGACCCCGACGAACCGGTCGCCGCTGGCGTCGAAGAGGCTGCGGCCGAAGGAGAAGAAGACGGGGTAGACGACGAGCGCGCCGAGCAGCAGCAGGGCCGGCAGGACGAAGGCGACCGCGAGGCGGCGCTTCCTCGCCAGGGCCCGGCGCCGCGGGTCGGCCGCGGCACGGGCGGGGGCGGTGGCGGTGGGAGCCATGGGGGGCCTCAGTTCCCGTACGCCTTGGCGGCTTCGGCCTCCAGCTTGGCGGCCGTGCCCTGCGGGTCCGACGGGTCGCGCAGGAAGTCCTGGAGGATCTTCCACTCGCCGGCGCCCTTGGTGCCGCCGAAGGCGGCCGGCGCCTGGTCGGACATGTCGAAGCGGACGGAGTCGCCGGCCTCGACGAGGGAGCGGGCGGTGCTGCGGGTGGTGTCGTCGGCGTAGGCGGCGGGGTCGACCTTGCCGTTCGGGGAGAGGAAGCCGCCGGCGCCGGCCCAGATCGCGGCCGCCTCGGGGCCGGCCAGGAACTCGAGCAGCTCCATGCCGGCCTCGGGGTTCTTGCCCTGCTTGAGGACGACGGCGGCGTCGCCGCCGCTGACGACGGGGGCCTTGCCGCCGTCGACGGCGGGGAACGGGAAGAACTTGGCGTCCTTGCCGGGCGTCTTGCCGAACTGGTCCTTGGCGACGCCGCCGACGAAGTCGCCCTCGTAGACCATGCCGGCCTTGGGCTGGGGGCCGAAGACGTGCTCGACGGAGGTGGGGAAGTCGGTCTGGAGGGCCGTCTGGGCGCCTCCGGCGACGAGCTGCTTGTCCTTGAACAGCTCGCCGAGCGTGGTCAGGGCCCGTACGACGCTGTCGTCCGTCCACTTGATCGTGTGCTGGGCGAGCTGGTCGTACTTCTCGGGCCCGGCCTGGGAGAGGTAGATGTTCTCGAACCAGTCGGTGAGGGTCCAGCCGTCCTCGCCCGCTATCGCGAAGGCCGGGCGGCCGGAGTCGGCGAGGGTGCGGCCGGTCTTCAGCAGGTCGGCGTAGCTCTTGGGCTCGGTGACGCCGGCCTGGGCGAAGGCGTCGGGGGCGTACCAGACGGTGGACTTGTGCGCGGCCTTGAAGTACAGGCCGTAGTAGGTGCCGTCGACGGTGCCGTAGTTGCGCCAGACGGGGGCGAGGGTGTCGCCGGCGGTCTTCGAGGCCTCCTCGGAGAGGGGCTGGAGCCAGCCTTCCTTGGCGAACTGCTTCAGGACCCCCACCTGCGGGACCATCACGACGTCCGGCGCGTTGCCGCCTTCGATCTTGCTGCCGACGAAGGTGGAGACGTTGTCGCCGGAGGGGACGAAGACGGTCTTGGCGCCGGTCTTGGCGGTGAAGGCGTCCAGGACCTTCTTGAAGTTCTTCTGCTCGCTGCCGGTCCAGACGCCGGCGACGGTGACGGTCTGGCCGCTGAGCTCGCCACCGCTCGCGGGGCCGGTGGTGCCGCCGCCGCAGGCGGTGGCGGTGAGGGCGAGGACGAGGGCGGTCGCGGCGGTGAGCGCCGTACGCCGGGCGGTCTTGGCGGGTCGTCGCATGAGGGGGTCCTTTTCGAGGAGGCCGGGCTGAGGACGGTGGATGAGGCGGAGGGCGGAGGGAGGGGAGGCGGCGGGGACGGCCGGCGGGGAGAAGGCCGTCCCCGCGCCGGTTCAGGGGGCCGGGAACTCCCCCGTCCACCAGGCGGCGGTCGCCGCGGGGAGGACGCCGTCGGGGCAGGGGCCGCTCGCGAGCAGCGGCAGCCCGGGGACGGGGGCGGGCACCGGCTCGGTGCCGAAGTTGACGGCGCAGACCAGGCCGTCGCCGCGGACGACGGCGAGGACCTGCGGCGGCGCGTCCAGCCAGCGCAGGGTGCCGTCGCCGAGCTGGGGCAGGCTGCGGCGCAGCTGGAGGCCGTCGCGGTAGAGGTGCCAGAAGGAGCGGGTGTCGGCGAGGGCGCGGTCGGTGGCGTGCTCGGCGAACCACTCGGGCTGCGGCAGCCACGGCCGGGCGCCCTCCGCGGCCTGGGTGAAGCCGAACGGGGAGGCGTGCCCGGACCAGGGCAGCGGCACCCGGCAGCCGTCCCGGACGTGCTTGCGGCTGCCGGTGCGGCGGAAGATCGGGTCGGTGAGGACCTCGTCGGGCAGGTCGAGGACCTCGGGGAGGCCGAGCTCCTCGCCCTGGTAGACGTACGCGGCCCCGGGCAGGGCGAGCATCAGCAGGGCGGCGGCGCGGGCGCGGGCGGCTCCCAGCCCGCTGCCCTCGACGCCGGGCTCGCCCGCGTAGCGGGTGACCGTGCGGACCTGGTCGTGGTTGTTGAGGACCCAGGTGACGGTCGAGCCCGTGCCGGCGATGTCCCGCATCGCCTCGGAGATCGTCGAGCGGAAGGCCTCCGCGTCCCAGGGGGCGCTGAGCAGGTCGAAGAAGAACGCCTGGTGGAGCTCGTCGGCGCGGACGTACGCGGCGTGCTCGCGGGCGGTCGGCACGGAGACCTCGCCGACGAGGAGCCGCTCGTGGCCGTCGCGGGCGGTGTAGTCCTCGCACACGGCGCGCCAGCGGCGCCACACGCCGTGGACCTCGGGCTGGTTCCAGGCGAGCTGGTTGACGGCGTCGCGGGCCCGCTCGTCGGCCTCGGGGTCGTCGGAGTCCGGCAGGTCGGGGTGCTTGAACAGGCCGGCGGCGACGTCGATGCGGAAGCCGTCGACACCGCGGTCCAGCCAGAACCGCAGGATCTGCTCGAAGTCGTCGCCGACGGCCGGGTTCCGCCAGTTCAGGTCGGGCTGCTCGGGGGTGAAGAGGTGCAGGTACCACTCGCCGGGGGTGCCGTCCGGGCCGGTGGTGCGGCTCCAGGCGGGGCCGCCGAACATGGCGCGCCAGTTGTTCGGCGGCTCGGCGCCGTCCGGGCCGCGGCCGGGGGCGAAGTGGAAGCGGGCGCGGGCCGCGCTGCCGGGGGCGGCGGCGAGCGCCTCGCGGAACCAGGGGTGCTCGCTGGAGCAGTGGTTCGGAACGATGTCGAGGAGGACCCGCAGGCCGAGGCGGCGGGCGTCCGCCATCAGCCGGTCGAACTCGGCGAGGTTGCCGTAGACGGGGTCGACGCCGCAGTAGTCGGCGACGTCGTAGCCGTGGTCGTGCTGCGGCGACGGGTAGAACGGGCTGAGCCAGATGCCGTCGACGCCGAGCTTCCTGAGGTAGGGCAGCCCGGCCCGGACGCCGGCCAGGTCGCCGATGCCGTCCCCGGTGCTGTCGAGGAAGCTGCGGACGTAGACCTGGTAGATCACCGCGTCGCGCCACCAGGCATCGCGGGCGGCGGCTGGGCGGGAGGGGAGGCCGGAGTCGGCCGGAAGGGTGCTGAGCATCTCGCGTCGACCTGTTTCTGCTGAATGCGAGAGCGCCCTGATCAGGTGCGCTGTTATGCATGCATGTTAAGTAGCGGCGACCGGAAGGTGTCAACGGTGTGTCCCGAAACTGACTGCTGGGTGGGGTAATTTGCCCCGGCATGGGCGTAATGCACCAGGCGACACACGAAGGGCGCCTACCTAACATGTAAGTAGGCGCCCTGGAGGAGGTGCGGATGGTGGGGAGTGCTCGCCGGCCGCGTCGGCCGCCGCGGTCAGCCCTTGCGGGTGAGCGCCTCGAGCTCGCGCGCGAGACGCGCGACGGCGTCCTCGGGCGTCTGCCGCAGCGCGAGCAGATCCTGCGCCACGGCCTGCACGACGATGCTGACCTGGTCGTAGCGCGGGCTCTTGGGCCGCGGCACCGCCGACAGCACGCTCTCGCGGAGCGTCGGCAGGTACGGGTACGCGCGCACCAGCTCGGGGTCCTCGTACAGGGCGGCCCGCACCGGCGGCAGCGCGCCCTCGGTGAGGACCTTGCGCTGCACCGGTTCGCTGGTGAGGTAGGAGATCAGGTCGGCCGCCGACGCGGGGTGCCGCGAGCGGCTGCTGACCGCGAGGTTGGAGCCGCCGAGCACGCTGGTTCCAGGCCCGTCGGGCCCCGGCAGCGGCACCACGCCGAAGCGGCCCGCGACCTTCGAGTCCGGCCCGCTCGCCTCCGCGTACACGTACGGCCAGTTCCGCAGGAAGAGCAGCCGGCCGTCCTGGAAGGCCCGCCGGGACTCCTCCTCCTTCCAGCCGAGCGCGTCGCGGGGGATCCAGCCCTCCCGGACGCCGTCGGCCAGGAACCGCAGGCCGGCCCGCGCGGCGGGCGAGTCGACGGCCACCCGCGCGCCGTCGTCGCGCAGGACGGCCCCGCCGGCCGAGTGCACGGCCTCGGTGACGTTGACGGTGAGCCCCTCGTAGGGCAGGAACTGGCCCGCGTAGCCGTCGAGCCCGTGCCGCGGGGCGACCTCGGCCGCCTGCCGGGCCAGCTCCGCCCAGGTGCCCGGCGGCTTCTCGCCCTCCCGGTCCAGGACGTCCTTGCGGTAGTAGAGCAGGCCGGCGTTGGTGACGTACGGGACCGCGTACAGCCGGCCCTCGAAGGTGGCCGTGTCGACGACCGGGCGCAGGAAGGACTCCAGCGGGAAGCGGTCGCGCGGCAGCGGGGAGATCCAGCCGGCGGCGGCGAACTCGGAGGTCCAGGCGACGTCGATGTTGAGCACGTCGAAGCGGCTGCTGCCCGAGCGGAGTTCGCTGGTCATCTGGGCGCGGGTCTCGTCCGCGGAGTCGGGCAGCTCGACCAGGGTGACGCGCTCGCCGGGGTGCTGCTCGTTCCACTCGTCGAGGAGCGGGGACAGGTAGTCGGTGAGGTCGCCGGCCGTCGCGAGCGTCAGGGGCCCGCGGGCCGCCGCGTCCGCGCCGGCGCCGCCGCGGGCGCCGAAGCCGGCGTACCCCGCGAGCACCACCGCCGCGACCAGGAGAGCCCTGCCCGCGGCACGCATCCACCGCACAGGTTCCTCCCAGTACACGATCCGGCTGCGTCGCCGACCAGTACGGCCTATATATACCTGTTAGGCATGGGCGATACTAGACGCCCAGGCAGGGCGGGGCGGGAGGCGGTGCCACCGGACCGCCGCAGGGGTCAACGGTCGGCTACGGTGCGGGAAGGAGGGGGGAGGGCGTGCGTCTGCCGCTCCTGGCACTCCTGACCCGCGGCCCCGCCCACGGCTACGAGCTCAAGCAGGACCTTGAGAAGCTCCTGGGCGCCGCGTACCCTCAGCCGAACGTGGGCCAGATCTACGTCACCCTCGGCCGGCTGGAGAAGAGCGGCCTGATCGAGGGCGAGGACGTCGAGCAGTCGGGCCGGCCCAACAAGCGCACCTACCGGCTGACGGACGCCGGGCGCGAGGCCGTGCTCGCCTGGTTCGAGGACACCGCCGAGGAGCCCCGGGTACGGGACGAGTTCTTCATGAAGCTCGCCCTCGCGCCGCAGTCGGGGATGGCCGATCCGATCGCGCTGATCAACCGGCAGCGGCGGCAGTACCTCAACACCATGCGGGACCTGTCGAAGCTGGCCGCTTCCGAGGACCGCGACAACAAGATCTCCCAACTGCTGATCGAGGGCGCCATGCTGCACCTCCAGGCCGACCTCGACTGGCTGGAACGCTGCCAGGAGGAGCTGGAATGAGCGACGACGCCGCCGGCGCCCCTGGCGCGCCCGCGCCCGAGCCCATCGTGCGCGCCGAGGGGCTGACCAAGACGCACCGCGGCGAGGGCGCGCCCGTGCACGCCGTGCGCGGGGTGGACCTGACCGTGCGGCCCGGCGAGTTCGTCGCGGTCACCGGGCCCTCCGGGGCGGGGAAGTCCACGCTGCTGCACCTCATCGGCGGCCTGCAGCGCCCCGACGGCGGGAAGCTGTGGATCGGCGGGCAGCGCGTCGACACCTTCCGCGAGGCCCGCTGGGCGGTCCTGCGGCGCCGCAGCATCGGCGTGGTCTTCCAGTTCTTCAACCTGGTCTCCAACCTGACCGTCGCCGACAACGTCGAACTGCCCGCCCTGCTCGCGGGCGCCTCCCCGAAGGCCGCCCGGGACTCGCGGGCCGAGCTCCTCGCCGAGCTGGGCCTGGAGGGCCGCGAGCGGGCGATGCCGGGCGAGCTGTCCGGCGGCGAGCAGCAGCGGGTCGCGCTCGCCCGCGCGCTGGTCAACCACCCCGCCCTGCTCCTGGCCGACGAGCCGGCCGGCAGCCTCGACAGCAAGGGCACCCGCGAGGTGCTGCGCCTGCTCTCCCGCTTCCACCAGCGCGGCCAGACGATCGTGATGGTGACGCACGACGCCCGCATGGCGAGCGCCGCCGACCGCGTCATCAGCTTCTTCGACGGGCGCATCGCCGACGACGCGCAGCTCGGCGGCGGTCGCCGCGAGAAGCCCGGCGGCGTCTCCCGCGTCCTCGACCTGAAGGAGTGACCGTGCGGGCCACGCTGCGCTGGGCGCACGCCGACTTCCGCGCACACCGCGGCGAAGCCCTCTTCGTCGTCCTCGCCAGTGCCGGGATCATCGCCTCGCTGCTGCTGGCCGGGGCCCTGTTCGGGTACGCCGCGAACCCCTGGCAGCGGATCTTCAACCAGTCCCAGGGCGCCCACGTCTGGCTGCACACCCGCCCCGCGGCCGGCGCCCCGGCCGGCGCGGACGCCGCCGACGCGGAGGCGCTGTCCGGGCTGGACGGGGTCGCCGCGCTGTCGGGGCCGTTCCGCACGGCGGCCGCGACCGCCGAGTCGCGCGGTACGCGGGCCCCGCTGACGCTGCGCGCGGCCGGGGAGGAGCCGCCGCACACCGGTCGGCCGCTCGTCACCGCGGGCGGCTGGCTGCCCGGGGACGGCGGCCCGGCGCCCGGCGCCGTCGTCCTGGAGCGGGACCTCGCGCGGGCGCTGTGGGCCGAGCCGGGCGACACCGTACGCGTCACCGGGCCGGACGGCGCCCCGCACGCGCTGCGGGTGGCCGGGATCGCCGAGACCGCCGAGACCCGCTACCGGCCCGGCGGCGCGCCCGGCCTCGGCTGGGTGTCCCCCGCCACCCTCGACGCGGTCGCCGGAGGGCAGGTCGGGCAGAGCGTCGGGCTGCGCCTGGCGGACCCCGCCGACACCGACTTCACCGTGCAGCGCGCGGTGACCGTGCTCGGCGCCGACCGGGTGGCGCAGGTCGCCAAGTGGCAGCAGGCGCGGGCCGAGGCCGGCGGGGACGACCGGCTCCTCGGTCAGGTCTTCGCCGTGTTCGGGGTGGGCGCGCTGCTCGCGGCGGCCCTCGCCGCGTCCGGGGCCATCGCCGCCCGGGTGCGGGGCCAGCTGCGGGACATCGCCGTCCTGAAGGCCGTCGGGTTCACGCCCGGGCAGGTGACCCGCGGGTTCCTCGTGCAGCACCTGGCCTTCGCCGTCCTCGGCGTGGCCCTCGGCACAGCCGCGATCGGCCTGCTGGGCGCCCGGATACCCGGCCGGATCGGGGAGGCCGCGCAGGTGTGGCCGGACCTGCCGGGCCACACCGCGCTGATGATCGGCGTTCCGTGCGGTGCGGTGCTGCTGATCGCCGCCGCCACCGGGCTGTCGGCGTGGCGGGCCGGGCGCGTCCCGCCGGTGCCGGTGGCGCGGGCCGCGCTGCCGTCCGCGGCGCCGATGACGGCGCTCGGCAGGCGGGCGCTCGGCATGCGCGTGCCGCCCGCACTGGTGCTGGGCTGGCGGGCGGCGTTCCCGCGGCGCGGCAGGACGCTCGCCGCGGTGGCCCGGCTCGCGCTGCCGCTGGCCCTGGTCACCGTCGCCCTGGTCGCGTGGTCGACGCTGGACCAGTTCCGCAGCCGGCCCGCGCAGGTCGGCCTGGCGGCCGCGCTGACCGTACGGGCCCAGCAGCCCGCAGGGCCGTCCGACTCCGAGGCGGAGCGGATCCTCGCAGCCGTCCCCGGGGTCGCGTCGGTCCATCCGGGCGCCGAGATGGCGGCGCTCGTACCGGGGCAGACCGGCACGATCACGCTCCGCGGGCTGGGCACGGCCCGCGAGCCCTACCCATCCGCGGTGGTGGAGGGCAGGGCCGCCGGCGGGCCCGACGAGGCCGTGGCCGGGCAGGGGCTGCTGGACCTGCTGGGGGTGCGGGTCGGGGACTGGGTGCGGATGACCGTCGCGGGGCGCCCGCAGATCCTCCACGTCGTCGGCCGGACCATCGAGCCGGAGTCCGGCGGCCGGGTCATCACCACGACCATGGACGCGCTGCGCGAGCGGGATCCGCGGCTGCGCCCCGACCACCACGCCCTGGTACTGCGCGACGGCGCCGACCCGCGGGAGGTCCGGGACGCCGTCGGCCGGGCGGCGGCGGGAGCGCTGGAGGTCCGGCAGGCCCCGAGCCCTGTCGAAGGGCTGGCGCCCGCCCGCGCGGTGATCGCCGCCCTGGTCGGGGTGCTGGCGCTGATCGGCCTGACGGAGGTGCTGACGCTGGTCAGCACGGGCGTCCGGGACCGCGGCCGGGACCTGCTGGCGCTGAAGGCGATCGGGCTGACGCCCCGGCAGATCAGCGCGACGATCGTCACGGCCGCCGGGCTGACCGCGCTGGCGGCCGCCCTGGTGGGGACGGCGGCGGGCGCCCTCGGCGGGGTCCTGCTCGTGGACCTGCAGGCCGCGTCGAGCGGCATCGGCGCCGGCATCGCCCGCCTGCCGCAGGTGCCGGTCCTGGCGGCGGTCGTCTGCGCGGCGGTGCTCGGCGCGGCGGCCGCGGCCGTGCTGCCCGCGACCCGCACGGCGCGGCGGCGCCTGGCGGACTCGCTCAGCGAAACCCTCTGAAACCCCGCGGCCCCCGAATGGTTCCGTGACATACGTCACGGCGTTCCGGCGGGCCGCGGCGGCTTCCCCGCCGGGCCGGGCGATCGACATATCCATACTTGTCCCTTTTGGAAGCGACATTCCCCTCTCCTGCGGAAAAGGAATTCGCGGCGGTTCGACTCGTCACCGGGACTCCACTGCTCAGCGCATGTCCTGGCAGGTCATCAGACGGGGGCGGAATGACGGAACCTGCCGCCATACATGATCGGCGACGTAATTCAAGCCGCGTTCCGGATCTCTCTCGGAAATGAGTCGGTGGAACTTGCCAGCGCCTTGCCGGGCTTCTGAGAATGGCCACTCCTCCGGCGCCGGGTTCCGTCACCGCCGCCGGAAGCTTCGCGATCACCGAATGAGGTCACATGCAGAAGCACCGGAAGAAGAAAAAGCCCTACAGGAAAATAGCCGTCGCCCTCGGCGCCGCGGGAATCCTGGGCGTGCCGACCGCGGCGATGGCCTGCTTCGACACGCAGGACGCGCCCCGCCCCCGGGCCGCCGAGCGGTACGAGTACCGCGCCTGGCAGCACACCGCCGCAGAGGCCGCCCCCGCGGCGCCCGAGGCCCCGGCGGCCCCCGCCGTGCAGGACGCGCCCGCTCCCGCCGCCCCCGTCGCGCAGAAGCCCGCGCCCGTCCGCGAGCGCCCTGCGCCGCCGCCGACCGCCCAGCCGGAACCGCAGGCCCCGGCAGCTCCCGAGCCCGCCCAGCCCACCGCCGCGCCCGACTCAGGCGCCGCCGCGCAGATCCTCGCGCTCGTCAACAAGGAGCGCGCGGCCGCCGGCTGCCCGGCCCTCACCCTGAACGAGCAGCTGACCAAGGCGGCCCAGGCCCACAGCGAGGACATGGCGAGCCACGCCACCATGTCCCACACCGGGTCCGACGGGTCCGACCCGGGCCTGCGCATCACGCGCGCCGGATACGAGTGGCGCACGTACGGCGAGAACGTCGCCTACGGCTACAGCACCGCCGAGCAGGTCATGCAGGGCTGGATGAACAGCCCCGGCCACCGGCAGAACATCCTCAACTGCGCGTTCAAGGAAATCGGCGTCGGCCTGGCCCAGCCGAACCACTACTGGACCCAGGACTTCGGCGCCTCCCGCTGAAGCCCCTCCCCCACACGATTCGGGAACGGTTCCGTTTCCGAATCCGAGGGAGCTCGGAACCCGCCCCGCCGATCCTTCCGATCGGCGGGGCCCGCGCATTTCCCGTTCGGGCGGCTCCGGCGGGCCGCGGGGCGGTCCGGAAACCGGTCGCAGGCCTGTCCGGCATGCCGCTAGGGTGGCCCGATGTCTGCGATCAAGAAGTTTCAGGTGACCTTCGACTGTGCGGATCCGGAGCGGCTCGCTCGTTTCTGGTGCGAGGTGCTGGGCTATGTCCCGCAGGCGCCGCCCGAAGGGTTTGCCACATGGGACGAATTCGCGCGGTCGCGGCCGGACGGGGAGCCCGTCGCCTGGTTCTCGTGCAGTGATCCCTCGGGCGTGGGCGCGCGGCTGCTGTTCCAGCGCGTCCCCGAGGGCAAGGCCGCCAAGAACCGGCTGCATCTCGACGTGCGGGTCGGCACCGGGCTTGTCGGGGACGAGCGGCTCGCCGTGCTCGAAGCCGAATGCGCGCGGCTGGTCGCCCTCGGCGCGGTCCGCATCCGCCTCATGCCGGCCGACGGGGAGAACGAGTCGTGCCTCGTCATGCAGGACATCGAGGGCAACGAGTTCTGCCTCGACTGACCGCCCCCGGGGTGGGCAGCCGGCCCCGTTGTCAAGCCACGGGAATCCGAGTCCTGACCGGGCGGCGTCCGGTGCCGCCTAATCGAAGTCTCCCCACCCCCCGCCGAGCGGCGGGGGTCCCGACCCAGCGAGGAGACGAGGGCCATGACGACGCACTGCCGCACCCACCGGTTCACCGGCGACGGAATCCACCTGGCGCAGCGGGTGACGGAGGAGGTGCGCCGGACCGGGAAGCACTTCCTGCCGCAGCCCCTGCTGGAGCGGCTCAGCGCCTTCCGGTCCTGCCCGTCGGTGTCCGGCAGCCCCTTCGTCCGCGCCTTCCTGGACTGCGTCCTCGACAAGCACGACGGGGTGTACGGGAACCGCACCTACCTCGCGCTTCCCGTGCTGGAGCTGGTCCTGGACGGGAGGGGCGGCGCGCCCGGCCCGGACCGGCTGGCCACGCTCCTGATCGCCGACGCCGCCCGCTTCGAGATCACGGCGGCGGTCGACGGCGGGGACCGCTCGGACCGGGATCCGCCCGATCCGGCCGTCCTGCGCAAGCGGCTGAGGCACGCACTGCGGTTCGCCGCCCCGGATCTCGCCGACGGCGCCGGGCCCGGCGGCGCCTGCCCGTCCGGGACGCGGTGGAGCGACATCGCCGACGCGCTGCCGCGTCCGCCCGCGACGGGCGCCGGCTGCTGGTTCGACGTGACCGTGCAGCCCGTGTACGTCCTGCACGACGAGTACTTCTTCATCCGCGCGCTCCAGGCGCACGAGATGCTCTTCACGGCGATCGCCGCCGAGGTGCGGTCGGCCGTCGCGGCGCTGCGGGACGGCCGCCCTGCCGCGGCCGCGGAGCAGGTGGACAGGGCGGCCGACCTGGTCGGCCGGGCCTCCGCGCTCTTCCGGCTCGTCGCCACGATGCGCCCGGGGCACTTCTCGTCCTTCCGGCGGTTCACCCAGGGTGCCAGCGCCATCCAGTCCGAGCAGTACAAGCGGTTCGAGGTCCTCTGCGGGACGCCGCCCGCCGCCCGGCTGGCGTCGGCCGCTTTCGCGGACGTCCCCGCGGTGCGGGCCGAGGCGGAGGACCCCGGCCTGGACACCCTGACCCGCGCCTATGTCGACCTGCGCCGCACGAGCCGCGTCGACTTTCGGGAGTGGGGCCTGCTGCACGGCGCGATCGGCCGGCTGGAGGACCGCCACCAGCGCTGGAAGGCGACCCACCGGAGCATCGCGGCGCGCCTGCTGGGCAGCGCGGGCGGTTCGGGTTACACCGACGGCGTCCCCTACCTGGAGGGATGCCTGCGCAACCGGCTCTTCTGGCAGCTCGGCCAGAAGGCCGCCTGACAGTGAGGATGTACGTGAGCGTTCCCCGGGGGGCAGACAGCCTTCCGGAGCGCACTGCGGCGGAAACGGAGAGGACGTTCCATGCCGGCTCTCGGGAGCGGAAGGCGGAGGATGCTGATCGGCCTCGCGGTCGCCGGCGTCGCCGCCGCCGCGTTCGGCGCGTACTGGTTCCAGCCCTGGAGGCTGTGGACGGACCGCACCCTGCGCGAGGCGCTGCCGAGCGCCACGGCCGCCCCCTCCCCCACGGCCGGCGGTGGGACCGCGCCGGCCGCCCCGGCCGGCCCCCAGACCGTGGCGGCCGGCCGGTTCGTCAGCCACGAGCACACCACCACGGGGTCGGTGAAGCTCCTCCGGCTGGCCGACGGCTCGTACACGCTGCGCCTGGAGGGCCTGGAGACGAGCGACGGGCCGGCCCTGTACGTGTGGCTGACCGACGCACCGGTCAAGGAGGGCCGGGACGGCTGGCACGTCTTCGACGACGGCCGGCACCTCAGCCTCGGCCGGCTCAAGGCCAACAAGGGCGACCAGAACTATCCCCTGCCGGCCGGGACCGACCCCGCGGGGTACACCAGCGTCAGCATCTGGTGCGACCGCTTCGACGTGTCCTTCGGCGCGGCGGCCCTCGGCACGGCCTGACCGCCCCGCCGCCGGCGTCCGGTCAGTCGAGGGCCTTGCGGACCTCGCCCAGGTCGACGAACTTGAAGCCGGTGGCCTCGCGGGCGCCGTCGCCGGGGGTCTCGCGGCCGTCCTGCACGACCAGCAGCCCGTTGGGGTACCGGGCGCCGAGCGGTGCGTTCAGGGCGGCGGCCCCGTCGCAGGCCTCCGAGCCGTCGAGGGCCGCCGAGGCCGCGGTGATGCGGAAGGAGCCCTCGTACTCGTTGTCGTCCCCGAGTTCCCGGTCGTAGGCGACGAACCGGTTGTCGCCTTGGCTGGAGGCCAGGAGGTAGCCGTCGCCGTCGGGCTCGGCGACCAGCGTCAGCCCCTCGACGTCGGCCGTCAGGCGCCTGCCGCCGTAGCCGGGGTCGGCGCCCGGCGTGCACTCCTCGGTCTCCTCGTCGTAGGTGCCGGGGACCCCGTACTCGCGGACCTTGTCCACGAGGTGGGCGGAGCCGGTGAGATCGGCCTTGATCCGCCAGATGCCGACGTCCTCCTGCCCGGCGTAGAGCGTGCCGTTCGCGGGGTCGACGACCATGCCCTCCACCTGCGGCAGCTCGCCGGGCTCGGCGCAGGGCGTCCAGGACGTGCCGTTCGGCAGCCGGAAGGACGACGGCAGGTCGATGGTGCGGACCTGCCGGTAGCCGACGGTGCCGGCGGGGGTCGGCACAAGCTCCAGCAGGGCGATGCTCGTGCGGTTGCGGCGGCTGACAAGCGCGTAGGACCGCCCGGTGCTCCGGTCGGTCCAGGTCGCCAGGCCGTACGCGGTGGCCTGCTCGTTGATCTCCTCCTGCCCACCGGAGAACACGGGCCGTGCCGCGGGGTCGGTGATGTCCGTGAGGGGGCCGCCCGGCCGGTCGCGGTCGATCCGGTGGATCCTCAGCCGGTCGTTGCCGCGGTCGGTGACCACGGCGACGTCGGCGCGCCCGCCGGCGAGGCGCAGCCCGTGCACCAGGTCGACGTTGTTGAAGCGGCCGGGCGCGTCGCCGGCGCCCGGCCCGGCCGGGGCGGGAATCGACTGGAGCTGCCGGGCCTCCAGGTCGTAGACGCGCAGCCCGCCCTTCTTCGCGGTGGCGATGACGAGGCTGCGGCCGGGGTCGGCGGCGTTGCGCCAGATCGCCGGGTCGTCCGCGTCGGCGTCGCCGCCCGGCCCGTCGTCGAACAGGGCCGCGGTCTCGGCCTTCGGGTGGATCTCCCGGACGCCGTGGGCCTCGGCCGGCAGCGACAGCGCGGCGGCCAGGACCGGCCCCAGGACGAGCGCGAAGGCCCGGCCCGCAAGACGTGTCGTCATGTTCCTTCTCCTGTGCGGGGGTTGCATCAGCAGGACGGGAGACACTCTCGCGGCCGGACGGACGGTGCGGGGGGCGGGCGGACAACCGGCAGGTGAATTCGCCGTGGTGCGCGGGTGCGTCCGGCCCCTCTCGCCGCCGGAGCGGGTCACAGCGCGCGGCTGAACTCCCGCCGGCCCGCGACGGCCCGGTACCCGGCGCGCAGGAACGCCTTCGCCATGGCGGAGTTGGCCGCGTCGCAGTCCCCGCGGATCTCGGTGGCGCCGTGCGCGGCGAGAATGCGGGTGCCGCGCACGACGGCCGCTGTGGCGTATCCCTTGCCGCGGTGGGCGGGCGCGACGCCGACGAAGCCGATCACGGCGACGAGCGGGTTCTCGGCGGGCAGGCTGACCACGGCCGGGGTGCCGTCGGCGGCGTCGTAGCCGATCTCCCACCAGGCGGGATCGTGCTTCAGCCGGGCCGTCTCCTCGAAGAGCAGCTCGGCGGCGCGGCGCGCGCCGTGGTCGCGGACGTCGGCGGCGAGGCGGGCGTCCGCCGTGTCCGCGATGAGGGCTTCGAGCGTGGCGGCGAACGGCTCGGGTCCGAGTTCGGCGAGGGAGCGGAAGACGAGCGCGGGGTCGTCCGGGGGCAGGAGGTCCCCGGTGTCCGGGCCGGTGTCCAGGCTGAACCGGCGGCCGTCGCGGATCTGCCGGAAGCCGGCCTGCCGCAGCAGGCCGGCCCTGCGCTCCGGGTCGCGCTGGAACTGGGGGGCCTGGGCGGGTGCGTCCACGACGTGCTCCAGCGCGGTCGCGCCCAGGGCGGAGGCGGTGGCAGCGGCGGCGTCGAGGAGCGCCGCCGCGGTCTCCGGCTCGTCCGCGGGCGCTTCGAACAGCACGACGGCCAGCGGGATCTCCTGCCCGGGGAGGGTCCACAGGACGGCGCTGCCCGCGGGGCGCCCGTCGCCGCCTTCGGCGACGAGGCACCACGCGGGGCGGGTGCACGCGGTATCGAGGAGCCGGGCGAGATAGGCCCGTGTCGCGGTGTTGCGCTCGGGGTCGCCCGGGTGCTCGACGAGCGCGGGCAGCTCGCCGGGGCGGGCCGGGCGAACGAGCCGGGAGGGCCGGCCGGAGGCGGGGCCTGCCGGGGCGGTGCGGTCTGCGGGGGTACGGGTCACGAACTGCCTTGTCGGTACGGCGACGGGGGCCGGTGCTGCCCGGTGACCCTAGCCGCCGGACACGCCGTCGGCCACCGGGTTCGGTCCGTCCGCGTCATGTCCCCAAGGGAGTTGGTTCCTTGGTTCTCCGGCGGGGGCGGATCCGGGTGGGCGTCGCACGGGAGCGTGTCGAGCGCCCGGCGCGCGCCGGGCGGCGGGGCCGCCGGGAACGCGTACTCCCGTGCGCCCCTGCGTGCCCCTGCGGGCGGAGCCGGAAGGGCCCGTACCGTTCGGGGCCATGAGCGGATACGCGATGGAACCGGCCAAGCCGACCAGAATCAGCTTCCAGGCTCTTCCTCCCTCCGACCGGTGGTCCCCCTCGCTCGTCGTCCTGGCGCCCGTCTGCCGGTTCGAAGGCTTCCTCGGCGCCGAGCGCTCCGACGCCCTGCTGGAGTACGCGATATCCCGGCAGGAGGACTTCCGGGCCGGCACGGTGCGCGACCCCCTCACCGGGGAGGTGTCCCGCAAGGGCAGGGACTCGCTGGTCCTGCCCGTCGCCAGCGAGGTGTTCAGCGCGCACCTGGCGGACTGCCTGCCGCTCGTCCAGGAGGTCCTGGGGCAGCGGGCGGTGCTGGACCGGTCGGTGACGGTCCTGACGGCGCACGGCGAGGGCGGGCACTACGGCATCCACACCGACGCGTCCCGGGTCCGCGACGTCGGCACCGCCCTGTCGGCGGTGTACTACCTGCACCGCAGGCCGCGCGGCTTCGGCGGCGGGCGGCTCCGCCTGTACGACACCCTCGTCGACGGCGAGGGCAGGGCGCGGCCGGCGGAGACGTACCGGACCGTCGAGCCGGAGCACGACACCATCGTGTTCTTCCCGTCCTGCGCGTTCCACGAGGTCGTCCCCTCGACCTGCCCGAGCGGCCGGTTCGAGGACCACCGCTTCACGCTGACGACGTGGATCTCCGACCGGGAGCCCGGGCCGGAGGCGGCTGCCCCGCGGGAGGCGGCGGGGGCGGGCCCGTGGCAGTGGATGGCCCGTGCCGCCGAGGGCACGCGCCCGCTCGGGGAGCACGGGCACGACCACGACGGGGCGGCCCCCGTCCCACTGCCACCGCCCGGCCCGGCGGCCCGCCGCCTGGTCACCGCCCCGCGGACCGCGGAACACGGCGGCTGACGGCAGCCGGCCCGGCGCCACCGCGCCGCGCAGGCGGTCTCCGCACGCGCGGCGCGGTGACTCCCCCAAGCGCCTTTGGGCGACGGCGTGTTCGGGGTGTCGCGGCGGCTACGCGGGCGGGTTCCGGTCGCCCGCTCCCGCCTCGGGCGGCGTCTTTGCCAGCTCCGAATGCCGGTAGGAGTAGCCGAGGTAGACGATCAACCCGACGAGGAACCACACCGCGAAGCGGAGCCAGGTCTCCACCCGCAGGTACGTGATGAGCCAGAGGGAGGCGATGACGCCGATCGCCGGCGTGAACGGCATCAGGGGGGTGCGGAACTGCCGCGGCAGGTCGGGGCGCCGGTAGCGGAGCACGATGACGGAGGTGCACACGACGGCGAAGGCGAGCAGGATGCCGATGTTGGTGAGTTCCGCGGCCTCGCCGATCGGGACGAACCCCGCGATGGCCGCGGAGCCCACCCCGACGATCCAGGTGACGCGCGTCGGCACGTGCCGGGTCGGGTGCGTCTTGGCGAACCAGCGCGGCAGGAGCCCGTCGCGGCTCATGGAGAACCACACGCGCGTCACGCCGAGCATGAACGTGAACATCACCGTGAGGATGCCGATGATGGCGCCGACGGCGATGATGTTGGCCACCCCGTCGAGGCCCACGGACTGGAACGCGGTGGAGAAGCCGCTCTCCGGGTCGATCTCCGTGTAGTTCTGCATGCCCGTCAGGACGAGGCAGGCCAGTACGTACAGCACCATGGAGATGGCGAGCGAGTAGAGGATCGCCTTGGGCATGTGGCGCTGCGCGTCCTTGGACTCCTCGGCGGCGGTGCTCATGGCGTCGTATCCGAAGACGGCGAAGAAGACGGTGGCGGCACCGGTGATGGCGCCGCCGACGCCGTAGGGGAAGAACGGCGTGTAGTTGGCGGTGTCGATGTGGAAGAAGCCGACGACGATGACGAGCAGCACCACCAGCACCTTCAGGACGACGACGACCGTCTCGAAGCGGGCGGCGTTCTTGATGCCGAGGGTGAGCAGGTAGGCGGTGAAGAGGCACAGGACGACGGCGATGAGGTCGACGCGGTGGCCTTCGCCGGTGCCGGGCGCGCCCAGCATCCAGACGGGCATGCCGGCGCCCGTCTCCTCCAGGAGGAAGTTGAAGTAGCCGGAGATGCCGATGGCGACGACCGCGACGATGGCCGTGTACTCCAGCAGCAGGTCCCAGCCGATGAACCAGCCGGCGATCTCGCCGAGGACGGCGTACCCGTAGGTGTACGCGGACCCGGCCTTCGGGATCAGGCCGGCGAACTCGGCGTAGGAGAACGCGGCGGCGGCGCTGGCCACGCCGGCGATGAGGAAGGAGATGAGGACGGCCGGCCCCGCGGTGCCGTTGGCGACGGTGCCGGCCAGGGTGAAGATGCCGGCGCCGATGATGCCGCCGACGCCGATGGCGGTGAGCTGCCCCAGCCCGAGCGTGCGTGTGAGCTGTTCGCTCGGGGTGCCCTCGGTCTCGTCGATGTGCTCGATCGGCTTGCGGCGCAGCACGCCGTGTCCCATCCGCGGCCTCGCCATGGGCGGTCCTTTCCCTCTGAACCCGACGGGCGCTCATCATGGCGGAGCCGCACCAGGGGAGGAACTAGGCGCTCCGGGGAATGGCCGACGGTGAGCCGTCCGCGGCGGCGCACGCCCGGCCGCCGGTCAGGGCGGTTCGATGCGGGCGATCAGCAGGGCGATGTCGTCGTCGGCGGAGGCGGGCACGAGCCGGGCCAGCAGTCCGTCGGCGAGGCCGGCCAGGGTGGGGTGCGGTTCCTCGGAGAGCGTGCCGGTGAGTTCGGCGAGCCGCTCGTCGATGTCGCTGCCGCGGGCCTCGATGAGTCCGTCGGTGTAGAGGACGAGGATGCTGCCGGGCTCCAGGGTCAGGTGGGTGGTGGTGTAGCGGGGGTGTCCCACGCCGAGCGGCGGGTCGGGCGGGAGGGAAGGCGGCCCGGCCGCCGGGCAGCCGCAGGACGTCGTACCAGTCGCCGCCGACCTCGTTGACGTCGCTCGCGGGGAGGTAGCGGTGCGCGACCTCGACGCCGGGCGGCGGGGAGATGTGCTGGGGCAGCATGCTGCGCTGGAGGGTGAGGGCCGTGTCGTGCTCGCGGTGGTAGAGGCGGGCGTTGTCGATGCCGACGGCTGCCCGGGCGGCCAGTTCGGAGGCGAGGGTGACGTCGTCCGCCGCGAACGGGCCGAGGGGACCGGTGCGGTAGAAGCCGGCGACGCCGAGGACCGTCTCCCGGGCGACGAGCGGCACCATCATCATGGAGTGCACGCCCAGGGCGAGCAGGCGGGCGGGGCGGGTGGTGTGCCGGCCCGCGGGGGCGATGACCTCCTCGTCCAGGCGGGGCACGACGAACGGCCGGCGGGCGGCGAGGGCGTGCGTGTAGGGGGCGGTGTAGGGGAAGGTGAGGGTGCGGCCCAGCGGGGCGAGGACGTCGATGACCGGGGAGCCGGTCAGGGGAGCCTTGCCGAGGCGGCGCAGGGCGGTGCCGCCGGCAAGGCCGCTGGCCGTGTCGTCGCCGCGGGCGAGGGAGTCGAGGACGTCGACGGTGACGGCGTCGGCGAGGCGGCCCACGGCGAGGTCGGCCAGTTCCTGGGCGGTCCGCTCCACCTCCAGGCTGGACCCGATCCGCATGGACGCCTCGCTGAGCAGGGCCAGGCGGCGCCGACCGGCCTCGGCCTCGACCTGGGCGTGCTGCTTCTCGGTGATGTCGAGGAGGGTGGCGACGACGCCGATCGGGCGGCCGCCGGGGTCCTCGACCCGCACGTACGAGCACGACCACACGCGGTCGCGGTCGGGGCGGGCGGGGGTGCGGCCGGTGCGGCGCAGGTCCAGGACGGGCAGCCCCGTCTCCAGGACCTGCCGCATCGCCTCCTCCATCTGCTGGGCGTTGACCTCCGGGAGCAGCTCGGTGAGCCGCCGCCCGATGTGGGCGGCCTGCGACAGGCCGTTCATCTGCTCCAGGGCGGGGTTGACCTGGAGGAACCGCAGCTCGGTGTCGAGGACGCCGATACCGACGGGAGAGCGGGTGAAGAGGCCGTCCCACACGGCGGAGGAGCCGCGGATACGGCGGGCGGCGTGCGCGTCGGCGGCGAAGACGAGCAGGGCGGACGGGCCGTGGTACTGGTCGGGCACGGGGCAGGCCCAGATCTCCAGCTCCAGGGGGTGCCCGTCGGCGTGCCAGGCGGTGACGGTGCCCATGACGCCGCGCCGGTTGGTGGCGGCCTCCCACAGGGAGCGGCCGAGGGTGCGGTCGACGCCCGGGTGGAGGAGGTCGGCGATGTGCCGGCCCATGACCTGCTGGGGGCCGTAGCCGAGGAGGTCGCCGGCGGCCCGGTTCCAGCGGACGATGGTGCCGTCGGCGCTGGTGGCGACCTGGGCGATGGGGAGGGCCCCGAGCCAGCCGCCGGCGGCCTGCGCGGCACTGCTGACCAGCCCTTCCATGCCCGCGGGGTCACTCATCGCCCCGTGTCCCGGCCGCGCCGGCTCCGCGTCGGCTCCGTCGTCTCCACCCCTCCATGGTCGCCCGGCCGGGGCGGGGCCGCTCTCCGTGCCGGACGTCCGGTATTCAACCTCGGGGCCGTGGGCCGGGCGCGGTCAGCTGCGGCCGCCGTCCTGCTCCTCGACGTCGCAGTCGACGTAGACGGGCGGCCTGGTCAGCAGCTGTGCCATGTGGGAGGCGAACGCGTCGGTCTCGGGGGCGCGGCTGTTGGCCATGGCGGTCTCGTAGGAGTCGAAGCCGACGACGGCCAGGTGGCGGTTGGGGTTGGCGCGGTCCTTCAGCAGCAGGCGGCTGACCGGGCCGGTCTGGCGGCCCTCCGCCCGTGCGCGCTCGTCGTAGTCGTGCAGCAGCTTGCGCACGTCCTCGATGCGCTCGGTCTCGAAGTCGATGATCTGGACGAACTGCATGCCGGCCTCCCGGAGGGTGCGGTGCCCCGCGCGGTACGGGGCCTGACGGCTCCGAGTGAACACCGGCAGGCCCGCCGGGGGCGGTCCCCCGCGCCCGGCGGGCGGCACGATCCACCGACATGGCCGAGGCGCCCCGGGGCGGGCGGCGGCCGTCAGGAAGCTGCGTCGACGACGGCCTGGAGGAGGCGCTGCGGGTCCTCGGCGAGGCGGTTGCAGACGTAGAGCCACCACTCGGTGCCGAAGACGACGTACTCGCGGGTGGGGTGCCCGAGCCGGGCCATCGCGGCGAGCCGGTCGGGGCCGAGGCCGAGGAGGGTCTCGAACTCCCAGGGGGCGTCGGCGCGGCCCGATCCGCCGAGCCGCTCGTCGAGGCGGTGCAGGAGGCTCCAGTCATGGGTGGCGAAGGAGCACAGGTGCCCGGAGGCGGCGATGGCGTCGGCGAACTCCAGGTAGCGGGAGGTCAGTTCGGGCGACTCGCGGGGCAGCGCGACGGCCTCCGGCTCGGCGAAGGCGCCCTTGACGAGGCGGATGCGGCCCGGGCGGGCAAGGACGCGGGGCAGGTCCTCGCGGGTGCGGTGCAGGCGGGCCTGGAGGGTGATGCCGACGTGGTCGTACTCGGCGGACAGCCGCTCGTGGAGGTGCAGCACGGCGTCGGTGCGGTCGGAGCCCTCGGCGGAGACGACCATCTCGCGGCCGGTGTCGGCGGTGGCCCGTGCGATGCGCGAGGCGTTGGCGTAGGCCAGCTCAGGGTCGACGGCGAGGCCGATGTGCGAGAGGTCGAGGGAGATCGAGCAGCCGGGCGGGAGCCGGGCGGCGGCCTCGGTGAACACCTCGGTCTCGGCGGTCGCGCGCCGGGGGTCGCGGCAGCTCTCGCCCATGTACTCGACGTTCGCGCGGTGGCCGGCCGCCAGGACGGCGGCGGCGCGTTCGCAGGCGTCGCCGAGGGTCTCCCCGGCGACGAAGCGGCGGGCCACGCGGCGGGCCAGGGGGCCGAGGACCGGGTCCGCCGGGATGCGCCACTTCAGGTCCTCGTCGAGGGCGAGGCCGCGCAGGACCGCAGCGGCCGCAGAGGAGGCGTCGGCGGTGGCGGGAGCGTCGGAGTGGCGGGGCCGGGATGAGGGAAGGGTGGTCACGGTGCGCCTTGCGGTCGGGAACGGGCGCCGGGGCGGGGCCCCGGCGGCTGGTCGGTTTCCAGCCTCCATCCAGCTGCCGCCGCGGAACAGTGGCAGAAGTGACACCCGACGGGCAATTACTGCCAGTCGAGCGGCGGACATCGGGGCCCGTGCCGACCTGCTCGACCGGTCCCCGGCGAGGGAGAACCCGGGCGGGCCGGCCGCCGAGCCCTCCGTCGCCCGCGCCAAGGGCGCCCTCGACCTGGACGGCTGACGGCGCCGCCGGGCGTCAGGGGCAGTACGACTCCAGGCCGCCTCGGCGACGCACGTCGAGCGTCGCGCAGTGGAACGAGCCGCCGAACGGCGCGTAGTACAGCAGGTCGCAGGGGATCGGCTCGAACCCCCACTGTTCGAGGGCGCGGAGCATGCCCACGTGGTGCCGCTCCGCGATCACCCGCTTCTCGTCGACCATCAGCACGTTCATGCTCAGCCACTTGCCGCACAGCGAGGCGGTCCGCAGGACGCGGTCGCGGATCGGCTCCGGTTCGGGGGCGACGAGCACCTCCCAGGAGTCGAGGACGGGCGGCAGCCGGTCGACGTCCACGTACTCGGGGTTGACCAGCACCTTCCCGGGGGCCAGCGGCATGAAGGTGGTGTCGATGTGCATCGGCGTTCGGCAGCGGCTCTCGATCTCGTGGATGCGGTACGCGGGCCCGAGGTGGCGGCGCAGCCACTCGATGCCGCTGCGGTTGGTGACGTTGCTGCGGGTGACGAACAGGTCCCGCCCGGCCCGTACGAAGTCCGCGGCGTCGAACACCGGCTCGTACTCGGTGAGGATGTACCGCATCGGCTCGCCGGGCTTCGGCACCCGGAACCCCGGGTCGTACAGGGCGTCCGCGAGTTCCGGTTTGGGGGCGGCCGTCCAGCGGGCCCCGGCCCGGAAGTACTCCTTCAGCAGCGGGCGGTAGGAGTGCGTCTCGAAGTAGCGGCAGGGCCAGGCCATCGGCGTTTCGATGATCTCGTCGCCGATGACGAGCATGCTGTCGCGCGGGCAGGAGTTGCAGAAGCCGCGCGAGGACCAGTCGGGGGTGCCGAACCGGCGCCCGTAGTCGGCCGCTTCGGGGCGCCTGACGGTGATGCCGAGGGACTCCAGCAGGGTGACGAACCCGTCCAGTTCCTGCTGCGCGCGCTCGACCAGGACGCGCGGGTAGCGGAACCCGGCGGCGAGCCCTTGCAGCCGGGCCGCCCAGGGCGGGATGTTGCAGGACACGACGGGGTGCCGGGAGGGGATCCGCACGCCGTCGAGGCGCCCGACGATGATCTCTTCCAGCGGGTCCCACTCGTTGTGCGAGCCGACCGGCGAGACGAGCGGTTCCGCTTGCACTGCTGCCGCCATGGTCGTCCGCTTTCCGTCGCAGGAATCGACGGCTGTCGCCGTCCCGGGCGTTGCCGGCAGTCTACGGCGGCCCCTCCGGCGCGGCGACGGGAACGCCGCCGCCCCGGCGCCGCCCCCGAGCGCCGGTGCTGCCCGTACGCGGCCCCGGCCCGCCCCGTCCGCGGGGTGCCGGGTGTCCGCCAACCGGGCGGGGCGGGGCGCGCGCCGCCGCGGTGCCGCGGGCCCGGGCTGCTACTGCTGGGGCCGGACAGAGTGGGCCTTTCCGGCCACAGCACCAGGCAGGCGGGAGTACCGGGGCCGGGCGCACGCGCCGCACCCCGGGCGCGCCGCCTCCGTACGCCCCTTGGAGCACCGCACGTGCCGATCCGCACCCGCCGACACCGACTCCGCACCGGACTGACCGTCGCCGCCCTGGCCGCCGCCGCACTCGGCGGCCTGCTGCCGCCCGCGCAGGCCGCCCGCAGCCCCGAACCGCCGCAGCAGCCGCGGGACGGCCGCCTCCAGCAGCAGCTGGACCGGCTCGTCGCCCAGGACGACGGCCCTCCCGGGGCGATCGCCCTGCTGACCCGCGACGGCCGCACGCAGGTGTACACGTCGGGCACCGGCGACCTGGCGACGGGCCGGCCCCCGCGGCCCGACGACCACCTGCGCATCGCCAGCGTCTCCAAGGCCTACAGCGGGGCCGTCGCGCTGCGCCTCGTCGACCGGGGCCGGCTCGCCCTCGACGACACGATCGGCGAGCGGCTGCCCCACCTGCCCGCCGCCTGGCACGCGGTGACGCTGCTGCAGCTGCTGCGGCACACCAGCGGCCTGCCGGACTACAGCGCCGACCCGGAGTTCCGGGAGATCGTCGTCGCCGACCCGCGCCACCGGTTCGACTCGCGGCGGCTGCTGGACTTCGTCGCCGACGAGCCGCTGCGCTTCTCCCCCGGGTCCCTGTACGAGTACTCGAACTCCGACAACATCGCGGTCGCCCTGATGGCGGAGGCCGTGACGGGCCGCCGCTACGAGGAGCTCCTGGCCGAGCTGGTGTACCGGCCCGTCGGCCTGCACCGGACCAGCCTCCCGCAGGGGTACCGGCTGCCCGAGCCGTACATCCACGGGTACGACGTCAGCCCGCCGGCCGAACCCGAGGACGTCAGCGAACTCGTCAGCGCCTCCGGCAGCTGGGCGTCCGGCGGGGTCGTGACGACGCCGGCGGAACTCGGCGCGTTCATCCGGGCCTACGGCGGCCCCTCCCTCGTCTCCGCCGAAACCCGCAGGGAGCAGCTGGACTTCATCCCGGGCGGCTCCTCGGAGCCGGCGGGCCCCGGCACCAACGCCGCCGGCGCGGCGATCTTCCGGTACACGACGCGGTGCGGCGAGCTGTACGGGCACACCGGCAACACCCCCGGCTACACCCTGCTCGCCGCGAGCACCCCGGACGGCAGGCGCTCCCTGGTCTTCGCGGTGAACACGCAGGTCGACAAGGCGGTCAAGGCGCGGCTGCTGGCGCTGCTGCGGACCGTCCAGGAGGACTTCGCCTGCGCTCTGCTGGGCGCCCGGTGAGCGGGCGGCGGGCCGGCGGCGGCGTTGGCTGGTGGCAGGCACGGCGGACTTCGAGGAGGCGGGACATGGTGAGGCGCCGAGTGGTCGCGGCGGTGTGGGCGGCGGCGGCCGCGGCGGCCGCCGTGGGCGCGGCGGGCTGCTCGAACGGCGGCTCCGCCTCCGACGCGGCGTCCCGTGCCGCGTCGGCGGTCCGGTCGGCCGGGGCGGAGGTCTCGGCGGCCGCGACGCACGCCGCGGACGCTGCGGCGTCGGCGGCGGCTGAGGCCCGGAAGAAGCTGGACGAGGTCAAGGGCGGCGTGGACGCGAAGGGCTCCGTCACCCTGGGGAAGCCGACCGCCGCGTCCGACGGGCGCACGGAGGTTCCGGTGACGGTGGAGAACACCGACGACGCGGTGAAGTCGTTCGCGGTCCAGGTCGACTTCAAGGACGGCGACGGCAGCACGGTCGACACCGTGGTGGTGACCGTGGACGACGTGGCGGCGAAGGGCCGGAAGGAGGCCACCGCGCGC
The DNA here is from genome assembly GCF_055570615.1 of Streptomyces sp. NPDC031121. Classification (NCBI taxonomy): domain Bacteria; kingdom Bacillati; phylum Actinomycetota; class Actinomycetes; order Kitasatosporales; family Streptomycetaceae; genus Streptomyces; species Streptomyces sp. NPDC031121. The sequence goes on from NZ_JBVIGV010000021.1 coordinate 27,454, forward strand.
AGTACGCGCACCCTGCCGGGCAGCGTCACCGCGCAGACGGCCAGGGCGCTGCGGTACTGAACGCGCCCCGCCGCAGCACCGCCCCGGCACCGGCCGCACGCCGGGGGCGGGGCGGTCGGCGTGTCCTCCGGCCGGCCGGCGGGCTACGGGCGGCGGCCCCACACGGTGAGCATGCCGGGCGCGAGTTCGGCGAGGTCCGGGGATTGAAGGTAGGCGAGGGCTTCGTCGAGGGTGGTCGCGTCGAGGCGGCCGCCGGAGAGCAGGGCCGGGCGGAGCCTGCGGAGGGTGTCCGTCCAGAAGGCGGCGATCGGGGTGCCGGGCCGCAGCGGAGGGCACACCAGTTCCGCGGTGACGTCGTGCAGGCCGGCGGCGCGCAGGGCGTGCGGGTGGGCGCGTACGGCGGCGAGGTCGGTGCCGATGGTCTCCCGCAGCGCGTGCCACATGGCGTCGAGGGTGCGGCGGTACGGGGAGCCGGTGTCGGCGGGGTCCGGGACGTCGGCCGCGTCGCTGAGGACGAGGTGTCCGCCGGGGTTGAGCAGGCCGGCGAGGCGGTCGAGGACCTCCCGCCGCTCGGGGACGTGCATGAGGACGAACCGGGCGTGGACGAGGTCGAAGGTGCCGAGCCCCGACTCGTCGGCCAGCCGGGTGAGGTCCGCGGCGCGCACCCGCAGCCGGGGGCCGGCGAGGCGGTCGAGGTGGCCGGTGTCGCGGTCGAGGGCGACGACCTCGTCGGCGCAGGCCTCCTCGGCGAGCCAGCGCGCGACGGTACCGGTGCCCGCGCCGACGTCCAGGCAGCGCATGCCGGGGCCGGCGCCGAGGGCGGTCAGGCGCTCGCGGGTGTAGGGGTCGTAGACGAGCGCGGCGTGGTCGATGCGGTCGCCCTCGCCCGCCTGGTCGGGCGGGAACAGGTCCTCGCCGTACCGGCCCGCGGGGGTCTGCTCGTCGGGTGCTGCCGCCACGGCGATCCTTCCGGCCGGGGGCCGTGCCGGCCCGGGGCCACCAGGGTCGCCCGGCGGCCGGTTCCCGGCGCGGGATTGGCCCGGCAGCGGGCGCGTCCCCAGGGATCCCCAGCCCAAACTGGGCCTCGACGTCGTCAACCTGGACCTGATGCGCCGCCGGGCGTTCGGCCCCGCCGTGCACGGGTTCCTCGACACGGTCCGCGAGGGCCGCCCCGACGCGCCGCTGCTGGTCGTCTCGCCGATCCTGTGCCCGGTACACGAGGACACGCCCGGCCCGACCGCGTTCGACCCGGCCTCCCTCACCGAGGGGCGGCCGGCGTTCCGGGCCGCCGGCGACCCCCGGGGAGGTGCCCGGGGGGAAGCTGACACTGGCCGTCGTACGGGAGGAGCCGGCACGCATCGTCGGCGAGCGCTCTCCGGCCGACCCGCACCTGCACCACCTGGACGGCCGCATCCTGTACGGCCCCGCCGACGAGCGGCCCTGCCGCTGCCGGACAACCTCCACCCCGACGCGGCGCCCCACCGGCTCAACGGCGAGCGCTTCGCGCGGCACGCGTTCGCCGCCGGCGGCCCCTTCGCCGCCCGGCACCGGCCCGCGGTATGACCGTCGCCCTGCGTCAGGCCGCAGCCGGCGGCGCCGCTCTCCCCGGAACGGGCGGCGCCCGCCGCGCCGCGGCCCGGTGCCGGGCACCGGGACCGCTGCGGGCGGGCGGCCGCGCGTAGGGCTGCGGCTACTTCTTCCTGTGCTTGCCGCGCATCTGCTCTCCCGCTTCGCGGGCGCGTTCGTCCATGTCGGCGCGGGCCTCCTTGGCCTCGCCCCGGACCTGGTCCATCTTGCCTTCGGCCTGCATGCGCTTGTTGCCGGCGACCTTTCCGACGGCTTCCTTCGCCTTGCCCTTGGCCTGCTCCATCTTGCCCTTGTCAGCCACAGCGAACTCCTTGGGTCGGGAACTCCCCCGGGCATCAACCTAGGCGAAGCACCGCGGTCCTGCGCGGCGAGAACAGCGCACCGGGCCGCCCGGCGGGCGGCGGGCGGGCAGCCGGGCCGGTCAGAAGGCGTTGCGGCGGCGCAGCCGGAACGGGCGGCCGTCCGGGTCGACGAGCAGGTGGTGGGCGGGTGTCGCCAGGATCCGGGCCGGCGTGGACAACTCCGGCGGCACGTACCGGCGCAGCCGCCCCGGCGGGCGCGGGCCCCGGCAGCCGCCCTCGTGCCAGGAGTCGAGGGCCGCTGCCGAGGCGGCGAACGCGTCGAAGGCGGCCACCGGGTCGCAGAGCGCGCCGTCGTCGGCGGGGCCGAGGTCGAGGTGCTCGCGGGAGAGCTCCAGGCGCAGCCGGCGGGCGAAGGACCGGGCGCCGTCGCCGTGGCCGCCCGGATCGGCGGGCGGGCGGCCGTCGGGGGTCTCGTCCAGGACGACGCAGCCGAGTTCCGAATCGTGCGTCCAGGAGCGCAGGTTGATGTTGTCCGAGCCGACGGACGCCCACACGTCGTCGATGACGCAGACCTTGGCGTGGACGTAGACGGGTGTGCCGGCGTGGTTCTCCAGCGCGTACACCGCGACGCGATCGCCGCCGGCCCGGCGCAGCCCGTTCAGGGCGGTGATGCGGCCGATCAGGTTCATCGGCAGGGTCAGCCGGCCGTCCTGCTCGGGGACGGCGGGGATGACCGCCGTCAGCCGCAGCCCGGGGTGCGTGCGCAGGGCCCGGGCGAAGCAGTCGACGACGCGCGGCGACCACAGGTACTGGTCTTCCAGGTAGATCAGCGAGCGGGCCCGCCGGACCGCCTTGAGGTAGCCGCGGGCGATGCTGCGTTCGCCGTCGCGGGCGAAGGCGTATCCGCCGAACAGCCGGTTGGGGTAGGTGCGCAGCACCTGCACGGTGTGGGGGCCGCAGGGCTCGGGGTCGGGGGGCTGCGGCGGCAGGCCGTCGGCGTGGGTGTCCTCGCGGTGCGCGCGGGCCCGCAGGCGGGTGAGGGGGCTGCGGCTGAGCGGGGCCGGGTCCTCCCAGCGCTCGCGGAAGACGGTCTCCAGGTCGCCGACGACCGGGCCGCGCAGCGCGAGCTGGACGTCGTGCCACGGCGGGTGCGTGCCGTAGGCGTCGGCCATGCGGAGGGCCTGTGGGTCACCGCCGTGCGCGGCGTCGTCGTTGCGGCTGCGGCACAGGTCGATGCCGCCCGCGTACGCGATGTCGAGCCAGGGGCGGCCGGGGTGGCGGAGCACGAGGAGCTTCTGGTGGTGCGAGCCCCCCGGGCGGACCCGCATGTCGAGGAGGCATTCGCCGCCGGCCTCCTCGATCTGCTCGCCGAGGTGGCGGTTCTCGGCCTCGCTGAACTGGAAGCGGTCCAGGTGCGAGCGCCACACCAGTCCCTTGACGACGACGCCGCGTTCGGCTGCCCGGCACAGCACGGCGGCGATCTCGCTGCCGGCGCGGTCGCCGCCGGGGGTGCGGCCGTCGTGGGTGCGGTGGGGCGCGAGGCGTTCGTCCGGGTCGCCGCGCCAGTCGGTGAACAGCAGCAGGTCGCCAGCGCGCTGGGCGCTGATCCGTTCCAGCAGCTCCGCGAAGTAGGCGGCTCCGTGGATTACCGGACGCGCCTCGTTCCCCCGGCTCCAGGCCGAGCCCTCGGGGTGGCGCCGGTCGAGGCGGGTGTCCGGGTTGCCGCGCTGGGCGGCGGTCAGAAGCCAGTTGCTCGGGTCGGCAGGGCCCATGGCGTGCGTCTCCTCCCCGCCGCCCCTACCCGGCGGGGCGGGGCGCACACCCCGGGGCCGCGGGAGCAGCGCCGATCACCACGGGTGAGCGAAAAGATGCCGGTGGGGAGCGGCCGTGTGAGGGTGGGCGCACGCCGTGCGCCCGCACGGCGGGAGAGACGGGAGCCGTGGCCATGGACGGAACGAAGGACACGCGCCGCGAGTCCGGCAGCGGGGGCGGGGAGCGCGACCGCTCCGGCAAGGGCCGGGACCGCTCACGCCCGACGCCGGGCCGGGCGGCGGGCAAGACCCCGGAGGAGCTGAACCGCCGCCCCGACGAGGCGGTTCCGGAGGAAGACCGGGACATGCCGGCCCGCCCCGACGACCGCTGACGCCGCCGCGGCCACATGCCCGTCCCCGGCCCGCCGCCCACACGACCGGGAGGAACCGCCATGCCGCGGGGCGGCGTCCCCCACGGGAGCCCACAAGATCGACTCCCGGGAGACCCCATGCCCGCAACCGCCGCCCGATTCCTGTACCTCACCCGGCACGGCGAAGCCGCGGCGGACGGGAGCGGGCTGACGGAAGCGGGCCGCCGCCAGGCCGCGCTGCTCGGGGAGCGGCTCCGGGACGTCCCTCTGACGGCGATCCACCACGGGCCGCTCCCCCGAGCCGCACAGACCGCACAGCTGGTCGGCGACCGGCTCCGCGGCGTCCCCCTGAGGCCGTCCGCCGCGGCCGGGGACTACGTACCCCACCTCCCGGCGCGTCGGGAATTGCCCACGGAAGCGGCGGAGGCCGTGATGGGCTTTCTGGGCCGGATCCCGGTCGAGGAGCGCAGCCAGGGCGCCGGCCTGGCTGAGGCCGCGCTCGGGGAGTTCACCGGACCGGTCGCGGGCGCTGAGCCGCGCCACGAACTCGTCGTCACCCACAACTTCTTGGTCGGCTGGCTCGTCCGTGCCGCCCTCGACGCGCCGAAGTGGCGCTGGATCGGCGTCGACCACGCCCATGCGGCGCTGACCGTCATCCGGTACACGCCCGGGCGGCCTGCCTCGGTGGTCCTGTTCAACGACACCGGCCACCTCCCGGCCGAACTGCGCTGGACCGGCTTCCCGCGGGAGCTCCACGTCTGAGGTCCCGCCCGGCCGCCTGGCGGCCGTCAGGCCGCGGGCTCGGGCGGGGTGCGGATGGTGTGGAGGACGGCCGCGGGGTCGCGGGCCGTGTGAGGGCCTCAGCGGCTGTGGGATCCGTACACGCGCATGGCCAGCGGCATGAACACGGCGGTGATGCCCGCGGCCCAGGCCAGGGACCACAGGACGGGCCCTGTGGCCGGGGTGCCGAGCAGGAGGCCGCGGAAGGCGTCCGAGAGGTGGGTGACGGGGTTGACGTTCACCCAGGCCTGGAGCCAGCCCGGCATGGTGTCGACCCTGGCGAACGCACTGCTCGTGAAGGTGATCGGGAAGATGAAGGTGAACGCGTACACCTGCACTTTCTCGGCGTCCCCGGCGAGCATCCCGATCAGTACCGCCGTCCAGGACACGGCCGCGGCGAAGACGAGGAGCAGCACGGTCGCGGCCAGGAAGCCTCCGGCGCCGCCGGTGAGACGGAAGCCGAGCAGGGTGCCGAGGCCGATCATCAGGAGCATCGCCCACAGCTGTTTGGCCAGGTCGGCGGCTATGCGCCCGAAGAGCGGGGCGGAGCGGGCGATGGGCAGGCTGCGGAGCCGGTCGAAGACGCCCTTGGTCAGGTCCGTGTTCAGCGACATCGCGGTGTACATGCTCATGAAGAGCGTGTTCTGGACGATGATCCCGGCGAGGGCGTACTGGAGGTACTCCTGCGGGGAGCCGGCCATCTGTCCGCCGAAGACGTAGGTGAACAGGAACACGAACATGATCGGCGTGATGCTGTAGTCGACCAGTTCGAGCGGGTTGTGCTTGACGGAGATGAGGCTGCGCCAGGCCATCGTGGCGGTCTGCCGGAGGGCGGCGAGCGGCCGCACGCGGGTTCCGGCGGGGGCGAACGCGTCGGTGACGGCGGTGCCGGTCATGACGGGCTCCCCGCGGGTGCGTACGCGTCGTGCTCGTCGGCGTCGCCGGGCGGCGGGGCCTCCGGCCGGGCGCGGTGGCCTGTGAGGGCCAGGAACACCTCGTCGAGGGAGGAGCGGCGCAGGGTGAGCTCCGCGACGGCCACGCCGGCCTGGTCGAGGCGGCGCACGACGCGCGGCATCAGGGCCGGGTCGCCGACGGGGGCGGTGATGACCTCCTCCTCGATCTTGGTGTGCGGGCCGGCCTCCTCCGCGACGAGCGCGCACGCCGGCGCGAGGTCGGCGGAGCGGAGCGGGCGCAGGTGCAGCACCTGGCCGCCGACCTGGGACTTCAGCTCGTCGGGGGTGCCGTCGGCGATGACCTTGCCCTGGTCGACGACGACGATGCTGTCGGCGAGCCGGTCGGCCTCGTCCAGGTACTGGGTGGTCAGCAGGACGGTCATGCCGTCGGCCACGAGGTCGCGGACCATGTCCCAGACCTCGCCGCGGCTGTGCGGGTCGAGCCCCGTCGTCGGCTCGTCGAGGAAGAGGATCTGGGGCCGGCCGACGAGGCTGGCCGCGAGGTCCAGGCGCCGGCGCATGCCGCCGGAGTACGTCTTCACGGCCCGCCCGGCCGCGTCGTCGAGGCGGAAGCCGCCGAGCAGCTCGGCCGCGCGGGCCCGCGCGGAGCGGCGGGGCATGCCGAGCAGCCGGCCGATCATCACCAGGTTCTCCGTGCCGGTCATGTTCTCGTCGACGGCGGCGTACTGCCCGGTCAGGCCGATCAGCGAGCGGACCCGGCCCGCCTGCCGCACCACGTCGTGCCCGCCGACCTCGGCGCGGCCCGCGTCGGGGCGCAGCAGCGTGGCGAAGATCCGCACCGCGGTCGTCTTGCCCGCCCCGTTGGGCCCGAGCAGCCCCAGGACGGTGCCCGCGGGCACCGCCAGGTCGACCCCGTCGAGCGCGCGGGTCTCCTTGAACCGTTTGGCCAGGCCCTCGGCCTGGATCGCGTACCCCATGGGGCCACCTCTTCCACCGGCTTCGGCATCCCCTCCACTGTGACGCATGCCACTGACACCGGCCGTCCGGCGGATGTCGGTGCCGCTTGCTACAACTGCTCCAGCACCGGCCGCGGCCGCGGCCGGGAACACGGAAGAGGGGCGGGCGAAGCACCATGGGATATCCGGGACGTCTGGCGGAGTGGTACGGGCTTCCCGTGCACGACTTCCCCGGCAGCGGGGACGGGGACGGCGGCTGCGCGGCCGCGCTGCCGGAGCCGGACGCCGTCGCGTGGCGGATCTCCGCCGACCCGGGGCGCGCGCGGGAGCCCTGGCCCGAGGTCTTCGCGCGGTTCGCGGACGCCGTGGACACGGCGCGGGTGCGGGCGCTCGCCGTCGGCTTCTGGCGGGAGACGGTCGAGACCGGCCCGGACGAGATCACGGCCGCGCTACTGGAGGCCCGGGACCGGCTCCCCGCCCTGCGGGCCCTGTTCCTCGGCGACATGGACAACCGGGAGCAGGAGATATCCGCGATCCCCCAGGGCGACGTCGGCCCGCTGCTGGAGGGCTTCCCGGAGCTGGAGGAGCTCGGTGTGCGGGGCGGCAGCCGCCTGGTGTTCCCCGCGCTCGCGCACCGCCGGCTGCGGTCCCTTGTCGTCCAGACGGGCGGGATGCCCGCGGCGGCCGTGCGCGGTGTCGCCGGCAGCGACCTGCCCGCGCTGGAGCACCTGGAGCTGTGGCTCGGGACGGGCTGGTTCGGCGGGGACTGCGAGATCGGGGACCTGGCGCCCGTCTTCGAGGGGTCGCTGCTGCCGCGCCTGCGCCGGCTGGGCCTGCGCAACAGCGACATCCAGGACGAGATCGCCGCGGCGGCGGCCTCCGCGCCGGTGGTCGGGCGGCTGGAGCACCTCGACCTGTCGCTGGGCGTCCTCACCGACGAGGGGGCGCGGGCCCTGCTGGCCGGCCGGCGGCGCCTCACCCGCCTCCGGAGCCTCGACCTGCACCACAACTACATCGGCGAACCGCAACGGCGGCGCCTGAAGGAGGTCTTCGAAGGCGCCGGGGTGGCCCTGGACGTCCGCCCCGGCCATGCCGGCACGACGGAGTGGGACGGCGAGGTCACCCGCTACGTCGCCGTGGGCGAATAGCCGGACGGCCGACGGGCGGCCCCGTCGCCCGGCGGTCCGGCTCGGACGGCGGCCGGGTGGGGAGCCGCCTATGCTCGGGAGGGGGGTCGGTCCGAGCCCTGGAGGCGATTCCATGTCCGAGGCGACCGACGCGGTCGCGGCCGATCGCGCGCTGAAGGCCCGGCACCGGGCCATGTGGGCCATGGGCGACTATCCTTCCGTCGCCTCGCACGTCATCCCGGAGGCCGGCGCCCAACTCGTCAGGGAGTGCGGCGTACAGCGCGGGGACAGCGTCCTGGACATCGCGGCGGGCGCGGGGAACGCCGCGATCCCGGCCGCCCTGGCCGGGGCGGACGTGGTGGCCTGCGACCTGACCCCCGAACTGCTGGAGATCGGCAGGCAGGTGGCCGCCGTGCGGGGGGTGGGCCTGGACTGGCGGGAGGCGGACGCCGAGCACCTGCCGTTCGCGGACGGCGAGTTCGACGTCGTCATGTCCTGCTTCGGCATCATGTTCGCGCCCCACCACCAGGCGGCCGCCGACGAGATGCTCCGGGTGTGCCGTCCCGGCGGCACCATCGGCATGTCCAACTGGACGCCCCAGGGGTTCATCGGCCGCATGTTCGCGGCGATGAAGCCGTACGCGCCGCCCCCGCCGCCCGGGGCGTCGCCGCCTCCGCTGTGGGGCGACGAGGAGCACGTGTACGAGCTGCTCGGCGACCGCGTCACGGACGTGGACGCCCGGCGCCGCACGGTCCGCGTCGACGCCTTCCCCGAACCGGGCTCCTTCCGCACCTTCTTCAAGACCTGCTACGGCCCGACCATCGCCGTCTACCGGGCCCTGGGCGAGGACTCCGACCGTGCGGCGGCCCTGGACCGCGAACTGGACGCCCTCGCGGAGGAGCACACCCGGGACGGTGTGATGGAGTGGGAGTTCCTGCTGCTCACGGCGCACCGGACGGCGTGACCTCGGCCCGAGCCGGACGCCGGCCCTCACAGCGGTCCGTACAGCCAGTTCCCGGCGGCCTCCGGGTCTTCGCTGGTGAAGAACTCGATGACGGCGGCGTGGACGTCGACGGGGTCCAGACCGCCGTCCCCGCTGCGGTCGAGCCGTGCGAAGGCGTCCTCCATGTCCTCGCGGGCGACGCCGCCGAGGGCCTCGCCCAGCCGGAGGTACTCGTCGAGGACGATCCTGCCGTCGCCGTCGGCGTCGCAGAGGGCGAGCCAGGCCGACGCGGCCTCGTGGACCGCGGTGAGGAAGGCGGCGGGGGCGGTGGCGGTGGCGTCTCGGACGCCGCGCTCGTACGCGGCGAGGCCGAGCCGGCCCGAGCCGTCGCCGTCCATGGGGCGCAGGTGCGCCTCCCAGATCCGGCCCAGGGCGGTGCGCAGCCGTTCGGCCTTCTCCGGCCCGGCGGGCAGGACGGCCGCCATGCGGTCCGCGGCGGCGGGCAGGTCGGCCGCGGTGAGGTAGCCGTCCCGGTCCGTGTCCAGGAGGGCGAACATGTGCCGGAGCTTGTGCGTGAGTACCGGTGTCGCGGTGGGGGTCACGGTGGGTCCTCCTGGGTGGGCCGGGCTCGACGCGCCGATCGCCCGCACCCCGGGCAGCGGGCTGGGGCGGGGCGGGCGTCGGACCGACCCTAGTGCCGTGCGCGGGGCGCCCGGGCACGGGCGGGCGTGCGCCGGCGGGCCGGGCGGCGGCCCGCCGTACCGGCCGCGATCTCGGGTTTTGTCCCCGCCTCCGGGGCGTCGCGCCGGCCCTGCCGGGGGGCGCCCGTTTCACCCGTCCAGCGGCGCGCGCCCGCGCCGGGCGCGCCCCGTGCTCAGCGCGGGGCCGCGGCGGAGAGCACGAACCCGCGGTAGCCGTCGCGCGCGGAGGCCTCGCACTGCTCCCGGTAGCGGTCGGCGCCGCCCGCGTACGCGAGGAACACCCGCGGCTTGCCCGGTACGTTGGCCCCGGTGTACCAGGAGGCGGTGTCCGGGTAGAGGGTCGCGGCGGCCGTCTCGGCGACGTGCGCGCACCAGCGGTCCTCCGCCTCGGGGGTGGCGTCGATCTCGGTGAGGCCCGCGCCGCGCAGGTGGGCGATGCAGTCGGTGATCCACTCGACGTGCTGTTCGATGGAGAAGACCGCGTTGCTGAGGACGGAGGGGCTGAGCGGTCCGAGGACGGTGAAGAGGTTCGGGAAGCCGGCGGAGAGCAGCCCCAGGTGGTTGCGTGGGCCGTCGGCCCACTTCTCCCTGAGGGTGAGGCCGTCCTTGCCGGTGATGTCCAGGGCGAGCTGGGAGCCGGTCAGGGCGTCGAAGCCGGTGGCGAAGACGACCACGTCGGCGGGGTGTTCGCGCTCGGTGGTCCTGATCCCTCCGGGGGTGATCCGGGTGAGGGGCGTCCGGGCGAGGTCCACCAGCCGTACGTGCGGCCGGTTGTAGGCGGCGTAGTACCCGCTGTCGAGGCAGGGGCGCTTGGTGCCGAAGGGGTAGGTGCGCGGGGAGAGCGCCTCGGCGGTCGCCGGGTCTGCGACGATCGAGCGGATCTTGGCGCGGACGTGCTCGGCGGCGGTCTCGTTGGCCGCGCGGTCGGTGAGGATGTCGGTGTAGGTGCGCAGCAGGCCGCTGAGGAGGCCCGAGTTCCAGCCGGCCTCGTAGGCGGCCGTGCGCTCGGCCTCGTCGGCCTTGAGGGCGGATCCGGTGGGCGGTTCGACGAGGGTGCCGCCGCGTGAGCGGCGCTGCGCGGCCCGGTAGGCGGGGTAGCGGGCCTTCAGCTCGGCGGTCTCGGCTGCGGTCAGGGCCCGGTTGCGGGCGGGCAGGGCGAAGACCGGGGTGCGCTGGAAGACGGTGACGGCGGCGGCCTGTTCGGCGAGGACCGGGATCAGCTGCACGGCGGAGCAGCCGGTGCCGATGACGGCGACGCGGCGGCCGGCCAGGTCGGCGCCGTCGTGCGGCCAGTCGGCGGTGTGCAGGGTGCGGCCGGAGAAGGTGTCGGCGCCCGGGACGTCCGGGGCCTTGACGGCGGACATGCAGCCCGTGGCGAGGACGACGAACCGGGCGGTGGCCGTCTCGCCGGTGTCGGTGGTGAGCCGCCAGGTGTGGCGGGCCGCGTCGTACACGGCGCGGTCGACGCGGGTGCCGAGGGTGATGTCCCGGCGGAGGTCGAAGCGGTCGGCGACGTGGTGCAGGTAGCGCAGGATCTCCGGCTGGGCGGCGTACCGCTCGCTCCACTCCCACTCCTGGTCGAGTTCGGGCGAGAAGGAGTACGAGTAGGCCGCGCTCTCGATGTCGCAGCGGGCCCCGGGGTAGCGGTTGCGGTACCAGGTGCCGCCGATGTCGTCGCAGGCCTCGAAGACGCGGGTGCGCAGGCCGAGCCGGCGGAGCCGGTACAGCTGGTAGAGGCCGGCGAAGCCGGCTCCGACGACGACCGCGTCGAGTTCCGGCTCTCCGGCGGGGGCGGGCTGGGCGGGCTGGGCGGTGGGCCGGGGGGCGGGCTGGGCGGTGGGCCGGGGGGCGGCCGGGTCCATGCGCTCTCCTGGGGGCGTCGTACGGCGGGCCGGAGCCGCTCGGCTGCACCGGGGGTCCCAGTCTTCATGCGCCGGCGGCAGCGCACAACGGGCGGATCCGGCCGAAGGGTCGGCCGGCGGCGGGCACCGGTCGGCTCCGGAGCGGCGGCCGTTCAGCCTGCCCCGGTGCCGGCCCCGGCCGTGAGGGCGGCGGCGGCCGCGAAGAGGCGCGCGCAGCGCTGCGTCATCGCCTCCGGCGACTGCTCGGGGTGCTTGGTCCACCAGCGGACGAGGGTGGCGACCACGTCCCGCCAGACATACGTGAGGGCGTCGGCGTCCAGGGGGTCCGCGGAGCCCGCCCGGCGGAGCAGGTCGGCGGTCCCGCCGGCGGCCAGCCGGTCGATCGCCCCGCGGTACTCGGCGGCCCGGGCGGCCGCCTCGCCGCCGGGCGGCAGGGTGGTGTCGTACAGCACGAACCACGCCTCGCGCTGCCCCTCCAGGGCGGTGAAGATGCCGCGCAGGACCCTCAGCGGGGTCTCCCCGGTGGTTGTGCCGGAGCCCGCCGCGGTGGTGACGGCGCCCAGGATGCGCTCGCCGACGGGGGCCAGGCAGGCGGTGTACAGGGCTTCCTTCGTGCCGAAGTACTGGTGGAGCAGCGTCTTGGTGACGCCGACCCGCGCGGCGATCGCGGCGAGCGAGGCGGCGGCGTAGCCGCGGGTGCCGAACTCCCTGGTGGCCGCTTCGAGGATCTGCTGCTGGCGGTCCTGGCGGGGGACGCCCTTGGTGCCGGCCTTGGAGCGGGGGGTTGCCATCCGCGGATATTAACAGTAAGTAATTTACCGCTGGGTAAATTCCTGAATCCCGGGAGCACGCCATGGCCGGCACCGCCGCGCAGCCGACATCCCGTACCCGCTCCTGGTGGGGCTGGGGCTATGAGGACGCCCACCCGGACGACACCGAGTGCGCCGCGATGGGCGCCCGCCTCCCCGGCACCCTGGCCCGCCCGCTGCCCGTGCCGCGCGTCCGCGACCTCCGCATCGGCGGCCCCGCCGCCGAGCCGCCGGCGAGCCTCGCCCGCCTGGTGACCGCGGATCCCGGGGTCCGGGCCGCCCACGCGATGGGGAAGGCGTACCGGGACGTCGTACGGGCGCTGCGCGGCCGCCCGGGCCGCATTCCGGACCTCGTCGCCCACCCGGCGGACGAGCGGGACGTCGCGGACCTGCTCGACTGGGCCGGCGGCCGGCGGATCGCCGTCGTCCCGTACGGCGGGGGCTCGTCCGTCACCGGCGGCGTCGAGTACCGCGGCGACGGCCACCACGCTGTGCTCTCCCTCGACCTGACCCGGATGGGCCGCGTCCTGGAGATCGACGCGCACGGCCGCGCCGCCCGCATCCAGGCGGGCGCCCTCGGACCGGCCCTGGAGGCCCGACTGCGGCCCCACAGGCTGACGTTGCGGCACTTCCCGCAGAGCTTCGAGTTCTCCACGCTCGGCGGCTGGATCGCCACCCGCGCGGGCGGCCACTACGCCACCGGCCACACGCGCATCGACGACTGCGTCCAGTCGCTGCGCGTCGTCACCCCGGCCGGGGTGAGCGCCTCCTGGCGGCTGCCCGCCTCCGGGGCGGGCCCGTCGCCCGACCGCCTGTTCATCGGCTCGGAAGGCACCCTCGGCGTCATCACGGAGGCGTGGGTCCGCGTCATGGAACGCCCCCGGCACAAGGCGTCCGCATCGCTCGCCTTCACCGGCTTCCGGGCCGCCCTCGGCGCCGTGCGGGCCGTCGCCCAGTCCGACCTCCGACCCGCCAACTGCCGCCTCCTGGACGCCGGGGAGGCGGCGCTGGCCGGGGTCCGCGCGGACGGGTCGGCCGTGCTCGTCCTCGGCTTCGAGTCCGCGGACGCGCCCGTCGACGGCCTGCTGGACCGGGCCGTCGCGCTGGCCCGCTCCCACGGGGGCCGCCCCGACACCGCGGGCGGCGGCAGCGCGGGAGGCGACGCCGCCGCGGCCGCGTGGCGCTCGGCGTTCCTGCGGATGCCCTACCTGCGCGACGGACTTGCCCGCATGGGCGCCGTCGCCGAGACCTTCGAGACCGCCGCCACCTGGGACGTGATCCCCGCGCTGATCGAGGCGGTGCGCGGCGAGGTCGGGGCGGCCGCGGCCAAGGCCACCGGGCACCCGGCGACGGTCAACTGCCGCCTCACGCACGTCTACCCCGACGGCGCCGCCCCCTACTTCACCGTCCTCGCCGCCGGCCGGCCGGGCGACGAGGCGGCCCTGTGGGACGACCTGAAAGCCGTCGCGACCGAGGTCCTGCACCGCCACAGGGCCACCGTCACCCACCACCACGCCGTCGGCCGCGACCACCGCCCCGGCTACGACCTCCAGCGCCCCGAACCCTTCGGACTGGCCCTGCGCGCCGTGAAGTCGGCCCTCGACCCGCGGGGCATCCTCAACCCGGGCGTCCTGGTGGACTGACCGCCCGCAGAAAAGCGGTACGCGCCCCGTCGGACCGGCTCCCGGTACTGCGGCCGGGAAGGCCCGCCGGGGCGCGGTGTCCGGTGCGGTCCATCGCAGGACGGAGGACCGCGACGCGTACCGGGCGCACGTGCGGGGTCCGCCCACGCGGCGAGGCGCCGCGACCCGGTGATCCCTCCCGGCCACGGCACCAGGGGGTGTTGCGAAAGTCCTGTGCGGTGCCCGCGGTGCCCGCGGTGCCCGGTGCGTGCTCTCGGCGTGCCGGGCGAAGGCCCTCGTACCGGGCGTCCTCGGGGCGTCGGCCGGTGCGGCGAGAGTGCGTGCCGGGCACCGCGGGCGCCGTGCGGGACTCTCACCACCCCCCTAGGCTCGGGGCATGACGACGACCGTGGCCCTCGCCTGCGTGCAACTGCCGCTCACGGCAGTGCTGTACGGGCTCCTCGTCCTGCGCCGGCGGCGGTACGCGCGGCAGTGCCGCGCGGCGGTCGAGCGGTGCGCGCTGCCCGAACTCGACCCGTACCACGCCGCCTCCGGGCAGGGCCGGTACGGCGACGACCTCCAGGCCGCGGCGGCCCGCCTCGTCCTGGACGGGCTCGCCACCGTCAACCACCGCGGCAACCTGCGCCCCACCGCCGCGGCAGCGGATCCGGACCGCCGCGCGGGGCATCCGCTGCCCGATGCGCTGCTGGCGGCGCTGCGCCGGCGCACGGCTCCGACCGCGCTCGGCAACGTGGAGCGGCGCGACGCCGGACTCCTGGCCGCGCGGCGGGAGTTCCACGCGCCGGTGCGGGCCGCGGCGCAGGCGCTGCGGCCGCCACCGCCCCGCCCGCCGGGCTGCCTCGCCGCGGCGGCGGCACTGCTGCTGATCGGCGGGATGGCGTTCACGGCGGCGGCCGTCGCGGACCGCGTCCCGCGCGGCCCGGCCGAGTGGGCGGGGGCCGTCGCGGCGGGACTCGCGGTCGTGGCGCAGCTCGTCCTCCTCGACCGGTTCGGGAAGGTGCCGGACCCTGCCGCCGGACGGCCCGACCCGGTGGGGGTCCGGCTGGCCGCCCTCCGGCCGCACCCCGCGCTCGCGGAGCTCGCGGCCCGGGACCCGGAGGCGGAGCGGCGGCTGCGGGTGAGCCGGCTGCGTGTCCGGCGGAGCCGCAACCGGGGCCGGCCCCGCCGCCGCACCGCTCCCCCGGACCGCCGGGATCCGGGATGCGGGGCCGTCACGGGCGGGGATCGATGCGGCGGCAGCGGGTAGGGAGGAAGCGGGAGGTGGTGCGCGTGCCGGACACGGGGCTGGACCGGTTCACGGATCTGTTCGACGACACCGTCTGCATCGTCACCGTCCAGGCGGGCGGAGAGCGGGCCGGATGCCTGGTCGGGTTCGCCGGGCAGTGCTCCATCCGCCCGCCGCGCTTCGTCGTGTGGCTCTCCCGCCTCAACCACACCTTCCGTGTGGCGGGAGCCGCCGAAAGCCTCGCCGTGCACGTCGTGGACCACGGCGGGCTGCCGCTCGCCGAGCTGTTCGGCGGCGAGACCGGCGACCGCGTCGACAAGTTCGCCCGGGTCGCGTGGCGGACCGCCGCGGACGGCACACCGCTGCTCGACGGGGCCCGGGCCTGGTTCGTCGGCCGTATCGGCGCCCGCGTCGACGGCGGGGACCACGTCGGGTTCCTGCTGGACCCGGTGGAGCAGTCCCCGCCCGGCCCCGCCCCGAGGGACCTGCTGACCCTCCACGACGTGGCGCACGTACGGGCCGGCCATCCCGCGTGACGCCCCGCGTGGCGCCCCGGTCAGCCGTCAGGCGTCGCGGGGCTCGGTGATCGTGAAGAGCGCGCCGGCCTTGTCCCGCAGCACCATCCGCCGGTCCATCGGCGTGTGCTCGACAGGCGCGGCCTGCCGGCCGCCCGCCCGGACCGCCCGGTCCGCCGCTTCGTCCAGGTCGGGCACAGCGAAGTGGACGTGCCAGCGGGGGCGCATCCGCGGGTCCGGGTCGCCGCCGACCGCGCCCCCGCTGATCCGGGCCACGGTCAGGCTTCCGCGCCGTACGACCACGTGGTCGTGCTCGTACGCGACGTCCAGGGACCCCGGCCGGCCGGTCGCCCAGTCCAGGACCTCCCCGTAGAAGACGGCGGCCGCGAACGGGTCGCGTGCGTGCAGCTCCGCCCAGGCCGCACCGTCCTCCGCGGACGTCCACTGGGAGACGACCTCGCCTTCCCAGTAGCCGAACGCGGCGCCCTCCCGGTCGGCGGCGAGCGCGGCCCGTCCGGTGGCGAAGGCCAGCGGCCCTACGGCCGTGGTGGCGCCGCGCTCGCGGATCCGGGCGGCGGTGACGTCGGCGTCCTCGACGGCGAAGTAGGGCGTCCAGGCCATCGGGATGCCGAGGCGCGGCACGACCGCTCCGATGCCGGCCACCGGCACCCCGTCCTGGAGCGCCACCCGGAACTCCTCGCCGAGGCGGGTCGTGCGGAAGGTCCAGCCGAGCACCGCGCCGTAGAAGGCCTCGGCAGAGGCGAGGTCGTGTGTGGCCAGGCTCACCCAGCACGGCGCCCCGAACATCTCCCCGCTGGTGGACATCCTCCGCAGCCCTCCGATCCGTCCGACCGACACCCCTCCCACTGTTCCATTCCCGCGGGGATCACGCCCTCGGGGAGCGGTCCGCCGGGCTCAGAGCGCGACCATGACCGCGTAGGCGAGGAAGAAGAGGGCGCAGAGCACGGCGACCGCCACGATGATCGTGAGCGGTCCGCCCGCCCAGCCCCGCTTGAGCGGCCGGTACGGCCCCGCGCCGCCTGCGGTGCTCGACTCTCCCGGCGGGGTCTCACCCGGCTGCACACCACCGCCCGAGGCCGGCCCCGGGGTGCTCGCCGGGTCGGGGTCCGGATTGCCTTGGCGTCCGTATTCGTTCATGTCCGGCCCCTTTCCACCCCGGCGCCTCCCATGCACGCCGGGGTCCGGAAAAAGCACCGCGGGCGATCTCCCGGCGCGGCGGGCTACAGCGTGGCGGCGGGGGCTGCGCCCAGGGGCGTGTGGGCCGCGGGGACCGCTTCGCGCGGGTGGACGGGGCCGGGCGGGGTGCCGTCGCCGAAGGGGCGGCCGCCCAGGACCGCGCGGCCGTGCGGGGCGAGCCACGCGGAGAGGTCGGGGCCGGCGGGGACGATGCCGGTCGGGTTGATGTCCGTGTGCACCAGGTGGTAGTGCCGTTTGATGTGGTCGAAGTCGACGGTGTCGCCGAAGCCGGGGGTCTGGAACAGGTCCCGGGCGTACGCCCACAGCACGGGCAGCTCGGCGAGCTTGTGCCGGTTGCACTTGAAGTGGCCGTGGTAGACCGCGTCGAACCGCACGAGGGTGGTGAAGAGCCGCACGTCCGCCTCGGTGAGGGTGTCGCCCACCAGGTAGCGGGAGCGGGCCAGGCGGTCGCCGAGCCGGTCGAGCCGGTCGAACAGGCGGTCGTACGCCGTCTCGTACGCCTCCTGGGATCCGGCGAAGCCGGCGCGGTACACGCCGTTGTTCACGTCCCGGTACACCACCTCGTTCACCGCGTCGATCTCCCCCCGCAGCGGGGCGGGGTACAGGTCGGGTGCGCCGGGGCGGTGGTGGGCGGTCCACTCCAGGGACAGGTCCAGGGTGATCTGCGCGAAGTCGTTCGTGACGACCTTGCCGGTGGGCACCTCGACGACGGCGGGCACGGTGATGCCGCGGTCGTACGCCGGGTCCCGCGCGAGGTACGCCTCGCGGAGCCGCTCGATGCCGAGCACCGGGTCCCGGCCGCCGGGGTCGAGGTCGAAGGTCCAGCTGCGCTCGTCGTGGACGGGGCCGGCGACCGCCATCGGCAGGGCGTCCTCCAGCCCGAGGAGCCGGCGCACGACCACGGCCCGGCTCGCCCACGGGCAGGCCCGGCTCACGACGAGGCGGTAGCGGCCCGGCTCGACCGGGTACCCGTCGCGGCCGTCGGCGGTGATCCGCGTGGCGAGGTACCGGGTGTCGCGGTCGTAGTCCCGGCCCGGGTGGACGTAGCTCATACCGCGCGCCTACCCCGCCCGGCGCCGGGCGAACACCCCGCCCGCGGTCCGGCGGGCACGGGCCGCAGCAGTGGCTAGGGTGGCCGCATGGCGACGACGAATGCGGGCGGTGCGGGCGGCGGCACCGGGCGGGTGCTGTACGGGTGCATGGGCCTCGGCGGGAGCTGGGGGCCCCAGCCGTACGGCGCCGCCGACATCGACGCGGCGGAGGCGGCCGTACGGGCCGCCCTGGACGCCGGGATCACGGCCTTCGACCATGCCGACATCTACCGGCACGGCAAGTCGGAGGCGGTCTTCGGCGAGGTCCTCGCCCGCGACCCGGGGCTGCGCGGCCGGATCACCCTCCAGACCAAGTGCGGCATCCGCCTCCCCGAGGGCGGCCTGCCGGGCATGTACGACCTGCGCGGCAAGAGCATCCTGCGCCGGGTCGAGGAGAGCCTGGCCCGGCTGCGCACCGACGTGATCGACGTTCTGCTGCTGCACCGCCCCGATCCGCTGGCGGACCCCGACGACACGGCCGAGGCGCTGGAGTCGCTGCGCCGGCAGGGCCTCGTCCGGCGGTTCGGCGTGTCCAACATGGGTGCCGCGCAGATCGCCGCGCTCCAGGCCCGGCTGGACGTGCCGCTGGTGGCCAACCAGCTGGAGATGAGCCTGCACAGCCGTGACTGGGTGGAGGCGGGCGTCCTGCTCAACACGCAGCAGGCCGCCGCCAACGGCTTCCCCTACGGGACCCTGGAGTTCTGCCGCGAGCACGGCATCGGCCTCCAGGCCTGGGGCGCGCTGGCGCAGGGCCGGTTCACGGGCCGCGAGGAGTCGCCGTCGGAGCGGGCCACGGCGGCGCTGCTGGCCCGGCTGGCCGAGGAGAAGGGCACGACGCCCGAGACGGTGCTGCTGTGGTGGCTGATGCGCCACCCGGCCGGCATCGCCCCGATCGTCGGCACGTCCGACCCGGCCCGCATCCGCGCCTGCCGCGACGCGGCACAGCGCCCCACCCCCGACCTCACGCACGAGGAGTGGTACACCCTCTGGACCACGGCCCGCGGCACACCCCTGCCGTAGTGCTGTGGCCGTGTGTTTCCATGCCGCTGTGAAGACTCAGACCGTGTCCGCTGCCGGACGCACCCCCGAGCGTCCGGCAGCGGAATGATCGCGACCTCGGTGACTGTGTGCGGGTGCTGGCAGGGGTCCATGAGCACGACGGCTATCCGGTGAACTGGCCCGACCGTCCGGAGGCATGGCTCACGCCGCCCTCGATCATCGCCTCGTGGGTCGCGGAACTGGACGGCCGGATTGCCGGCCACATCGGCTTGTCCCGGAGCGGGGTGGGAGATGCGGCACCCGGGCTGTGGAGCGCTCGTGCGGGGGCGGGTATCGACGCGACCGCCGTGGTCAACCGGCTGTTCGTCGCCCCGTGGGCCCGCGGCCACGGGATCGGTGCGCTGCTGATGGCGCGGGCTGTCACAGACGCACGGGACCGCGGCTTGCATCCGGTGCTCGACGTGGTGGCTTCCGACACCGCGGCGGCAGCCTTGTACGAGCGGCTCGGCTGGCAGTTTCTGGCCACAGTCGAACAGGACTGGAGCCCGGAGCAGAAGGTGGCCGTCCGGTGCTACGCGGCGCCCACCTGACGGTGGTTCTCCGCGGAGTAGACGCGGCAGCCCGCGCACCAGGCGAGTCCGGTGCAGCGCTCGGACATCGGGGACTCGGGCGGGTGGAGGCGGTACTGGTACGAGCTCACGGGAGTCCCGCAGGCGGGGTGCTCTTCATGTCGTGGGGCATTCTCCCCCGTCCGGATCCGCCCGGCGCGGCCGGGGCTGCCCGGCGCGCGGTGCGGTGGGGGCGGGCGCATAGTGCCTGTATGAGGTGCCGACGGGTTGCGTCGCTCTGTGTCGCCGCTCTGGCCGCCGCGGCTCTGCAGGTTCCGGCCGCGGCTCCCGCCGGGGCGGTTCCCGCCGCCGCGGACGGCTGTGTGGCCACTCCCGCCTCCGCCGGCGGTACTGCGCGCGAGGTCCGCGACATCGTCCTGCGGGCCCAGTCCGAACTCGACCTGCGGGCGGTGCAGTTCAGTGTGTCCGTGGACGGGCGGGAGGTCGTCACGGGGGCCGTGGGCGAATCCCGCAGCGGCGAACCCGCCACGCCCGCCATGCACTTCCGCGCCGGCTCGGTCGGCATCGTCTACCTCGGCATCGTCCTGCTGCAGCTGGCCGAGGAGGGGCGGGTCCGCCTCGACGACCCCGTGTCGCGCTGGCTGCCGGACCTGCCGGACGGCGACCGCATCACGCTGAAGATGCTCGGCACCTCCACCTCCGGGCTGCACGACTACGTGACCGACCCGGTGTTCGTGAAGGAGCTAAGCGCCGATCCGAACCGGCACTGGACGCCCCGGGAACTGGTCGGGATCTCGACCCGGCACCCGCTGTGGTATCCCCCGGGCACGGACTGGAGCTACTCCCACGCCAACTTCGTCCTGCTGGGCGCGGCCCTGGAGAGGATCACCGGGACACGCCTGGACAGGCTGCTCCAGGAGCGCGTCATGGGGCCGGCGGGCCTGCGGCAGACCCGCAACGCGTACACGCCGGCCATCCCGGAGCCCGTGCTGCACGCCTTCACCGAGGACGCCGAGGGCCTGTACGTCGACTCCACGTACTGGAACCCCTCCTGGACGACGGCCCCCGGCGCGGTCCTGACCATGGACGTCTGCGACCTGGCCCGGTCGGCGCGGGTGGTCGGCGCGGGCGAGCTGCTGTCCCCCGCCTCGTACCGGCTGCAACGGGAGCCCGGTACGGTCGGGTTGGGGCACGCGACCGTGAACTGCCCGGCCTCGGTGTGCCTGCGGCAGACCCGCGACGCCCATTTCGGGGTCGGGGTCATCGTCCTGGACGGCTGGGTGATGACGAACCCGTCGTTCTTCGGCTACGCGGCCGTGCAGGCGTACCTGCCGGAGGAGCGGCTCGCGATCGCGGTGTCGACGACCACCGGCCCGCGGGCCCCGCAGGGCAACACGGCGGAGACGGTCGCCCAGCGCATCTCCGCCGCCCTCGCCCCCGACCGCCCGCTCACTCCGTTCCCGCGCTGACGCCGCCGCCGTCCCTCACGGTCAGCCGGCGGCGGCCGGCTCGGGCTGCGGCTCCGGGGCGGCGTCCAGTGCGGAGATCTCGGCCAGCGACAGCCCGAGGTTCTCGTGCAGGAAGCGGACGATGGTCCAGTGCGGCAGCACGCCCTCGTCCAGCGGCCCGAACTCGGCGCAGTACAGGGGGATCCAGCGCAGCGCCTCCTCCGCGGCCCGCGCCCTCCCCGGATCGGCCTGGTAGTCCTGGTAGCCGATGCTGCGGTGGTGGATGAAGAAGCGGCCCGGCAGCCGCTCCTCGCACAGGGCCCGGTACTCGCGGGTCTGGAGGATCAGGTAGTGCCAGATCTCGTCGATGTCCTGCTCGACGGGCAGGAACAGGCCGCCGAGCCGGTCGGGGTGGGAGGAGACGAGGTGCAGGTAGCGCAGGCACTCCAGGACCTGCCGCTCGGCATACGCGCGACCGGCGCCCGTGCGGGTCTCGGCGTACCGGACGGCCTCCTCGTGCAGGACGGGGCCGAGGAGGGCGCGCAGCGCCTCGGGGCTCGTACGGGGGCTCATGCCGTTCCTCCTTGCGGCGGCTGCGCGGCGGGCGCGGCCGGGTCGTCGGGGGCGGCGAGCCAAGGGTACTTGCCGGACTTGCCGATGGGAAGGTGCGTCCGGTGCCCGGTGGTACACGGGCGGCCGGTCAGGGCGGTGAGGCCGGAGGCGAGGGCGGCGGCCCGGTCGGGGTCCAGCGGGCGGCCGTCGAAGGTGGTGTAGTGGAGCCGGGCAGGTGCGGCGGGCCCGCCGGGGGCCACGCCGAGACGGGCGAGGAAGACCTGCGGGGCGGCCGCGGCGACGACGTCGTCGAGGTCGGCGTGGGCGACGGGGCCGCGCGGGGTGGCGAGGAGCTCCTTCTCGCGCCCGCAGAAGGCGGTGATCTTCGCGGGGTCGGGGCTGCCGTCGGCGGTGCGCACGCAGTCCCCGGAGCGGTAGCGGACGAGCGGCATGTACGGGTTGCGGATGCTGGTGACGATGAGGCTGTGGATGCCGCTGCCGGGGGCGACGGGCACGAGTTCCACGCTCATCCGGTCCAGGTACGGGTGGTAGCGGCCGTGGCGGTCGCTGTGGAAGAGGTAGCCCAGCTCGGTGCTGCCGAACAGGTCGATGACGGGGACGTCGAACCGGTCGGCGAGGTATCGGCGGACGTTGGCCGGGGTGTACTCGTAGGCGGTCACGATGCTCGCCGGCCGGGGGAAGTCCTCGGGGTTCCACAGGCCGAACGCCTCAGCGCGGTGCACGAGGTGGGCCAGGTGGTGGCCGGAGCAGTCCAGGTGGTAGTCGCCGTCGGGGTGTTCGGAGCACACCCGGCGGATCTCGGCGAGCATCCGCGCGACGTCGGCGCGGCTCCAGTGCGCCGGGTCCAGGTGCAGGTTCAGGTACAGGGTGCGGTCGTCGAGCCTGCGGTCGTCGAGGGAGGGCACGGCCGCGGGTTCGGTGCCGTTCTTGCGGGCGTTGACTCGGGCGACGTGCTCGGTGGCGAGGACGGTGGTCAGCGAGACCCGCCGGCAGCCGCTCTTCCAGGTGTGGGCGAGGTCGGGGTGCTCGCTCCACAGCCGGTAGTAGGAGCGGAGCAGGAAGTACGGGGGCCGGATGAGCTGCATCCGGGCGTGGTTCGTTCCGGTCGACAGGACGTACTCGGCTTCGCCGGCCTCCAGGGCGGCGGCCAGGCGCGGGGTCATCCAGTTGTCGGGGAAGCCGCGGGCGATGTCGGGCTTCTCCAGGATCGGGAAGCGGCCGCGGGCGAGGGCGGGCTGGTAGAGGGGTATGTCCCGGATGCAGGCGAGGACTTCGCGGGACGGGAGCCCGTCGGCGTCCGGGGTGCCGCTCGGGGCGGTTGGGGCGTCCATGACCACCTTCGGGTGTGCGGGGGCGCGGGAGTGCGGTCTCGGCCGCCGGGCGGGGCCGTCGGGCCGGCCGTGCGGGCAGGGGACGGCCCCTGCCGGAGCGGTGCCGGCCGTCGGGGCCCCGCCTCAGGCGGTGCCGGGTGCTGCGGTCGTCAGGAGATGCAGCCGCTCTTGCCGGCGGCGCTGATGCAGCCCGACTTCGGGGACGCGCTGATGCACCCGTCCTTCGCGCCCTGGGCGGAGTTCGCGGCGACCCAGCGGTTCCAGACGTCGTCCTGCGTCATCTTGCGGATGAGCTGCTCCATGGGATACCTCCGGTAGATGGGGAATTGCGGCGAGAGTGCTGCTTTGTGCCGCCCCCAGACAGTAAAGGCGAGCCCAAGAAGCGGGCAAGGGACAACCAAGGAATCGTCGCCGGTCGGCCAGAAGGACGGCCTGAATCATCCGTGCTCCGGCGGGAGTCGGCCCGGTTTCGAGCCGTCCTGGAGCGGCCCGGCCAGGGAGTCCGGGCGCGGCCGACGCCGGGGCGCCGGGCCGCCCTGGCGGCTCCGGCGCCCCGGCGTGGCGGTCCGCGTCAGCCTGCCGCCGACGGCCCCGGTCCGGCTCCGCCGACCTCGTGCACGGCCGGCTCCTTGACCCGCACCGGGGCCGTGCCGACTTCGCGGTGCCGCTCCGCCCAGCCCTCCAGGGCTGCCCGGCAGGCGTGGTCGAGGTGGCGGACCCCGGTGAGGTCGAGTTCGACGGGCCGGCCGCGGGGCAGCGCCTCCAGCGTTTCCAGGATGTGCGGCAGGCGCAGGAAGGTCGCGTTGCCGGTGAGCGCCACCACGGTGCGCCCGCCGACCAGTTCCCGTACGGTGACCTGCACCTTGGAGGTCTCCCAGGCGCACTTCACGACGGCCAGCAGCAGCCCGAGGACCACACCCTCGAACATGCTCGTCGTCACGATGGCCGCGGCGGTCGCGCACAGGATGACGGCCTCGCCCCGGTGCTCGCGCCACAGCGGGGCCAGCGCCTTGACGGGGATCAGCTTGCAGCCGGCGTGGACGAGCACGGCGGCGAGGGCGGCGAGCGGGATGACGCCGATGGCGGTCGGCCACAGGACCGTGAACAGCAGCAGCCACACGCCGTGCAGGACGCGGGAGAGAGAAGTCGTCGCGCCGGCCTGCACGTTGGCGGAGCTGCGCACGATGACCGCGGTCATCGGGAGGGCTCCGAGGACGCCGCAGACGGTGTTGCCCACTCCCTGCGCGACGAGTTCCTTGTCGTAGTGGGTGCGGGGGCCGTCGTGCATGCGGTCCACGGCGGCGGCGCTGAAGAGGGATTCGGCGGACGCGATGAGGGTGAAGGCGAGGACGGTGCCGAGCACGGCCAGGGTGCCGAGGCCGCCGAGGTCGCTGAGGCTGGGCGGCTGGATCGCCGCGAGCAGCCCTTTGACCTCGACTTTCGGAACATCCAGCCCCAGGGCCGCCGTTCCCGCGGTGGCCAGGGCGACCGCGGCGAGCGGCGCCGGCACGGCGCGCACCCGGGCGGGTGCCTTCTTCCACGCGACGAGGACGGCTCCGGTGAACACGCCGACGCCGGCGGCCGTCAGCGCGGGGCCGCTGGTGGCGGTGTCGGCCAGGAGGCCGGGGATCCCGAGGATCTTCCGGAGGCCGGAGGGCGGCTGCTCCGCCCCGGTGACGGTGTACAACTGGCCGACGACGAGCACCAGTCCGATGCCCGCGAGCATGCCCTGGACCACGGAGACGGAGATCGCCCGGAACCAGCGGCCGCAGCGCGCCCACCCGAGGACGACCTGGAGCAGTCCGGTGACGAGCACGATGACGCCGAGCATGCCGAGCCCGAATTCCCTGACAGCTTCGAAGACCAGGACGGTGAGGCCGGCGGCGGGCCCGCTGACCTGGAGTCTGCTGCCGGGCATCAGGCCGACGACGATGCCGCCGACGATGCCGGTGATGAGGCCGAGTTCGGCGGGGACGCCGGAGGCGACGGCCACGCCGACGCACAGCGGCAGGGCCACCAGGAAGACGACGAGGGAGGCCATCGCCTCCTTGCGGAGCAGGGCGGGGCGCCGGAACGGGGCGCATACGGAGGTGGTGTCGGTCATGGGCGGGGTTTCCCGTTCGTCGATCGGGGCGGCATGGGCGCGCCGTTTCGATGAGGGATGCACGAGGGCCTGCCTCCTGCGCCCGCAGGGGGGTGTGCCGTGGGGGCGCGGTGTGGTCGGGTCGGGTCCGGATGTGCTGCTGGGGCGGGTGGTACAACACACGGGCACGGGCCCGGAAGAGCCGGGGTCCGACGGAAAGCCCGCGGCGCATTCCACTCCACAGGAGCAGTGCCCAATTTACCAAGGCATTACCAATTCATGGCAGATGCATTTCTCGCCACAACGATTTCGCCATACACGGAGCGAAGACCGGCGCTTTACGCGGGCGCACGAAATCGCTGCACGCCCCCCGCTCGTTCAATAGCCGGAATACCGGGCCTCGTGCGCGGTGTTGCGAGTTCCTGCGGGGACTCGCACGACCCGGCTGTCGGCGGCTGCAGCGTGACAAGGGGACATCGCGCCCTCCCGTCCGGTGGCGGAGGCGGCCGTGCAGCCCGTGCGTCCCCCGAGGCGGGTGCCGCGGCCTGCGGAAACGCCGGAACCGCCCGGGCGTCACGGACGCGACCGGGGAACGGTCCGGCGGTTTCATCGTAGGCCGGGCGGGTGACGTCCGCGCCCGGACGGCGCACGCCCCGGCCCGCGCCCCGGAATCCCGCGCCCGTTGTTCTGCCGGCCCACGGGACGCCCCCCGTGCCGCAATGCGCCGGGCGGAATCCCGGGGATGGCGCCGGCGGACGGCGCAGGGTCCCCCGCTCTTGCCTCTACGCGGGGGCGGCCGCGGCGGCGAGGCGGGGGACGATGCGCATGCGCCCGCCGTCGAACTCCACCGTCTCACCCGGCAGGATCAGCAGGCCCGCCTCGTCCTCGAACGCGGCCGCTCCGGCCGGGCGCACCTGGACCGCCGGGCCGAGGACGCCCGCCATGAACACCGTCGGGTCGACCTCCCACCCGCGGGCGTCCAGCCAGTGCTCCAGCGCCTCGCTGTCGGCGCTCTCCGCTCCGCGCGGCCAGTCGTACGTGTTCGCCATGCCTACCCCCTGTAGCCGTTCGAACCACGCGCCAGATGGTGCCATCCGGCTCCGACAACCGCCCGGAGTTCCTCGCGCGCTGACGCGCCGTCGGAGGAGTGCGGTCCGTCGGCTCGACGGCTGCGGCCGCCAGGATCCTGCGGATCGATGCACAAACCACCACAGCCGCCTGGGAAACCGCCGGCTCGGGATGTGGGCGACACCACTCCCCCACCCCGAGCCGCGGGATCCCGGCCCGGCTCAACCGGTCGGGCGGCCCCGCATCCAGTGCCCGTTCGTCGTCCAGCCCTGGAAGCGGCGCGCCAGCCCGCCCAGGGCGGTGCCGTCCGCCTCGAACGCGCCGCCGGCCGCGACCAGGCGGAGTCCGGCGACCGCCGGGGCCAGGCGGGCCGCCGTGTGCCAGGGCTGCCGGGCCGATTCGGCCGCGGCGTGCTCCACGAACGCCGCCTGCCGGTCGGGCGGGCACAGCGACAGGTGGAACAGCATCTGCCGCCACGCGTACGCCGCGTCCTTGAGGGTCCCGAGGGGGCGGGGGTGGCCGTGGACGCGGGTGACGAGCCGGCACACCAGCGCCAGGCACTCCCCCGCCAGGGCCTCCCACCCGGCCTCGGGCGCCACGCCTGCGTACCGCACCAGGACCGCCAGGTTGTGCGTGGTGAGGATCTGCGCCTGCTCGATGACGGTGCCGTTCGCCGCCGGCGTCCAGGAGCGCCCCGCGTCCCCGCCCGCGCGCTCCGCGCAGAGCCGGTCGAACGCCTCGACCGTACGGGGCCGCCGGGACGGGCTGCCGAGTGCCTCGGCGGCGTGGACGACGGCCATGCTGCGCACGGCGGCGCAGTCGACGCCGTAGTAGCGGGCGTACAGGCTGCCGTCGAGGAGGTCGGCGGCGGTGCGCGCGGCGGCGAGGAACTTCGGGGTGAAGCCTCCCATGAAGATGTCGGCGGCGAGCTCCTCGGTGAACGGCGCGGACAGCTCGGCCTGCTGCGCCAGGTGGGACATCTCGCGCACCAGCGGATTGGGCAGCAGCGTGCCGGGGAACGCGCCGACGGCCAGGTCTGCGACCCGGCGCAGCGTGGCGTGCGCCGCGGCCCGCGCCCGGGCCCCGGTGTCGGCGTCGACGCCGTGCGCGGTGACGGCTTTCACCCAGGGCAGCTCGTCCACCCGCACCTGGTGCGCGTAGTGGAGCAGCAGCAGCGAACGGCGGTTGCGGAACGCCCGGTAGGTGGCGGCGGCCAGGGTGCGCAGCGCCGGGTCGGCGTGGCGGGCGGCCGTGGCGTTGGCCACGAGCTGCGGCACGAGCGCGGCCAGCACCTCCGCCGAGGGGACGAGGCCGCGGGCGACGAGGGTCTCCGGCGGGGCGCTGAGCGCGCCGAACACCACCTGCTGGAGCCGCGGCGGGACCGCTGTGCCGGCGGGCAGGCCGGAAGCCTCGGCCTCGCGCACGCCGATCGGGGCGACGGGGCCGTCCACGTCGGGCGTGCCCGCCCCCTGGTCCAGCTCCGCGAGCCGGTCGGCGACGGCCGCGGCGATGCGGTGGTGCGCCGGCAGGCCGGCCTGGCGGGCCTGCTCGGTGCGCAGCCGGGCGTGCCGGGGCGAGCCGGGCCGGCCGCGCTTGGCGACCGCCGACGCCACGGCGTGCCGCAGCAGTCCGGCGAGCCGCGGCTCCGGCGGGCGGCCGGCCGCGGCGTCCTCCAGGGCCCGGAGCATGATGCCGGTGTTGCTCTTGGGGTCGCGGTGCTTGCCGCACCGCGTGTGGGCCGCCGCGAGGGTGCGGTAGCGCTCCAGCAGGCGCGCGGCCTCGGCACACTTGGCCGCCGTACCCGGGGCGCGGGCGCCATCCCGTACGCCGGTGCGCGCGGGGGCGGCGGCATCGGCGTCGGTGCGGGGGAGCCAGTAGGCGAGGAGTTCGTCGTCGAAGGGCCGCCACACGGACAGCGCCTCCCGCTGCGCCTCCACGGCCTCCTTCGGCCGCCGGGCCCGCAGCGCGGCGGCCGCCTCGCCGACAGTGCGGCGGTGCACGGCGTTGGGGTCGGCGGCGGGACGGTCGGCGGGGCGCGGCAGGAACCGCAGCCGGTCCGCGAACGGCCACAGGTGGGTGACGAGTTCGGCGGCGGCGTCGAAGTCGTCGGCGCGCACCAGCCAGGCGACGGTGAGCAGGGCCGCCTCCTCGGGCAGCGCGACCTCGTACCGGCCGCTGTCGAGCAGCTGCCACAGGCCGGCGAGACCGTCTTCCGTCAGGGCGTGCGCGAAGAGAGCGGATCGGTCCGCGGGCACACCGGCCCGGCGGGCGGCCTCCTCCTCGTACGGGGCGAGCGGACCGCCCGCGGCGGGAGTTCCGGTGGCGAAGCCGCCCCGGACGACCTCCGGGGTGACCCAGGCGGGCAGCCCGGCGACGGGCGTCCGGGAGCCGACCGCCAGGGTGCCGTCCGCCATGCCCGAGAGCACCGCGCGCCATTTCTCCATCCGCCCGGCCGCGCGGGACCGTGTGGCCGGGTCGGCGTGGGTCAGCGAGGTGCGCAGCGCCCGCCGCAACCGGTCGGCGGCGTAGCCGGCCGAGACGGTCGCGGCGGGGCGGGCGGAGGGCATCGGGTGCTGCTGGTCAGCGTCGTCGTTCATAGCCGGCGTGGCAGGACCTGCCCCTGCGCCCTCCGGGTAGGAAGCCCGGTGCTCTGACTGGCTGAGCTACACGCCGTTCGGTGCGGTCGACCTTAGGCGTGCGCGGGAGCGGGCAGCAACGATTTTTCCGCGGATCCGGCGTCAGCCGGCGGACGCCGCGCGGAAGGGGGCGGCGCGTACGGTGCTGCCGCACAGGGCGAACTCGCCTCCGTCGTCCGGTGCGAGCTGGAGGCCTCCGCGGCTCCCCGGGACGCCGACGACGAGCGAGGGGGCGACCGTCGGGTCGGCGCCGGAGGCGCAGTAGCCGTCGGCTTCGCCGAGGACCGGTGTGAACGAGACGACGGTCGCGGCCGTGCCGCCGACCCGCAGGTGCACGGGCTGCGCGCGGTCCTGCCGGGTCACGGTGAGCGGCTTGCTGCGGTCGGGCGAGCCCTGCCCGGCGAGGGCGAGGGCGGGGTGGCCGCGCAGGGTGCAGGGGCGGGGTCCGTCGTTGACGACGGTGATCCGCCACCGGTCGGCGCCGACCCGCTCGGCGCTGTTCGCCACGAGCTGGTCGGTGCGGCACGGCGGTGGCGCGGCCGCCCCCGGGACGGCGGTGGCCGCGGCCGCTGCGCGGGCGGGCGGTGCGGCGGGGGCGGATGCCGCGGGCGCAGCGGCGGCCGGGGCGGCGGCGCCGGCCAGGACGCCGGCGGCCAGGGCGGCCGCGGCGAGTGCCCGGCGGCCGCGCGGTGTGCAGGGCTCTGTTCCAGGGGACATGGCGCATCTCCACGGGTGGGCGGGGTGAGCGCCCGGCCGCCGGCCCGGGAGGCTGCGCCGGTCACGGCGCTCCCTCCCAGCGTGGCACTGTCCGGGCCGGGCTGCCGCCCGGCGCGGAGGCGTTCCGGTTCAGTTCACCGACTGGACGACCGGCCCGTCCAGGTCGCCGGTGGCGACGAGCGCGTAGTCCTGCGGGCCGGCGAGGAGGTTCCGGGCGAAGACCTGCACCAGGTAGGTCCCGACGGGCGGCGAGTCGAGCCGCACGACCTCGACGTTGTTGGTGCAGTCGCTGCTGAGCAGCCGGTTGGGCAGACCCTCGTTCCCGACGTGCTTGGTGCCGTCCGGTGCCTGCACGATGATGCTGAGGTCGTTCTGCAGGCCCCGGCCGGGCAGGTCGGTGTACGCGAGGCACAGCCGCAGCGGCGCGCCGGCCGACCGGGTCGTCACCTGGAAGCGCTTCCGCTCCCCGGTGCGGCGGAACTGCTTGGCCGGCTTCTGCCAGGTGTCGACGAACTCCAGTGCGAAGTCGGGCCGTTCGCCGTCCGGCAGGGTGGCCGGCATGTCGATGGCGCCGAAACCCTGGTGGTAGTGCGGGTGGTCGGCGGTCGAGTCGGCCCCGGACAGTCTGCGGGCGCCGTTGACGAGCGTCGCCTTGAGCAGGGCCGCGCTGGGCTCGGTCTGCCGCTCCTGGACGTAGTACTGGCGTACGAGCGCCGCGCAGCCCGCGACGAGCGGGGTGGCCATGCTGGTGCCGCCCATATAGGCGTAGCGGCTGTTCTCGTGCAGGCCCCAGAAGTGGCGGGCGGGTGCGAGGGAGGAGCGGACGGACAGGATGTCGGTGCCGGGGGCCACGATCTCCGGCTTGACGCGGAAGTCGTCGCAGGGGCCGCGGCTGCTGAACCCGGCGAGCGACTCGGGGTCCCCGGAGATGCGTGCCGTGCCGATCGGCGGGTCGGGGAAGTCGCCCGGCCACTTGCTGCCGTAGGTGCTCTGGGAGAAGCCGCCGCTGGTGCGCTCGCTGCGGGCGGCCCCGACGGTGAGGGCGTTCTTGCAGGAGCCGGGCGAGCCGATGGAGGCCCAGTCGACGAAGCCGGCGGGCGCGTGGAGGCGGCTGCCGGCGGTTCCCTCGTTGCCGGCGGCGATGATGACCAGCATGTCGCGCCGCCGGGCGGCGTACGAGTCGACGTCGTCGGAGTCGACGGTGTACGCGGATTCGGTGGCGGCGCCCCAGCTGTTGCTGTGGATGCGGGCGCCGGCCTGGTAGGCGGGCTCGAACAGGTCGGCCAGGGACAGCGGCAGCCCGCCGAGCCGCCCCGCGGCGTCCATGATCGACTGGAAGTAGAGGTGCGCCTCGGGGGCGGCGCCGCGGATCCGGCCCTGCGAGGCCGAGCCGTCACCGAGGACGGAGCCGGCGACGTGCGTGCCGTGCCCGTTCGGGTCGTCGCTGTCGCCCGGCCGGCCGAGGGCGACGACGTCGACGATGCGGCCCTGGAAGTCGGGGTGCGTGCGGTCCAGGCCGGTGTCGGCGACGGCGACGACCTGCCCCTTGCCGGTGTACGGGAGGCCGCCGCTGCCCTCCCCGTCCGGGACGAGGCCCATGAGGCGGAGGGCGACGTCGTTGAACAGCTTCGGCGGGACGTGCTCCACCATGTCGATGACGTCGGGGAGTTGCGGGATCTCCGCCTCCAGCGGCGACCCGTCGGGGAGCGCCAGGCGGACGCGGTGGGACGCCGCCGCGACGAGCCGCAGCCCCGCGGATTCGGCGCGCTCCTCCAGCCAGGAGACGACGGCGTCGCGGGAGTCGGCGTCGGCCAGGCGCAGGTCCCAGACCCGGAGGCCGTCACCGCCGCCGGGCGCCGACTCGGCCGCGGCTTCGGCCCTGCCCTCGGCCCCGGTGGGCGGCGCGGGCGGCTCCGCGCGGATCCGGGTGGGCGCGGCGGCGAAGGGGCCGCCGCGGTCGACGGACACGACGAAGTCGAGGTCGGCGAGCTGCCCGGCCTGCGCTTCGGTGGCGGTGACGAGGTAGGCGTTGACGGGGACGCTGCGCTGGATCTCGACGCCGAGGCCCGTCACGGCCTCCCGGTACGGCTCCACGAGCGGCTCACCGAGCTGGAGAATCCACGAGGCCCGCTCGCCGGGCCGCAGCGGCAGGGCCTCCGGCTCGGCCCGGCCCGCGACGACGGGGGGCTGCCCGGTCACCCGGGCGCGGGCCATCGCCGACGTCTCGGCGCTGCTGACGGCGTCCAGGGGGTCGACGGTGAGGCCGGCCCGTTCGAGTTCGGGGACGGCGCTCTCGGCGATGTCCCCGATGACGTAGCTCTCGGTCCGG
This sequence comes from Streptomyces sp. NPDC031121, assembly GCF_055570615.1. Classification (NCBI taxonomy): domain Bacteria; kingdom Bacillati; phylum Actinomycetota; class Actinomycetes; order Kitasatosporales; family Streptomycetaceae; genus Streptomyces; species Streptomyces sp. NPDC031121. Next base: position 59,002 of record NZ_JBVIGV010000021.1, read on the forward strand.
GTGGTGTTGCCGAGCAGGTCCAGCGCGGCCTGTTCCTCGTCCTCGTGCAGGAAATAGGCGATCACTCGCATGGCGGTTCCGTTTCCTCGACGCGCCGGAGGCGCCCGAGCGGGGAAGGGAGTGAGGGTGCGGGGAGGCGCCCAATGTAGATGCGGAGTGTGACGAAAGCCCGTGTGGACACGCCCACGCACCCGCCTCGTCCGGCTCCGGCCGGTACCGGGGCTCACCCGCGGGGCGTGCGCGCATTCCGACTACCCCACCGACCGCCCACCCGCCCCCCACGCACGCCCCGCGCCCCCTTGCCCCTAGCCGTACGCCAGCCTCCACCCGTCCACCGGCACCCGCACGACACAGCACCTGCAACGCACGGCCCCGGGCCCGCGTGCGGCCCCGCAGGAGCCCGCTCCTGCGGGCGGTTGCGCCGACTCGCCGCGCCCGCCCCGACGGATGCGTCCGCCCCGAATGGACCAAACCACCGCCGCACCGGCGATCATGGGGGGATGCGCATCCCTCATCCCTCTCCCGCCGCCGACGAGTTGGCGCAAATGTCCGCGTGCGCGATCGCCGAAGCCGTCAATGCCGGGGAGTTGTCGGCGCGGGAGGTCGTGGTTGCCGCGTTGGGGCGGATCGGGGAGCACGATGGTCGGCTGCGGGCGTTCACCGCGGTGTGGGCCGAGGAGGCGGGCGCGCGCGCCGACGCCGTCGACCGGCGCGCTCGGGCCGGCGAGCGGCTGCCGTTGGCCGGGGTGCCGCTGGCCGTCAAGGGCACGGAGGGGCTGGGGTCCCTGCAGACGGCCCGGCTGGTCGCCGCGGGCTGTGTGCCCGTGGGCGCGACGTCCACTCCCGGCCGGGGCACCCGCTGGCAGACGTACGGCACCACCGGCCGCGGGGCCACCCTCAACCCGTTCGACCCGCGGTGGAGCCCGGGCGGTTCGAGTGCGGGGTCGGCCGTGGCGGTGGCGGCGGGCATGGTGCCGCTGGCCACCGGGAGCGACGGGGCGGGGTCGGTGCGCATCCCGGCGGCCTGGTGCGGCGTCATCGGGCTGAAGCCGACGAACGGCCTGGTGCCGGCGCGCGACCGGGCGGGGCTGAACGTCTCCGGCCCGCTCGCCCGGTACCCGCAGGACGCCGCCGCCTACCTGTACGCCCTCACCGGCGCGCCCGGGCCCGCCCCCCGGCCGGACCGCGGCCCGGTACGCCCGCCGCGCACGGCGTGGTCGGCGACGCTCGGCTTCGCGGAGACGGAGCCGGCCGTGGCGCGCACGGCCCGGGCGTACCTCGGGGCGCTCGCACGCGCCGGCGCGGTCGACCCCGTCGGCGTACCGGTGGTCCTGCCGGATCCGGCCGCGTGCTGGGAGGCCTTGCGCGGGCGCGGGGCGGACGCCGCTGCCCGGCATGCCGCGGACCGCACCCGCGGCGCGCTCGGCCGGGCGCTCGACGCAGTGTTCGCGGAGGCGGAGTTGGTGGCGACGCCGACGACGCCGAACGCCCCGCACGGCCACGACGGCCCCGGAGACACCCTCAGCGTGGCGCTGACCTGGGCGTTCAACATCAGCGGCCATCCGGCGATCAGCCTGCCGGCCGGGTTCACGCCGGCGGGCGAGCCGGTCGGCCTGCACCTCGTCGCCCGTCCGCACCGGGAGGCGGACCTCCTCGCCGTGGCGGCCGCCGCCGCCCGCACTGCCCCCGCCTGACGCGGACGGGAGCCCTCCGGTGGGCCGAACGGCGGCAGTTGGGGCACGACTCGGTCCGCGGTGGACCGGAACCCGACCGCGGGGACTATGATGATGATCGCAGGGCCCGGGTACCGTATCCCCCGTCGGTATCCGGGCCCTGCATGTGTGTGCGGGCTCGCCCCGCCCCACCCCCGTGGGGGCAGAGCGAGCCCGGTCATGGGCGCCCGGTCACGCGGTGAACACGGGCGGTCGGGCGGGCGCGGGCAGATGCCGCGCCAGGTGCCTGGCGACGTCGACGACCGTCCGGTCCGCGAGGTACGGGCCGATGACCTGCACCGCCAGTGGCAGCCCGCCGGGCGTGCGCCCCGCCGGCATGACGACGGCCGGGAGCCGGACGTGGCCGGCCAGGTTCAGCCAGGCCGTCTGGTCGAAGTACGGCCGCTTCTCCCCGTCGACGGTGATGTACCGGTCGGGGAGCGGCGTCGTGGTCTGGTCGTCGACGGCCGGGGCCGGGACGGCCGGCGTGATGAGGACGTCGTGGGTGGTGAAGTAGTCGGCCCAGCGTGCGCGCAGCTTCTCGCGGTCCTCGTTCGCCCGCAGCCAGTCGCGGTGCCGCATGGTGCGCGAGTGCAGGAAGAGGCCCCTGGGGTCGTCGGCGGGGATCCTCTCGGCGGCCTCGACGTCCGCGGCGAAGCCCTCGTCGGTGGCGGTGGCGCTCGCGGTGGCGAACATGAGCCGCTGGAAGAGCCGGTCGCTGGCGGGGAGGTCGACGGGCCGGGCGGTGTCGTCGACGGCGGCGCCGGCGGACCGCAGCAGGGCGGCGATGTCGTCGAGGCACCGGCGGACGGTGTCGTCGACGTGGCAGTACGGGTCGTCCTGCCAGATGCCGATGCGGTAGTCCGCCAGGCGGCCGCGGCGCGGCGCCGGGAGGTCGATGCGCCAGGCGGCGGCCTCGGCGGGGGCGGGGCCGGCCAGGACGTCGAGGAGGACCGCGAGGTCGTCGGCGTTCCGGGCGATGGGGCCGATGGTGAGCATGTCCGAGGTGGAGAGCCAGCCAGGCGGCCGCGGGATGTGGCCGCGGGTGGGGACGATGCCGCCGCTGGGCCGGAGCGCGTACACGCCGCAGTAGGCGGCGGGGAGGCGGAGCGAGCCGGCGAGGTCGGAGCCGATCTCCAGGCTGGTCATGCCGGAGGCGACCGCGGCTGCGGGGCCGCCGGAGGAGCCGCCGGCGGTCTTCGTGTCGTCGTACGGGTTCTTCGTCGTGCCGAAGACCGGGTTGGAGGTCTGGAGGTCCTGGCACATGACGGGGACGTTGGTCTTGCCGACGATGACGGCGCCCGCGGCGCGCAGGCGGGCGACCGCGTCGGCGTCCCGGTCGGGGACGTGTCCGGCGAGGTCGGGTGAGCCGCTGGTACTGCGCACGCCCTTGGTCTCCAGGGCGTCCTTGACGGTGACGGGCAGGCCGTGGAGCGCGCCGAGGGTCTTGCCGGTGCGGGCGAGATGGCGGTCGGCGGCGTCGGCGGCGGCGCGGGCGCCGTCGGCGTCGAGGGTGACGACGGCGTTGAGGCGGGGGTTGGCGGTCTCGATGTGCCGGAGGTACTGCTCCAGCAGGGCGCGGCTGGTGGTGTCGCGTCGGCGAAGGGCGGTGAGCTGCTCGCGCGCCGGGGCCAGGTGGAGGCCGGGGCGCGGGGTTCCGGGGTTGCCGGCGGGGCCGCGGGAGCGGGCGGAGGCGGACAGCGTCGCCATGGACGCGGCCGCGGCGACGGCGGTGGAGGCGAGGAGCAGGGTGCGGCGGAGGATCACGGACGGGCTCCCGGGGTGGCGCTGCCGGCGGTGCCGGCGTCGGTGGTGTCGGCGGCGCGGCCGGCAGTGCGGTTGCCGCGCGGCGCGGGCGGGGTGAAGTGGGCGGCGACGCGCTGGAGGTGGCGCAGCTCGTCGTCGGTGGTGGCCAGCGGCAGGTCGGCGTCGGCGTATTCGGCGGGGGCGTCGACGGGGTCGCCGGCGGCGTGCCGGTCGAGGGCGGCGCGGATCTGGTCGGCGGTGACGGCGGCGGCGAGTTCGGCGCCGGCGAGTCCGGCGGCGGAGCGGCGGGCCTCGGCTTCGGCGCGGACGGCCGGGTCGAGGTAGCGGCGCATCAGCTTCTGGCCCTGGCGGATCTCGACGAGGCGGCGCAGCAGCGGGAAGTGGGCGCTGCGGCCGCGCAGGACGTCGCGGCCCTGCCCGGAGGGGCGGCGCAGGGTGATGCCGGGGTCGGCCTGGTCGAGCGCGGCCCACAGGGGGGCGAGGCGGCGGTGGCGCAGGTGGGCGGTGGCCCAGTCGCGGGCGCCGGCGGCGCGCAGGGCGACGGTGGGGATGAGGTAGCCGATCTGGGTGAGGGTGGCTCCGATGTCGCCGCAGGCCCAGGCGAAGCCGTTGAGGTGGCTGACGCTGAAGCCCGTCTCCGCGCCGATGACCGCGGCGATGCGGATGCCGCTGTAGCCGAGGGTGATGACGGCGCCGACGGTGACGAGGCGCAGGCTGAAGGCGATGGACCGGTCGGCGGCGGTGCGGGCGTACGTCCAGCAGGAGACGGCCAGGTAGGTTTCGGCGGCGCTGTACACGCCGAAGTACAGCAGCACGTACGCCTGGAAGACGGGGTCGTGCGCGTAGTACAGGGAGAAGTCGGTGGGCCGGGTGGAGGCCGGGGTGAGCGAGGCGAACAGGACCGCCATCGCGGTGATGACGCCGGCGGCGGCGGCGAGGAGGCGGCGGCTGCGGCGGCGGGCCTCGGCGGGCGGCTTCGACCAGTGGGCGAGGACGGTCGCCTGGAGGGCGAGGACGACGATGACGAAGCCCTGGGCGATGGGCACGACGATGTTGGGGACGCCGAAGAACCCGTCGACGCGTCTCCACACGGGGGTGAGGGAGACGGCGTAGCTGAGGGCGGAGAAGCCGTAGGTGAGGGCGAGGGCGACGAGCGCGGGGTCGCGGCGGCGCCTGCCCAGGTCGCGCACCAGGATGAGGAATCCGGTGCCGGCGATGGCCAGGCACAGCGGGTGGAGGATGTCTTTCACAGGGCCCTGTTCGGTCAGCGCAGCAGCGTGCGGGCTATCGGGTCGGCTTCCCGGATGCCCTGCGGGCGGGATGCGCTCACGTGCTCCTGGAGGAGGGAGCCGAGCATCTCGGCCTCGAACTCCTCCGGCTCGTTGTACCGGGTCCTCCCGAGGACGAGCTGGACCGTCGCGGGGTCGATGTCGGTGATGAGGCCGCCCAGGCTGCCGGTGTCGACGGCTGTGCCTCCGCGGTGGCGCTTGAGCATGTGGCCGAACTCGTGGCCGACGATGATCTCGGCGTGGGCGCGGCTGATGGCGGTGTCGTAGAAGACGTAGTCGGTGTCGCCGGTGGCGAGCCAGAGGCCGCACGGTGCGGACGCGTCGAGGGAGTCGGGGTCGGCGGGGTCCGAGGCGAAGGGCATGAGGCGGATGGTGCGGCCCAGGCGGTCCTCCATGAACGGCACCAGGTCCAGGACGCTGTCGGCCTCGGGCAGGCCGAGGCCTTCGACGAACTCCCGGCTGCGGCGCTCGACTTCGTCGGCCTCGCTGCGGGTTCCGCCCTTACGACGGCTGAGCCACATGGAGCTTCCCCTTCTCCTGGAGACACCGGTCGCCGGTCACGGCAGGTCCCTTGCGGGGTCGTCGGTCAGGCCTTCCTCCTTGCGGACGGCTTCGAGTGCCGCCAGCACCTTGCGCTGGCCGGCGGCGGAGACGCCCATGGCGCGCAGGGCGATCTGCTCGACGCCGTTCTCCTTCAGCTTGCGGAGGATCTCGAACTGCGTGGCGACCTTCCGCGTGACCTCGTCCTCGACGAAGTAGGCGGCCTCCACGCCGAAGAAGCGGGCGAGGAGGGGCACCATCGTGATGGTGGGGGTGCGCTTGCCCGCGCGGAGCAGGCTGATGTGGGACCTGGTGTAGCTGTCCTCGCCGTACGAGGAGATGGTGCGGGCCACGTGCGCATTGGTGTACTCCTCGGCGCCGGGCGGCCGTACGCGGTCGAAGAGGAAGTTCAGGCGGTGGCTGAAGGAGGAGCCGGGGCCCGGGACCGGGACGGGTCCTCGCCCGGCCGGCTCCGGTGCTTCGAATCCTTCGTCGGAATCCGCCACGGGGAACTGCCTCCTTCCGCCGGGCGTAACTATAGTTGACGCCCGCCACGCGTAACTATAGTTGACGAACGCGGAAGCGGAAGCCCCTTTCTGCGCCTGCCGTTCGCGGTGAGCGGAGGAGGCGGGGGGCGCGGCGCGGCCGCGCGGGCGCTACGGGCGCGGCGACCGGGGCGGGTTCAGGCCTTCCGTGGGCCGCACCTCGCTCCAGTAGATGTCGAGCATGGTGCGCAGCGGGACCTGCTCCTGTTCGGCACCGACCGGTACGGTCAGCCGGTCCAGCATCCGCCACAGCTCTCGGTCGCTCCGGGCGGCGGCGCCCTCCCGGGCGTGGGCCGCCTGGTGCCGGTGGACGGCGAGGGCGAGCCTGCGGAGCGTCTCGCGCTGCTCCTGTGCGACGCGGTGGTTGGCCGAGCGGTTCACCGAGCGCTGCACCTTGCCCAGTTCGGAGATCGCCCGCTGGATCATCTGGTGGAAGTTGGCGGCCCGCTTGCGCCGGCTCTCGTACTCGGCGCGGGTGGCGAACCACTCCCGCTTGCCCTCCTCGCCGCGCCCGAAGCACTGCGCCTGGAAGAGGTCGCGCTCCGCCTTGCGCTTGCGCAGGACGTTGCCGGTGCGCTGGTGGACGTTGGTGATGATGTCGTACGTGCGGCCCAGGTTGTCCGGGTGGGTGAGGGCCGCCCACACCTCGGGCTTGCGGGCCGGGGGGTGGGCGTTCGCCACGATCAGGTCCTCGTACTCCTTGTCCTCGAGATCGGCGATGTCTCGGGCGTCCATCAACGGGCCTCCAAGCCGGTGGCGGGCGGTTCACCCATGGTGACGGATTGTTCCGCTTCAGGTGGCGGAATACGGGCAACAGGCCGGGCCCCCGGGGGCCGCCGGGCCTGCGCGGGCACACAGAAAGGCCCCGGTCTCCCTTGGGAGGCCGGGGCCTGGCAGAGCGCTGGGCAGGCCTTGCACCTGCATCCCCCCACAGGAAGTGGGGTGCCTTTCCTTGGACCACCAACGCAGATCCCGCCACCGCTGTCACGGCGCGGGCTCGACACCAACTCTACCGCACCGCAGGCGGTGTTCCGCACCGTTCGCGGACGCGGCTCCGGGCCCGCCGCCCTGGTGGCGGCGCGTCCCGCCGCGGCAGCCATACTGGGCGCATGGAACGGATCGGGGGGTACGGCGTCGAGCGCAAGCTCGGCGAGGGCGGCATGGGAACGGTCTACCTGGCGCGTTCCCGCGGAGGCCGGCTGGTGGCCGTGAAGGTGGCCCGGCCGGAGCTCGCCGCGGACCCCGCGTTCCGGGAGCGCTTCCGGGCCGAGGTGGCCGCGGCCCGCCGGGTGGGCGGCTTCCACACCGCGCAGGTGGTGGATGCCGACGTCGACGGCGACCCGCCGTGGCTGGCGACCGCGTACGTGGCCGGGCCCACGCTGGCCGCCCGGCTCGCCGCCGGCGGACCGATGGACGAGGCGGGGCTGCGCACCCTCGCGGCGGCGCTCGCCGAGGCGCTGGAGGCCATCCACGGCTGCGGCCTGGTCCACCGCGACCTGAAGCCGGGGAACATCGTGATGGCCGACGACGGGCCGCGCGTCCTCGACTTCGGCATCGCGCGCGCCCTGGAGTCCACCAGGATGACCGCGACCGGCACGGCCTTCGGCACGCCGGGCTACCTGGCGCCCGAGCAGGCGCTGGGCCACGACGTCACCGGCGCGGCCGACGTGTTCGCGCTCGGGGCGGTCCTGGTCGCGGCGGCGGGCGGCAGCGCGTGGGGCGAGGGCACCCCGATGGGCCTGATGTACCGGTCGGTGCACGAGCCACCGCATCTGGACGCGGTGCCGGGGGGCCTGCGTCCGGTGGTTGCGGCCTGTCTGGCGAAGGACCCGGCCGAGCGGCCGACCCCGTCGGCGCTGCTGGACCTGCTGACGGCGGACGGCTCGGTGGCGCCCGCGGACTCCCCCGCCCCGGGGTGGACGCCGACGGTGAGTGCGCCCGCCACGCCCCCGCCGCCGGCCGTACCGGCTTCCCTCGCGCCGCAGACGCCCCCGCCGTCGGCCGTGCCGGCGCCGTTCGCGCCTCAGACGCCCCCGCCGCTGCCCGCGCAGGCTCCCGCCGCACCCCAGGCCCCGGCGGCGGGCGCACCGGCCACGCCGTACCCGCCGCAGCCGGTGCCGCCCCTCCCCCACGGCATGCCGCCGGTCCCGGCCGCGGCGCCGGCCGTCCCGGGGGCGGCTCCCCTCCGTGCGCCGGAGTTCGTGATCGCCGACCGCAGGAACAGCGTGGTCTGCGACGGTTCGGGTGTCGTCTTCGAAGTGGAGGGCGCGGAGGCGGACTTCGAGTGGGACGAGCTCGCCGGGATCACCTACGGTCCGGGCCCCCGCGGCAGCCACCTCGTCGTGACGGTCCGGCTGCACGACGGCACCACGTACTCCTGCGAGGTCCACAACCGGCGCGCCGCCCGCCTCCAGGAGTGGCTGGTGCAGCTGCACGCCGTCGTCTCCCACTACCTCGCGCCGCGGCTGGGCCCCGCGCCCGCGCCGTACGGGGCCGGCCCGGCCCCGTGGGGCCAGGCGGCCGGCTTCGGCGGCTTCGGCGGCGGCGCCCCGCACTTCGGTCCCGGCCCCGCCGCCCCGGGCGGCTTCGGACCGCCGCCCCGCTGACGCCGGGCGCCGGTCAGGCGTCGGGGAGTTCGTTGGCGGTGCCGAACGGGACGTGGACGCTCGGGGTGCCGGCGGCCGTCCCGCTCAGGTGGGTGACCTGGTCGTCGAAGAAGATGTGCGGGCGCAGGGCGGCGATGACGCCCGACTTGTCGACCCCGCCGAGGAAGAACGCCTCGTTCACCCGCACCCCCCAGTCCTTGAGGCTGCGCACGGCCCGCTCGTGCGTGGGCGCGTTCCGCGCGGTGACCAGGGAGACGTGGACGCGCGGCCGGTAGGCGGGGTCGGCGCGCCGGACGGCTTCCTCGCGCTGCTGGATGCGGTTGACGCCGGCGAGGAAGTTCCGCAGCGGGCCGGGGTCGAGGGGGGTGGCGGCGTTGCGGACCTCGTGGGTGCGGAAGCCGTCGAGGCCGCCGGTGCGGAAGACGCGCTCGGAGCTGTCGTCGGCGAGGACCCCGTCGAAGTCGAACGCGATGCGCAGTTCGGGGTCGTCGGCGGCGTCGGCCCCGTCCCCGCCGGCCGAGGCGAGGACGTGCCCGGCGGGCAGGCCGGCGGCGACCGCGTCGCGGACGTCCTGCCCGTGCGCGGAGAGGAACAGCGACATGTTCAGGGCCGCCATGAAGGGGTGGCCGGGGCGGCCCTGCCGGAAGACGGCCCGGGTGATGGGCAGGCCGTACGCCTGGACGGAGCGCATGACGCGCAGTCCGGTGTCCGGGTCGTTGCGGGAGAGGACGATGACCTCGACGAGCGGGTCCTCGGCGGTGTCGGCCAGGTCGTTGAGGGCGAGGAGGCGGCGGACGAAGGGGAAGGCGACGCCCTTGCCGAGGGTCCGGTCGAGGTGTTCCTCCTGGTGCCTGCGGTAGGCCTCCTCGCCGTCCTGCCGGAAGACCGCGTCGGACTCGGCCAGGTCGAACAGGGCGCTGGAGGCGATCCCGACCACCAGGCGCCGGGACAGGTCGTACTTCATGACGCCCCTTTCGCACGTGCGTGCCAGTCTCTCAGGTGTCGGCGGCGGCGCGAAAACCGCGGGCGGGCGGCGCGGGCGGTCCGTAGGGTCGGCTCCCGTGGACAACCGACCGACCGCTCCCGCCCGGCCCCGCCCGGCCCTCCTGCTGCCGACGCCCCGCACCTCGACCGCGGAGCTCCTCGGCCGGGCCGCGGCGTGGCGCGGCTTCGCCGTCCTCGCGCGCCCGGAGCGGCCGCCCTCGGGGGGTCCGGTGCACTGGTACGGCGGCCCCCGGGCGGCCGACCGGGTCGCCGGGGGGCTGGGCCTCGGGCTGCTGGAGCCTGCGGACGACTGGCTGGCAGGGCTGCCGTACGCGCTGGTGCGGCGGCGGGTCCGGACGGCGACGCTCGCGGAGGCCCGCGCGCTGCCCGGGCCGTGCTTCGTCAAGCCGCCGTCGGCGAAGATCGAGGCGCTGCCTGCGGCGGTGTACGGGGCCGCCGGCGCGGGCGTCGCCCGGCTGCCCGGGCCGGAGGTCCTGGACGGGGCGACGCCCGTGCTGGTCTGCTCCGTCGTGGAGTTCGCAGCCGAGTACCGGCTGTTCGCCCTCGACGGGGAGGTGGCCGCGGGCAGCCGGTACGCGGTGTACGGGCGCCTCGACCCGGAGCCGCTGGACGCGGGGGCCCGCGCGTTCGGCCGGGAGGTGCTGGCGGCCGCGGCGGACGGGCTGCCGAGCGCGGTGTGCGTGGACGTGGGCCGGCTCGCCGACGGGACATGGGCGGTGGTGGAGGCGAACATGCCGTGGTTTGCACACTGCTACGCGGCCGAGCCGGAGCGGGTGCTGGACGTGGTGCTGCGTGCGGCCGGGCCGCTGGAGCGCGTACGCGGCCGGGACGCGCGGTTCCTGCGTGCCGCAGGGTGACTCCGCAGGCCCCCGGGGCGGGAGGGGCGCGGGCCCGACTGCACGCTTGCCCGCCAACCCACGGGGCGGGGGGTGTCATTGGTGTGGTGCCGGCCTGTGTTCCGAAGGTATGCCGGTCAGGGCCGGGGGGCGGTCCACAGGCGGGTGAGGAGGGTGCGCAGGGTTTCGGCGGCGCGGGCGGCGGGGAGGGACGGTCGGGCCAGCGCCCAGGCGTCGGCGGCGTCGAGCAGGGCGCGGGTCGCGGCCGTGAGGAGTTCCCGGTCGGCCAGGGGGTCGATCAGGCCGATGCGCAGGCCGTTCGCGACGAGTTGGGCGGTCCAGCCGCCGTCGCCGCCGGCGCCGCCGGCGGCGGCGAGTACGGCGCGGTCGTCGGGGTGGTCGCGCAGGTGCGCGGAGAGCCTGGCCGTGCCGTCGGTGAGCTGCTCCCAGAACCGCTGTTCGGTGGCGGCGTCCTCCCAGGGGCCGAGGGCGGCCAGGGCGCGGGCGGCGGTGTCTGCGGCGACGGCGGCGAACAGGTCCTCCTTGCCGTCGAAGTAGTGGTACGCCGAGGTCTTGGAGATTCCGGCGTCCGCGATGATCCGGTTGAAGGACGCCGCGTCCTTGCCGTCACGGGCGAAGTGGCTCCGGGCGACGGCGAGGACGGCGGCCCGGGTCTCGGCGGGAAGCCGGTCGAAGCGGGGCAGGGGCATGGTGCACCTCACGGCGTACGGGGTTGCAGGGCGGCGGGGCGGGCGGCGGCGAGGCGGCGGTTCAGGCGGGCGGTCTCCGCCCAGTGCGCGGCCCACAGCAGCAGGGCGGCGACGGCTCCGGCGCGGCCGGTGGTGCCGGGCAGGAGCGAGACGATCTGGAGGGCGCACCAGGCGTGGCCGAGGGCCCTCCAGCGGCGGACGGCGGCGGGCGCGGTGCGGCCGTCGGAGGCGAGGGACGCGGCGACGGCGCGGACGATGAAGAAGTCCTCGGTGAAGTTGCAGGGGATGGCGAACATCCACCACACGGACCGCGGCGCGGCCGCCCGGGCGCGCGGCGGGACGAGGTGCAGGGTGCGCTGCAGGGACCGGCAGTACAGGGCGACCAGCCCGAAGAACACCAGGACGGCGGCTACGGCGCCGGGCGGTCCCGGCGCCGCGACCTCGCCGAGGACGCCGCTGCCCCACTCGGGCGCCCACAGGGGTTGCGTCAGCAGCACGGACACCAGGACCGTGCCGGCGGTCTTCACGACGGCAGTGGCTCTCACACGGGCAAGTGTACTGGCGGTACACCCCACTGGTGCACCCCTACCGGCAATCCCCCGCCGGTCACGGCGCCGCCGTCAGGAGACGGCGTACCACTGGCTGCCCCAGCCGGTGTTGATGGTGCTGGTGGACTGCTGGGTCAGGTCCACCTTCGCGGGCAGCGAGGTCTGCCCCGTCAGGATGGTGCTGTAGCGCAGGTTCGGCGGGGTCAGCCCGGCGTTGACGGAGATGCCCGCGCCGGTGGCCTTGAGGGTGAGCCCGTTGGTGGCCCAGGTGCCGTTGAGCAGCAGGGCGATGAAGTAGGTGCCGGGGGCGGCGGTGAACGGTTTCGCGAGCGGCAGCGGCTTGGCGATCGGGTCGGTCATCAGCTGCGGCGAGATGTCCGCGGTGGCCCCGCGCAGGGTGCCGGAGGCGTCGTAGACGCCGAGGTAGCAGTCGGCCAGCCTGGCCTGCGGGTCGATCCCGGCGAGCCCCAGCCAGATGTTCGACCAGGTGATCTTCTCGTGGAGGACGAGCCGGACCAGGGTGACGCGGCCGCCGACGCCGCCCGTGGCCTGGGCCGTGACGTGGCCCGCGTCGTTCGGGTCGCCGGTCCAGGCGAGCAGGTTCTGGTCCTGCGGCAGGGGTTCCTGCACGGCGCGCGGCCCCGGGGAGGCGGGCGGCGCGGCGGTGGCCGCCGCCGAGGCGGCGGGCCGGTCGTCGTCGGGTGCGGCGGTGCACGCCGTGAGGACGAAGAGCGTGGTGAGCGCGGCGCAGAGGCCGGCGAGGCTACGGGTGTGCATGGTCTCCCCCTGGGTTCGGACGACCGAGTGTACGAACCGTTCGGTCCACGCCGACCACCGTCCCCCTGCGGCTGCTTCGGTCGGTCCGGTCACCCCGTCCGGACGGGCCTGCGCAGCAGGTAGGCGGCGGCAGCCGCGACCAGGGCGCCCATGCAGGCGAGGAACACCAGGCCCGCGCTCTCCAGGCCGAGGGGCCCCGCCATGACGCCGACGCCGACGACGGGGACGGAGATGCCGGCATAGGCCACGACGAACAGCGAGGAGATGACGGCCGCGCGCCGGTCCGGCGGGGAGGCCCCGGCCACCGCCGACAGTGCCCCGCGGAACGACAGGCCCTGCCCGGCCCCGCCGACGAGCGCGCTCAGCACCACCAGGGCGAGGAGGTCCTGCCACAGGGCGGCGGCGAGCAGGGCCAGCCCGGCGAGGAGGGCGGCGCAGCCGAGCGGCAGGGAGCGCCGGACGCCGAGCCGGCCGGCGGCCGACTGCCCGGCGGTGGAGGCGAAGAACGCGAGGGCGACGACCGAGCCGCTGACGGCGCGGTCGTGGACGTCGAGGGACTGGGCCATGAAGGCGGGGCTGACGGACGTGAACACCCCGAACAGGGCGAAGCCGACGAACGCGGCGGTCGCGGCGGGCGCGAACACCGCCCGGACCTGCGCGGGCACGCCGGGCCGCTGCGGCCGCACCGCCGACAGCGGCTGTCGCTCCCGTACGGTCTCCGGCAGGGCCCAGAGCACGGCCGCGGACGCGGCGACCAGGACCAGGTGCACGGCGAACGGCAGGTGCAGCGGCCAGGGCGCGTACTCGGAGAGCAGGCCGGCGAGCAGCGGGCCGCAGCCCAGGCCGCCCATGTTGGCGGCCGTCGCGACGAAGGTGGCGCGGGAGGAGCCGCCCGGCGGGGCCAGTTCCAGGACGTACGCGGTGGCGGCCCCGGTGAACAGGCCGGCGGACAGCCCGGACAGCAGCCGGCCCGCGTACAGCCAGGGCATCGCGGCGGCGCAGAGGAAGCAGACGGCGCTGGCGGCGGCGAGCGCGAGGCCGGTGAGCAGGACGGGCTTCCTGCCGACGGTGTCCGAGGCGTTCCCGGCGAGCAGGAGGACGCCGATGACGCCGACGGCGTACACGGCGAACACGACCGTGGTGATCAGCTCGTCGAAGCCGAACTTCTGCTGGTAGAGGCCGTAGAGCGGGGTGGGCAGGGTAGTGCCGGCCATGCACACGGCGAACACCGCTCCGGCGAGCAGGCACGGCTGCCACCCGTGACCGCCACCGGGGGCGGGGTGGGGGGCGCCGGCCGGGTGGGCATCCGTCACTGCACGGGGCGGGGGCGGTAGGGGCGCATGGCGGCAACCATTGCCGCGGCGGGCCGGGCGTTCACGCAGGCGCACCGGGCCGTCCGCCGCCGGCCATCCTCCCGCCACCCCGCCGGCGGACGCGCCGCGCGGACGGGGGCGGGCGGACGGGGGCGGGCGGCGCTGTCACACGAACGGGCGAAGACGTGACGAATCTCCGGTGTGGGGCGGGCGCCGCGCCCCACGGCCCGGTAGGACCGACCGCATGGTGAAGATCGAAGCGAACTGGCTGAGCCGGGCCTTCCTGTCGCTGCGGCGCGGGGCCTCGCCGGAGGCGCGGGAAGCGGCCCTGGAACTGCGTCCGTACACGGAGCGGCCCGGCCAGCGGGTGCCGGTCCCGGGTCCGACCCTGCTGCGGGCCGGGCTCGCACTGCGGGACGAGGCCCGCAGGGCCGTCGTCCCGCACCGGCGCGACAGCCTGCGCCAGGAGGCCGACATCCTGATCGGCGCCCAGCAGCGCACGGAGCCGCCGCCCCGCGGCGCGGCCCCGGCGGGCTGACCGGCACCAAGGCCTGTGTTGGGTTGCCCCGCGGCGTCGCGACGCCCGGCACCCGCCCTCGGCGCACGAGCCGAACGCCGCTCCTTGCTCCACGGGGCACCCGGTACAGGCCCTAGCTAGTGGAGCGTCCAGGTGTACTTGCCGCCGCCGACCCAGCGGACTGCGTCCGGGTCGTCCAGGTCGTGGATGGTCAGGCCGGCGGACGCGGCGGTCAGGAGGACATCGGTCATGGAGGTGGCCGTGCCGACCACCTCGCCGTCGACCTCGACGATCCGGAACGGCGGGTCGCCCGGCTGCACCCCGAGCACGACGATGCGCGGGGCGGAGATGTGGGGGCTGGTGCTCTCGGTCATACGGGACGGGTTCCACGCGGTACCGCGGGCCAATCGGGGGATGCCGGTCCGTTCACCCGATCTCCCGCGCGGCCCGCGGACCGGCGCGGACCGGTCAGCGCGGGTACGGGTCGTAGCAGTCGGGGACGGGGTCGTAGAGGACGGCCCAGGTCTTGGCGCCGATGACGCCGTCCCGCGGGAGGCCGTGGCAGCCCTGGATCCACTTGATCTTGTCGAGGGTCCTGGCGCCGAAGACGCCGTCGACGGTCAGCTTCGGCACCCCGCCCCAGATGTTGGAGAGGCACTGTGCCTGCTTTACGGACGCCCCCGTGCTGCCCTTCTTCAGGACCGGCCGGTGGCTCGTCGAGGTGTACGTGCACCCTCCGGGCGCGGCGCTCGCGGAGGGTGCACCGGCGCCGAGCAGTGCGGCGGCCAGGGCGGCGGCGGTGAGGAGGGAGGCGCTCCGGCGTTTCATGGCGGTTCCTCTCGGCAGGCCCCAGCCCGGCGGTGGCACTGGGTGACAGGACCGTGACTCTACGGAGGGACGGGCCGCCTGTCGACACCGCAGGGTCGGGCTCCGGCCACCGGGTGCGGGCCGCGGCCCACCGGAAGGTGCACCGTACCCATTGTCGGGGCCGGCCGCCCGCCCGCGACCGGAGACCGACGTCAGCCGTCGGCGGGGCCGCCGTCGCCGGGCTCCCAGCGCAGCAGGTCGCCGGGCTGGCAGTCGAGGGCCTCGCAGAGCGCGGCGAGTGTGGCGAACCGGACGGCCTTGGCGCGCCCGTTCTTGAGGACCGCCAGGTTGGCGGGGGTGATGCCCACGCGCTCGGCGAGCTCGCCGACGGACATCTTCCGTCTGGCCAGCATCACGTCGATGTCGACGGTGATGGGCATCAGATCACCTCGTCCAGTTCGGCCTGCATGCGGGCCGCCTCGACGTCGCGCGCCACGGCCTGCCGGAGCAGCGTCCGCAGGACGAGCACCGTCAGGGCGACGCCGAGGGCGGCGAGGGACACCCCGCAGATGAGCAGGACGATGCCGGGCGGCACGGCCTCCCCGGGCGCGAAGAGGACGGCGAGGGCGAAGACGAGGGCGGCGGCCGCGACGACCGCGCCGATGATGACGTCCACATAGCGGAACGCCGCGTGGGAGAAGACCGTGCCGCGGCGGACCATCGTCAGCAGCCGCCACACGCAGACCAGCACGACCTCCACCGCCGCGACGCCCAGGACCGTGATCACGATGCACGGGACGCGCAGGTGGGAGAGGTCGCCCCCGCCGCCGTCCATGTCGGCCGCCAGCAGGGGCACCATCACGCCCTGGACGAACAGGCAGCCCGCCAGCAGCAGCGCGAGCACGCAGCGCAGCGCGAGCACCATCAGTCTTCCCATCACCACTCCCTCGATCGATTCACGATGGGAATCTATCGAGTTTCGATAGGTGCGGCAAGGGGCTGCCCGTCACGACGCCGTACGGGACGCCTCCCAGGCCCGGGCGAACAGCTCGTGCGGCGGCCGCGGCGCGAGAAGCCTCAGGTAAGGGCTGTGGACCCCCTTGCCGTACACGTGCGCCAGGTGCGGTTCCGTCTTCGCCGTCTCCAGCGGCAGGTGGGGCGCCTTCAGGTCGGTCCACTCCCCCGGGACGAAGGCGGAGCGCCCGGCGCGCGCCCGCGAGCCGGCGACGACCGCGCCGGCCGCCGCGAGCTCGGCCTGGGCCGCCTTGTGCCGGGCGGCCGTCCAGCCGTTCCAGCGGCGGACGTTCTTGTCGGTGGGCCGGGCCAGCGCCAGCAGCTGGAGGTACAGCGCGGCCGCGTCCGGCCCGGTGCCCAGGGTGCGGGCGACCTCCGCGACCAGGTCCGGTGCGCTGAGCGCCGGGTCGTTCTCGCAGCCCCCGGCCGGGACGGGGGTCGCGGCGGCGCGGGCGGCGATGCGGGCCAGGCCGTCGAGTTCGTCCCGCAGTTCCAGGAGGCGGCCGCGCAGGTGGTCCAGGCGCAGGTCCGTGCACAGCCGGGCGGCCCGGTCGACGCGCTCCGGGTCTGCGAGCGCCGCCGTCCGCACGAAGACCTCGCCGGACGGGGCCGCGACGACGAACAGCCCGTCATCGAAGAGCCGCGGCATCGCCGCGCCCTCGTCCAGCGGCTTCGGGCACGGCAGGGGGCCGGCGTACGGGGCGAACCCGGGTGCATCGGCCAGCGCCGGGGCCGGAGGGTAGAGGACGGGCACCAGCGTGCCGGGGGCGTCGAGGACCGCCCGGACCCTGCCGTACAGGCGTAGGGCGCCCGCGGCGGCGGGGTCGCCGACGGGCCGCTCGGTCAGCGCCCACACGATGGCGGTGGCGGCGGCGGTGTGGGCCGCCGCGGTGCCCGACACCCAGTCGCCCGGGGTGCCGTCCTCCCGCGCCAGGTGGACCCGGACCCTGCCCGACGGCTGGACGGCGAGCACGAAACCGCGCTCGCCGAAGGCGCCGGCGGCCCGGCCGGCCGGGAGGGCGCGCGCCCAGCCGCCGCCGAGGCCGGCCTCCGCCTCCAGCGCCTCGGCCAGTTCCTCGTCCGCGTACTCCGCGGCTCCGAGCAGTCCCGCCCACACCTCGGCCATGCGCTGCGCGGCCGCGGTCATCCCGCCGGGCTGCCACAGGTCGGCGGGGTCGTCGGGGACGCCCGCGGCGAGGAGGGCGCGCCTGCCGTCCGGGCCGAGCCGGTGGACGAGGCCGTCGTACTCGCTCACCAGCGGCCCTGTCAGCCGGTACGGCGGTTTGCGGAGCAGGGCGCGGTGGTCGTCGTGCCGCTCGCGGGCGGGCAGCCCGGCCAGCACCAGCAGGCCGATGCTCCGGCGGGCGCCGGTGCGCCGGCAGAACGCCTCGACGGCCTCCGCGGGCACGGCCAGCGGCCCCCGTTCGGCGAGGAGCGCGAGGAGCCGCGGCAGCCGCCGTACGTCGTCGGCGGCTTCGGCGGTGCGGCACTCCTCGGCGCCGTCCGGGGCGGGGTCGGCGGCGGAGTGGAGGAAGGGGACGAGCCCGCCGCGGGGCGCGCCGGAGGCCAGTGTCCCGCCTGCGGCCCGGCAGGCCTCCACGGCTTCTTCGCGGGCGCGGCCGGTGCGCCAGGCCGTGCCCGGCTCGGCGAAGGGCTGCCGGCTCCAGACCTCCAGGAGCGCTGCGAGCGCGGCGCGCTCCTCGGGGTCGGTGGGCGCGACGGCGGCCCGCCAGGCCGCGGCGCCGATGCCGCCGACGAGGACGGCCCATTCGGCGGGCGGCGCGGGCGGGGCGAGGCGCCGGGTCTCGTCGTCGATCTCCCCGCGCAGGTGGCGGCCGTCGGCGGCGACCGCGGTCAGCAGCCCGGGGTGCGCGGCCGGTACGGGCGCCCCGTACCCGCGGATCTCGGGCAGGAGGCCGCGCAGGGCCGGCACGAGGACGGTGTCAGGGACGGGGGAGGGCAGGTCGGCGACGGGCCCGGACCTTATGAGGGCCACGCGGCGGGAGAGTTCCCGGCGGCGGCGCAGCACGTCGGCGGCGAGCCGGGCCGCGCGGGCGACGCCGTCGGCGATGCGCGGCTCGGCGATCCCGGGCAGGGCGGGGGTCGGGTCGCCGCGCAGGGCGGCGTCGAGGAGGGCGCGTACGGCGGCGGCGTCCACGGTCCGCAGGGCCTTGGAGGCGGTCTCGTCGCGCGGGGTGAGGAAGTGCCAGAACGCGGGCGGCGGGACGGGGCCCGCCTCCTCGCCGAGGGTGGGGGCGGTCGTGGCTGCCCGGGAGTCGGAGCCGGGGGCGCCGGGGAAGCCGCGGACCTGCCACAGCAGCGAGTTGTCGGCGGCGGAGTGGCAGCGTACGGCGGTCTCGTCGACCAGGACGGCGTCCTCACCGCCCGCGGGCAGGGCGAGGACGCCCCACGGGCGGCGGCCCCAGGTGCGGGTGCGGTAGCCGGCCCGGCGGCCGTCGGCGGACTCCAGGCGGAACTCGCGGGGCGAGTGGCCGCTCCACGGGACGCGGTGCAGGACGCGGCAGCCGGCGAGCGGCCCGTCCTGTCCGAGCGGGGAGGGCGGCGCTCCCTCGGGGAGCGCCGCCAGGGTCCGCAGGTCCTCGGAGTCCTTCCAGCCGTCGGGGGCCTCGCCGGCGCCGCCG
Source organism: Streptomyces sp. NPDC031121 (assembly GCF_055570615.1). Classification (NCBI taxonomy): domain Bacteria; kingdom Bacillati; phylum Actinomycetota; class Actinomycetes; order Kitasatosporales; family Streptomycetaceae; genus Streptomyces; species Streptomyces sp. NPDC031121. Next base: position 77,630 of record NZ_JBVIGV010000021.1, read on the forward strand.
ATGCCCGGAGAGGGGCCGTCGCCGCTGCGCCCGCCGGTGTGGGGGTCGACGGGGGCGCGGCGGCGGTCTGCGCGGAAGACGGGCGCGCTCCACAGCCGCTGCCCGTCGCCGAGCATCAGGTCGTGGCCGCCGATGCCCTCGCGGCCGCCGGGGCGCAGGACGCGCTCGCCGTCGTGGCGGCCGGTGCCGTCGGGGGTTGCGAAGTGGTAGCCGAGCCCGCCGTGGATGAAGCCTCCGTACGGGCTCAGCCCGGACCGGTGCTGCGGCGTGAAGACGTCCTCGGGGCGGGAGGCCCAGAAGGCCTGCCCGCCGCGGGCGCTGCGCTCGTCCGTGCTCCAGGCGACGAGGAAGTCGCCGCCGACATGGTGCACGGAGTGGGAGACGGCGTCTCCGGGGACGCGGAAGGTGCAGGAGGCGCGCTCGCCCGCGTGGTCGACGGCGACGGCTCGGGTGGCGCCGTACACGGTGAGCACGGGCCAGGTGCTCGTCACCTGGACGGTTTCGCCGGGCGGGAAGCCGGCCATGGCGGCGTCGAGGGCGGGCCAGCCGAGCTCCTCGGGGAGTCCCGCGTGCAGGGCGCGGGCCAGCGGGCCCGTCAGGTCGATCGCGGCGAGGGCTTCCTCGATGCCGTCGAGGGCGGTGGCGGTCGGGCGGTCGAGGAGGTCCCGCAGCTCGTTCACGGCCTCGTCGGCGGCGGCGAGGCCGCCGCCGCGGAGGGCGTGGAGGAGGCCCTCGATGCGGTGGTGCACCTCGGCGGCGATGCCCGGGTTCTCGGGGAGGCGGGTGATGGCCGTGCCGGCGCCGCGCAGCCCTGAGTGCACGGTGCCCTCCAGCCGCGGGCCGAAGACGGGGTCGGCGGCGAGCGCGGTGAGGTCCCGCCGCGAGCGGTCGCCCCAGAACTCGAGGCGGACGGCGGGACCGGGATCCTCGACGGGGATGCCCGCGGCGAGGCAGGCGTCGAGGAGGTCGGCGTCGAGGCCCGGGTGGCGGTAGCGGTCCTCGTGCAGCCGCACCGGGGTGCCGGCCGTCTTCAGCCGGGGCGCGAACAGGGGGACGAGCTCCAGCAGTTCGGCGGGCACCGGCTGGCGCATGATGCCGCCCCCGGAGACCTTGCGGTGGCCGTAGGCGCGGGCGTACCGGCGCAGCCAGTCGGGGAGCCCGCCCTCGGGCACGGCCCGGCCGGCGGCCGCGGCCGCGGCGGCGCCCGAGTCCCGCAGGAGGCGCAGCCAGGCGGCGGCGTCGCCGCGGGACTCGGGGAACAGGTCGAGGAGCGGGACGTACAGCTCCTCGGCCGGAGGGTTCGCGGCGAGGAGCTTGGCGACGGCGAGGAGCAGCCTGTCGGGGACGGCCCGGCCGCGCGCGGCGGCGACGAGGGGGCCGAGGATCCGGGCGTCCTCGGCGGTGCCCAGCCCGGCGGCGCGCGCCGAGGCGCGCACCCGCGCGGCCAGGTCGGCCGGCAGGTCCGCGGACGCCGCGGGCCAGGCGGTGAGGACCCGTACCCACTCCGCGTGCGCGGCGGCGGGCTCCAGGACTGCCGCCAGCCACGGCTGGTGCCCGCTCAGGTCGGCGGCGGCCAGGGCCCCGTGGCGGGCGTGGAGCAGTACGTTGGCGCGGTGCCGGTCCGGGTCCGCGGGCAGCCGGTGCGCGTGCTCCGCCTTGCGGGCGAGCGTGTGGGCACGGGCGGCGCTGCGCGGGTGGACGCGGATCAGCCGGTGCGCCACCGTCTCCCAGAACCAGGGCAGATGGGGCGGGGGCAGCCTGCGGGCCTGCCACCGCATCGCGTCGAGGAAGGCTCCGGGCTTCGCGTACGCCGCCCGGGCGCCGGCGCACAGGGTCTCGAACAGGGCGCCGGCGGCAGGCTCGGCGCCGGGGTCGTGCGCCCTTGCCCAGTCCGGGTAGACCTGTGACGTGCTCGGATCGGACGGCAGCGGAATCGGGAGGCTCATACGGCGATCCTGCCAGCCGGCGCCGACAGGGCCCCCGGGTGGTGGGCGCGCCCGGCGGTGCGCCGGGAGTGCGCCCTGGTGTGCGGAGGGGTGCGCGGTGTGCGCAGGAGCTGTGCGCATGTGCGCCGCCGACGTTGGAGTGACGCCGCGTATCCACCGGCAACGCAGCGCGATCGACGCGGCGGTACGTTGATCCTGCCCCGGCGCGCCGCTCCGGCGGAGGCGCGGGCACTCCCCCACCCCTCTCCCCCTGGAGCGTCTGATGCTGCGCCGTGCCGCCCTCTTCGCTGCGACCGCCCTCGCCGTCCTCCTGCCCTCCGCGCCCGCCACGGCCGCCCCGGCGGCACCGGCCGCACACGTGACGACCTTCGAGGGCTCCAACTGCCCGCAGGGCAGCCTCTGCCTGTACCGCGACTACGAGTTCACGGGCGGCGGCATCGCCCTGCGCGCCGGAGACGCCGCCCCCTGGCTCGGCGACCTCGGGTTCAACGACCTGATGTCGTCGTGGTCCAACGACAGCGGAGTGGTGTGCCGCTGGACCTCCGACTCGTACGGGAACGGCGACACCCACGTCATGTACGACGGCTACCGCGTCAACGTCCTGCCCCGGGAGAACGACACCGCCTCCGCCGTGTACTGCTGACCGGGCGGAACAAGTTCGTCGCCGCGGTGGTCCACCCCGAGCGGTGGAACGCGGGCAGTCTGCGGGCCTGGCCCGAGTGCCCCTTCGACACCCGGTACGACGGCCTGTCCGCCTTCGCCCTCCGCCCCCGGGCCGGCGAGCCGGGACGCGGACGACGCCGCCCGGACGGGCCCCGCGGCGCGCCGGCCGCCCCCGCCCGGAGCGCCTGGCGGACCGCCTCACCCGCTGACGCCCGACCGCCCGCCGCGGGAGGCGGGCGGCGGGCGGCGGGCGGCGGGCGGCGGGCGGGCCAGGTCACAGGGGGTGGGGCTTATGTTCCGGGTGCTCCCTATGCCACCCTGGCGGGCGAACCGGGCCAGCCCCACCCCGTACGGCCCGGCGGATCCCCCCTCGGACGAGCCCATGACCATGATCTTCGCCCCCCGTGCGGCAGCCGCCCTGGTCGCCGGTGCCGCCACCGCGGTGCTCGCGGCCTGCAGCCCGGACGCGGCGGCCCGCCCTGCCGTGTCCCCCGCCGGGGCCGGGACCGCCGCGGCGGCTTCCGCCCCTGCCGCCTCCGGCTCGGCCGCGGCCGAGCCGTCGCCGTCGCCGCCGCCGTCGACGCCGCCGTCCGTGCCGGTCGCCGTGCCGAAGGAGGCCTCCGTTCTGGACATCCCGTCCGTCGGGATATCCGGGCTGCGGGTGGTCCCGTACGAGGGGACCACCGACGACGCCCCCGGCACCCGCATCCAGGACCGCGGAGTGGCCGCGAGCCCGTACGGCGAGCGGGGCGGGGTCGGGCCCGGACAGGTGGGGAACTTCCTCGTGACCGCGCACCGGCTGTCCGCCGGCGGACCGCTGCGCGCCCTGCCCGCCGTGAAGCCGGGCGCCGAGGTGCACGTGACCCTGGACGGCGTCAGGTACACGTACGAGATCACCGCGACGCGCAGCACGTCGTTCCGGTCCGAGCGGTCGCTGGCCGAGCAGCGCGCGGCGGTCCCGGGCGCGCCCGGCAAGGCGCCCACCCAGGCGGTGATCACGATCTCGACGTGCGCGACGCCGGAGGACGACGCCGCGGGCAACTTCTGGCGCGACCCCCTCGGCAACCCGGAGCACCGCATCGACAAGGTCGGCGTGCTCCGCCGCACCGCCCCGGCGGACGCGCCCGCCGCATAGGGCGGGCGCGTCGGCGGAAGGCTGCTACGGGGCCATCTCGTACGTACCGGACAGCGCCTCGACGCGCTCCCACACGCGGGCCGAGCGCTCCGCGTCGACGACCGGGCGGCGGACCGCGGCGAGAGCCCAGGCCTGCTGCGCCCCGGTCGCCGAGTCCTTGCCGTGGAGTTCGACGGCGTGGCCGGAGAAGTCGCGGACCAGGACGGAGAACAGCTCGTCGAGGACGGATTCGTCGAGCCCGGTCAGGCGCGCCTGCTCCAGGATCAGCTGGGCGTGCACGACGAGCGCGAACAGCTGGCCCACGGAGAGCAGGAAGTCGAGGTCGCGGCTCTGCTGCTCGTCGGGGGCGATGGTGGCGACGAACTCGCAGAGGGCGTCGGCCTGTTCGCGGAAGCGGGCGACGTTCGGCAGCTCGGCGTACGCGTCGAAGGCGGGCCGCCAGTCGTGGAAGCGGACGGAGCCGAGGCCGCGGGCGGGGCCCTGCCGGAACAGGAAGTCGTCGTCGGCCGCGTCGAGGCGGCTCGGCACGGCCGGGTAGTCGACCGGCTCCAGGAGGTGGTTGCGCATGAACTTGAGGATCAGCGCGAGGTTGACGTGGACCGTGCCCTCCAGCTTCGGCAGGCTGCGGATCTCCACGGCGGCCTGCGCGAAGTAGTTGTCCTTCTCGAAGCCCTTGGCGGCGATGACGTCCCACATCAGGTCGACGACCTTCTCGCCCTCGGTGGTCACCTTCATCTTCGTCATCGGGTTGAAGAGGAGGTAGCGGCGGTCGTCGGGGCCGGCCGAGCGGAAGTAGTCGACGGCGCGGTCGCTGAACAGCTTCATCCCGACGAGGCGCACGTACGCGTCGGCCAGCTCGCGCCGCACGTGCGGGAACGCGGTGACGGGGCGGCCGTACAGGATGCGGTTGTGGGCGTGGGTGACGGCCTCGTACATCGCGTGCTCGCAGATGCCGATGGAGGCGGTGCAGAGGTTGAACTTGCCGACGTTGACCGTGTTGAGGGCGGCGTCGAAGGCGGCACGGCCGGTGTGCAGGACGTCCTCGGCGGCCACCGGGTAGTCCTCCAGGCGGAACTCGCTGACGTACTTGGAGGAGTCGACGACGTTCTTGACCAGGTGGTAGGCGGGGTGGCGGCTGTCGGCGGCGAAGAAGACGTACGCGTCCGGGCCCTCCATGTCGGTGCGGCGGCCGAAGACGGAGACGAGTCCGGCGGCGTTGCCGTTGCCGATGTAGTACTTGGAGCCGGTGGCGCGGAAGCCGCCGCTGCCGTCGGGCTCCAGCAGCATGTCGGTGGAGTAGATGTCCGCGCCGTGCGTCTTCTCGGAGAGCCCGAAGGCGAACACCTCTCCCTGCGCGAGAAGTTCGGCGGCGCGGGCGCGGGCGGCGGCGTTGCCGCTCTGCCAGACCGGGCCGAGGCCGAGGATGGTGACCTGCCAGGCGTACCAGTAGTCGAGCCCGTAGAAGCCGAAGATCTCGTTCAGGGCAGCGATACGGGCGGTGTCCCAGCGCTTGTCCGGCTCGTCCGCGCCGGCGGCCGAGGCCGGGGTGAGGAAGGTGGCGAAGAGGCCCTCCTTCGCGGCGAACGCGAGGAAGTCGGCCAGCCAGGCGCGGTCGCGGTAGTCCTCGATCAGCTTGCGCTTGCCTCGGGCCTCGAACCAGTCGACCGTGGCGCGCAGCAGCCTGCGGGTCTCGGGGTCGAAGTGCGCCGGGTCGTAGGTGTGCGGGTGGAACAGCAGCGGGTCGGCCATGGAGGGTCACCTTCCGAGGGGTCGTGGGTCGAAGGCCGGAGGCCTGGGGCGATTGCGGTGTCGGGGGCCGTTCGGCGGGCGGGCCGGGACCGGCGGCCGGGGCCCGGGGAGGTGCCGCCGGGGCGTGCGGGCCGCTCAGCCGGCGGGCGGGGCGGCGGCGAGCCGGTGGAGCGTGGCGAGGACGTCGTCGAGCCAGGCGATCGTCATCCGCTCGTACGCGATTCCGCCGCGCAGGACGACGTGCTGGAGCTCCTGCCCGGCGTCGAGCGGGGTCGGCGCGTCCGGCCCGGTGAAGTCGCGCAGTTCGCCGGCGAGGTAGTGCGCGAGCCGGTCGCCGTGCACGGCGCGGTGGCGTTCGACCTCGCGGATCAGCGCGGCCGGGTCGTCGAAGGCGGCGCCGCGGATCTTGACGGCGAGGTCGTGGCGCAGGCTCTCCGGCTCGATGGGCTCGTGCAGCCACGCGGAGAGCAGGGTGCGGCCCGGCGCGGCGACGGAGTACTCCTTCTTGTCGGGCCGGCCCTGCTGGGGCACCTCGCGCACGGCGAGCATGCCGTCGGCCTCCATGCGCTTGAGGACGCGGTAGATCTGCTGGTGCGTGGCCGTCCAGAAGTACCCGATGGACCGCTCGAACCGGCGGGCCAGCTCGTAGCCGGAGCCGGGCTTCTCCAGGAGGGAGACGAGGATCGCGTGTTCGAGCGCCATGCCGCCGATCTTTCTATGCAACGAGTTGCATAGGCAAGTCCCGCCCGGTGAGACGCGCCTCACGCACCCGTCACGCACCGGCGCGGGCGGCTGCGGTACAGGCGGCGTTGCCGGGGCGCGGGCGCGCCGGCCAGGGCCGGGCCGGCTGCGGGTGCGGGGGGACGGGGGATGGGGGAAGCTGGCGGTGGTGTGGGATCGCCGTTCCGCCCGCGTCGCGGACCGCGCGCCGGACACCGCGGCGCGGCGTGGAGCGGCCGAGGGCAAGGAGGGGCCCGTGGTCACAGCCGGAGTCCGCCGACATGCAGCCGCCGTCGCAGCCCGGGCCCGCAGGGCCGCGGTGGCCGGTGCGGCCGTGGCGCTCGCCGCGGCCACCGCTTTCCCCGCCGCGGCGGCCGCACCGGCCACCGCGCCGGCCCGCGCGCCGCAGCCTGCGCCGACACCGCCGCCCGCCGTGGTCGTCGACTGCTTCGGGAAGCCCCAGGTGCGGCCCGAGGACTACCTGCTCGCGTGCGGCGACGGCAACAACCGGCTCGTCGGCCTGCGCTGGACCGACTGGGGCGCGAAGACCGCCACGGCCACCGGGACCGACATGGTCAACGACTGCCGGCCCTACTGCGCCGCCGGCCGCTTCCGGCCCTACCCCGTGAAGGTCACGCTCAGCGCCCCCGAGCCCTGGCCGGACCGCCCCGGCACCGCCCGCTTCACCCAGATCCGGCTGACGTTCCCCGAGGCCGTGCCGGCGCCGATGCCCCAGGACGTCACGTACAAGCTGGTCTATTGAGGCCGGCCCGCTGCGCCGCCGCGCTGGCGGCGCTCGCGCTGCTCGGGCCCGCCCCCGCCGGGGGCGCCGCCCCGGGGCCCGTCGTCCGCACCGACACGGGCGCCGTGCGCGGTGCCGCCGAGGGCGGGCTGCGGCTGTTCCGTGCGATCCCGTACGCCGCGCCGCCCGTGGGCGGGCACCGCTGGGCGCCACCCCGGCCCGCGGCCCCGTGGCAGGGGGTCCGCGACGCCACCCAGCCGGGGCCGCTGTGCCCGCAGGTGCCGAACCCGTACGCCCGGATCGCCAGCGTCCGGGAGGACTGCCTGGTCCTGAACGTCACCGCCCCGGCCGGCGGGGCGCGCCGGCCCGTCCTGGTGTGGGTCCACGGCGACGGCGCGGTCGGCGGCGGGCGGTTCTTCGACGGCCGCCGCCTCGCCGAGCGCGGCCTGGTCGTCGTGACCGTCAACTACCGGCTCGGCGTCTTCGGCGGGTTCGCGCACCCCGGGCTGCCCGGCTCGGGCACGTTCGGGCTTCAGGACCAGCAGGAGGCGCTGCGCTGGGTGCGGCGCAACGCCGCCGCGTTCGGCGGCGACCCGGGGCGGGTGACGGTCGCCGGGTCGTCGTTCGGCGCCGCCGCCATCACCGGCCACCTGGCCTCGCCGGGGTCGCGCGGGCTGTTCCGGCACGCCGTGCTGTCCAGCGGCGAGGGCATGATGGACATGCCCGCCGCGACCATGGGCGAGGGCGTACCCGCGTACCCCTGGTACGTGTGGCGCCCCGTGCGGGAGATGGAGGAGGCCGGGCGGCGGACGGCGGCCGCCCTGGGCTGCGGGCTGCCCGACGCCGCGCGGGCGCTGCGGTGCCTGCGGGCGGTGCCGGTCGGGCGGGTGCTGGGCGTGCCGTACGTGATGAACGCCTTCCAGGCGTTCGCGTACGGCGGCGAGGTGCTGCCGGAGCTGCCGCCGCGGGCGCTCGCCGCGGGCCGCTTCGCGCGCGTCCCCGTCCTGTCGGGGGCGACCCGGGACGAGCACCGGCTGTTCGCCGGGCTGATGTACGACGCGGCGGGGACGCCGCTCACCGGGGAGCGGTACGCGGCGCTGCTGCGGACGGCGTTCGGGGCCGCGCGGGCGCCCGCCGTCCGCGCCGAGTACCCCGACGGCGGCCGGGTGCCGCCCGCGCACGCGTGGGCGGCGGCGGTGACGGACCGGATGTGGGCGCGGGGCACGTACGCCCAGCACCTCGCGCTGGCCCGGCATGTGCGGACGTACGCCTACGAGTTCGCGGACCGGGACGCCCCCTGGTACCTGCCGGCGGCCGCGCCGTTCGACTTCGGCGCCTACCACTCGGGCGACGCGCCTTACCTGTTCGAGGAGGCCGAGGCCCGGCGGCGGTTCACGCCGGCCCAGGCGCGGCTCGCGGACGCGATGGCCGACTACTGGGCGGCCTTCGCACGGGACGGCACACCGGCGGCGCAGGGGCTCCCCCGGTGGCCGGCGTTCGAGGCCGGAGCGCGCGTGCCGCACACGCAGTCGCTGGCGCCGGGGCGGATCGGGCCGGTCGACTACGCGCGGGAGCACCGGCTGGCGTTCTGGGAGCGGTTGGAGCGGCCGTAGGGCCCTGCCGTCGGACGCGCCGGGCGCGCGGACGCGGTCTTCCCGGCGGACGGTCGGCCCGGCAGGATGCCCGCTGCACGGGACGGCCCGCGGCGGCTGCCGCGGGCACCGCCCGACCCGATCCGACCGACCAGATCCGGAGGCCTCCTGTGGCATGGCACGACCAGGCGAGCCGGGACGAGCTGTACCGGGACCCGTACGAGCTGTACGCCCGCGCCCGCCGGGCCGAAGGGCTGACGTACGTGCCGGAGTTCGAGGCGTGGCTCGTCGCCCGCGACCAGGACATACGGGAGGTGCTGCGGCGCGCCGACGTCTTCTCCTCCGCCAACGCCCTGCTCCCGGACATCGGCCCGGCCGGGCCCGCGTCGGCCGTCCTCGCCGGCGGGTTCGCGCCGCGGCCGACCGTGGTCTCCTCCGACGGCGCGGCCCACCGCCGGCACCGGGCCCCGCTGAACCGCGGCCTGGCCGCCGGCCGGGTCGCCGCGCTGGCGCCGTACACCCGGGAGTGCGCGCGGGGCCTCGTCGACGCGTTCGCCGCCGACGGGTCCGCCGAGCTGGTGGAGGCGTACGCCCGCCGGCTGCCCGGGATGGTGGCGGGCCGGCTGATCGGGCTGGACCCGGCGGACGTGCCCGCGGCGGTCCGCGGCGGGTACCGGGCGGAGGAGCTGCTGTTCCGGCCGCTGCCGCCGGACGGGCAGGCGGCCGCCGCGCGGGACGTCGTCGCCCTCCAGCACCTGCTGGACCGCTGTATCCGCGAGCACCGGGCCGAGCCGCGGGAGGACCTGTGCTCGGACATGGTCGCCGCGCTGGCGCCCGGCCGCGGCGAGCTGACCCCCGACCAGCGCCACGAGCTGGTGGCGAACCTGCAGAACCTGCTGATCGCCGGGTTCCTCACGACCTCCGCCCTCATCGCCACGACCCTGCTCCACCTGCTCTCCCACCCGCGGCAGTGGCGCATGCTGTGCGCCGATCCGGGCCTGATCCCCGCCGCGGTGGAGGAGGGCGCCCGCTTCGACACCGCCCTGCAGGCGTTACGGCGGCGTACGACCCGCCCCGTGGTCCTCGCCGGCACGCCCCTGCCGGCGGGGGCCTGCCTCCTCGTGGCGTTCGGGTCGGGGAACCGCGACGAGCGGCGGTATGCGCGCCCGGACGCGTTCGACATCCGGCGCCCCGAGAACCGGCCCCACCTCGCGTACGGGCACGGCCCCCACGCCTGCCCCGGGGCGCGGCTGGCCCGTACGCAACTGCGCATCACCCTGGAGGTGTTCACGCGGGCGCTGCCCGGGCTGCGGCTGGACGGGGACCGGCCGCCGCCGAGGATGCGGCCGACGCTGATCGACCGCTCGCCGGAGGCGCTGTACGCGGCCTGGTGAGCGGGGTGGGCCGGCGGCCGGGGCCTTGCGAAACTCGCGGGCCGCGGCACGCATGGCTCGCCGTACGGGGGTATACGCAGAGCGTCCCCCCAGGCAGAGGGTGCAGGAGGTTGTCGTGATAGCGCTCGGAGTGATTCTGCTGATCCTCGGATTCGTGTTCGGGATCTCGATCCTGTGGACGATCGGCCTGATCCTGTTGGTCGTGGGCCTGGTGTTGTGGCTTCTCGGAGCGGCCGGACACGCGGTGGGCGGTCGCAAACACTATTGGTGAGGGGCGGGGGGGGGGGGGGGGGGGGGGGGGGGGGGGGGGGGGGGGGGGGGGGGGGGGGGGGGGGGGGGGGGGGGGGGGGGGGGGGGGGGGGGGGG
>NZ_JBVIGV010000022.1:0-22219 GCF_055570615.1 Streptomyces sp. NPDC031121
AAAACAAAAAACCCCCCCCAACACCCACCCCTCTAATTCCACCCCCTCCCCCCCCCCCCCCCCCCCCCCCCCCCCCCCCCCCCCCCACCCCGGTCCCCCCTGTCCCTACGAGAGGCGGCACCCATGGCGGACTTCGTCGGCGCGGTGGACCAGGGAACCACCAGCACCCGTTTCATGATCTTCGACCACGGCGGGAACGAGGTGGCGAAGCACCAGTTGGAGCACGCGCAGATCCTGCCCCGCCCCGGATGGGTCGAGCACGACCCGGTGGAGATCTGGGAGCGCACCAACTCGGTGATCCAGAACGCGCTGCGGCACGGCAATCTCGCGCCGGAGGACCTCGCGGCCATCGGCATCACCAACCAGCGCGAGACCACCGTGGTGTGGGACCCGCGGAGCGGCCGCCCCTACTACAACGCGATCGTGTGGCAGGACACCCGCACCGACGCCATCGCGGCCGCGCTGGAGCGGTCCGGTCGGGGCGAGGTGATCCGCCGCAAGGCCGGGCTGCCGCCGGCGACGTACTTCTCCGGCGGGAAGATCCAGTGGATCCTGGAGAACGTCGACGGGGTCCGCGAGGCGGCGGAGCAGGGCCACGCACTGTTCGGCAACACCGACTGCTGGGTGCTGTGGAACCTGACGGGCGGGCCCGACGGCGGCGTCCACGCCACCGATGTCACCAACGCCAGCCGCACCATGCTGATGAACCTGGAGACGCTGGACTGGGACGACGAACTGCTGGGGTTCTTCGGTGTCCCGCGTGCGATGCTGCCCACGATCAACGCCTCCTCGCACCGCGAGGCGTACGGGACGACCCGCACCTCCCGGCCGCTGCGCGCGGCCATCCCGATCACCGGCGTGCTCGGAGACCAGCAGGCGGCCACCGTGGGCCAGGTCTGCTACGCGCCCGGCGAGGCGAAGAACACGTACGGCACGGGCAACTTCCTGGTGCTGAACACCGGTACGGAGCTGGTCCGCTCGCAGCACGGCCTGCTGACGACCGTCGCCTACCGGTTCGGCGACAGCCCCGCCGTGTACGCACTGGAGGGCTCCATCGCCGTCACCGGGTCCGCGGTGCAGTGGCTGCGCGACCAGATGAAGATCATCACGAACGCGGCGGAGAGCGAGCGGCTCGCCGCGGCGGTCGAGGACAGCGGCGGGATGTACTTCGTGCCCGCCTTCTCCGGCCTGTTCGCCCCGTACTGGCGCTCGGACGCGCGCGGTGCGATCGTCGGGCTCGCCCGCTACCACACCAACGAGCACCTGGCGCGGGCGACCCTGGAGGCCATCTGCTACCAGAGCCGCGACGTCGTCGAGGCGATGGAGCAGGACTCCGGCGTCCACCTGGACGTGCTGAAGGTCGACGGCGGCGTCACCGCCAACGACCTGTGCATGCAGATCCAGGCCGACGTGCTCGGCGTACCGGTGAGCCGCCCGGTCGTGGCCGAGACCACCGCACTCGGCGCCGCGTACGCGGCCGGCCTGGCCACCGGCTTCTGGCGGGACAGCGACGAACTGCGCACCCACTGGCAGGAGTCGAAGCGCTGGGAGCCCCAGTGGTCGGAGGACCGCCGGGCGGAGGGCTACGCAGGCTGGAAGAAGGCGGTGGAGCGCACCCTGGACTGGGCCCCGGTCGAGTAACCCGCCGAGAAACCCGGCGCACCGGGAGAGGGGCAGGTCTTCCGCTGACAACTGTCACTTCCCTCCGGCTCGGTCCCGGCCGAGGCTGGGGGCGGCAGGCGCACGGCACCGCACGGAGGGGGCAGCGTGGAGACGTCCGAGGTCATGGCCGGAGTGGTGACGGAGCGGCCGTCGCGGAGGGGGAGGGTGCGGTTGTGTGCGGCCGCACTGCTGCCGGGAGGCGGCCGTCCGGCCCGGGGCACGGGCGGGGCGGGCGTCCGGCACTCCGCGGGGCGGCGGCAGATGCTGCTGGGGCTGGCGGGGGCGGAGTTCGTCGCGGCGTTCCTGCTCTCCTCGATACTTCCCCCTGCCTTGCGTACGGCGCACGGCGTGCTGGAGGCGGTGGTGGTGCTCGGGTTCGTGGGCGCGGCGGCCGCATTGCGGCGTGCGGTGCACCAGGTCGTCGGGGACAGCCTGGTGTTGCGGACCGGCCTGTACGGGGAGGTGAGCGTACCGCGGGGGGCAGTCGGCTCAGTGGGGGCGGCCCTGCGGAGCGTTCCGGGGCGCGGGCCGCGTCCGGTGCCGGGTGATCCGACCGCGGTGGCGTGCTCGGCCGAGGAGACGGTGAACGTCGCCGTCCGCCTGCGCCGGCCGGTCCGGCTGGACCTCGGGGACGCGGGCGTCGTGGTGGCGCAGACCCTGTACACCGGCGCGGATTCCGTGCAGGAGTTCCGGGCCGCTGTCGTGGCCGAGGAGCGGTAGCCGCTCCGGCGGCGGCAGGGACGTTCGGGATGCGGGTTCTTTCGGCCGGCACCTTGCCTCTACCGATGACCTGTCACATGTGAAATATTACCTGCGCTTCTGCATGCCCCACCCAGTGAAAGGGCCGCCACGTTGCGCAGACTCGCCGTGGTGGCAGCGTCGATATCGCTCGCGCTGCTCACCACCCCCGCCCTCGCCGCATCCGCACCCCCGCCCCCGCCTCCCGGCGTCCAGGCCGAGCACGCCGCCGCCCCGCCGCCCGCGCCGCTGGAGCAGGAGCGCCAGGCCCTGCGCCGCCAGGCGCTCGAGGGCATCGCCGCCGGCGGGCCCGCCGGGCTCCGGGAGCAGCGGCGCCCCGGGACCGTGCCCCGGCAGGCCAAGGTCGGCGACCGGTACGTCGAACTGGCCCGGGAGCGCAAGGACAAGGTCTTCGTCATCCTCGCCGAGTTCGGCGACCAGGTGGACACCACGACCGAGTTCGAGGGCAAGCCCCGCTTCGGCGGCACCCCCGGCCCGCGCCACAACACGATCGGCAGGCCGTCCCGCGAGGACAACCACACCCTGTGGCGGAAGGACTTCGACCGGGCCTACTACCAGGAGCAGTTCTTCTCCGCCGAGCCGGGGTCGGCGTCGGTGCGGGCCTACTACCGCCTCCAGTCCTCCGGGCGCTACGACATGGACGGGCACGTCACCGACTGGGTGCGGCTCCCCTGGAACGAGGCCCGCTACGGCACCGACAACTGCTCCGAGCCGGGCCAGTGCCGCACCAACTGGGACATGGTCCGCGACGCCACCGCCGCCTGGTACGACGCCGAGCGCGCGAAGGGCCGTACGCCCCAGCAGATCAAGGCGCAGCTCGCCGAGTACGACGTGTGGGACCGCTACGACGCCGACCGCGACGGCAACTTCGACGAGCCCGACGGCTACCTCGACCACCTGGTGATCGTGCACGCCGGCAAGGACCAGACGTGGGGCGGCGGCGCCCAGGGCAAGGACGCCGTGTGGGCGCACCGCTGGTTCGCGTACTGGGACCGGGCCGGCAGCGCCGGGCCCGACGGCAACAAGGCGGGCGGCACGCCCGTCGGCGACAGCGGCATCTGGGCGGGCGACTACCTGACGGGCGGCGAGAACAGCGGCGCCGGCCTGTTCGCCCACGAGTACGGCCACGACCTGGGCCTGCCCGACCTGTACAGCTCGGACGGCGACAACAGCGTCAACTACTGGTCGCTGATGTCCTCGGGCTCGTACCTCGGCAAGGGCCGCAACACGACCGGCGCGTTCCCGGGCGACCTCGACCCGTGGAGCAAGCTCCAGCTGGGCTGGCTCGACTACACGGAGGCGGACGCGGGCCGCAGGACGCGCGCCGTGCTCGGCGTGTCCGGCTACCAGACCGAGAACCCGCAGGCGCTGCTCGTGCACCTGCCGCCGTCGGTGACCCGCACCGAGCTGGCCGACCCGTACCAGGGCGCGAGCCAGTGGTGGAGCGGCACCGGCGACCTCATGGACAACACCCTGGGCAGGACGGTCGACCTGACGGGGTCCGCGGGCCGGCCGGCCCTGCTGGACGCCCGCGTCTGGTACGACATCGAGCAGGACTTCGACTTCCTGACGGTGGAGGCCTCCACCGACGGCGGCACGGTGTGGACCGCCCTGCCCGGCACGGTCGGCGGGGCGCCGATCCCCGCGAAGGGCGTCTCGGGCACCTCCGGCGGCTGGACCGAACTGTCCGTCCCGCTGGACCGGTTCGCGGGCACCTCCTTCCGGCTGCGGCTGCGGGTGACCTCCGACGGCAACACCCACGGCAAGGGCGTCGCGTTCGACGACATCCGGATCACGGCGGACGGCCGCGAGGTGCTGCGCGACGGCGCGGAGCAGGGTGCGAACGGCTGGACCGCGGTCAAGTGGTCGCGTACGGAGGGGCGGACCGGCAGTGCGGAGCACCCGCGCGCGTACCTGGTCGAGAACCGCCGGCACACCGGGTACGGGGCGTACCTGAAGACAGGCCCGTACAACTTCGGTTTCACGGGCGACCGGGTGGAGTTCTACCCGTACCAGCAGGGTGTGCTGGTCTGGCTGTGGGACACGGCATACAGCGACAACACCACGAAGGCGCACCCGGGCGCCGGCATGCTCCTGCCGATCGACGCCCGGCCGGATCCCCTGCGGCACGCGGACGGCTCGCTGCTGAACGCCCGTGCGCAGACGTTCGACGCGCCGTTCTCGCTGCGTGCCTCCGACCGGGTCGTGCTCCACAAGGCGGGTGTCCCGACGGTGGTCCCGTCGCGGCCCGGCGTCCCGGTCTTCGACGACCGCCGCGGCTCCTACTGGCACCCTGACCTGCCCCAGGTCGGGGTGAAGGTGCCCGACACGGGGACGCGCATCGCGGTGGTGAAGGAGGCCGCCGGGGGCGCGCTGGCCACCGTGCAGGTCAGCCCGTCGCCCTGACGGGGCCGCGGGCGCCCGGTACGGGCGGCCCGCCGGGGGCGGCGGGCCGGCGGGCCGGCGGCTCGGGTGGCCGGGCCACCAGGGGGTCGGGGCTCAGGTGGTGAGCAGGCGGTCGAAGAAGGAGCGGTAGCGGCGGAAGGCCAGCCGGAGGTCCTCGGTGGCCACCTCCTCGCCGCTGCCCCACTGCTTCTCCAGCTCCTCCTTGTGGGAGGCGAACGTGGCGGCCAGGTGCTGCATGACAGCCGCCACCAGTTCGTCCGCCGCACGGACGGACTCGCGCGGGTCGTCGACGAAGTCGCTCTGGATGCGGCTCCACCGCTCGCGGAAGTCCGCGGCCTCGGACTCCGGCATCAGCCGCTGTCCTCCGCCGCGGCCCGCGTCGCCCGCCGCGCCGTCCGAGCCGTCACCGTCGGTGCCGGCGTGGGCGTCGGTCCCGGAGCCGGCCGCGGTACCGCTGTCCTCGGCCGGCTCCCCGGCCCTGTCCCCGCTCGTCCCCTCGGCTTCGGATCCGGCCAGCGGAGCGGCCTCGCCCGGGTAGGCCGGGGCGCCGCCCCCGGCGCCGGCGTCCGGGTCCGGGCCGCCGTGCGGCTGCGCCAGCTCCTCGGTGGTCAGCCCGCCGTGGGACCGGCCCGTACCGGCGGATCCGGTGCCCTCGCCGGCGGACCGGAAGTCGTCGGAGTCGTGGGGGTCGCGTGTCACGTGGTCGTTCATGGCTCCTCCGTCCGCTGCCGGCCCCCGGGGGCGACGAGGAGTTCGTCGAACAGGGCCCGGTAGTGCACCATCGCCCCGCGCAGTTCCTCGGTCGTCGCGCTTCCGGCACCGCTGCGGATGTGTACGTCGTGGGCGCTGCGGTAGTGCTCCAGGGTGCGGCCGTGTGCCACCGACAGGTCCTGGAGCTGCTGCCGGTAGCCGTCTGTGGGGTAGCCGCGGTCCCGCATGACGCGGGTGACGAGGGAGTCGGCGTCGGCCACGGCCGTCTGCGGCTGGTCGACGAACCGCTCCTGGATGCGGCCCCAGTCCCGGGCGTACTGCTCCCGCGCCTCGGGCGGGAGCTCCCGGATCTCCAGGGAGTCGTGCCGCCGCTCGCGGCCGCGCAGCTCCCGCTCGGCGGACATGCGGCCGCCAGACTGCTCGACCGTGCGGTCGTACTCGGGGCCGAACCGGCGCTGCAGACGGCGTCTGCGCGTCGCCGTCCACACGCCCACGCCGATGAGGATCAGCACCAAGGCGCAGGCCACGATGATCGCGACGAGGGTTTCCGTTGACATGGTGCCTCCATGGCCGTGCGTTGAAGCTCACGGCACCTGCCCCTGCCGGGCGCGGCGAAACGCTCCCGCCGCCCGCGTCCTGCGGCCCCGGCCGGCGGCTCGCGGGCCCGCGTTTCCGGGCCGCCGGGCCGGGCATGCGCTGCTGCGGACAGGCACGTCGCGCGAGCGAGCCGGAGCGTGCGGCGATGTCCGAGCGGCCGGAGAGGAGAGCCCCGTGAGGAAACGTTCCGAACCGGAGCCGAGACGACTGCTCGCTTTGTACGTGGGCGACCACCTCGCGGGGGCCGCGGCCGGGCTGGAACTCATGCGGCGCATCGCCCGGCAGCACCGGGGCGGCCCCGCCGCGGCCCGACTGGCCCGGCTGGCCCAGGAGGCCGAGGAGGACCGGGACGCCCTGCGGGAGGTGATGACGGCCCTCGACCTGCCCCTGCCGTACGGGCGCGCGGCCCTCGGCTGGATCGGAGAGAAAGCCGGCCGGCTCAAGCTCAACGGCCGCCTGCTGAGCCGTTCCCCGCTCAGCGACGCGGTCGAGCTGGAGGCCATGCGGCTCGGCGTCGAGGGGAAGGCGGACTGCTGGCGCTCCCTCCAGGCCGTCGCCGACACCGACCCGCGCATCGACCGGGGCCGCGTCGACGCCCTCCTCGCCCGCGCCCGGCACCAGTCCGACGTGCTGGGGATGCTGCGCACCGAGGCCTCCGACCGGGTGTTCGCCGGTGCCAAGCCCCGCACCCCGGCCCGGGCGGGACGGCGGCCGTGACCGGGCACACGGGGCGGGCCGCCCTGTTCGACATCGACGGCACCCTCACCGACACCAACCACCTGCACGTCGTGTGCTGGTGGGAGGCGCTGCGCCAGTCCGGGCACCGGGTGCCCATGGGGGCCGTGCACCGCGCCGTCGGCCTTCCCGGCGACGCCCTGGTCCGGCACCTCCTCGGCCCCGGCGACGAGGAGGAGTACGAGCACATCCACACCGCGCACGGCGTCCTGTACGCCACGTACTACGACCGGCTCCCCGCCCTGGACGGGGCCGCCGACCTGCTGCGCCGGCTCGCCGGCGACGGCTGGGAGGTCGTCCTGGTCACCTCGGCCTCGGGCGCCCAACTGAGCGCGCTGCGCCGGGCGATCGGCGCGGACGACGCCATCACCGCCTGGACCAGCGCGGACGACGTGGAGCACGGCAAACCGCACCCTGAGCCGCTGCACCAGGCGCTCGACCTCGCGGGCGTCGGGGCGGACCGGGCCGTGTTCGTCGGCGACACCGTGTGGGACATGCGGGCGGCGGCACGGGCCGGGGTGGCCCGCGTCGGCGTCCTGTCGGGCGGGATCCCCGCCGGCGAGCTGCGGGCGGCCGGCGCCGAGGCCGTCTACGAGGGGCCGCGGGACGTGCTCGCCGGCCTGGGGACGGGCCCCTTCGCGCGGCTGCCCGCCGGCACCGGCGGCGGCTGACGCCGGGACCCCGCCGCCGAGTCAGCGGACCGGGCTGCGGGAGCGGAAGGTGCGCGAGGGCGTCGTCCCGTACGCCTGCCGGTACGCGCTCGCGAAGCGTCCGGCGTGGGCGAAGCCCCAGCGGGCGGCGATCGCGGTCACGGTCAGTCCGCCGCCTGGCTCCGCGGACCGGAGTTCGGCGTGCACGTGGGCCAGCCGCACCCGCCGCAGGTAGCCCAGCGGCGTGGTGTCGGCGTGCCGGGCGAACGCGTACTGGAGGGCGCGGGGGGTGACGGGCACGGCCGCGGCGATCTCCGCGAGGCCGATGTCGGCGTCGGCGTTGTCCTCGATGAAGGCGATCGCGCGGCGAAGGGTGTCGGAGGTGGCGTCCCGGCCGTCCCGCGGCCGCGGGGGCCCCTCCAGGCAGGCGAGGGCGTTGTTCGGGAACACGCTCAGGGCGGTCGCCGCGAGCAGCCGGGCCGACTCGCCGACGACCAGCGGCGACGCCGCCGCCTCCGGCACCAGGAGGGTGCTGTGCACGAACTCCGCAGTCCGCTGCCACGCCTCGGCCCGCGCCGCGTCGATCGGGAGCAGCCCGGTGAACCGCACGGCGCCCCGGGCGGGAAGGGGTCCGGCCTGCCGGGCGGCGGAGCGGACCAGCGCCCAGGGCACCACGACCGTCCGCAGCCGGATGTCCTCGGTGCGGGCGGTGCGGGCGCTGCCGAAGCGCCCGCCGAGGAAGACCTTGCCTGCGGTGAGCCGGTACTCGTCGGCCCCGTCGCGCAGGTCGAGCCGGCCGGCCCGCACCACGGCGACGACGAGCCCGCCGGGCGGGCCGGAGGTGATGTGCAGCCGGCCGGGCAGGTCGACCTCACCGCCGGCGAACGCACCGGTGTCGGTGTGGACCAGGCGGTACGGCACCCCCGGCGGGGTCGGCGCGCACATGCGGAGCCGGGACCCGTAGGCCTCCTCCAGGAAGGCGCGGGCGGCGTCGGGGCTGCTCGCCGCGTACCGGCGGCGCCCCGGTTCGAGAGTCAGGGGCATCCGGTCCCTCCCTCCCGTCCGTCCGCATCCGCAGCCGCTGTGGGGCTTCGCCCGGGCCGGACGCGGGAGTTCGTGCCGGCCCGGGCACGGCGTACCGGAACTCCTGCCCGTATCCGGCCCGCTTCCCCGGCTCCCCTCCGCCTCGGTGAGGGGGTCGAGGCGCAACACCTACCCCATGGACCCGCCGCCCCGCCATCGCCCGGCGAAGCGGCGGCCGGCCGGAGTTTCGCGCACCGGCCAGCGCATCCCGGCCGCGGCCGGGGCCCGGCCGGATGTATCCGGATAACGAAACCCCCCGTACGTCACCCGCACGGACCAGCCCCCACGGGCCGCTCTTGACGCCGGTCCTAGGCGGCCGCACGGGCCGTGGCGTGACGGGCCCCCTCCGGTGCCCCCGGATCCGTTTCGCCGGGAGGGTACGAGCGCCCGGTCTCCGCAGGCGGGCGGTACATCCCCGGGGCGGAGAATCGATCTCGGAGAAGAAGCCCGGGCGGATCAGGCGGCCGTTCCCGGGACGGTCGTTGCCCCCGGACGACCGGCAACTGGCGGCTGTCTACGGGGGCCCTGTCCTTCGCGCACGTCGCGAGCCGTTCCGGAGGTGGGCAGTCGCCGGCGCGACGTGGACTTCGCCGGCGCGGCCGTGGCCGGTGTCACCTCCCCGGGGGCCATCCCGGACCGGGCCGGTTCCACGGCCTTCCCCCGGCGGCCCGGCGCACGGGTGGGTGCGCAACTCCCCCGAGTTCGAGCTGCGCACCCGGTCCGGCCGCGCGTGCCGGTCAGGTCGTCAGGCGGCTGTTGACGCCGTCGCGGCCGTCCGCCTCGTCCTCGTTGAACCAGTAGTCGCCCGCGGCGAGGTAGCGGAACTGGTGCACCCGCTGCGCCTCCAGCCGCACGGTGACGGCGCGGTTCCCGTCCGCCCGGGGGGTCAGCCGGTGGGTACCGGGCGTCCAGTCGTTGAAGTCCCCGACGACGCTGACGTCGCCCGCGGGCTCCTCCGGGGGGAGGACGAACGTCACCTCGGTGCGGTTCTTTCGAGCGGTGCGCTCCAGCACGAGCGCTCCTTCCTCTGGGGGTGGTACCGGAACAGGGCGCCGGGGCGGCCGACTGGCGAGCGGCCGCGCCGGCCGTGCGGCCCTCCAGGTGTACCCCGCGGCCGGCGCGGTGCGCGGGAGGCGACACGCCCGGCGCAGCCGGATCGTTTCGCTCTGCGGATCCCCGGGGCCCGGGGGCCCGGGCGGGTCCGGGACCGTCCGCAAAGCGAAATCCGTCGGCCGCTCACCCGGGCGGCGGAGTCCGGCGCAAGGTCTCGCCAGGGACGGCCCCGTACACGGCGGCGTACGCGGCCGAGAAAGAGGCTGGGGCCGGCCCCAGCCCCACCGGGCCGCGACGGCCGCGACCGCGCCCGGGACGCGGCGGGCGGCCCGGCGGCGGCGAGGTCCGCGTGCGCCCGCGTCAGGCGCACGCGCCGGAGGCAGGCGCGGGCGTCCTGCCGAGGCCTTCGGCGAGCGCCGCTGGAGGACGGGGGGGGCGGCACTCCGGCCGCGTCAGCCAGGTCCGACGGGCCGATCGGCCTGTCGGCGTGGTCGTGCGGGAACTCCGCGGCGCGGCGCAGGGCGGCCGGGCCGACGCGTCCCGCGCCGGGGGGCGAGGGGGTCGGGGCGGGTCCGGAAGCCGCGGAAAGCCTCCAGGGGGACGGCCGCGAGGGGGCGGGCCGCGGCGTCCCTGACGAGGTGTGTGCCGGGGCCGGTGGCGGCGGGGCCGTCGTCCAGCAGGCTCCAGGCGCAGCGGACGGCGGCGCTCCGGCGGAAGGTTTCGGCGGACGCGGCGCCGGTGTGCAGCCCGGGCGGGGATGGGCGCGGCCCGCAGCCCGGCGACATGGGGCAGCAGGTCCGGCGGGAGGACGGCGGCGCGGGCGTGCATGTGCTCGACGGTGGTGCGCGTCGGCGTGCCGGGCGCGGCGGCGAGGAGGACGCCGCCGGCGGCGTAGGCGCCGGAGCGGCCGCAGTCGAGCCGCACCCGGCCGCCGAGCACGTCGAGGACGACGACGCGGTCGAGCGGCTTGCACCTCGTGGACGACCGAGGCGGCGAGGCGGCCTTCGTCCAGGCAGAGGGCGCCTGAGGTGCGCCGCTCGTGGCGGAAGACGGAGCCGCTGCGCGCCGCGGAGCCGAGGCGGACGGTGGTGCCGTACGCGTCGGCGAGGTACGCGCGGGTCTCGTCGGAGGAGGGGTCCGGACGAGGGTGCTGTGCACCGCGTCCGCGGCGGCGGGGCCGGCCCCGCCGCACTTCGGGGCGGGGGGCCGGGCCGTTCCGGCCCGTCGTGTGCGGGGCCGGGGCGGCCGCCGGCCCCGCCGCCGTCGCTGCCCGCCCCGGTCAGTCGCCCGGCCTCGTCCCTGCGCGCCACGGGCGGCCCGGGCGGCACCCTGCTGGGCCCCGTCCGGGTGTACGGGCCGGATTCACCGGAACCGCGGTACGGGGCCCGCGGCCGTCCCGGAAACGAAACGCGGCCCGCGGTTCCCGGGCCGCCGGGAGGGCGGTCACCGGGCCGGAGTGCGGGCGGGGGCCGCGGGTCCGGGCGGCTCGGGCGCCGCGGGCGGCTCCCCGGGCGGATCCGCCCGCCGCGGTGCCCTCGGCGGGTCCGGTTCCGCGTTGGCGGCCGCGTAGCGGTCCGGGTCCGCCGGGGGCGCCGTGGAGCCGGTGCCGCGGCGGGAGGGGGCGCCGGGTGGGCGCCCGTGCTCGTCGACCATGGCGCCCTCGTCGGGGAGCGGCGCCGGGCCCGCTTCGCGGGTGTGTGCCGGGTCCGTGTGTGCCGTGTCCATGGTTCCGCTCCTGCCCGGAGGCCGCCCGCGCACACCGCCGGCCGGCGCGCGGGGCGGAGAGCCGGGAGGCGTGCTCCGTGCCACAGTGGAGTCGAGGAGACTGCCAAGGGAAGCCCCATGGACGAGACGGACCGAACACTCGAGCAGTTGCTCGCGGGGCTGACCGCCGTACGCGACGGCAACCTCGACACACGCCTGCCCGAGGACGCCGGCGGGCTGCCCGGGAAGATCGCCGCCGTGTACAACGGCATGGTGGCGCAGTTGTCCCTCGTCACGACCGAGGTCACCCGGGTGGCCGAGGAGGTGGGCGGGCAGGGGCTCCTCGGGGGGCAGGCGCGGGTGCCGCCCGTCGGCGGGGTGTGGCGGCAGTTGACGGCCGGCGTGAACAGCATGGCCGACAACCTGACCTCGCAGGTGCGCAGCATCTCGCAGGTGGCGACGGCCGTCGCGCGCGGCGACCTCACGCAGAAGATCCGCGTGGACGCCCACGGGGAGATCCTGGAGCTGAAGGAGACCATCAACACGATGGTCGAGCGGCTGTCGGCGTTCGCCGAGGAGGTCACGCGCGTCGCCCGCGAGGTGGGCACCGACGGCGATCTGGGCGGGCAGGCCACCGTCCACGGCGTGTCGGGCACGTGGAAGGACCTCACGGACAACGTCAACTCGATGGCGAACAACCTGACGAACCAGGTCCGCAACATCGCACAGGTCACCACGGCCGTCGCCCAGGGCGACCTCACCCGCAAGATCGACGTGGACGCGCGCGGCGAGATCCTGGAGCTCAAGACCACCATCAACACGATGGTGGACCAGCTCGGTTCGTTCGCCGCCGAGGTGACCCGCGTCGCCCGCGAGGTCGGCAGCGAGGGCCGACTCGGCGGCCAGGCCGAGGTGGCGGACGTCTCCGGCACCTGGAAGCGGCTCACGGAGAACGTCAACGAGCTGGCCGGGAACCTGACCCGCCAGGTCCGCGCCATCGCCGAGGTCACCAGCGCGGTGGCGCGCGGCGATCTCACGCGGACCGTCGCCGTGGACGCGCCGGGCGAGGTCGGCGCGCTGCGGGACAACATCAACGCGATGGTCGAGTCGCTGCGCGCGACGACCCGGGCCAACGAGGAGAAGGACTGGCTCAAGACGAACCTGGCCCGCATCTCCAGCGGCATCCAGGGCCGGCGGAGCCCGGCCGAGGTGGCCGAGCTGGTCATGCGCGAGGTGCCCCCGCTGGTGCAGGCCCAGTCCGGCAGCTTCTTCCTCGCCGAGGAGGGCTCCGACGGGACGGAGCTGGCGGCGATCGCCTCCTACGGGCTGCCCGCCGGGGCACCGCCCGGGGTGCGCCGCGTCCGGATGGGGCAGTCGCTGGTCGGGCAGGCCGCCTCCGACGGCCGCATGCTCCTCGTGGAGAACCTGCCGCCGGGGTACGCGCGGATCTCCAGCGGTACGGGGTCGGCCGACGCCTCGGTGCTGATCGTGCTGCCGATCATGGTGGAGGGGCAGGTGCTGGGGGCGCTCGAACTGGCCTCGGTGCACGCGTTCGCGCCGCTGCACCGGGACTTCCTGGAGCAGTTCACGGAGCTGCTCGGGGCGAACGTCGCCGCGCAGATCGCCAACGCCCGCACCGACGAGCTGCTGGAGCGCTCGCAGCAGCTGACCTCGGAACTGAGCGCCCGCCAGCAGGAGATCCAGGCGCGGCAGCGGGAGCTCCAGGACAGCAACGCCGAGTTGAAGGAGAAGGCGGCCCTGCTGGCCGACCGCAACCGGGACATCGAGCGCAAGAACCTCCAGATCGAGCAGGCCCGTCAGGAACTGGAGGAGCGGGCCCAGCAGTTGGCGCGCGCCTCGCTGTACAAGTCGGAGTTCCTGGCGAACATGAGCCACGAGCTGCGCACCCCGCTCAACAGCCTGCTGATCCTGGCCCAGCTGCTCGCGCAGAACGCCGACGGGAACCTGACGGAGAAGCAGGTGGACTACGCGACGGTCATCCACTCCGCCGGCTCCGACCTGCTCCAGCTCATCAACGACATCCTGGACCTGTCGAAGGTCGAGGCCGGGCGCATGGACGTCCACCGAGAGCCGGTGTCGCTGCAGCGCGTGCTGGACTATGCGGAGGCGACGTTCCGGCCCGTCGCGGACGAGCGGAAGCTGGAGTTCACGGTCAGCGCCGCGCCGCGGGCCGGGGCCGCCCTGGTCACCGACGAGGGCCGGCTCCGGCAGGTGCTGCGCAATCTGCTGGGGAACGCGCTGAAGTTCACCGAGCACGGGCAGGTGTCGCTGCGGGTGGAGCAGGCCGCGGAGCCGGAGATCCCGCTGGCGCTGCGCGGTGCCGGGCCCGTGCTGGCCTTCCGGGTCGCCGACACGGGCATCGGGATCCCGGCCGACCGCGTGGAGTCCGTCTTCGGGGCGTTCCAGCAGGGCGACCGGGGCACGGCGAGGGCGTACGGGGGCACGGGGCTCGGGCTGTCCATCAGCCGGGAGGTGGCCCGGCTGCTCGGCGGCACGATCACCCTGCAGAGCAGCGTCGGCGTGGGCAGCACCTTCACCCTGTACCTTCCGGAGACGGCAGGCCGGGCGGAGCAACCGGCCCGGCCCGCGGCCGGGGACCCAAGCGGTCCGGCCGACGCCGCGGCGGTCGAGGCCACGGCGCCCGAGGCGCCCGAGGCGGCCCTGCCTCCCGCGGAGGACGCGCCCGGCACCGGGGCCGGGACCGTCCTCGTCGTCGACGACGACAGCCGGAACGTCTACGCCCTGACGGAGATCCTCAGGACCGCGGGCCACGAAGTCCTGACGGCCGACAACGGCGCGGCGGGGATCAGGCTGCTCGCCGCGCACCCGGAGGTCGACCTGGTGATCATGGACCTGATGATGGCGGGCATGGACGGCTACGCGGCGACCCGGGCGATCCGCACCATGCCGGGCAGGGGGTCGCTCCCCGTCGTCGTGGTGACGGCGAAGGCCATGCCCGACGACCAGTCCGAGGCCATGGCCGCCGGGGCGTCGCACTACCTGACGAAGCCGGTGAACCCCGACGAACTCCTCGCCACGATCCGCACCTGGCTGAAGGCGGCCGACACCTGACCACCGCTCCGGGCGGGGTTGCCGGCAGGGGCGCCCGGGCAGACGCAACGGAGGTCGACACCACGATGCCCGGACACGGCAGCGACCGCGGTACCGCCGGCGGCGGTGGTTCCGGCGTTGCGCGAACCCTCCGCGCCACCGGCACCGCCACCGGCACCGGCACCGGCACCGACAGGGAAGGCATCGGAGCCGAGATGAGCGTGCCGCGCAGTGGACTGGCCGCGGCCGTCGCCGAGCTGACGGCCGAGGTGTCCGCCCTGCACGCCGAGCGCGGGCGGCGCCGGCTGATCGACCTCGCCTCGGGCGTGCTGGCCGGACAGCTCGCCCTCTCCCCCGTCGAGGCGACCGACCACCTGCTGCGCCTGGCCGCGTCGACGGGCCTGTCCGCGGTCGACCTGGCCGCCGACATCGTCAACGCGGCCGTCGGAACGCACGTCTCCAACGGACCCGCCGACACGGCCGACCGTGCCGCCGGGGCGGTCCCCGCAGCCGAGGCCCGCCGCATCCGGCGCGGCATCGCCGCGACCGCCGCCTCCGCCACCGCCGCCGAGGCGGCGGCCGCCCTGCTGGAGAACGGCCTGCACCGGCTGGGCGCCGAAGCCGTGTACCTGTGGCGGGGCACCCCGACGGACTGCCTGGAACTGGTCGGGGAGGCCGGCGCGGACCCGCAGCAGACCGCCCACTGGCAGTGGATCCCGCCCGAGGCGGGCGGTCCGCTGCACCGTGTCCTGGCCGGCGGGGAGGCCGACTGGCTCCCTTCGGGGCCGGGCCCCGGCGAGCGGCTCCCCGGCGGGCGGCCCGACGCGGCCCGGGCGCTGCTGCCGCTGAAGCGGGACGGCCGCACGGTCGGTGTGGCGCTGGCCGTGTGGCCCGGCCCGGCCCCCCTGGACGCCGGCGCACGGGACACCGTCACGGCCCTGTGCGCGCCTGCCGCGCACCACCTGGAGGCGGAGGACACCGGGCGCGGCGTGCCGGTGCAGCTCGCCGCCCTGCTGGCACAGCTCGACCACCCGGGCGTCGTGATCTGCCCGCAGCCCGAGGACGGCCCGCCGGCGGCCGGGGGCCTGCCCGCGCACACCGTGGACTACCTCAACCCGGCCGCCCTGCGGGAGTTGGGGGGCATCCCGTCGGCCGCGGGACGGCCGGCCGCGCAGCTGTACCCGGCCGTCCACGACGAGCTGGTCGGGCTGATCGCCCGGGCGAACGCGGCGGGCTCACCGCAGTACACACCCGCCCTGCCCGGCCCCCGGCCGGACACCGCACCGGAGGCAGAGGCCTCCCGGCCGCGGATGGCCGAGGTTCGGGTGCTCCCGCTCGGGGGCGGGCGGGCCGTCGTGCTGTGGCACACGGGCAGCCCCCGCGGGGCACCGCTGGCCCGCGCCCTGAACCGGCTCGACCGGCTGGCCGCGTTCGAGGACGACGCGGCCGGCGGGTCGGTCTGGGGCCCCGCCGCGTACGCGGTGTTCGGCCTCGACCCCGGCGGCCCGCCCCTCCCGCTGCGCTCCCTCGGCAAGCGCCTGCACGCCGAGGACACCGTCGTCCTGGACGGGCTGCTGGCCTCGATCACCGACCGGCACACCGGCGGACAGTGCCTGGTGCGGGTCTACCGGCCGGACGGCGGGGTGCGGCACGTGCGGATCGCCGCCGAGCCGGTCCTGTCGGGCTCGGCCCTCGTCGGCATCACCGGCGTCTACCAGGACGTCTCGGTCCAGCACCACACGGAGCTCGCGCTGACCGCCACCTTCGAGCAGCTGTCCGCCGCCCAGACCGAGGCCACCCTCCGCGACCAGCTGGTGCTGCGGCTCCAGCAGGCGATCGTCCCCGAGGCGCCGTCGCTGGAGACGCCGCCCGGGCTGCGGGTCGCGGCCCGCTACCGGCCGGCCGCCGTGGAGGACCGGGTGGGCGGCGACTGGTACGACGTGCACCCGCTGCCCGGCGGCCGGGTGCTGGTGACGGTCGGGGACATCGCGGGGCACGGGATCGGCGCCGCCACCGCGATGATCGCACTGCGGGGGGCACTGCACGGGCTGGCGTTCACGGGAGCCCCTCCGGACCAGCTGATGGGCTGGCTGAACGACGTCGCGCTCGGTACGGCGGGCCAGCCCACGGCGACCGCGGTGTGCGCCCTGTTCGACCCGGCGGACCGCACCCTGGAGTGGGCCGGGGCCGGGCATCCGCCGCCGCTGCTGCTGCGGGGCGGCCGCGCCCGGTTCCTCGACGGTTCGCAGAACGTGCTGCTCGGGGCGCTGCCGGGGGCCGCGTACGAGGGGCGGTCGACGCAGCTGGAGGCCGGCGACACGCTGCTGCTGTACACGGACGGGTTCATCGAGCGGCGGCACACCGGGCTGGACGAAAGCCTCGCCTCCCTGCAGGTGGCGGCCGAGCGGCTGCGTCCGGGGCTGGTGGAGGATCAGGCGGACCAGCTGATGGGGGCGGCCGAAGGAGACACGGAGGACGACACGAGCCTGGTGGTCGTTCAGGTGTCGTGACCGGTCAGGTGTCGTGGCCCGCCGCCCCGGCAGCGGACAGGGCCGTCTCGAGGTCGGGGTGGACGCGGAAGACGCCGTCGGCGCCGGTGAGGTGGAGCATCCGGGCGACCTGCCGGGTGGGTCCGGCGAGTTCCATCACCCCGCCGGCGGCGCGGGCCACCAGGCGGGCGCGGAGCAGGATGTTCAGGCCGGTCGAGTCGCAGAACCGCAGGCGGGAGAGGTCCACCAGCAGCTTGGGTGCGCCGCCCGCCGCCGTCGGGGTGTTCAGCGCGGCGTGCAGGGCGTCGCGCAGGGGCTCGGCGGTGTCGTGGTCGAGTTCGCCGGCCAGCAGGAGGACGACCGCCCCGGCTTCGGGCCGGACCTCGACGGCGAGGGCGTCCCGTGCTTCTTCGCCGTGTGCGCCTTCCCGACTGCCGGCCGGCGGCGTGACCATCGGAACCTCCCGGGGAAGTGCGGGCCCGAGCTTCGTCGGCCGCCTACCCCCGGCGCACCGCGGCATGCACCGGGCGCGGCCCCGGGTGGCGTCCGGGCCGGAAGGGGCGGGGATACTGCGGGGGCACCGCACCGCACGCCTTCCCCTGAGAGGTCGCCTTGAGCGGAACAGCGCCCGTTTCCACCCTCGCCGGCTGGCGCCGGGACCGGTTCTCCCGGAACGGTACGGCCCACGACGTGTACGAGCGGGGCGAGGGGCCCGGCGTCGTGCTGCTGCCGGAGCTGCCCGGCATCACCCCGGAGGTCCTCGGGCTGGCCCGGCACCTCGCGGACAGCGGGTTCACGGTGGTCGTGCCGTCGCTATTCGGCACGCCCGGCGCCGCGCCGTCCGCGGTCCGGGCGGCGGCCGTCATCGGGCGCGCCTGCGTGTCCCGCGAGTTCCGGGCCCTCGCCCTGAACGCCCGGCGGCCCGTCGCCGACTGGATACGCGCCCTGGCGCGGGACCTCGCCGCGCGGACGCCGGGGCCCGGCGTGGGCGTCGTCGGCCTGTGCTTCACGGGCGGTTTCGCGCTCGCTGCGGCCGTGGACGACTCGGTGCTCGCCGCGGTCGCCGGCCATCCGTCGCTGCCGCTGCCGCTGGGTGCCGCGCGCCGCGCGGACGCGGGCCTGTCGGAGGGGGAGCTGCGGGACGTGGGCCGGCGCATGCGGGAGGACGGGCTGTGCGTCCTCGGGACGCGGTTCACCGGTGACGGGCTGGTCCCCGGCGACCGGTTCGCGACGCTCCGCGCCCGGCTCGGCGACGCGTTCGAGTACATCGAGCTGGACTCCGGGCCCGGCAACGCGGCGGGCTTCGGCCGGCAGGCGCACTCGGTGCTGACGCGGGAGGTCCGGGAGGCGGAGGGGCATCCCGCGCTGGCCGCCCGGGAGCGGACCGTCGGCTTCCTGCGGCGGCGCCTGGCCCCGCTCCCCGACCCGGGCAGCGGCTGATCCCGCCGCCGCGGTCAAGCCGGGCGGGGCGCCGGTCAGGTGCCGGCGGCCGCCAGCCACACCTGGAACTCGGTGTCGCCGTCGCCGACCTGGGCGTAGAACTGCAGGACCAGGTGCCGGCCGTCGACCTCCCAGGTGGCGGACCACTCTCCGTCCCCGCTGAGCAGGCTGGTCCGCATGCCGGGCAGGGGGGCGCCGAAGGCGGCGCGCAGCCGCTGTTCGAGGGTGCGGGTGATCTCGTCGAAGCAGGCCTGGGTGGTGTCGAGGAGGAACGGGTACTCCGTGATCCATTCCGCGGCCAGCCACTTGGTGGCGATCACGGCGAGGGCGCCGTGCCGGACCCGTTCCAGGTCGTGGGCGTCGAGGTCGGAGAGGTCGTACGGGTCGTCGCCGCCGAAGATCAGCGAGCAGGGGTGGAAGGGGCGGGCGGGCGCCTCCAGCAGCTTGCGGGCGGCCGCGGCCGTGTCGCCGTCCCAGGCGTCGGCGTCGTCGATGCAGGGGCGGATGCTCCCCGAGAGCCATGCTTCCGGCTGCTCGAAGGTGCGGGCTGCCGCGCTGCCGCTCCAGACGGCCGCACCGGAGGCGTCGCGGAGGGTGGCGGTGCTCCCGTCGGCGGCCGCCTCGGTGCGGCACACGTCGCGGCCGTCGCGGTCGACGTGGACCACCGCCCCGTCGGCGGCCAGGAAGGCGGCCAGGCCGTGGCCGCCGTCGAAGCCGGTGATCCAGCCGTCGTCGTCGGTGACGGGTTCCGGGTGCGGCACGGCGGTGAAGCGGCCGTCGGTGCGCAGTACGCCCCATGCCGGCGGGTCCGAGCGGCGGGCGACGCAGGCGCCTCCGGTGTCGAAGCGGTCGGCCCACTCGTACAGGGCCGGGACGGCCCACCCGCCGGCCGCGTCGCGGAAGCCGCGCATGTACCCGTCGCCGACCTTGACGAGGCCGCAGGCCGGGGTGTCGTCCATCTCGTTCTCGCGGCGCAGCACGGTGTTCCCGCGCGGGTCCACGTATCCGGTGAACGAGTCGTCGGCGGTGTCCCCGGAGGCGTAGGCGAGGCCGCTGTCGTCGAAGGCGTTCAGGATGCGGTAGCGGGGTGGGAGGACCCACTCCCCCGCGGTGTCGATCAGGCCCCATTCGGAGCCGACGAGGACGGGGGCGGTCCCGGCGGCGTTGAAGGGGCGCGCACCGTCGAAGCGTGCGGGGACGGCGAGCCTGCCGTCGCGGTCGACGTAGCCGCAGAGGCCGTCGGCGAGGCGGACGGCGCCCAGGCCGACGGGCCCGAACGTGCCTGCCTGGAGGTAGCGTCCGCCGATGACGACCGTGCCGTCGGGGCCGGCGTAGCCGACGCCGTCCGCGGTGCGGACGACGGCCAGCCCGTGCCGGAAGGGTCCGGCCTCGGTGAACCGGGCGGTGACGGCGGGCGTTCCGGCGGTGTCGGCGTAGCCCCACAGTCCGCCGGAGAGGAACGGGGACAGCCCGGAGTCGTCGAAGTCGCCGGCGTGTTCCAGGTGCGGCTCGGCCCGCCAGGCGCCCTGCCCGTCGAGGTAGCCCCAGCGCCCGGCGAGGTCCGCGGCGGGGGCCGTCCACCCGCCGCGGCCGTCCGGGTGGAACCGGCCGACGGCGGCGAGTTCGGGCGGGCGGACGAGCCGGCCCCGCCGGTCGACGAGCGCGAGGCGCCGGCCGAAGGGCTCCACGCCCTCGACGGGCACGGCGTACGGCGGGGGCGGGGCGGTGTGCATGGCGGGGCGGGTCCCTCGGTCGGATGCGGCGGGCCGGAAGGCGGTGCGCCGCCCAGGGTAGGCGGGGGCTCCGACAGTCCCGCCGGGCGGGGCGGGCGGACTGCCGGCTCGGGCAGGATGGGGGGATGGACACGGCTGACCTGGAAGGGCGGGCGCGGCGGCTGGCGGAGGCCGGCGGCCGGCGGATCCTGGGGATCGCGGGGGCGCCCGGGGCGGGGAAGTCGACGCTGGCCGCGCACCTGGCGGCGGCCCTCGGGCGGGGCCTGGCGGCGGTGGTGCCGATGGACGGGTTCCACCTGGCGCAGGCCGAGTTGGAGCGGCTGGGCCGCGCCGGCCGCAAGGGCGCCCCGGACACGTTCGACGCGGCCGGGTACGCGGCGCTGCTGCGGCGGCTGCGGGACCCCGGGCCCGGCCCGGTGTACGCTCCGGCGTTCGACCGGTCGCTGGAGGAGCCGGTGGCCGGGAGCATCCCCGTCGGCCCGGAGGTCCCGCTCGTGATCACCGAGGGGAACTACCTGCTGTACGGGGAGGGTGCGTGGGCGGAGGTCCGGCCGCTCCTGGACGAGGTGTGGTTCCTCGCCCCGGAGGAGGGGCTGCGGGTGCGGCGGCTGGTTGCCCGTCACATCCGGCACGGCAAGGCCCCGGAGCGGGCGCGGGAGTGGGTGGAGCGCTCGGACGAGGTGAACGCCCGGCTGATCGCCGCGGGCCGCGCTCGTGCCGATCTCGTCGTGGAGTGAGGGCGGGGCTCCGCGGGCGGCGGGGCCTGCCCCCGCGCTCTGGCGGGCCGCGGGATGTCGGGCGTACCCGCAGAGGGCGGGGGCGCGGGGTGTCCGGCGGGGGCCGGCCGCCCGTACGCCCCGCGGCGGCGGCCGCTCGGCCGGCGGCGCAGGACCGGCGGGGAGCGGTCCGCAGCCCGGGGCGGGCCGGCGGTGCGGGTACGGGGGCGGAAGGGAACCTTGGGACCTCTTCTCGTGCTGGGGAGGGGGGTTCACTTCATGGTCGGGCGCTCCGGATCCGATCGGGCCGCCCTGGCCCGTGCCGGGCCCACGGACGCCTGCGCCGATCCCGCCGGGCCGAACGGCGTCGGGCTCGTCAGAGCTGTGCGTGCGGTCATGGCAGAACGGTGTCGGTCCTCTGGGGGGCGGCGGGTGTGGGGGCGCTCCAGGCGAGCAGCATGCGGAGGGCGTCGTGGGAGGAGGTGTCGGGCTGGGCGGCGTACGTGATCAGTGCCTGTTCGGGGTCGTCGGCGGGGCGCAGGGTCTCGTAGGTCAGTTCCAGGTCGCCGACCAGGGGGTGGTGGAACCTCTTGGTGCCCGAGGTCTTGTCCTGGACCGGGTGTTCGGCCCACCAGCGGCGGAAGTCCTCGCTCCGCAGCGACAGCTCCCCGATCAGGTCGGCCAGTCGCGGGTCCGTGGGGTGGTTCCGTCCGGCCTCCAGATGGAGGTAGGCCACGTTCTCGCGAGCGCAGGAGGACCAGTCCGCGTACAGCTGTCTTGACGCCGGGTCGAGGAAGGTGATCCGGGCGATGTTGCGCTTGGCCGGGTCCGTGGCGGCGTAGTCGCCGAAGAGGGCGACCGCTGCCGGGTTCCAGGCCAGGATGTCCATGTGCCGGCCCATCACCATGGCCGGTGTGTGCGTCAGTTCGTCCAGCAGTCTCCGGAGCATCGGGCGCACGCGCTGTCGGCCGACTTGGGGGCCGTGGGGCGGGCGGGCGGTGCGTCGCGGTCGGGCCAGCTGGTGCAGGTGTCGGCTCTCGTCGTCGTTCAGCCGCAGTGCGCGGGCGAGGGCGTCGAGCACCGTGTCCGAGGGGTTGGCCACGCGGCCCTGTTCCAGCCGGGTGTAGTAGTCGACGCTGACCCCGGCGACCTGGGCGATCTCCTCGCGGCGCAGGCCGGGAACCCGGCGTGTGCCGCCGAAGTCCGGCAGGTCGATGTCCCGCGGGTTGAGGCGGGCGCGGCGCATGCGGAGAAAGGCGCTCAGGCTGGTCGCGGTGTTCATACGGTGATTGTGGTCGATGGTGGTGGTGGGGGTGTCTTACCCCCCCCCGCCCAACACCCAACCCCCCCCCCCCCCGACCGGGGGGGCCTCCCCCCCCCCGACCCCCCCCACAGCCAAAGGAAGTTTC
>NZ_JBVIGV010000022.1:22228-72305 GCF_055570615.1 Streptomyces sp. NPDC031121
AGGGGGGGGGGGGGGGGGGGGGGGGGGGGGGGGAGGAGGGGGGGTAGGTATTCGGTGTTTGTTGTTGTTTGTTGGTTTTTTGTTGTTTTCTGTGCTTTTCCCCCCCCCCCCCCCCCCCCCCCCCCCCCCCCCCACACCCGCCGTCCGGAGGCGGGGGCGGCATTCCCCGTGGCGGCCCCGGCGGATGACCGGGGAGTGTCAGGCCTGGCGGGTCGGCAGGACGATCGACTGGCGCAGGTTGACGTGCCGTCGACGGCTGACGGTGTACGCGATGAGGTCGGCGATGTCCTCGGCGGTGAGGGCCGGGATCATGGTGAACATGCCGCCGAGCTGCTCGCGCAGGACCGGGTTGTCGATGTGCTCGCCGAGTTCGGTGTCGGTCAGGCCCGGCTCGATGGTGCTGACCCGGACGTCGCGCGGGCCCAGCTCGGTGCGCATTGCCGCGGACAGCTGGGTGAGGGCGGCCTTGGTGGCCCCGTACACGGCATAGTCGGGAAAGGGGACGTGGGAGGCGATGGAGGAGACGTTGACCAGGTCGGCGGCGTGGCCGTCGGCGGCGGCTGCGGTGAGGTCGGAGGTGAACGCGCGAATGACGCGCAGGGCGCCGGTGAGGTTGGTGTCGATCATCCGGGTCCACTCGTCGAGCCGGCCCTCGGTGAGGGGGTTGGGCAGCATCACGCCGGCGTTGTTGACCACCAGGTCGACCCGGCCGTAGGTGTCGTGGACGGCCTCGGCGGCAGCGTCGACTGAGGCCTGGTCGGTGACGTCGGCGGTGACGGCGAGGGCCTGTCCCCCGGCCGCGGTGAGCTCGGCGGCGATCGCGTCCAGCCGGTCGGTGCGCCGGGCGAACAGGACGACGCGGGCGCCACCCGCCGCGAGCAGGCGGGCGGTGGCAGCGCCCATGCCGCTGGCCGCTCCGGTGACGACGGCGGTACGGGTGGCGAGGGCGGGGTAGCTCATGGGTGCTCCGTGTCAGGTGGTCCGGAAGATCCGGTGGGGTGGGCGGGTGCGGACCACTCTGCGCCGAGCCGGCAGGCCGAACCAGGGCCTGCCGTTCCCTGGGAACGGCAGACCCCCTCCGGGCCGGGCGCCCTGACCGCCGGTTCCGGTCACGTCCTCGCAGGATCGGCGAGTACCTCCCGGCCGGGCAGCCGCTGCTGGGCGTCGCCCTCGACGAGGCGGGCCGGGACGCCGGCCTGGTCGGGCACTCAAGCGTCGCACTCAAGCGTCACCCTCGTCACGGACCGGGGCGGTGAGGGCGGTCAGGGCGGCCCGGGCGTCGGCGGCCTCGGGGAGGGCGAGGGCGTCGAGGAGGTGTACGGCCTCGCCCAGCCGGGCCGCGGCCTCCTCCCGGTCGCCGGCGGCGGCCAGGGCGGTGCCCAGCAGGCGGAGGGCGCGCGCCTCGGCCGCCCGCCAGCCGACGCGCCGGGCGGTTTCCACGGCCCGCCCGCCGCACTCCGCCGCGTCCTGGGGGCGGTTCCCGGCGAGGAGGGCCGCGGTCTGCGACACCAGGTTCATCGCCGCGTAGGCCGGGTAGCCGTGGCGCAGGCCGAGTTCGGCGCTCTCCCGGTGCCGGGCGACGGCCTCGTCGGTGCGGCCGGTGTGCCGGGCGACGATGCCCTGGCTGTACAGGGCGTGCGCTTCGGCGTAGCGGTCGCGGCGGGCGCGGGCCGCGTCGAGGGCGGCCCGCGCCGCGGAGTCCGCCTCGGCGGCCCGGCCCGAGCGCAGGAGCGCGCCGACGCTGTTGGAGCGGGCGTGGCCGACGCCCCAGCCGTTGCCGCACCGCGTACCGGTGGCGACGGCCTCCCTGTAGAGGGCCTCGGCGGCCTGCCAGTCGGCCAGGGCCTGCCGGACGAGGGCCCGGGTGGTGAGGATCTCGGTGCGGACGGTGTCGTCGCCGCAGCTCCGGGCGGCCAGGTCGGCGTCTTCCAGGACGCGGTCGGCCTCGTCGAGGCGGCCCAGCCGCATCAGCGCGGCCCCCAGCATGTGGCCGGTGCGGCCGGCCGCCCGTATGTCCCCGCGGGCCTGGGCGGTGCCCAGGATGCCGCGGGCCGGTGAGACGAGCGCGCCCCACAGGAAGGAGCCGTCGAGCAGCGGTTCGAGGGCGAGAACCGTGTCGGCGGCGGGTCCGACGGCCTCCGGAGCGGCCTCGACGGCCTGGACGGCCACGGCGAGGGCCGAGGCGTGGTCGAAGGGGAGGCCCGCCGGAACGGGAGCGGCGGCGGGCGGCCCGGCGGGGGCGGCGAGGGGGTGGCCGGGGCGTTCGGCGGCGTAGGCGGCGAGGGCCCGTTCACGGACGTGTCGGAGGAGCCGGAGCAGGGCGGCCGCACGGTCGGCGGGGGTGTCGTCCTCGTGGGAGCGTGCGGCGGCGAACTCGCGCAGCAGGTCGTGGAGGCGGTGGACGCCGGGGGCCGGCGACTCCGACAGGCCGAGCGCGGTGATCCGTTCGAGGTGCCCTTGCGCCTCGGTCTCGGCCATTCCGGCGAGGGCGGCCGCGCCGGCGGTGTCGAGGGTGGCCGCGCGCGGCAGCGACAGGATCCGGAAGAGGCGGGCCTGTTGCGGGTCGAGGAGGTCGTAGCTGAGGCGGAAGCAGGCGTCGACGCCGTCCGCCTCGCCCTGCCCTCCGGCCCGTCCGAGGAGCGCGGGGCGGGCGCCGTCGAGGAGGCGCACGTAGTCGGCGAGGGTCCAGGCGGGGCGGGTCGCGAGCCGGGAACCGGCCAGGCGGAGGGCCAGCGGCAGGGCGCCGCAGCGCCCGACGAGGGCGAGGGCCGCTTCCGGTTCGGCCGCGACGCGGTCCTCGCCGGCGATCCGGCCGAGCAGGGCCAGGGCCTCCGCGTCCGGCAGGACGTCGAGGCGGAGGCGCAGGCCGGCGGGGAGGCCGGGCAGGGTGTGGCGGCTGGTGACGAGGACGGCGCAGGTCGGGGAGCCGGGCAGGAGCGGTTCGATCTGGGCGGTGTCGCGGGCGTCGTCGAGGACGAGCAGCACCCGCCGCCCGGCAAGCCTGCTGCGGTAGAGCGCGGCCCGCTCCTCGGGGTCGTCGGGGACGGCCGCGTCGGCGACGCCGAGGGCGCGCAGGAAGGAGGCCAGGACGGCGCCGGGTTCGGCCGGGTCCTCGCGCACCCCGCGCAGGTTGGCGTACAGCTGGCCGTCGGGGAAGTGGTCGCGCAGGCGCTGTGCGGCGTGCACGGCGAGGGTCGTCTTGCCGACGCCGCCGATCCCGCCGACGGCGGAGATCGCCACGCTGCGGAGGGCCGGACCGGCGGCGGGGGCCGGGCTGGGGGCGAGTGCCTCGACGATGGCCTGCTCGGGGCCGACACGCCCCGTGAAGTCCACGGGTACGTAAGGGAGTTGGGCCGGAGCCGGCAGCGCCGGACGGGATCCGCCGGAGGTGTCCCCGGCCCGGGGCGGCACGGCGGCCGCACGCGCGGAGGGCCGTCCGGCGGGCGGCGGGGCGGGCAACGGCTGCGGCCCGGCCGTCCTGCCGCCGGTGGCGGACGGGGCTCGGGTGGCGGGCGGGGCCGTGCGGGTCTCGCCGCCGCGGCCGCTGCGTTCCAGGACGGTGTCGAGCAGCGCGCGCAGCCTGTCGTTGCGGGGGTGTTCCGCGCACAGCCCGGCGAGTTCGCCGACCAGCCGTGCGTGCCGGCCCAGCAGGACGTCCAGCTCGATCCGCTCCACGAGCACCGACAGGCGCAGCTCTGCGAGGCGTTCGCGCTGGATGCGGGCCTGCGGGCCGGGCAGCCCGGCCAGCGGGGTCCCGCGCCACATGCCGAGGCCCTCCGCGAGGCCGTCCCGGGCGGCGGCCGGGTCCCCGCCGGCCGCCGCACGGCGGGCTTCGGCGACGAGGTCTTCGAAGCGGCACAGGTCCGACTCGCCGTGGCCGACGCGCAGGCGGTAGCCCTGCCCGTGGGTGGCGATACGGTCGCCGAGGATGCGGCGCAGCCGGTACACGTACGAGCGGACGGTTCCGACGGCGGTGTGCGGCGGCTCCTCGCCCCACAGCCCGTCGACCAACTCCTCCGTTCCGACCGCCGTGTTGTGCCGGCACAGGAGCATGGCGAGGACGGCGCGCTGCTGCGGCGGGCCCAACGGGAGGGCGAGCGCGCCGCGGTGCGCCCGGATCGGTCCGAGCAGGGAGAAGGACGCGGCGGCGGGGGCGGCGGCGGGCAGCGCTTCGTTCACCGGATGCTCACCCACTCCCCGGCGCGTACGCCCCGTGCGCCCAACAGGATGTACCGGCCATCCGGTGGCAAGCCTACAACGGGCTGTACAGCGCCCGAACCGGCCGCCCGCTGGCCGGATCGCGCTCGGCCGGGCCGGGGAGGCGCCCGCGACCTGCGAGGATCGCCGTACCGGGGTGTGGGCCGCGGGCCGGTGCGGCGGGGGCCGGGCGACCGTAGGACCGTAAGAGGGGGCTGTTGTGAGTGATCCGTCCGTGCTGCGCTTCTCCCTGCTCGGGCCGGTGCAGGCCAGTCGGGGCGGGGAGGGTGTCCCGCTGGGCCCGCCGCAGCAGCGGCTGGTGCTGGCGATCCTGCTGGTGCGCCGGCCGGGCGTGGTCGGTCTGGACGAGCTCATCGACGGCGTCTGGGGGGAGGCCGGCCCGCGCACGGCCGCGGGCACGGTCCGCTCGTACGTGTACCGGCTGCGGCGGGCGCTCGGTCCCTGCCTGGTGACGGAGGGCGGCGGTTACGCCCTGGACATCCCGGACGGGGCGGTCGACCTGGCCGACTTCGAGGCAGAGGCGGCCCGGGGCCGGGAGCTGGTGGCCGCGGGCGACCCGGAGGCGGGGGCGCCGCTGCTGGAGGCGGCGCTCTCCCGGTGGCGGGGGGTGCCGCTGGCCGGGCTGCCGGGGCCGTTCGCCCGGATCCAGCGGCAGCGGCTGACGGAGCTGCGGCTGTCGGTGCTGCTGGAGCGGGTGGAGGCGGACCTCGCGCGGGGGCGGCACGCGCGGCTGGTCCCCGAGTTGGGGGCGCTGTGCGCGGAGTACCCGTTGAACGGGCGGCTGCGGGCCCTGCGGGCCGAGGCGTTGGCGCGGGCGGGCCGCGCGGACGAGGCGGGGGCGGTGTCTCCCGCCGGCCCGCCCGGGACCCCGACGGCGGCGGACTTCGCGGCGGCGCAGGTACGGGCGCACACGCATCCGGCGGCGCGGCCGCGGGCGGGTGCGGGTGCGGCGGGCCCCGGCCCGGCCGAAGCGCCCGCCGCGCGGGCGGAGTCCGCGACGGCGGGTCCGGTCGCAGCGGGCGCCTGCCCGGACCACGCGGCGACAGGAGTACGGGGCCGGTCCGCGCAGGCGCCGGGAGCGCGGCCCGCCACGGCGGCGGCCGAGCTGCGGCACCCCCCGGCGGGCCCCGGCCCGCGGACGCCGGCTGCCGCCGCCGGTTCGCCGGCGGCCGCTCCGCCGCTCCCCGCCCCGGCGCAACTCCCTTACGTGACAGTTGATTTCACGGGACGCGAGGCGGCCACCCGACGCCTCGTGGAGGCCCTCACCCCGGCGGCCGGCGCCCCCGCCGCGGACGCCGGCGGCCCGCCGGCCGTGGTCGTCTCGGCGGTCGGCGGCATCGGCGGCGTCGGCAAGACGACCCTCGCACTGCACGCCGCGCACCGCCTCAGGGCGCACTTCCGCGACGGGCAGCTGTACGCCAACCTCCGGGGCGTCCGCGAGGACCCGGCGCAGCCGGAGGCGGTCCTGGCGGCGTTCCTCCGCGCCCTCGGCGTCGCGGAGTCGGCCATTCCCGAGGGGGTGGAGGAACGCGCGGGCCTGTACCGGTCCCGGGTGGCCGACAAGCGGATGCTGCTCGTCCTCGACGACGCGCGGGACGTCCGGCAGATCGAGCCGCTGCTGCCGGGCTCGTCCGCCTGCGCGGTCGTCGTGACCAGCCGGAACACCCTGGCCGGCCTGCCCGCGGCGCTGCGCCTGCGCCTGGACGTCCTGCCCGCCGAGGACGCCGTACGCCTGCTCGGCCGGATCGTCGGCCCGGAGCGGATCGAGGCGGAGCCCGCCGAGGCGGCCGCGCTTGCCGCGCTGTGCGGCGGGCTGCCGCTCGCGCTGCGCATCGCCGGGTCCCGGCTGGCGACCCGGCCGGGATGGTCCCTGGCCGCGTTCCGGGGGCTGCTGGAGGGCCGGCGGGCCCCGTTCTCCGCCGAGGCCGGCGGGGAGGACGGGGTGGAGGCGTGCTTCCGCCTCAGCTACGAGCTGCTGGACGCGGCCGAGGCGCGGCTGTTCCGGCTGCTGGCACTGCCCGAGCAGGAGGACGCGGACGTCGCGGACGCGGCCGCCCTCGCCGGCATCGAACCGGCGGACGCCGAGGAGCTGCTGGAGCGGATGACGGAGCTCGGGCTGCTGGAGTCGCCGGCCCCGCAGCGCTACCGGTTCCACGACCTGCTGCGGGCGTTCGCCCGGGCCCGCGCGGCGGAGGAGGACGGCCCGCAGGGCGGGGCGGAGGCGCTCGTCCGGCTGGTCGACCACCACCTGGCGTCGGCGCGCGACGCGTACGCCGTCGAACGCCCCGGCCACCCGGTGCCCGGCATGCTCCACCCGACCCGCTCGCCCGGCTCCCGGATGCCGGCGCCGGGCGAGGCGCACCGCGTCTTCACGAGCCGGCACCAGTCCGTGCTGGCGGTGGCGGTGCAGACGGTCCGGGCCGATCCGTCCGCCGTCGACCTGGTCGCCGACCTGATCCTGGCCCTCGATCCCGTGCTGGACGGCACGTTCCTGTGGGCGGCGATGGTCGAGCCGGCCCGCGGGATCCTCCGGGCCGCGCGCGGCCAGGGCCGCCGGCGGGCGGCGGGCCGGCTCGGGTACATGCTGGGCGGGGGGCTGTACCAGCTCGGCCACGGCGACGAGGCGGAGTCGGTCCTGGCCGCGGCCGCCGCGGATGCGCAGACCTCCGGCGACGAGGCGGTGCTGACCGAGATACGGACCTGCCAGGCCCTGGTGTGGTACGCGCGGGGCGACCTGGACCGCGCGCTGGAGCTGTACGCGGAGGCCGTCGCGGTCGGCGAGCGGTGCGGCAGCCGGTGGGGCGCGGAGAACGCCCGCGCCTGTTCGGCGCACACCCTCAGCAGCCTGGGCCGCCTCGCCGAGGCCGACGCGGCCGCACGCAGAAGCCTGGCATCGGCCCGGGCGGACGGGGACGCCTACCGGCTGTCGTACACCCTGTACGTCCTCGGAGGGGTCCTGCGGCAGCTGGGCCGCCCCGAGGAGGCGATCGCGTGCCTGCGGGAGGGCGCCGTGCTGTCCGGGGCGGCCGGATACGCCACGATCGAGCTGTTCTCCCAGTGGGAGGTGAGCTACTGCCACCTGACCGCCGGCCGGCATCGCGAGGCGGTGGAGTCCGGGGAGCGGGTGGCGGAGGTGAGCCGCGAGAAGGGCTGGGCCCTGGCGGAGGCCCGCGCCCTGCAGGTCGTCGGGACGGCCCTGGCGGAACTGGGCGGTCGGGAGCGGGCGCGGGAGCGGCTGGAGCGGGCCGCCGGCCTCTTCGACCGGCTTCGCCCGGCCGAGGCGGCGCAGGTCCGCGAACTCCTGGCCGGCCTGTAAGGCCCCAGCCTCATCGGCCGGCGCGGGACTCGGCGCGATCCGCCGCCCGCGGGACGGGCCGCCGTCCCGCAACTCCGGTGTCCGTGCGGGCACGCGCACGGCGGGCGCCGGTCCTGCCGGGCGGGGCCGCCCGTACACCCGGTGGTGCCGGAACGGACCGCGCGGTCACCCATCGGACGTCGACGCGCTGTTGATCCGGCTCCCCCAGCCTGTCTCCGGCAACACCCCCCGTGGGAAGGAAGGACACCCATGCCGGTTTCGACGAGCGACCGCATCACCGACCGCATCACCGTGGCGATCCACGCCGAGGACCCCCTCGGCCGGGCAGGCGTCGTCAGCCACCTGCAACGCCAGCCGGCGGTGGAGATCGTGCCGCCGTCCCGCGCCCGCGAGGGCCGGCCCGCGGCAGCGGACGTCGCGGTGATGCTGATGGACCGGGTGGACGACCGTGCCGCGGCGGAGCTGCGGCGCGTGCTGCGCGGCGGCGACCAGCGGGTCGTCCTGATCGCCCGCGAGCTGCGCGAACCGGAGCTGCTGACGGTCGTCGAGTACGGCGTACGGGCCATCCTGTGGCGGCACCAGGCCACGGAGGGCAGCTTGGCCAAGGCCGTCCGGCAGGCCGCGCACGGCGAGGGCGTGCTGCCGCCGGACCTGATCAGCCGGGTGCTCGGCCAGGTGGGGCGGCTGCGCCGCTCCGAGACGGCGGCGGTCTGCTCGGGCAACGCCTCGGCGCCGCTGTTCGGCATGGCGCCGCGCGAGACGGACGTCCTGCGGCTGATCGCCGAGGGCCTCGACACCCGGCAGATCTCGGACAAGCTCGCCTACTCCGAACGCACGGTCAAGAACATCCTGCACGGGCTCATGACCCGCCTCCAACTCACCAACCGCGCCCACGCCGTGGCGTACGCGCTCCGCGAGGGCTACATCTAGTGCTGTGGCCGGGAGGGTTTGCCGGGTCGCGGTGTCCGGTGCGGTGCATCGCAAGGCGGAGGACCGCGGCGCGTACCGGGCGTACGTGCGCGATCCGACAACGCGGCGAGGCGCCGTGCCGGGCTCCGTGACCCGGTGAACCTTCCCGGCCACAGCACTGGCCGACCGCGGCGCCCGCCGCAGGCCGCAGGCCGCATTGCCCCGCACCCGATGGCCGGATCCGGCCGGCTGCCCGACGGCCGGGACCCGCCCGCACCGAGGACACCACTTCCCATGATCCATGAGATCGACGAGGCGCTGCGGCGCCTGCTGCGCCGCGGCGCGCTGCCCGAGGGGGCCGGCGACGTCGCCCTGGAGGCCCCGACGCGGGAGTGGGCGGCGCGCCGCACCGCCCCGACCGTCAGCGCCTACCTGTACGACATCCGCGAGGACGTCTCCCGGCGGGAGCGCGGGGCGTACGCGGAGCGCGACGCCCGGGGCGTCGTCGTGCAGCGGCGGCAGCCGGCCCGCTGGTTCCGGCTGTCCTACCTGGTGACCGCGTGGACGGCGCGGCCGGAGGACGAGCACCGCATGCTGGCCGGGGTGTTGGCGGCGCTGCTGCCGTACGAGGCGCTGCCGCCCGAGGACGTGCCGGAGGCGATCGCGGCGTACCGGTCGTCGATCCCGCTGTCGGTGGGGGTGCCGTCCTCCGACGGGCGGTCCGCCGCCGACGTGTGGTCGGCGCTGGGCGGCGAGCTCAAGCCGTCGCTGGACGTCGTGATCGCCGTCCCGTTCCC
Organism: Streptomyces sp. NPDC031121; assembly: GCF_055570615.1. Taxonomy (NCBI): domain Bacteria; kingdom Bacillati; phylum Actinomycetota; class Actinomycetes; order Kitasatosporales; family Streptomycetaceae; genus Streptomyces; species Streptomyces sp. NPDC031121. The sequence goes on from NZ_JBVIGV010000022.1 coordinate 31,469, forward strand.
GGTGACGCCCGTGTACCCGGTGGGGCCGCCGGTCACGGAGGGCGCGGTCCTCACGGTGCGCGGCAGGGACGGCGAGCCGGGCGACTCCCGGCCGAGGATGCTGCGTACCGGGCTGCGGGGGCGGGCCAGGTGAGCGCGGCGGCGGGGATCCTGCTGGACCGGCTGGCGCGGCTGCGGCGGGAGGCGGCCGATCTGGTCGCCGCCCGGGCGGCGGACGACCCGACGGCGCACGATCCGCTGCGCGGGCTGTACGTGTCGTCGGAAACGGCTCTGCGGGCCGCCGCGGACGGCCCGCACGCACCGTGGGCTGCCCCGGAGGGGCCCGGGGACGGGCTTTCCGGCGAGGGCCCGGAACCGGACACCGGCGCGGGCGCGGCCGGGCCGGGCGGGGCGGACCGGTTGGGCGGCCTCGTCCGCGCCTTCGGGCTGTCGGCGCTGGACCTGCGGATCCTGCTCGCGGCGGCCGCGCCCGACGTCGACCGCCGGTTCGAACCGCTCTACGGCTACCTCAACGACGACGTGGGGAGGCGCCGGGCCTCGGTCGCGCTCGCCCTGGAACTTGCGGGGACGGGGCCCCACGTGCCGCGGGCGCGGGCCCGCTTCCACACGGCGGCGCCCCTCCTCGCGGGCGGGCTGCTCCTGGTGGAGGACGAGGAGCGGCCGCTGCCGGGGCGGGCGCTGCGCGTGCCGGAGCGGGTGGTCGCCCACCTGCTCGGCGACGACGGGCTGGACGCGCAGCTGTGCGCGGCGGGGGTGGTCCTGCTGGAGCCGTCCGCAGGGACGGCGCCGACGGACGGGGCCGGCGGCGCCGATGCGGCGGAGGCGGCCGATGCCGCAGCGGCGGCGGGCAGGTCGGGGCCGGACCGTACGGACGGGCCGGGCCCTGCGGGCGGGCCGGGCGGGCCGGATCGTAGGGGCGGGCCGGGCGGGCCGGGTCGTACGGGCGGGACGGGCGGGCCGGACTGGAAGGTACGGAGGGACGGGACGGACGGGCCGGGGCGGGTGGACCGGGCCGATCCGGCGGTGCTGGTGGCGCGGGCGGACCGGCCCGTCACCGTCCATCTGCTCGACCGGCGGGGCGAGGGCGGTGCCGAGCGGGTCATCGTGGCCCTGCGGGCCGTGGGGCGCACCGTCCTGGTGCACCGGCCGCAGGCGGGCGGGGGCTCCGGGGGCGCGGCCGGGGACGGCGGACCGGCGGGCGACGCCCGGCGGCTCGGGCCCCTGCTGCGGCGTGAGGCGCGGCTGCGCGGCCCCGGGACGGCGGTGGTCGTCGCGCCCGTCCCGGCCGAGCCGGGGCCGCTGATGCGGTCGGTCGCCGCGCCCGACACCACGACCGTGTTCGCGGGCCCGGACCCCTACGACCCGGAATGGGCGCCCGGGGTCCCCCTCATCCCCCTCGAAGGGGCCCGTCCGCACGCCGCCGGGGCGCCGCGCGGAACGCACGGCGAGGCCGCGGCCCTGCTGGGCGCCGGGCCGGCCGGGGCCCTGGCCGCGTACCGGCTGAGCGGGGAGCAGCTCGCCGAGGTGGCCCGTACGGCCCGGGACCTCGCCGCGCTGGAGGGCGCGGACCTCGCCGAGCGCCACGTACGGCTCACCGCGCGCCGCCTGTCCGCCCCGCTGCTGGGGCGGCTGGCCCGGCGGGTGCGGCCGGCGGTCGGTTTCGCCGACCTGGTGCTGCCGCCCGGGGAGCGGGCGCGTGTCGCCGAGCTGGTGGCCCGCGCCCGGCACCGCGACGAGGTGCTGTCCGGCTGGCGCCTGCGGACCGGCGGGGGCCGCGGGCGCGGCGTGGTGGCCCTGTTCGCCGGTGTGTCGGGCACGGGGAAGACCCTCGCGGCGGAGGTGGTGGCGGGCGAACTCGGGCTGGACCTGTACGTGGTGGACCTGTCGTCGGTGGTCGACAAGTACGTCGGGGAGACGGAGAAGAACCTGGAGCGGATCTTCACCGAGGCGGACCGCACGGACGCGGTGCTGCTGTTCGACGAGGCGGACGCCGTGTTCGGGAAGCGGTCGGAGGTGCGCGGCTCGCACGACCGGTACGCGAACCTCGAAAGCGCCTACCTGCTCCAGCGGTTGGAGAGCTTCGACGGGATCGCCGTGCTGACGACGAACCTCCGGTCCAACGTGGACGAGGCGTTCACGCGGCGCCTGGACCTGGTGGTGGACTTCCCGTTCCCGGACGCGGCGCTGCGCGCCGACCTGTGGCGCAGCGCGCTGGCGGGGGCGCCGGCCGGGCCGGACGTGGCGGAGGAACTGGAACGTCTGGCCGCCGGGTTCGAGCTGGCCGGCGGCTCGATCCGGGCGGCCGCTCTCACGGCCTGCTATGCGGCGCGCGAGCGGGGCGAGGGGCCTGTGACGGCCGCGGACGTCCGGGAGGGCGCCCGCCGCGAGTACCTCAAGGCGGGCCGTCTGATCCCCGGCACATCGGCGCCCTGGCGGCCCTGAGCCCCGGCCCCCGCCCGTGCGGGGGCCCGCTGTCAGCGGCCGGGCCGGCCGGTGCCGTTGACGCTGCCGCCGAGCAGGGCGTTGATGGTGCGGCTGTCGGCGACGCCGGTCACGGGGAGCTGGACCTGCTGCTGGTACTGCTCCACTTTGGCCCGCATCTTGGCGTCGTACTGCGTCGGGGCGGCGTTGCGCCCGCCGGAGGTGAAGTAGTCGACGCCGAGCTGGGCGAAGGCCCGGTCCGCCTGGAGGTCGGCGTCGGAGATGGTGGCCTGGCTCGCCCACCGGAGGGCGGCGTCCAGCCGGGTGACGTCGAAGTTGCGTGAGCCGGCCGTGAGTTGGCCGGCCGTGACGCCCTGCATCCACAGGGAGGCGAGGGTGGCCCGGCCCAGTGTGCCGAGCGGTTTGTCCGTGGCCGTCAGGGCGCGGGTGGTCTTCTCGTCCGCCATCACGGCCCGCTGGTAGCAGATCAGCGACGTTTCGGTGGCCGCGTCGATGACGCCTTCGCGCCACTGGCCCTTCAGGGTGCACGGGTTGCTGCTGCCGAGGGCGGCGAGCCGGCGCTGCGCGTAGTGGACGACGACGTCGGGCTGGTATCCGGCCCGCCAGGGCGGGCCCTGGGGTGCGGGCGCACCGCCCTGGTTCCCGGCGGGCGGCGGTGCCGCTCCCCCGCCGCCTCCGCCACCTCCTCCGCCGGAGCCCGCACCGGCCCCGGAACCGCCCCCGGGGTCGCCGGCTCCGGGGCCCGCGCCGACCGGGGCGCCGCCGCCGGGAGGCGCTCCCGGGTCGGCGGGCGGCGGCGGGGCCGGCGGCAGGGGGCCCTGGCTGCCGAGCGGGTGGGGCAGCGGGGCCCCCGCCTCGGTCTTCTTCTCCCCGGCCGCGGAGGCGACCTTCGGCGAGAACCCGAGCCACAGCACGACGAACGCGACGGCGGCCGCTGCCAGCAGCCCGCCGACGGCGACGAGCCAGGCGGGCAGGACCGGCCGCTGCTCGAATGCGCCGTTCAGCTCCAGGGCCGCGGCGTCGCCGGAGCGCCGTACGGAGACGGTCATGCGGTGGGTGTGGGGCCCGCCCGCCCAGCGGACCTCCTGCGGGGTGGTCTCCAGCTTGACGAACGCCGCCCGGCCCGGGGCCACCTGGACGCTGTCCGGCCGGACGTCGAAGTTCAGCCGGCCGGACTCGTCGCGGGCGCCGACGGACGCGGTCAGCGGGGTGTTGCCCAGGTTGTCGACGGCGACGGCGGCCCGGCCGCGGAACCGGGCGGCGATGCCCGGCGGCACGAGTTCGGCGCGGACCTCGGTGAACGGGGCGACGGTGACCCGGCCTTCGAGGACGTCCCGCACGGCCGGGTTCTCGCGGGGCTCGACCCGGACCCCGTAGGCCGTGGGCCCGGCCGGGGCGTCGGGGGTGCGCGGCGGTGCGAAGGAGATCTCCGCGGATCCTTCGCTGCCCGGGTAGAGGCGGAGCGTGTCGGGCTCGATGCGGCTCCAGCCGGCCGGGTCGCCGACGATCGAGAGCCGGTATTCCTCCACCGTGTCGCCGGTGTTGCGCACCCGGAGCCGGGCCGTGGCCCGGCTGCCGGGATCGACGGCCACGGCAACCGGATCGAGAGTGGTCCACATCGTCATGCGGGAAGGCTAGGGCCGCGGGGGCGCCGTCCCCTGCCCGGAAGTCCCGTCCCGCGGGCACTCCTGCCTGTCCGCCCGGCACCCCCGCGGCCGCCGGTTCCCCGGGGCGGCAGGTCCGGCGGGGTGGCGGGTCAGGCGGGGGCGAGGCGGTGGCGGGCGTAGGCGCGGACCAGGGGGTGGTAGCGGTAGCGGCCGGAGGCCGCGGGCCGCAGCAGTCCCGCCTCGACGATCGCCTCGACCAGGTCGGCGGCCTCGGCCCCGCAGGCCGCGGGGACGGCGGCCGGGGCGGTGCCCGCGGGCTGCGGGCCGGGCGGGCCGCCGTCCAGGAGGGCGGCCGCGTCGGCGGGCCCGAAGCCGCCGGGGGCGGCGACGGTCGCGCGCAGCATGCGCAGGGCGGCGGGGGCGAGGGTTTCGCAGCGGCGCCGGAAGGCGTCCTCGACGGACAGGCCGCCGGCGCGGAGCCGGGTGACGAGGCCGCCGCCGTCGGGCGCCGCGAGGTCGGCCGCCGTGAGGGCCGGCTCCTGCCGCAGCCGGGTGCCGGCGAGGTGGAGGGCGAGCGGCAGCCCGGCGCACTGGCGGACCAGGTCCCGGACGGCGTCCGGTTCGGCGCTCAGGCTCCGCCCGCCCGCGGCGGCGCCCAGGAGCCGGAGGGCCGCATCGTCGTCGAGTTCGGGGACCTCGACGAGCCGGGCGCCGGGGACGACGAGGCCGCGGCCGGGCGCGGTGACCAGGGCCGCGCACCCGGGGACGGCGGGGAGGAGGGGCAGGAGGCCCGCCGTGTCGGGGGCGTCGTCGAGGACGACGAGGACGCGCCGGCCGTCGAGGAGGGAGCGGTAGAGCGCCGCGCGCGCCTCGACGCCGTCGGGCAGGCCCCCCGCAGGCACGCCGAGCGCCCCCAGCAGCTCGGCCAGCGCGGGGGCGCTGCCGGCGCCGAGGCGGACGTGGAGCACCCCGTCCGGGAAGCGGGCGCCGGACCGGGCGGCGGCCCGGTCCGCGAGGGCCGTCTTCCCGATGCCGGGCATGCCGGTGAGCACGGCGACGGGGACACCGGAGCCGGTGCCTGCCAGCACCTCGCCGAGCAGCGCGAGTTCCGCCGCCCGGCCGGCGAAGCACCCGTCCGCGGCGTCCGTCCGGGCGGGCTCGGCGGGCGTCCGGTCCGCGCCGTGAGGCGCGGCGGGGGCGTCCGGGGCGGGCCGGCCGGGCCCGCAGCCGCAGGCCTGTACGTCGCCCCGCCCTCCGGTTCCGGCCGCCCCGGCAGGGGCCGCCGCCCGCGGCGGGGCCGGCGGGGCCGCGGGGGCGGGCGCGGCGCGGGTGGTGAGGCGGCGGTGGAGGGCGGTGAGTTCCGGGCCTGGCCCGGTGCCGAGTTCGCGGGCGAGTGTGTCGCAGGTGGCCCCGTACACGGCGAGCGCCTCGCCGGAGCGGCCGGCCCGGTGCAGGGCGAGCATGAGGAGGGCCTGGGCGCGTTCGCGCAGGGGGTGTTCGGCGGCGAAGGCGCGCAGGTCGGCGACGGCCGCCGTGTCCCGGTCCAACCCTAGTTCCAGGGCGCCGTGGAAGTGGTCCTCCCGGGCCGTCAGCCACATCTCGGTGAGCCGGTCGCGCAGCGCCTCGGCGTGCGGGCCGGGCAGCCCGGCGAGCGGGGTGCCCGCCCACAGGCCGAGCGCCTCGCCGAGCGTGCGGTACGCGTCCCCGGTCGCGCCGGATGTGCGCAGCCGGGCGGCTTCGGCGATGCCGCGCTCGAACTCGGCGATGTCGAGGAACGGGTCGCGCAGGCGGAGCGCGTAGCCGTCGGAGGCGGAGACGAGGAGGCGGGCGGGGGCGCGGGAGGGCCGTTCGGGTTCGAAGAGGGTGCGGAGCCGGGACACGTACGTGCGGAGGGTACCGACGGCGCGCGGCGGCGGCCGCTCGCCCCACAGGGCGCCGAGGAGGTCGGCCATGGGCGCGGGGCGCCCGCGGCGGAGCAGGAGCACGGCCAGCAGGGCCCGCTGCTGGTTGGGGCCGAGGCCGAGCGGGGTCCCGTCGGGGGCGTGCGCGGTCATGGGGCCGAGCATCCTGAAGCGGAGTCCGGGCAGGCCCCCGGCTCCGCCGCCGCCGTCCGCGCTGCCGTACGCCCCCACGAATCGCCCCTCTTCCCCTGGACCTGCGCGTTCCCCCCGAAGGGGAACGTTACTGCGGGTTCGGGCGCGGCCGGTGTCCGGGCGGGAAGGCGGGGCTGCCCCCGACGCGGTCCGCGCGGTCCTCCCGTGCGGCTGCCCGGGTGGGCGATGGTCGGTCCGACCAGCGGATACGGCCGCGCCGCGGGCGGCACGCCGTCCCGGCCCGCCGCCCGATCAGCAGCAAGGAGCAGCTTCCCGTGCCGAACTACCTGTCCCCCGGCGTGTATGTCGAGGAAGTCGCCAGCGGTTCCCGGCCCATCGAGGGGGTGGGCACGTCCGTCGCCGCGTTCGTGGGGCTCGCTCCGTGCGGACCGCTGAACGAGCCGACGCTGGTGACCAACTGGTCTCAGTACGTCGCCGAGTTCGGCGACTTCACGGACGGCTGCTACCTGGCGCACGCCGTGTACGGGTTCTTCAACAACGGCGGCACGGCCGCGTACGTGGTGCGGGTCGGCGGCGGCGCCGACCTGCCGGCCGCGGCCTCGGCACCGTCCTGGGTCCCGGCCGCGGCGGTCGGCGGTGCGGCGGCCGTGCCGGAGGAGGGCGCGGCCGGCGAGGCCGCCGTCCTCGGCTCGTTCAAGGTGGCGGCGCTGGCGGCGGCGCCCTCCGGCGGCGGCCCGCTCACCGTCGAGGTACGGGACGCCGACGGCGGCGAGGGCGGCTCCGGCGGCGCGGACCGGTTCAGGCTGCTGGTCAGGGACGGGGACGCGGTCGTCGAGGAGTTCGACGTCAGCGCCCGCAAGTCCGCGCGGAACTACGTGGTCACGCAGGTCCGCCAGCGGTCGAAGACCATCACCGTCGAGGAGGCGGTGCCGGGGGCCTCCCCCGCACGCCCGGAGGCGCAGTCGCTGACGCTGGCGCCGCCGCCCTCGGCCGGCCCCGCGGCCGTCCCGGCCGCCGCGCAGGTGCCGGCCGCGGCCGGAGCGGGCCTGGACTCGGGCCGGTTCCTCGGCGACTCGGCGGACCGCACCGGCTTCGGCGGACTGGAGGCCCTCGACGAGATCACCATGGTTGCCGCCCCCGACCTGATGGCCGCGTACCGGCGGGGCCTGCTGGACCTCGAACAGGTCAAGGCGGTGCAGCTCGGCATGGTCGCGCACTGCGAGCTGATGGGCGACCGGATGGCCCTGCTCGACCCGCCGCCCGGCCTGAACGCCCGGGACGTCCGCAGGTGGCGGACGGAGGCAGCCGGCTACGACTCCCGGTACGCGGCCCTCTACTACCCGTGGATCAAGGTGTTCGACCCGTCCACCGGGCAGGCCGAAGTGGTCCCGCCGTCCGGGCACATGGCCGGCGTGTGGGCCCGCAACGACGCCGAGCGCGGCGTCCACAAGGCCCCGGCCAACGAGATCGTGCGCGGCGCGGTCGACCTGGAGCTCCAGATCACCCGCGGGGAGCAGGACCTCCTCAACCCGGTCGGCGTGAACTGCATCCGCGCCTTCCCGGGCCGCGGCATCCGCGTCTGGGGTGCGCGCACGCTGGCGTCGGACCCGGCGTGGCGCTACCTGAACGTGCGGCGCTACTTCAACTACCTGGAGGAGTCGATCCTGGTCGGCACCCAGTGGGTGGTGTTCGAGCCGAACGACCAGGCGCTGTGGGCGCGGATCCGGCGCAACATCTCCGCGTTCCTCGTCAACGAGTGGCGCACGGGAGCGCTCTTCGGGCAGCGGCCCGAGGACGCGTTCTACGTGAAGTGCGACGAGGAGACCAACCCGCCGGAGTCGGTCGACCTGGGCCGGGTCGTCTGCGAGATCGGCATCGCGCCCGTCAAGCCGGCCGAGTTCGTGGTGTTCCGGCTGGCGCAGTTCTCCGGCGGGGGCGGTGAGCTGGAGGAGTAACCGCCGCCGCCCCCGCACCCCCGACCCCGTCCGTACAAGGAGAAGCTCCCCATGTCCCTTCAGCCCGGTGACGCGCTCACCTCACACAATTTCGGCCTCCAGATCGACGGCGTGATGGTCGAGTTCCTCCAGGAGGTCAGCAGCCTGTCCATGGAGCAGGACGTCATCGAGTACCAGCAGGTGTCCGCGGACGGCAGGCCCGTCACCAAGAAGCTCCCCGGCGTGCAGAAGGCCGGCCAGTGCCAGGTGACCCGCGGGGCCACGCAGTCCATGGCGTTCACCGAGTGGATCAGGTCGTCGATCTCCGGCGACATGGGCTCGGCCCGGAAGAACGCGACGATCATCATGATGGACTACCAGGAGAACCCGGTCCGCCGGTACAACCTGCGCAACGCGTGGTGTTCGAAGGTGGAGGTCAGCTCGGTGAAGGCGGGCGCCGCGTCGGCGCTCACCGAGCAGGTCACCATCACCTTCGAAGAGCTGGTCATCGAATAATGCGGCGCCAGGGACCGGGCCCCGCCGGGCAGAGCGCCCCGCCTGCGGCGGCGCAGGCCGGCGGCGGCGCCCCCGTCGGCGTACGCGAACCGCTGCGCACGGAGTTCGAGTTCGAGCTGCCGCGCGGCTACGTCGACGAGTCGGGGACGGTGCACCGCACGGGTGCCATGCGGCTGGCGACGGCCCGCGACGAGCTGCTGCCGCTGCGGGACGTCCGCGTGCGCGAGAACCCGGCGTACCTGTCGGTGGTCCTGCTCGGCAGGGTCATCACCCGGCTGGGCACGCTGGCGGTGGTCCACGACGGGACGGTGGAGAACATGTTCGCCTCCGACCTGGCCTTCCTCCAGGACTTCTACCGGCGGATCAACGCCGAGGGCCACACGCGGGCCGCGGTCTCCTGCCCGCACTGCGAGGGGGCGTTCGAGGTCGAGCTGGCGGGGAGCCGCCTGGGGGAATCGTGACGTACGCGGCCGACGCGCTCCAGGAGGAGGCCGCGTACCTGGCCTACCACCTCCACTGGGACCTGGACTCGATCCTCGACCTGGAGCACGCGGACCGGCAGGCGTACGTGCGGCGGACGGCGGACCTGGTGCGGGAATCGGGGCCGTGAGCGGGCCGGCGAATCGGGCTGAACGGACGGGAAAGGGAAGGAGACGAGGACGATGGGCCTGTTCACGCGGCTCCGGCGCCGCCGCCGGGCGGACACGGTGCCGGCGGCGGCCGACGCGGCGGTGTCGCCGGCTCCGCCCGAGGGCGGCTGGGCGGCCGTGCGGCCGGTCCAGCGGGTGCTGGGCGCTCCGCGGCTCACCGCCGAGCAGGGATTCGCCGAGTCCCTGACGACCCGGCAGCCGCTGCTGTTCACGGGCGGCCTGGGCCACGAGGTGTCCGCTTCGGCCCCGTCGGGCCTCGTCCGCGACGCCCTCACCCCGGTCCCGGCCTCCGCCCCGAACCCGGCACACCCTGCGCCGCCCGTCCTCAGCCCGGCGAGACTCCCGGGTGCCGACACCCCTGCCCGGCCCCCGGCCACCGCGCACGCGGAGGCCGCGGAGGCTCGCACGCGGGTGCAGCGGTCGACGCCGACGCCCGCGCCGGACATGTCCGCTGCGGACGCCGCGCAGGCAGCCGCACCGACGACCGGCGCACGCCCCACTCCGTCCCCGGCACCCACCGCCGCGACCGGCCGCCACACGGCCGCGGCAGCCGCCGCACCCGCGCAGCGCTCAACCCCCGCGCCGCAAGCCCAGGCCGCCCCCGGGCGCGGGTCCGCAGCACGGACGGACGCCCACACCGGGCCTGCACCGGTCCGGCCCGGGACCGGCGGCCAGGCGCCCACGTCGGCCGCACCGCTCCGGCAGCCCGCGAACGGCCCGGCGGCGCCCGCCACCGGGGGCACCGCCCGCCGGGTCGCACCGCCCGCCCCCTCGGATCCCGGATCCTCGGCACCGGCGGGGCCCGCGGCCGGCCGCCCGGTCCCGGCGCCGGAGGCACCCGTCCAGCGGACCGCGACGAACCCGGGCGCCTCGGCCTCCACGCCCGTGAACCCCTCCGCCGCACCGGCCACCACCCCGGTCCGCACGGTCGCAGCACCGGCCCGGCCCGCGTCCGGCGACCCCGCGCCCGCGTCGGCCGCATCACTCCAGCGGTCCGTGGACGAGCCGAAGGCGCAGGGCACCGCACGCTCGGCCGCTCCCGGCAGGCCGCCCGCCCTCCCGGGCCTCCGACCCGCGGCAGCGATCGCACCCGATGCGGGCCACGCGGCGCCCGCGCCGGACGTGACGTTGCAGCGGGCGACGACCGGCGACGAGCAGCCGACCTCTCCGCGCAAGGATCCCTCCCGCAACCCGGTAACACCGGTCCGGCCCGCGGCCGGCCGAACGACACCCGCACCGCTGCAGCGGTCCGCGGACGAGCCCGCGCCGCCGGGCAGCACCCCGCACACGGCGGCCCACGCCACCTCCGGGCGCGGCCCCGAGGTGCCAAGCGGGCCCGTTGCCGACCGCCCGGCGCCCACCTCGGCCGTACCGCTCCGGCGGTCCGCGAACGGCCGAGCGGCGCCGCCTTCCCCGCACACAGCTCCTCCCGCCGCGCCGCACAAGACCTCTGCTGCCGAGGGGGCTTCGGCCGCTCCGCGTCCGGTTTCCGCCGCACCCCTGCCAGCCGCCGCGTCCCCCGCGGTCCCGGGTTCGACGATGCCGCAGGTGCAGCCGTCGGCGGCCGCGCAGGACGGACCGGCCCCCGCGGCACCGGCCGCCGGCCGGCACGGCCACGGCGCTGCGGTCCCCGCCGGGCCGTCCGACGCGCCGGTGCACCGGGCCGTACCGAGCCGGCCGTCGGCCGGAGCCGTGCAGGGTTCCGCCGCCGGCGGGGCAGCAACACCGGCCGGCGCCTCCCGGGGCGGGTCCGTGCAGCGGGTCGAGTCCCGGGCGGACTCGGGCCCTGCGGGCCTCCCCGCGCCGACGGGCGGCTCCCGTCCTGCCGGGGTACAGGCCGTCGGCCTGCCCTCCGCGCAGCCGGGCGTCCCGGCACCGAACGCGCCCGGCGCCCGTCCGGTCGACGCCTCGGTGAATGCGCCCGTCCAGCGACGCGCGGGCGACCCGCCGGCGACCGCGATCCGTCCGGGCACCGCCCCGGCGTCCCAAGACGCCGGATCTGCGGCTGCGCTCCGGGGCTCGGCGGCGCCCACCTCCGGCGAGACGGTGCCCCGGGCCGCCGCCGGTGCGCCCGTCCGAGGGCGCCCAGACGGCGCGCCGGCGGCCCCCGCGGCCCCCGGCAACACCCCCGGGCCCCACGGCTCCGGGCTCGCGCCCGCATTCGCGCCGACCGCCCCGCTCCACGACCCGGCCGCACCCCGTACCTCCGAGCAGGCACGGGCCGGTGCGCCCATTCAGCGGCGCGCGGAGGGCTCACCCGCGGACGCCCTGCTTCCCGGGGGTGTCCCCGCGCCCCGGGCCGCCGCCGGGCCGCCGCCGATCGCCGCGCTCCAGGGCCCGGACGCGGCCAGCGCCTCAGAGGAGGCGCGGGCCGGTGCACCGACAGCGGTGGCCGCTGCGGACGGCGCGCCCGTCCAGCGGCACGCGCACGGCCTGCCCGTCGTGCGGGCCGTGGTGCCGGTGGCGGGTGGGGCTTCCCTGCCCGTGGCGCGGAGTGAGGCCGGCTCCGGGCGCGGGGGGCTGCTGTCCGCGCCTCGTTCTGCGGTGCCGTCGCGGTCGGTGTGGCCCGTGGGCGCCGAACCTCCCGCCGCCGCGTCCTCCGCCTCCCGAAGCCGGATGCCCGGCGCGGCAGTTCCTCCCCCTCGGGGAGACGCAGTCTCCCCCGTACCCGCCATTTCCCCCGTGGCGGGTACGGGGGGCCGCCGTCCGGTCGTGCGGCGCGTTCAGCGTGCTGCGGCGGAGGGTGTGCGGCGGCCGCTGATCGGCGCGCCGATCGCCCCCACCGCGGTGCCTCCGGCAACTGCGGCCCGTGACGCGGCTCCTGGCCCGGCACCGGCCGCCGTGCCCGGCCCAGCCACCGCGGCCGGTTCCGGTCTCCCGCGCGCCGACGCGTCCCAGGCCGCCGGTGCGGCGTCTGCGCCGGCCGCGCCGCTGCCTTCGGTGCGGGTGGCCGGGCCGCGGGTGCCTGCCGCCGCCGTGCCGCTGCCGCTGGCGTCCGGGCGGCCGCTCGTTCCGGCCGGCCCGGGCATCGAGGGGCCGGCTGCGGTGCCCGGCGGGGCCGCTCCCGTGGTGTTGCGGCGGCCCGCGGCGGAACCGGGCGCCCCCGCGGTACCGGTGGCGTCCCTCGGAACGCAGAGACCGCACGGACCGCATGGTCCGCGCAACGACTCCGCAGCTGCGCCCGGTTCCGCGGCGGCCCGGCCGGTGCCGCCGCCGGTACAGCGGGCGGTACCGGCCGGGCAGCCACCCGGCCCCCCGCCCGCCCCGGCACCGGTACCGCCCCCGGCCGCCTCCCCGCCCCCGAGCCCCGCGCCGCACCCCGGGCCTCCGCCCGCAGCACCGGCGCCGGGGCCGGCGCCGGCTTCCGCGCCGGCGGCCGGTCCAGCGGCCGCCCCGCAGGCGGAACTCGACGCGCTCGCGCGCCACCTGGTCGCCCCGATCTCCCGGCTGCTGCGCGCCGAACTCCGCGGTGATCGGGAGCGGTTGGGCCGCCTCCGCGACCGCTGACCGCCACCCGCCGCCCCGCTCCCCCGCCCGACCACGAGACAGAGGCCCCGCATGCCGCCCGCACCCCCCGACGCCGGATCCACGGTCTTCTTCAAACTCACCATCGACGGCCTGAACCTCGGCCTGTTCAACGGCTGCGACGGGCTGTCCTCCCAGGTCGAGATCGAGCAGCACCAGGAGGGCGGGAACAACGGCTTCGTCTGGCAGCTGCCCACCCGCGTCGTCTTCCCCACCATCCGCCTCACCCGCCCCCTCACCGCCGAGACGGCCCGCGTCGCCGCCTGGATCTCCTCCGTCTGCACCGGCATCACCCGCCCCACCGCGCAGATCGCCGCGCTGCGCGCCGACGGCTCGGTCGTCGCCCAGTGGGGCCTGGTCGAGGTGCTCCCGGTCAGCTGGACCGGGCCGACGCTCGACGCGTCCCGTCCGGCCGTCGCCACGGAGACGCTGGAGATCGCCCACCACGGCTTCACCGACGCGGGGGGTGTCTGAGGTGGCGGCCCCCACCGGCGGCCGGGCCGCCGCCGGGCTGGCGCGGGCCTCGCTGGCCGTCCGCCAGCCGTCCGCCCGCCTCGGCGGCAGCCCGGGCGGGCTGATCGGCCAGGCGGACTTCCACTTCAACCCGCGCCAGCTCCAACTTTCCCGCTCCGCGCACTGGCGTACGGAGCCGGCGGTCGCCTACACACGCGGCGCGCCCCCGAAGTTCACCGGGGTCGAGCCCGCGCAGCTGCGCGTCGACCTGTTCCTGGACGCCTCCGGAACGCCCGGCGCGGACACCGTCCGCAGGCAGGTCGAGCTGCTGCTGTCGTGCTGCGAGGTGACGGAGCAGAGCGCCGCCTCGCAGGCGCCGTCCCCGCCGTGGGTGACGTTCTCGTGGGGCTCCTTCAGCACCGTCCAGTTCACGGCGTGCGTGACGCAGGCCAGCGCCACGTACACGCTGTTCAGCGCCAACGGGACCCCGCTGCGGGCCACGTGCTCGCTGTCGCTGACCGAGATCCCGCAGGCGGTGAAGCGCCAGAACCCCACCTCGGGCGCGCTGTCCGCCCGCCGCGTCCACCGCACCGTCGCCGGGGACACCCTGGCGTCCGTGGCGTGGCGCGAGTACGGCGACCCGACCGCCTGGCGGGTGATCGCCGAGGCCAACGGCATCGACGACCCGATGCGGCTGCGGCCCGGCACCGAACTGCTGCTGCCCGCCGGATCGGAGCGCGCCGCATGAGCGAGAACACGTACACCACCCTCCTGCACGTCCGATTGGGCGGGGCGGTGCTGCCCGACCCGCTCGCCGCGCTCCTCACGGAGGGCTGGGTGGACGCGAGCGTGAACGTCCCCTCCGCCTTCCAGCTCGTCTTCACCGACGGCGACAGCTCCCTCACGCAGCTCTACCCGCAGCTGGCCGTCGGCGCGAAGGCGGTGATCAGCCCGTTCGCCGACGGTGTGCGCGGCGCCCCGCTCGTCACCGGCGAGGTCACGGCCGTCGAGGTGGACACCGAGCCGGGCGCGGGCCGCCGGCTGGTGCTGCGCGGCTACGACCCCGGGCACCGGCTGCTGCGCAACCGGCGGGTCGCCGGCTACCCGCAGATGACGGCGTCGGACATCGTGCGCCGGATCGCCGCGCAGTGCGGGCTCGCCCTCGGCCGGGTCGACGCGACGCCGACCGTGTACGAGCTGGCGACGCAGCCCAACATCACGGACTGGGACTACCTGTCGCGCCTCGCGGCGGAGAACGACGTCCGGCTGTCCTTCGACCCCGAGGGCCGACTGGAGTTCGCGGCGCTGCGCCCCGCGTCGGGGGCGCCCGCCGACACCACGCCCGCGCTGCAGAGCCCGTACGTCCTGGAGTTCGGGCACAACGTGCTGCAGAGCCGTATCGCGCTGACCTCCGCCGGGCAGGTGGACCGGGTGACGGTCCGCGGCTGGGACATGCTGGCCAAGCGGCCGCTGGCCGCGCCGGCGCCCGCCGGGAGCAGCCCGGACGTCCTGGCGGACCTGTCGGCGGAGCAGCTCGCCGCGCCGTTCGGGCGGGCGGAGCTGGACGCGACGCGCACGCCGTACACGGCGCCGTCGGAGGTGGCGCACGCGGCGCGGGCGCTCGCCGACGACGTGGCGGGCTCGTTCGCGGAGCTGGAGGTGGCGGTGACCGGCAATCCGGGGCTGCTGCCGGGTCGGCCGGTCGCGGTGAAGGGCGCCGGGTTCCCGTTCGAGGGGAAGTACACGGCGACCGGTGTCCGGCACGTCTTCGCGTCGGGCCGCCCGTACACCACCTGGCTGACCGTGTCGGGGCGCCAGTTCCGGTCCCTGTACGGGCTCGCCTCGGGCGGCGCGGACGGCGGCGACGGCGGTGCCGGCGGCGGGGCGGCGGCCGCGCTGCCGGGGGTGGCGGTGGCGCTGGTCACGAACGTGAAGGACCCGCTGGGCCTGGGCCGGGTGCGGCTGCGCTTCCCCTGGCTGTCGGACACGTACGAGAGCGGCTGGTGCCGGGTCGCGCAGTTCGGCGGGACGGGAGGGGGCGGGCTGCTGCTGCCCGACGTCAACGACGAGGTCCTGTGCGCCTTCGACCGCGGCTCCCTGGAGCACCCGTACGTCCTGGCCGGCCTGTACAACGGGGTGGACCGGGCGACGCCCGAACCCGACGGGATCGCCGTGGTCGACCCGACCGGCGGGAAGGTCAACTGGCGTTCGCTGACGGCCCGCAGCGGGCACACCGTGGAGCTGCTGGAGCGCTCCGGTGCGGCCCGCGCCGGCAGCGGCATCCGGCTGAGCACGGGCGACGGGGCGCTGACGGTCCGCTTGGACGAGGCCCGTACCGAGCTGACGATCACCAGCGACGGCACGGTCGTGATCCGGGGCGCCCGCGGGGTGGCGGTGGAGTCGGGCGGTGACCTGGCGCTGTCGTCGACGGGCGAGCTGAAGCTGAGCGGCGGGACGGGGCTGGTGCTGGAGTCGGGGCGGGGGGTCGACGTGCGGGCGCGGGTCGGGATGGACGTGCAGACGCCCGGCCGGGTCGGGATCCAGGCCCTCGGCAACGTCGGGATCACCGCGGCGACGGTCACCCTCACGGGTGTGACGACCCGCAACGGCATGCCCTTCTGACAGCGAACCACCTCAGCACCTTCCCCCTTTTCGGACCGTGAGGACGGACATCGTGAGCGAGCACTTCGTCGGCGCCGGGTGGGCGTTCCCGCTGCGGATCGACCCGGGCGGCGCGATCGCCCTGGCCCGCCGCGACCGCGAGGTCGAGGAGGCCATGCGGCTCGTCCTGGCGACCGCCCCCGGCGAGCGGCCGATGCGGCCGGAGTTCGGGTGCGCGGTGCACGACCTGGTCTTCGCACCGTCCAACGACGCGACGGCCGGCCGCATCCGGCACGAGGTGCGCGCCGCCCTGGACCGCTGGGAGCCGCGCATCGAGGTCCACGACGTGGCGGTGACCCCCGCCCCCGACGACCCGGCGGTGCTGCACATCGACGTCCGGTACGCACTGCGCGGCACGAGCAACCCGCGCAGCCTCGTCTTCCCCTTCTACGTGATCCCGCCCGAGGGCCCCGAGACCGACGAAAGCGAACGACACTGATGGCCCTGCCCGCCCCCCGGCTCGACGACCGGCACTTCCAGCAGTTCGTGGACGACGCCAAGCGGTTCATCCAGCAGCGGTGCCCCGAATGGAGCGACCACAACGTCTCCGACCCGGGGGTCACCCTCATCGAGGCGGTCGCGCACATGGCCGACCAGCTCGTGTACCGGCTGAACCGGGTCCCGGAGAAGAACCACCTGGCCTTCCTCGACCTGCTCGGCATGACGCTGTTCCCGCCGTCGGCGGCCCGCGCCCCGGTGACGTTCTGGCTGGCCGCGCCGCAGCCCGAGCCGGTGGTGCTGCCGGCCGGGACGGAGGTGGCGACGGGGCGAACGGAGACCGACGAGGCGGTGGTGTTCGCCACGGACCAGGACCTGGTGCTGGTCCCTTGCGAGCTGGCGCGCCTGTTCACCCAGGGGGCGGGCGAGGCGCCCGCCGACCGCACGGACGAGGTGGCGGCCGGCACGGACGTGCCGGTGTTCGCGGCCGCGCCGCAGCCGGGCGACCTGCTGCTGTTCGGCCTGTCGGCGGCCGTTCCGGCCTGCGCGGCGGTGCTGCGCGTGGACAGCAGGGTCGACGGGGTCGGCGTGGACCCGCGGCAGCCGCCGCTGGTGTGGGAGGCGTGGACCCCGGACGGCTGGGCGCGCTGCGAGGTGTCGTCGGACTCGACGGGCGGCCTGAACCGGCCGGGCGAGGTGGTGCTGCACGTCCCGGCCGGGCACCGGGTGTCGCGGCTGGGCGGCGTGGAGGCGGGCTGGGTGCGCTGCCGGGTGACGGCGGCCCTGCCGGGGCAGCCGTTCTACACGTCGTCGCCGACGGTCCGGGACGCGGCCGCGTTCACCATCGGCGGGACGGTCGGCGCCGCGCACGCCGAAGTGGTGCGGCACGAACCGCTCGGGGAGGCCGAGGGCGTGCCGGGGCAGCGGGTGCGGCTCGCGCAGGTGCCGGTCGTCGGCGAGGCGGTGGTGGAGGTGTCCGACGGGGAGGGCTGGCAGCCGTGGCGGTGCGTGCCCGACTTCGCGGCGTCCGGGCCCGCGGACCGGCACTTCACCCTCGACGCGACGACCGGCGAGATCGCGTTCGGCCCGGCGGTACGCGAACCGGACGGCTCACTGCGGCAGTTCGGGGCGGTGCCCGCGAAGGGGGCGGCCCTGCGCGCGGCCCGGTACGCGGTGGGCGGCGGCCGGTCGGGGAACGTGGCGCGCGGGGCGATCCAGGTGCTGCGCAGCTCCGTCCCGTACATCGCCCGCGTGGAGAACCGGGAGGCGGCCCGCGGCGGGGTGGACGGGGAGACGGTGGCGGAGGCGCGGGTGCGGGCGCCGATCGCGCTGCGCGCCCAGGAGCGGGCGGTGACGGCGCGGGACTACGAGGAGCTGACCCGGCGGGCGGCGCCGGAGGCGGCGCGGATCCAGTGCCTGGCCGCCGGGTCGGACCCGGCGGACGGGGAGAACGCGGTGCGGGTCCTCGTCGTCCCGCAGGCGGTGACCGACCGGGGCGGGCGGCTGCGCTTCGAGCAGCTGGTGCCCGGGGAGGAGCTGCTGGCGCGGATCTCCTCGTTCCTCGACGAGCGGCGGCCGCTGGGCACCCGGCTGGCCGTCGGGCCGCCGTTCTACCAGGGTGTGACGGTGGTGGCGACGGTGCACTGCTACCGGGCCGCGGACGCCGACCGGGTCCGCGAGGAGGCGCTGGACGCGCT
Source organism: Streptomyces sp. NPDC031121 (assembly GCF_055570615.1). Classification (NCBI taxonomy): domain Bacteria; kingdom Bacillati; phylum Actinomycetota; class Actinomycetes; order Kitasatosporales; family Streptomycetaceae; genus Streptomyces; species Streptomyces sp. NPDC031121. The sequence goes on from NZ_JBVIGV010000022.1 coordinate 49,446, forward strand.
GTACGCGTACCTGGACCCGCTGACGGGCGGCGCGCTGGGCCGGGGCTGGCCGTTCGGCCGGTCGCTGCGCTCGGGCGAGGTGTTCGCGGCGCTGCAGCGGGTACCGGGCGTGGAGCTGGTGGACGAGGTGCTGCTGCATCCCGCGGACCCGCTGACGGGGCGGCGCGGCGACGCCACGGACCGCGTCGACCTGGGGCCGTCGGCGCTGCTCTTCCCGTTCGACCACCGGGTCCGCGTCATCGAGGCCCGGTGAACGGCGCTGCGGCCGCGGGCGGTGCCGGGCGGGCGCCGTCGGCCCGGGGCGCGGTGGCGGGCCTGGCGTCACCGCACCCGCTGGGCGAGGCGCTGCCGGCCGTGTACGCGGACGACGACCTCGCCCAGCGGTTCGTGACCGGGCTGGACGCCATGCTGGCGCCGGTGTTCAACGTCCTGGACTGTCTGGAGGCGTACTTCGACCCGGCGCTCGCCCCGGCGGACTTCGTCGACTGGCTCGCCGACTGGGTCGGGGCCGAACTCGCCGGAACCGAGCCGCTGGAGGCGCGCCGTGCGGCGGTCGCCGCGGCCGCATCCCTGCACCGGCTGCGCGGCACCCGCCGCGGCCTGGCAGAGGCGGTGCGGCAGTCCTTCGGGGTGTGGCCGCAGATCACGGAGAGCGGCGGCTCCGCCTGGTCCGCGAAGCCGCTCGGCCCGTTCCCGGGCTCCCCGCGGGCGGCCCTGCACGTCCGCCTGGCCCTGCCGGAGCCCGGGCCGGCCGACGTGCACCGGCTGCACGCGGTCGTGGCAGCGGCCCGGCCGGCGCACCTGCCGTTCACCGCGGAGGTGGTGGCCGGGGCGGACGCTCCGGTCGCCGCGGCCGGCCCGCCGCCCCCTACGCCCCCTGCCGTCTGACCCGTACGCTGCGGAAAGGAACCGCCAAGACCATGCCCGAGACCGGGACCTCCCCCTGCCCCGAGTGCGCGGCACCGACCCGTACGAGCGGCCAGTCGTTCTGCGACTCCTGCGGCGCGTTCCTGCGCTGGGACGCCGCCGGCGCCCCCCGCGGCGGCCGGACGGCCGGAACCGCCTCCCGCGGCGCCGCGGACCCGGCCGAGGCGGAGACGCAGCCGCTGCCCGCGGTACCGCCGACGGCCGACGGCCCGGCCCGGCCCCTGCCGGCGGGCCCGGCCGAGGAACGGGAGCCGGATGCCCCGGACGCCTCCGGCGCGCCGGGCCGTACGGGCAGCCCGGCACCCGGGCGTGACCCGGACGACGGGGCCGGCTCCGGCACGGCGGGCGGCGCTGCGCGGGGCCCCGCCGGCGGGCCGGCCGCGGAACGGGGGCCGAGGCAGCGGACGGACGCCGACAGCGGGGCGGAGGACGCCCGGGACCCCGCCCGGGAGGTCCACGGGCAGTCGGACCCCGCGCCGAAGCAGGCGCCCGAGCCGCGCACCGAGCCGGACCCGCGCACCGGGGGCCGCCGGGCCGCGGACCCCGCCGCGGACGGCGGCGGTGCGCGCCCGGAGGGCAACGGCCCCTCGGGCCGCAAGGCCGACCCCGAGCCGTCACCCGCACCGTCCTCACCCGCAGCGGCCCCCGTGCGGCCCCGCCCCGGGGCGGCAGCCTCCGCGGACGCCGCGCGGGCCCTGCTGGTCCCCGTCCCGGCAACCGAGGCCGGCCCGGAGCCGGGTGGCGCCCCGGGCACGGTGCTTCCGGGGGTGCCGGAGGCGGCCCGGCCGAGGGTGCGGGCCCCGCAGCCGGCCGACCCGGGCCCGCAGGGCCCGCCGTGCCCCGCTTGCGGCACCCCCAACCCGCCCCTGCGCACGTTCTGCCGCTCCTGCGCGAGCCGGCTGCAGGACGCCCCGCACACCCGAGCCGACGGACCGTTCGCGGGACAGCGGCCGCGGCTCGACCGGGGCAGGCGCCGCTGGACCGTCCGGGTCCTGGTCGTGGCGGGGCTCGCCCTGCTGCTCGTCGGCGGCGTGATCGGCGGCCCGCCCGCGGTGCGCGCCGTGCAGGACCACTTCGCCAAGCGGGTCGCCGTTCGCCCGACCGGCTGGAGCGCCTCGCACTCCGGGGCGGGCCACGGGCCGGAGCTGGTCTTCGACAGCTATTCCAACACCTGGTGGGGCACCGGCTACGCGGGCGACTCCAACGGCCAGTACCTGCAGGCCGACTTCGCGCAGCCGGTGGACCTCCTGGCCGTGCTGGTCACGCCGGGCACGTCCAAGCGGCCGGGCCAGGCCGCGGACCAGGCGCGGCCGCAGGAGGTCGACCTGGTCGTCACCGACTCCGCGGGCCGGACGAAGACCGTGCACAAGACCCTCGACGACGGCGGGGTGCAGCGGGTCGAGGTCCGCCGCCGGGACGCCGTGTCGGTGCGCCTCGTGCTGCGGTCGGCGTACGGCGCCGGCGCGGACCGCCAGGTCGCGGTCGCGGAGGTCGAGTTCTTCGGCCGGTCGCGCACCTGAGGCCGTGGTCGGCGGTGCGGTCAGTGCGCGGCCGGGGCCTCTGGTTCGTCGGTCCAGCAGAAGGACTGGACGAGCCAGCCGCCGCCGTCGGCCCTGCCCAGCCGGAACGTCTTGCGGCCCCAGCCGGAGAAGGGGGTGCCGGCGCGGACGCCCCACTTGGCGTACTCGCCGGTGCGGGTGGCGGTGGCGCCCGCGACGAGGGTCGTCGCCGCGACCTCGGCCTCGGTGAAGTCGGTCAGGTCCGGTCCGTTGAGCAGGGCTTCGCGGGGGGCGATGAAGGATTCCGTGTCCATCCGGTCGACGGTGCCGTCCGGGTTGACCCGCTCGATCACCGCGCCCGGCGCGAGGACGGCCCGCACCCCGTCGAGGGTGACGGGTCCGCCGCCGCGGCGGGTGAAGGCGGCGTAGAAGGCGGTGACGGCGGCGTCGACGGCCCGTTCGTCGGCGGAGCGCGGGCTCGGCCGGCGGTGTTCGGCGGCGAGTACCGCAAAGTGGAGCCGGTCCTGCCAGGCGCCCTTGCGGTGGACGTCCTGCCGGGCGACGGCCTCCAGCCGCATGCCGACGCGCCGCATCAGGGCGGCGGAGGCGGTGTTGCGGACCGTGCACACGCCGGTGACGCGGTGCCAGCCGAAGGTGTCGAAGGCGAGCCCGAGGGCGGCCGTGACGGCCTCCGCCGCGACGCCCGTGCCGTGGACGTCGGGGTGGAAGACGAAGCCGATCCCGCCGGTCAGCGGCGCCCGGTCGTCGCGTCGGAGCAGCACCTCTCCGACGACGCGGCCCTGCGCCGCCTCCACCGCCAGTGCGAGCCGGTCCCCGGGGGCCGCGAGCGCCTGGCCCGCCGCCAGCCGCTCCAGGGTCCTCCGCGTCTCCTCGCGGGTGTGCGGCGCGTGCGGCAGGTGCCGGGCGATCTCGGGCATCGAGCGGTAGGCGTGGACGGCGTCGAGGTCGTCGGCGCGGACCGGCCGCAGCGCGAGCCTGCCGGTGCGGACGGGGTAGTCGGGCTGTGGCGGCGGGCGGTCGAGCTGCTCGGTCATCGTGTCCCCCTCGTACGGTCGGTCGGGCACACTGTGCCACCCGCCCGGCGGTCCTGCACCGGTGGGGCGGGCCCCGGATCAGCCGCCGCTGCCGCCTTCGCCGCGGCGGCTCGCGGCGATCAGCACGGCGAGGGCGAGGAGCAGCGCCGACCACAGGGCCGGCACCAGCGGCGTTGCGGTGCCCTCCACTTCGGGGGCGGCGCGGCGCCGGGGGTCGTAGGAGACGCGGACCTCGCCGCCCGCGGGCGCGGCGATCCTGTCGTCCTCGAGGAGGTCGGGGTAGCCGCCGGGGCAGTCCAGGGACAGCCGGTGCAGGGTTCTGGGCGGCGGGGCGCCCTCTCCGAAGGAGTCCTGGTGCGTGGAGTCGACGGCCCGGACGGTGCAGAGGGCAGTCTCGGGACGGGCAGCCGCCCGGTCCGCGGCGGTCACCGCGGCCAGCATCGCCAGGGCCAGCAGCAGGCTGCCGAAGACACCGCGGGCCCCGCCGACGAGGAACAGGTGGGCGACGGCGACCGCGGCCGCGAGGGCGGCGCCGCCCACGAGGGCGAGCCCGCCGGAGGGGGCGGCCTCCGCCGAGAAGTACCAGTGGGCGCACCCGTACAGGGCGGCGGGCCCGGCCGCGCAGGTGGCGATGCCCGCCCACCACCGCGCGGAGCCGCCGCGGGCTGCCTCCGCCATCCCGAACACCCCCCGCCCGGGAGGACGCCGCCGCAGGGCCGCCGGTTGCGTCCGGCGGCGGGGCTTCCGCCTGCCGACCTGACAACTCCGCCGCCGATCCTGCGGCGCGGCCCCCGCCCGACCGTAGGTTCTGCCCGCGGCGCTCCACCGTGGCGCGCCCGGACGAGGGGGCGACGGATGATCCGACAGCAGGCCGGTCCCACGGCCTTGGCCGAGGCGGACCTGGCGGCGATCAGCGGTGCCGCGGACCTCGTCCGCACCTCGGGCACGGTCTCCCGGATGCTCCGTACGCTGGCGCCGGCCCTCGGCGACGGCGAGCGGGAGTCCCTCGGCGCCTGGTGCGTGCCCGCGCACGCCGCCGTCCTCGTCTTCCCCACGGCGCCCGGGCAGTTGGCGGAGGCCCTGGCGGGCCTGGGGCTGGCGGCGTCCGGCCGGCCGACGCCCAGCACCGTCGTACGGGACCGGCTGCGCGCCCGCTACGGGATCCGCCCGGACGCGCTGGACGTGTCCATCGTGCGGGCCGCCGTCCCCACGGAGGACGGCGGGCTCGGCGAGGTCGAGGTGTTCTCCCTGCCCGTGCCGCCGGCGGCCGGCCCCGGCGCCGGTTCCCCGGGCGGGTCCGGCGCGGAGACCGGTGCCTGCCTGCACCACCTGGTGCGGCGCGAGCGCGCGGAGCGCAACGAGGCGCACGTCGCGTTCCGCGTCACCGCCGCGGACGAGGTCGTCTTCGCGGGCCTGCGGTTCCTGCTGGTGGAGCGGGCCGGAATGCGGCCCGACGGCGGCGGCTACAACCCGCACGAGGACGTCACCGTGCTGTACTTCCGCTCCGCCGCGCCCGCCGGGACCCCGTACGCGCGGCTGGAGCTGCTGATGCCGGGCCGCCGCACGTCCGCGCTGGCCGCGCACCGCCTGGTCGAGCGGGACGAGCCGGGCAGGACGCTGCTGGAGCTGATGACGGGCGCCTGGCGGACCCAGGCCATCGCCGTGGCCGCCGAGTTGGGGGTGTTCGACGCGCTGTCCGCCGACGCGGGCGGGCCCGTCCCCGTCGCCGGCCTCGCGGCCCGCGTCGGGGCCGACCCGGACGGCCTCGACCGGCTCCTGCGCTACCTCGCCACCCTCGGGCTTCTCGCGGGACCGTACGGGCCGGGCGCCGACACGTACGCGCCGACCGGCCTCGGCGAGCTGCTCCGCGCCGACGCGCCGCACTCGATGCGGCCGCTGGCGCTGATGTACGGCGGCCCGTTCTACGAGTCGTTCGGGCAGCTGCTGTACGCGGTACGCACCGGCGGCGACGCCTTCGAGCACCACTTCGGCGCCCACCACTTCCCCTACTTCGCCGAGCACCCGCCGTGGGACACCGCCTTCGACCGGTCCATGCAGGCCAGTTCCCTCATGTTCGGCCCGATCCCGGCGGTCGTCGACCGGCCCGGCGTGGACGTGGTCGTCGACGTGGCCGGCGGCAACGGCGAGCTGATGAAGCAGATCCTCTCCGCCTCCCCGCGGCTGCGGGGCGTCCTGCTGGAGCGGGAGCACGTCGTGGCCGCCGCCCGCGAACGGCTGCGTGAGGCGGGCGTCGCCGACCGCTGCACGTTCCGGGTCGGGGACTTCACCGAGGCCGTGCCGGGCGGCGGCGACGTGTACGTGCTGTCGCGGGTGCTGCACGACTGGGACGACCGCGGCTGCGCCGACATCCTGCGGCGGTGCGCCGAGGCGATGCCCGAGGAGGCCGAACTCCTGGTCGTGGAAAGGCTCCTGCCGCCCGACGGGGAGAACTCCCTCGCCGTCGCATGGAACCTGCACATGCTGTGCAACGTCGGCGGCCGCGAGCGCACCCTGGAGCACTACCGGCGCCTGCTCGCCGAAGCCGGGTTCGACCTCGTGGAGACGGCGCCGCTGCCGCTCGACGGCTCCCTGCTGCGGGCCCGCCGCAGGAACACCGCCGCCGCCTTCCCCGTCCCCTCCCGTACGGAGCCCGCGTAGATGGCAGTCCACGTGCACGACTACCTGACCACCCCCGAGCCGGCGGGCCCCGGCGCCGCCTGGACGACGCCCCGGCCCACCCTGACCGAGGTCTTCGCCGCCGCCGTCGCGGCCGGCGGCGACCGGACCGCCGTACTGGACGCGGGCGGCGCCCGGTCCTGGCAGGCGTGGCGGGCGGACGCCGACGCCTTCGGCCGGGCCCTGCAGGACCTCGGGGTGCGCCCCGGCGACGTGGTGGCGGCGCAGCTGCCGAACTCCTGGGAGTTCCTCGTGGCGCACGTCGCGGTCGCCGCCGTCGGCGCGGTGCTGCTGCCGCTGCACAGCACGCTCGGCACCCGCGAGGCGGCCTCGCTGCTGGAGCGGACCGCGGCGCGGGCCCTGCTGCTGCCGGCGGCCGCGGAGCCGCCGGCGCGGTCCGGGCTGCCCGCGCTGGAGTTCGTCGTCCCGGTCGGCCCGGCCCCGGACGGCGCGGGAGCCCCGGGCGGCGCGGGGTCGTACGAGGCGCTCGTGCGGGCGCGGCGCGGACTCGCCCCGCGGCCCGTGCCGGTGACCGCCGAATCGCCGCTGGTCCTGATGCCCTCGTCGGGCACCACCTCCGCCCGCCCGAAGATCTGCATCCACACGCACGGCGGGCTCCTCGGCAACGCGGTGGCCGCCGCCCGCGAGGGCGGCACCGCCGCCGGGGACACCCTGCTCAGCGCAAGCCCCTTCACCCACCTCTTCGGGCTGTTCTCCGTGCACCTCGCGCTCGTCGCCGGGGCCCGGCAGGCGGTGCTGCCCCGCTGGGACGCCGGGGCGTTCCGGCAGCTCGCGGCGGCGAGCCGGGCGAGCGTCCTGTTCGCCGTGCCCGCCCAGCTCCGCGACCTCGCCGAGTCCCCCGAACCCGTTGCGCATCTGCGCGAGGTCCGCACCGGCGGCGCCGCCGTGCCCGCGTCCCTGGTGGCGGGCGTGCGCAGCGCCCTGGGCGCGGCGACCGTCGTGCAGTGGGGCATGTCCGAGGTCGGCGCCGGCCTGAGCACCTCGCCCGACGACCCGGTCGGGGTCGCCGCCCGCAGCATCGGGCGGCCCGTCGGCGAGGGCCGCGTCCGGGTGGTCGGGGAGGACGGCCGCCCCTGCCCGGTCGGGGAGACCGGCGCGCTGGAGTTCCACGGCCCGTCCCTGTTCCGCGGCTACCTCGCCGACCCGGAGGCGACCGCCGAGGCCATGACCCCGGACGGCTGGCTGCGCACCGGCGACCTGGCGTGCCGGTACGAGGACGGCACGATCGGCTACCGCGGCCGGCAGGCGGAGCGGATCAACGTGGGCGGGCTGAAGTTCACGGCCTCCGAGGTCGAGGCGCTCCTCGCCGACCTGCCGCAGCTCGCCAACGCCGCGGTCGCCGCCCGGCCCGACGACCGGCTCGGCGAATACCCGGTGCTGCTGGCCCAGTTGCGGACCGGGGCCCGGCTCACGCTGGAGGACGTACGGGCGCACCTCGCGGCCAAGGGGGTGGCCGCGTACAAGTGGCCGCTGGAGCTGGTGACGGTCGCGGAGGTGCCCGTGACCCCGACCCGGAAGGTCGCCCGCGGGCGGCTCGCGGCCCTGCTGGCGCTGCCCGCGCGCAAGACCGTGGCCGCCTGGGCGCAGCAGGTCGCCGCGCTGCCTGAGCGCGAGGCGCTGGACGCGGCGATGGCGCTGGTGCGGGAGCAGGCGGCCGAGGTCGGCGGAGCGGCACTCGGCGCCGCCGACGGCGGCAGGAGCTTCCGGTCCGCCGGGCTGGACTCCCTCGGCGCGGTGCGGCTGGCCTCGGGGCTGGGGGCGCGCACCGGGCTGGCCCTGCCGACGACGGCCGTGTTCGACCATCCGACGCCGGACCAGCTCGCCCGGCACATGGTCGCCCTCGCCGCGGGCGCCGCCGACGGCCCGGCCGGCCCGGAGACGGACACGGCGCACCGCGCCTCCCCCGGCCCCGCACCCGCCGCCGGCCGCGGCGGGGACGACGACGACCCGATCGCCGTGGTGGGCATCGGCTGCCGCTTCCCCGGCGGCATCGCCTCCCCCGAGGACCTGTGGCGGCTGCTGGCCGAAGGCGGCGAGACGGTGGGCCCGTTCCCCGCCGACCGCGGCTGGGACCTCGACCGCCTCCACCACCCCGACCGCGGCCGCGCGGGCACCTCGTACGTCCGCCACGGCGGCTTCCTCGACGGCGCGGCCGACTTCGACGCCGCCTTCTTCGGGCTCTCCCCCCGCGAGGCCCGGGCCATGGACCCGCAGCAGCGGCTGCTCCTGGAGACGGCCTGGGAGGCACTGGAGCGGGCCGGGATCCCCCCGGCCTCGCTGCGCGGCACCGCGGCCGGCGTCTTCGTCGGCCTGATGTCCTCCGACTACGCGCCGCGCCTGGCCGAGGCGCCCGAACTGCACGACGGGCTGCTGCTCACCGGCAACGCCTCCAGCGTGGCCGCGGGCCGGATCTCCTACACCCTCGGGCTGACGGGTCCCGCGCTCACCGTGGACACCGCCTGCTCCTCCTCCCTGGTGGCCCTGCACCTGGCCCGGCAGGCGCTGCTGCGCGGCGAGTGCACGGCGGCCCTGGCCGGCGGGGCGACCGTGATGGCGACGCCGGCGTCGTTCGTGGACTTCAGCCGGCAGGGCGCCCTCTCCCCGGACGGCCGCTGCCGGGCGTTCTCCGCCGCGGCGGACGGGGCCGGCTGGTCGGAGGGCGCGGGCGTCCTGGTCCTGGAGCGGCTGTCGGCGGCGCGCCGGGCGGGGCGGCCGGTCCTGGCAGTGCTGCCGGGGTCGGCGGTCAACCAGGACGGCGCCAGCAACGGGCTGACCGCTCCGAGCGGCCCGGCCCAGCGGGAGGTCGTCCGCCTCGCGCTCGCCGACGCCGGCCTGGAGCCGGCCGACGTCGACCTGGTCGAGGCGCACGGCACCGGCACGCCGCTGGGCGACCGGATCGAAGCGGAGGCGCTGCTGGCCTCGTACGGGCGCGGTCGCGCCGCCGATGAGCCGGTGTGGCTGGGCTCGCTCAAGTCGAACATCGGGCACACGCAGGCCGCGGCGGGCGTGGCCGGGGTCATCAAGGCGGTGCTGGCGTTGCGGCACGGCGAGATGCCGCGCTCGCTGCACGCCGAGGAGCCGACGCCGCACGTCGGCTGGGCGGCGGGCGGGGTGCGGCTCCTCGCCGCGGCCAGGCCGTGGCCGCGCCCCGCGGACGGGGGCCGGCGGGCCGCGGGCGTGTCCGCGTTCGGCATCAGCGGGACGAACGCCCACGTCATCGTCCAGGACCCGCCCGAAGCCGCCGCGGGCGGGCCGCGCACCGCGGGGGCGCCTGCCGGGCCGGAGGCGGCCGCGGCCGTGCCGTGGGTGCTGGCGGCGAAGGACCGGCCCGGCTTGCGGGAACTCGCGGCGCGCCTCGCGCGGTCGGCGGGCGGCGCCGCACCCGCGGACGTGGCCCGGGCGCTGGTCGTGCACCGCGCTCCCGGCGACCGTGCCTTCCCGCGGCGCGCCGTCGTCGTGGGGAACGGCGCGGGCGCGCTGCGCGCCGGGCTCGCGGACCTGGCCGCCGGCCGGGAGAACCCGCGCGTCGTCACGGGGGCGCCGCCCGCGGCCGGCCCCGGCCGGACCGTGTTCGTCTTCCCCGGCCAGGGCGCCCAGTGGGAGGCGATGGGGGCCGCGCTGCTGCGCGAGTCGCCGGTCTTCGCGGAGGCCGTGCGGGCCTGCGACGCCGCGTTCGCACCCCACCTGGACTGGTCGGTGGCGGCCGTGCTGCGGGGCGAGCCCGGTACTCTGCCGGCGGACCGCGTCGACGTGGCGCAGACCGCGCTGTTCACCATGATGGTGTCGCTGGCGGCGCTGTGGCGGTCGTACGGCGTCGAACCGGACGCGGTGGTCGGCCACTCGCAGGGCGAGATCGCCGCCGCGTACGCCGCCGGGGCGCTGACCCTGGAGGACGCGGCCCGGGTCGTCGCCCTCCGGGCGCGGGCCGTACGGCGGCTGCCGCGCGGGGCGATGGCCGCGGTGTCGCTGCCCGCCGCGGTGCTCGCGGCCCGCCTGGCGGGCCGCGGCGGGCCGCCGCTGGCGGTCGCCGCCGAGAACGCGCCGGACGCCTCGGTCGTCGCCGGCGAGCCCGGTGCCGTGGACGCGCTGCTGGCCGAGCTCGCGGCGGAGGGGGTGCGCGGGCGGCGGATCGCGGTGGACTACGCCTCGCACTGCGCGGCGGTGGAACCGCTCAGGGCGGAGCTGGCCGAGGGCCTGGCCGGGCTCGCGCCGCGGCCGGTGGCGACGCCGTTCCGGTCGACGGCGGGCGCCGGCCGGATCACCGGGCCGGAACTCACCGCGGACTACTGGTACCGGAACCTGCGCAACCCGGTCGCGTTCGCCCCTGCCGTCGACTCGCTGCTGGAGTCGGGGTTCCGTACGTTCGTGGAGGTCGGACCGCACCCCGTGCTCACGTACGCGGTGCAGGCGACGGCCGAGCGGGCGGGGGTCGAGGTGCTCGCCGCGGGCAGCCTGCGGCGAGGCGACGGCGGACTCGGCCGGTTCCTGCTGTCGGCGGCCGAGGTGTACGTCCACGGCGCGGCCGTCGACTGGGCGGCGGCGTGCGGCGGCCCCCGGCCGGGTCCGGTCGAGTCGCTGCCGACGTACCCGTTCCAGCGCCGGCGCTACTGGCTGGCCGCCCACAGCCCGGCCGGTGCGACGTCCGACCAGACGGTCGCGCCGACCGCCGTGCTGCCGGACGACGCCGCGCACGCCCCGCAGACCGCGGGCGCGCCGGTCGGACCCCGGACCGCAACCGAACCCGCCGGGCTGCCGGACGACGCTGCGGACGCCCCGCACGACGCGGACGAAGCGGGCGGGCCGCGCAGCACCTCCGAACTGCTGGCGCTCGTAAGGGAGTCGGCGGCCGCCGTGCTGGGGTACGCGGACGCGGACTCCGTCGACCCCGACCGCCCTTTCCTGGAACTGGGCGCCGGTTCGCTGGCCGCGGTGGAGCTGCGCGGGCGGCTGGCGCGGGCGCTGGAGCTGTCCCTGCCGTCGACCGCGGCCTTCGACCATCCGACGGCCCGCGCTCTCGCCGCCCACCTGGGCGAGCGGCTGGAGCACGCCCGGCCACGCGACCGCGACTCCGCGGCGCCGGGGGCGCGGCCCGTCCCGGACCGGTCCGGCGACGGGGCGCCCGCCGAGCCCGCCGGAGCGGCGGGGTCCCTGCCCGACGGGCTGTCCGCGCTGTTCCGGCAGGCCAGCGCGGCGGGCCGCGGGGCCGTCGCCGTGGACGTCCTGTCCGGGGCCTCGCTGCTGCGGCCGTCGTTCACGGCAGCGGAGGCCGCCGGCCGGGGGCCGGACCCCGTACGGCTGGCAGGCGGCCCGGGCGGGCCGGCCCTGGTGTGCCTGCCGTCGCTGGTCCCGACGGGCGGGCCGCACGAATACGCCCGGCTGGCCGCCGCCTTCGCCGGACGCCGGACCGTACTCGCCCTGCCCCAGCCCGGGTTCGGGCCGGGCGAGGCGCTGCCCGCGGACCTGCCGGCCCTCGTCGAGGCGCACGTCGCGGCGCTCGGGCGGCGTACGGGCGAGGGGCCGGTGCTGCTCTGCGGGCACTCGTCGGGCGGGTGGACCGCCTGGGCCGTCGCCGCGCGCCTCGCCCGGGAGGGCCGCCCGGCGGCCGGGATCGTCCTGCTCGACACGCCCTGGTACGAAGGCGCGGTGCCGGCCGACGGCCTCTCGCTCGTGCTGGCCGCCGCGGAGCGGCGGCGCCGGGAGGCCGGCGACCACGGCGCCATCGGCACGCACCGGCTCACCGCGACCGGCGGCTACCTGCGCCTCCTGCGCGGCTGGCGGCCCGGCCCGCTCGGCGCGCCGGTGCTGCTCGTACGGGCCCGCGAGCCGATCGGACCGCCCGCGCCGTGGCGGCACCCGCACACCGCGGCCGAGGTGCCCGGCAACCACTTCACCATGATGGAAGCCCACGCCGGGGAGATCGCCGCGGCCGTCGAGGCCTGGCTCGCCGGCCCGCGCGGCGCCGCCGTTCCGGCCTCCCCCGGCCGCGCGTCCCCGGCGGACGGCGCCGCGCACGGCCGGGACGTCCCGCAGCACAGCCGAGCCGACGAGGAGACGGCCCCGTGACCGACCCCGACCTGCCCAAGCTGTTCGAGGACCCGGTCTTCGACGACCGGGCCGCCGACCCGGCGCGGCCGTGGACGACGACGTACCGGCGGCTCGCCCATCTCAACGCCCGGACCGGCTCTGCCGGGCCGCTCCTCGCGGGCGGGCCGGAGGACCGGCAGCGCCTGCGCGACCTGCTGGAGTTGACGGCGATGGCCGACCCGGCCGCTTTCCACGTGCTGTTCCTGCACCAGTGCATGGCGACCGGAGCGGCACTCGACTTCGGCGCGGACCCCGAGGACGTCGCCGCGCTCGCCTCCGGGCGGGCCGTCGGGGCGGCGCTGATGACCGAGGCCGGCATCGGCAACAGCAGCGCCGCCGTGCGGACCGAGGCCGTGTACGACCCGGTGGCCCGCGAGTTCGTGCTGACGACACCGGATCCGGCCGCGGCCAAGTACCCGCCGAACGTGGGGATGCCCGGCCTGCCCCGCCTGGCGGTGGTCGGGGCCCGGCTGCTCGTGGCCGGCGCCGACCGCGGGACGTGCCTGTTCCTGGTGCCGCTGCACGGCGAGGACGGCGCCGCGGGCGTCACGGTGGCGCCGCGGCCCCGGACGTCGCTGCTGCCGCTGGACTACGCGGCCGTGCGGTTCGACGGCGTACGGATCCCCTACCGCCGGTGGCTCGCCGACGGGGCCTCGATCTCCGAGTCCGGTGGGTTCCACGATCCGCTCGGCGACCCGAGGCTGCGGACGGCGCGCAGCGTCGGCTGGGCCCGCTTCGCCTGGGGTGCGGTGACGGCCGGACTGGCCGCGGCGGCCCGGGCGGCCGTCGCGATCGCCCTCCCGCACGCGGCGCGCAGGAACACCGTGGACCGGTGGGGTGTGGCGGCGGCGGCGCTGACGCGCCCCAACCAGCAGCGGCTGCTGTTCGGGGCGGCCGCCCGGGCGCTCGCGGCGACGGAGTACGCACGCCGGATCACGGACACGGCGTGGCGGCTGGCTCCGGGCGGGGGCCGCGGAACCGGCCTTCCGCCGCGGACGATGGGGGAGCTCGCCCTGGCGAAGGTGGCGGTGGACGTGCTGGCCGACGAGGCGGTGGCCCGCTGCCGGGCCGCGTGCGGTGCGGCGGGCTTCTTCTCGGAGAACCGGCTCGTCGACTACCAGGCGCTCACGGCGGCCTTCCATGCGGCGGGCGGGGACAACCAGTTGATGCTGCTCGACGCCGCATGGCGGATGGCCTCCGGCGACGGCTGCACGCCGCCCCGGGCCGGTGCGTCCGCGACGGCTGCCGGGGCGGAACCGGACTGGCCGCTGCTGCTGGCGGCCCGGGAGCGCGCCCTGTACGAGCGCCTGACGTCCGCGCTGGCCGCGGCGGCGGCCGCCGGGCGGGACCCCTCCGAGGCGTGGCACGAACGGATCGGCCTCGCCGAGGAGTTCGCGCACGCGCACCGGATCCGTGTGACGGTGGAGGCGGTGGCCGCGCACTGGCGGCGGCCCGGTCCCCTCGAGGGGGCCGGGGAGGAGGCCGTGCTGCCGGACCTGTTCCGGCTGCTGGCGGTGGAGGCGGTCCTGCCGCACGCCGACTGGTACGAGGCCCGCGGCCTGCTGGCCGGCGGGGCCGCGGAGGCGCTGGACGCGGACCTCGCCGCGGTGTGCCGCCGGCTGCTGCCGCACGCGGAGTTGCTGGTGGGGCTGCTGGACGTGCCGGCCGCGATGGTGCGGGGTCCGCTCGGCGGCCGGGACTACGTACGGGACCTGACGTCGTGAGGTGTGCGTCACGCGGCCCTCACGAAGTGCCACTACTCTTCGTGTTTATCTTGCGCCGTTCCGGTTACATCAGCAGATGACGGACAATCAGCTTCCGACGGAAGGCAGGAACATGACCCTTGTCACCGCGCTCATCCTCGTCGCGGTCCTCGGCAGCATCGCCCTCCTCGCCCTGGCCCCGGCGGCACCCTCCGGGGACGACACGGGCCGCGAGGAGGGCCGCAAGGACACCCCGCGGTTGAAGACCGTCCCCGGCCAGCGGAGCGCCCGCCACCACACCGGCTGACCGTGTCCCCCGGATGCCCGCAGGGGCTCCGTGCAAACGTGGCGGAGCCCGGGAGCGGACCCAGCTCCCGGGCTCCTGTGTGCCACCCAATTGCGCACACCGGCGGCGTTTAAGAGTGCGGATCATTCTGAAGCCGACGTGTTCTGCCTTTGAACTACCGTGCCATGCAGAGGCACAGGATGGACTTGAACCACCATCCGTCGGCGATCGTCCGCACCCGGTCGATCCGGTGTTCGGCGGCGAATACTGAGACTGGAGCGAGAATCTGAGATTGACGGGGCCGCCTCTGCCAGGTTTGGGCCACCCCGGCACGTGCGCCGGGGGGAGGATTCGAACCTCCACGTTGACACCCCGAAGTCAGTTTCGACTTCAGTTTCAGCCTGCGCTTTCGCGCACCCTCCCGCTCGAAGGAGGGAGATCGTAAGACTACCCGAACAGGTAGCCGAACACGGCGTCGCCGACGCGCTGGTCGGTGACCTCGACGCCGTTGGCCTCTTCGCGGGCGAACTTGACGGCCTGCTGGAGCTTCTCCACGCGGTCGAGGAGCTCGTTCACGCGGCGGGCCGGCAGCGCTCCGGAGAACTTCACGGTCGTCCAGTAGCCGACGGGGACGTCCTCGTAGTACACCTCCACCTGGGCGGGGTGCTTGTCCGTGGCCTCCGCCTTGACGTGGTTGCGCGGCACCTTCCGGGTGCGGATGGTACGCACCGGCTCCGTCTTCCAGGAGTCCGTCGACGGGTCGAGGGTCCAGGCCTCGGAGGCGTCCAGCACGGGCAGCTTGCGGACGAAGGTGTGCAGGTCGGTGAGCTGCTTCTCCAGGAAGAGCAGGTAGGGCACGGGCACCTGCGGCAGCAGGACCCTTCCGTCGACGACGACGTCGGCGGCGGCCGTGCGGTTGGCCCAGTCCTTCGTCGCGGTGACGTCGAACAGCCGCGTCAGGGTCGCCGCGGTGGCGCGCAGCACGTCCTCCGCCTTGACCTGGACCCGGGTGGACTCGGGCGGGAGCTGCTCGCCCTCCTCGTCCTTGGGCTGGTAGGTGCGGGATATGCCCGCGAGCAGGGCGGGCTTCTGGACGTCGTGGTGGGCGTCGGTCAGTTCCTGGAGGGACTTGGACTTGACGCCCTTCTCCACTGCGATGATCTGGTTCAGCTTCGGCACCCGTCGAACGTACCAGCGGGCGCGCGTCCGGCACATCGTCTTTTTCTCCCCGCCGGTCCTGCCCGGGTCCTACAGGGGGCGCAGTTCGGGGCGTTTGGGGTGGCGGCCGGTGCCGGAGGAGCGTCCGCGGACGCGGCGGGCGAGCCACGGGCCGAGGAACCCGGCGGCCCAGCGGAGTTCGGCGGCGGCGGCCTGCCCGCGGGCGGGCGGCGGCACGGGCGGCAGGGGGTGCGTCCAGGAGTCGTCGCTGCCGGGCACGCCGAGGGCGTGGGCGACGGCGGCGGCGATCCGCGCGTGGCCGACGGGGCTCGCGTGGAGCCGGTCCGGGCTCCACAGCCGCGGGTCGGTGACCACCGGGGGGTGGGCGGTCTCGGCGACCACCACGCCGTGCCGGCGGGCCGCCTCCCGGATCCGGTCGTTGAGGGCGGTGACGCGGGGCGCGAACGGCCGGGCGAGCGGGGTGATCCGCGAGACGTCGGGGAAGGTGACGGTCGCGACGCGGGCGCCCTGCGCGGTGAGCGCCGCGAAGACCGCCTCCAGGTGCCCGGCGGCCTCGTCGGCGTCGAACCGGGGCCGCAGCAGGTCGTTCATGCCGGCGACGACGGTGGCCAGGTCGGGGCGCAGGGCGAGCGCCGGGGCGAGCTGCTGGGAGCGGACGTGGCCGGCGAGGCGGCCGCGGACGGCGAGGTTGGCGTACTCCAGGCCGGGGTTGTGCGGGGCCAGCAGTTCGGCGAGCCGGTCGGCCCAGCCGCGCAGCCCGGAGGTGTCGTCGCCGTCGCCGACGCCTTCGGTCTGGCTGTCGCCGAGCGCGACGTACCGCCTGCGCGGCCAGGGCGCGGACGGCGGCGGGTCGGCGGGGTGCGGTTCAGCGGTCGGCACGGGCGGCCTGCCTTTCCCGGAGGACGGCGGCGGTGCGTTCGCACCACTGCCGGTTGACCTGCTCGTAGGCGAGGCCCGCGAGGCAGGTGAGGTACGGGCCGACCCGCTCGCCGCGGCGCAGGAACTCCTCCTCGGTGCGGCTGCCGCGCATGGCCTCCAGGAGCCGGGTGAAGAGGTCGGCCTTGGCGCGGGCGAAGCCGGCGCGCTCGGTGAGCTGCGCGATCAGGGGCGCGGTGTCGACGTGGTCGGCGGAGTGGACCTTGACGACGAGGTCGTCCCGCATGAAGGACGGCTTGGCGGTCTCGGCGGTGAACCGCTCCAGTTCCGCGAGCCCCGTGTCGGTGACGGTGAACAGGCGCTTGTTGGGGCGGGAGTCCTGGACGACCTCCCGGCCGGCGACCAGGCCGTCCTTCTCGAGGCGGGCGAGTTCGGCGTAGAGCTGCTGGGGCAGCGCGTGCCAGAAGTTGGCCACGCCCATGCCGAAGGACTTGGCCAGCTGGTAGCCGCTCAGCTCGGCGTCGAGCAGGGCCGCCAGCACGGCGTGGCGCAGCGCCATGGGGTGCCTCCCGTTGATCGCGGCGCCCTTCCTCCGCCCGCGCTCTGGGCAGGGGCGCCACCGCCATGATACTCAGGAATCTGACTAGTCATCTTCTTGAGTATGACCGAGGACCGGCGGCCGAGTGCCGCGGAGGGACCTGGAGGGGCCTTGAACGCAGCAGACCGTTTCCGAGCCGCCGTCGAAAGCCGCGACCACGCGGCGCTGAAGGAGCTGTTCACGGAGGACGTCCGCCTGTACAGCCCGGTGAAGTTCACCCCGTTCGAGGGGCGCGCCATGGTCCTGGGCCTCTTCGGGGTCCTGCTGCGCACCTTCGAGGACTTCCGCTACGTGGGGCGCTTCGACGGCACCTCGCAGACCAGCACCGACGACGCCGAGACGGCGTCCGAGGTGCTGCTGTTCCGCACGACGGTGAACGGCCGCGAGATCCACGGCATCGACCTGCTCCACTTCGCCGAGGACGGCCGGATCAAGGAGTTCACCGTCATGGTCAGGCCGCAGTCCGCGGTCCACGCGCTCGGCGAGGCGGTGCTGGCGGGCCTGGTCGAGGACGGCCTGGTCCCGGCGGGCGGGAGCCCGGCCGGCGACTGACCGGGCGCGGGGGGGGGGGGGGGGGGGGGGGGGGGGGGGGGGGGGGGGGGGGGGAGAGGTGGGGGGGTGGGGGGGGGGGGGGAGGGGGGGGAGGGGGGGGGGGGGCGGGGCCGGCAGCAGGATCCCCCCCCCCCCCCCCCAGCCCTGCCCACCTGCGTCGCCGCCGCCGGGATGCGGCAGGATGGCCATCCGTTCCGGGTGCGCACACGCGTGCGCCCGAACTCGGCTGTACGCACGACGAACTGACAGGTGGCAAGGTGACGACGACTCATACCCCGGCGCGGCTCCCGGCGGCATCGGAGGGCGTCCGTTGACCCGGGGTCTCGTCCTGGGCGACTGGCTGGCGGCCGGCATCGCGCTCGTGGCGGGCGCCGCGGCCGCGCTCCTGCTGCGGGCCGTCCTCAAGCGGCTGGCGAAGCACGCCGCCAAGACCAAGTGGGCCGGCGACGACATCATCGTCGACGCCCTGCGCCCCGTCGCGCCGGGCGCGGCGCTCATCGCGGGCGCCGCGGTGGCGTGTTCCACGCTGCCGCTGACGGCCCGGCTCTCCGGCCTCGTCAACGACTCGCTGACGGCCCTGCTGGTCCTCATCGCCACGCTCAGCGCGGCCCGGGTGATCGCGGGCCTGGTGCAGTCGGTGGCGTCGTCCCGGACCGGCGTCGCCGGGTCGGCGAGCATCTTCGTGAACATCACGCGGGTCGTGGTGCTGGTGATGGGCTTCCTGGTCGCCCTCCAGACGATGGGCGTGTCCATCGCACCGCTGCTGACCGCGCTCGGCGTCGGCGGCCTGGCGGTCGCCCTGGCCCTCCAGGACACCCTCGCGAACCTGTTCGCGGGCGTGCACATCCTGGCGTCGAAGACGGTGCAGCCCGGCGACTACATCCGCCTCAGCAGCGGCGAGGAGGGCTACGTCGTCGACATCAACTGGCGCAACACCGTGGTCCGCAACCTCTCGAACAACCTCGTCATCATTCCGAACCAGCGGCTCGCCCGCACCAACATGACCAACTTCACGCAGCCCGAGCAGCCGCTGACCATCCTCGTCCAGGCGGGCGTCGGCTACGAGAACGACCTGGACCGGGTGGAGCAGGTCACTCTGGAGGTCGTCGACGAGGTCATGGCCGAGGTGGGCGGCGCCCTCCCCGAGCACGAGGGCGCCGTCCGCTTCCACACGTTCGCCGACTCCCGGGTCAACTTCACGATCATCCTGGGCGTCGGCGAGTTCAGCGACCAGTACCGGATCAAGCACGAGTTCATGAAGCGGCTGCACCAGCGGTTCCGGGCCGAGGGCATCTCCATCCCGGCCCCCACCCGCACGGTCTCCGTCCGCGGCGACGACCTCCACGCGGCGCCGCGCCACGCCGCGGTCCCCCACCAGCGCGAGGCGTCCCCGTCCCCCCTGGCCGACACGGCGCGCTGACGGACAACCCCCGCGCCCGCCCGGCAGCGCGAGCCGGCTCCGGGCGGCACGAGCCGGCTCCGGGCGGCGCGGGCGGGCGCGCTGCGAGTGCGGGCGGCGCGTACGCGGGGCGGGGCGCTGCGCCCGGCCCGCGGCAGTACCCGTACGATGACCCCGTGACCAGCACCGGACAGCCGCTCGGCCCCCGCCCCGCGGGGCGCGCCTTCGTGCTGCTGGTGCTACTGGTCCTGGCCGGCGTGCTCGGCATGCACGCCCTGCCGCCGAACCCGGCCGCGGCCGCGCACACCGGCGCCGGGCGCACAGCCGACCGGCACGGCGGCCACACGCCGGAGACCGGCCGGGCGGAACCCTCCCTGGCATCGGCCACCGACTGCTCGCACTCGGCCGACGGCTCCGGCCACCTCGCACACGCCGACGCCACCTGCGCGGCGGCCGGCACGGCCTCCGCCTACGCTCCCCCCGCCCTGACCGCCGCGCTCGCCGGCGCCGGGGCCCCGCCGTTGCCCTCCGGTGCCGCGGCGGACGACGGCACGGCGGGCCGGGCCCCGCCCGACCTGGCGGAACTCCAGCTCCTGCGGATCTAGAGCGGCCCCGCGCGGCGCATCCTGCCCCGACACCCGTCGGCGGCGGCCGCACCGCGCTCCCGCCCCTCGACATCCGTTTCCCGCGCAGTACCCCGTACGGGCGCCCCTTCGGGCCGCGTCCTCGTCCCGGGCTGTGCAGCAAGGAGTTGCCCCATGAGCAGCAAGCGTTCCCTCGCCCGCCGCACCGCGGCCGTCCTCGCGGCCGGAGCGGCCGCCCTCGCCCTGACCGCGTGCGGCAGCGACACCGCCGACGGCAGCAGCGGATCCGCCGGGCACAGCGGACACGGCGCCGCCGCCTCGCCGTCCGCCGCCCCGTCGGCGCCCGCCTCCCCGGCCGGGCACAACGCGGCCGACGTCGCCTTCGCCAAGGGGATGATCCCCCACCACCGGCAGGCGGTCGAGATGTCCGACCTGGCCCCCTCGCGCGCCGCGTCGGCGGAGGTGAAGAAGCTGGCCGAGGAGATCAAGAAGGCCCAGGACCCGGAGATCCGGACGCTGTCCGGCTGGCTCGCCTCGTGGGGCGAGCAGCCCCCCGCCGAGGGATCCGCGGACCACTCCGGCCACGGCGGCCACGGTGCCGGCATGGCCGGCATGATGACCGCCCAGGAGATGGAAGGCCTGAAGTCCGCCTCCGGGAAGGCCTTCGACACCGTCTTCATGGAGCTGATGATCAAGCACCACGAAGGCGCCGTGGCCATGGCCCGGACCGAGCAGTCCCAGGGCACGTCCGCCGAGGCGAAGGCGATGGCGCAGGCGATCATCACCTCGCAGACCGCCGAGATCACCCACATGCGGGAACTCCTGGGCAAGAACTGACCGCCCGGCCCGCCCGGCACCCGCCGGGCGGGCCGTCCGCTATGCGCCGCCGTCGAGGAAGGCGCCGATGCGCGCCAGTGCATCGGGGGGCAGGGCCGTCGGAAGCGCGAAGTGGGTCAGCCCCGGCAGCGTCTCGACCCGGGCATGCGGGACCGCCGCGCGGGCACGGGCCGCCACGGCCCCGGCCCGGTGGGCCGCACTGCGCTCCGCGAGCAGGACCAGCAGCGGCGCGCGCAGGGCGGAGGGGTCCGGGCGGCGTCCCGTCACCGGCCGCTGCCCGGCGAAGGCCTCGGCCGCGTACGCGAACAGGCGCTTGGCATCCGGATCGGCGGCCGTGCCGGCCGTCTCGCGGTCCACGTACGCGAGCGCCCGGGCGGCGGTCGGCCGCAACAGCAACGGCAGCGACCGCAGCAGGAAGCCCGGGCGGAAGCCGGCGAAGCACTGCGTCGGGTCGAGCAGCACCAGCCGGTCCACCCGGTCGGGGCGCCGGAGGGCGTGGCTCAGGGCGATCCAGGCCCCGTACGAGTGCCCCACCAGGTGGGCGCGGCCGGCGCCGACGCCGTCGAGGAGCGCGTCCAGCCAGGCCGTCAGATCGTCCGGGGTGCGCAGGGGCCGCCCCTGCGGGACGCTGTGCCCGGCGTCGCGGAGGATGTCCGCGGCCAGCACGCGGTGGCGCGCGCCGAGCGCGGCGGCCGTCCGGAACCAGACGGCGCCGGTGGCGCCTCCGCCGGGCAGCAGGAGCACGGGCGGGGCGCCCGCGGGCCCGTGGGCGTGCACGCGGGTGGTGCCGTAGGGCGTGGGGACGTCCAGCTCCTCGGTGCCCGCCGGCCAGCGGGCGAGCAGCGCGTCGTACGCGGCGGAGAACCGCGCCTCGGCGGAGGCACCGGGCGGCGGCACGGACACGGGCAGGGGGTCGGGCACGGTGCCTCCCAACGGGCGACGGCGGTTGACCCATTCTCTCGCCCGGCGAGATAATTGCCAAGTGAGTGATTCCGATTCCGCGACGCCCCTGCCCGACGGCCCCGAGATGCGGCTGGTCCACCTGCTGCGCGCGGTCACCGTGGAGTTCGACCTGCGCGGGGCCGACTTCGCCGCCCGCCACGGCCTGCACCCGACCGACCTGCGGGCGCTGGTCTTCCTGCTGGACGCCGCCCGCGCCGGCACCCCGGCCACCCCCGGCCGGCTCGGCGCCGCCCTGCGGCTGAACTCGGCCGGCGTGACGTCCCTCCTCGACCGGCTGGAGCGGCAGGGGCTCGTCCGCCGCAGCCGCGACGAACGCGACCGCCGGCGCGTGCTGGTGTCGGTGGAGCCCAAGGCGGTGGACCTGGGATGGTCCTTCTTCGGCCCGCTCATCGGCCGCCTGGTCGACGCCGCTGCCGGTTTCACCCCGGGCGAGCTCGACGCCGTCCACCGCTACCTGAGCGCCGCGCTCGGCTCGGCGTCGGAGCCCGCGCCCGCGGCGCCGGGACCGCAGGACCCGCCGGACCACGCCGTGTGACGCCGCACCCCCGGGCGGACTCCCGGCGGCGGGAGTTCCTCCCGTGACGGCCGGGAACCGCTTCGGCCCGCGCCGCGTGGTTGCTGCGGGGAACGGCAGGACCGCCGGGGCCCGTGTAAGCCGAGGCGGAAGGGCAGGCCGGTATGACCAGCGACAACGAGGAACCCGGAAGAACGACCCCGCCCGCATGGCCGGGCTTCCACTCGGTGCCCCACCGCGGCGTCGACCCCGGGCAGCGCCTGGTCTTCCCCGCACCCGTGCCGGCCGCGCTCCGGGCGCTCGGGGACCCCGTCCGCGCCGCGGGCTGGCCGGCCCGGCCGGCGTTCCGCAGCTCGCGGATCACCCTGCTCGACACCCTGTGCCACTGGCAGACGGTGCGTGTGCTGGCGTACGTACGGGCCCTCGCCGCCGGGGCCGCGGAGACCCGGCTGCTGGACGGCCTGCGCGTGGTACCCGGCCCGGAGACCGCCGCCCACCCCGACGCGCCCGCCCTCGTGGAACGCCTGGAGGCGGCCGCCCTCGGCCTCCCGCCGCTCCTGCTGGACGCGGTCGTCCGCGACGCCGGCGGACTCCTCGCCGACGACCGGTTCGCGGCTCCGATGGTCGCCGCGGGCCTCGCCGCGGACTCGCGGCCCGCGGACGCCGACGAGGCCGCGGCCCGGGCGGCCGTCCTGACCGGCTACTGGTACGAGATGCCCGCCCTGCGGGGCGGGATCGCCCTGGCCGGGAGCGCCAACGCGTTCGTCCGCTCCTGGCTGTGGTGGTCCGCCAGCTTCACCTACGGCGACCCGGCGGGCGGCATCGGCATCACCACCGACCCGCCGTCGCCCTTCCCGACCGCCCCCGCACTCCCCGCCTGGGCGACCCCCCTCCTGGCCGCCGCGACGCCCCGGCCGGCGGACGGCGCGTAGCGCCCGCGAGGCGAGGGGGAGGACGGGAACCGATCAGCCGGGGTCGGCGGGGAGGCGGCGGGGTGGTTTCGGCGGGAGCCGGGCGGGGGTGGGCGGGAGCCGGTGAGTCCGGGTCGGCGGGGAGGCGGCGGGGTGGTTTCGGCGGGAGCCGGGCGGGCGGGGCAGGGGAGAGACG
>NZ_JBVIGV010000023.1:0-66027 GCF_055570615.1 Streptomyces sp. NPDC031121
CAACGGCACCCTCCAAAAACCCGCATACGGCACATACCAACTTGCCCACACCACCCCCTTGACCACGCAACGCAACCCCTAACTACGCGGCCTTGGCCCTTGAGGGACCGGCCCGCCCCGGACATCATCAACTGCCGGGGACACCCCCAGCCACACCCCCGACCCCGACCCATCGACTCCCGCCGACCCGCATCCCGCCGTCGCGCCCCGACGCCGACCCGCCGGCTCCCCCTCCCCCTACTCCTCCCCCGGACACGACCGCGTCCCCGACGCCAAGTCGCCGTCCAGGAGGAACGCGTCCGCGTACGCACGGACGCACGCGGACGCCGTGTAGGCGGTGTGGCCGTCGCCCTTGTAGTCCAGGACGACCGCCGAGCCCAGGCGCTGTGCCGTCTCCTCCGTCCACCGGTACGGGGTGGCCGGGTCGCCGCGGGTGCCGATCAGCAGCATGCGCGGGGCGCCCGGGTGGTCGATCCTGCGGAGGTAGTCGGTGCCCGCGGGCCGGCCGTAGCACGCCAGGACCGTGCCCAGTTGGCGTGGGCCGAAGATGCGGGAGGCCTGGCGGAACCGGTCCCGCAGTCCGGCGATCCGCCGCTCGACGGCGGTGGGCGCGGCCTTGTCGCTGCGGCGGTCCGGGTCGTCCGCGCAGTTCACGGCGGCCATGGCGGCCTCGGCGTTGTCCGCGGGGACGGGGTCGGGCTCGGGCACGCCCGGGTCGGCGTCGGCCGGGAGGTCGTCGGCGGGAGCTGCCAGGCGGAGGAGGCCGGTGGGGTCGTCGTGGCGTTCGACCCGGGCGAGGGCGTCGGCCAGCGCGGGCCACGACGTACGGGAGTACAGGGCGGAGGCGATGGCGGTGGCGGCGTGCTGGCCGGTGAAGGCGGCGCCGTCGGCATCGACGAGGGGGTGTACGTCGAGGTAGGCGACGAGGCTGTCGGCGCGCTCCTTGGCGGTGCGGGTGTTCGTCCCGTACACGCAGCCTTCGGCGCGGCGGGTGCACCAGGCGAGGAAGTTCTCCAGCGCCCGCTGCTGTCCCTCGGCGGAGACGAGCGCCTGCTCGGTCAGCGTCTCGACGAGGGTGTCGACGCCGTCGAGGACCATGCGGCCGACGCGGTGCGGGTACTGGGCGGCGTAGACGGCGCCGAGGCGCGTCCCGTACGAGAAGCCGAGGTAGTTCAGCTTCGCCTCGCCGAGGGCCCGGCGGATGAGGTCCATGTCGCGGGAGACGTGCACGGTGCCGATGTACGGCAGGACCCGGCCGGAGGCCTGCTCGCAGCGTTCGACGACGGCGCGCAGCGCCGCCAGTTGCGCCGCGGCGTCGCCCCGGGCGGCGCCGGGGTCGGGTGCCATGGAGCCCCCGCAGGTGACGGGGGCGCTGTGGCCGACACCTCGGGGGTCGAAGGAGACGAGGTCGTAGCGCTCGCCGAGGTCGGCGAAGGCCTTGGCGTCGGCGGCGAGTCCCTCGACCCCGGGGGCGCCGGGCCCGCCGAAGTTGAGGAGCAGCGATCCGAGGCGCTGCTCGCGGGGGCCGCTGGCGGGGAGGGAGGCGACGGCGAGGGTGATGGTGCCCTTGGCGGGGTCGGCGTGGTCGAGCGGCACCGCAAGGGACCCGCAGCGCATGCCGTCGGGTACGGGCCCGCCCTGGCAGGGTCCCCAGCGGATCCGGGGCGCGGCGGGCGCCGCCGAAGGGGCCGGGCGCTGCGGGTCGGCGGGCAGTACGGCGAGGGCGAGCAGGCAGGCTGCGCCGACCACGGCGCCGGTGCGGGCACGGTGCACTGCACACTCCTCGGGCCGGCCCCCCGATCCCGTCAGCCACGATAAACGCCCCGCCCCGGCCCCGCCGCCCGGAAGGCCGGGGGCATGGCCCTCCACGGCACCGACCTGCGGCGACACGCCGAACGGGTGACACCACTGCCGGGTTCCGGACATCTCTGCGCCCGAAAACCGCGGAACGCCGAGACCGCACCCACGTGCTTGCTAGCGTCGCGAACGCATTGCAAACGCGACGGCAAAGAGGGTCACCGGCAAAGAGTGCAGCGCCGAAGGGGGAGGCCATGGGTTTCGAGCAGGACTGGCGTCAGGCAGCGGACACTGCGCCTGAGTACGGGCCGATGCGGTTGAACTCCGGGCCGCCGCCGGGTCCGCTCTTTCCCGGTGGCCCGGACTTCGGGTCGGCGCCCGCCGAGAAGAAGGCAGCGGCGAACACCATCGAGAACGACCTGGAGCCGAGCACCAGGAAGGCCGCGGACCATGCGGACGAGGCGTCGAACGGCACGGTCAAAGCCCTGGACGGGTGGAGCACCGCGGCCGGGCTGAAGAAGGTGCAGGAGACCTGGGGCCGGCAGGTGACCGGGCTGATGGGCAGGCTGGCGTCCGAGAAGACCGCCTTGCGCGGCACCTCGAACATGTTCCTGCGCAATGACATCACCACGGGTGACGGCTTCAGCGTCGTGAAGCCCTCACCGGACTCGAAACTGAACGGAATCTAGGCTGCGGGGCGGGGCGGGAACCGATGCTGACGTACCACAAGGTCATGACGGCCGACTTCGGCCACCTGGAAACGACCGCAGCCAAATGGGATTCAATGGCGGGCGAGTTCAAGAAGCTCGAGGAACGCTACCGGGACAGCGTCCAGAAGATCTCCATGGGGGGTCAGACCTGGAACGGTGTCAGCGCCGGCGCGGCGTACACCAACTTCGCGGGCACCCGCTACGAGTACTCGGCCGCCCAGACGCAGGCGAAGGCGATCGCCAACCTGCTGCGTGACGCGCACGAGCAGTTCACCGACCTGAGGAAGAAGGTCGAATCCGCCCGCGACGACGCGGTGAAGGCCGGCATGAAGGTCTCCGACGAGGGCCGGTGCACCTTCGACTACTCCAAGGTGGACGCGGCGACGGCGAACGCCGCCCGCCACGACCCGGACCTGAGGAACACCGAGAACGCCTGGACGCAGCACATCGGCAGCGCGGTCAGGGCCCTGGACGACGCCGACCAGGGTGTGAAGATCGCGTTGGAGGCCGCCTGCGCGGACGGCTACGGCGAGAAGAACGACGCCACGTTCGGCACGGGCTTCAACGGCGCGGCGCAGGGCGACGTGGAGGTGTACGAGGCGCGGAACGCCGAGAGCATCGCGACACGCCTGGCAGCGGGCGAGAAGATCCCGCCGGCCGAGATGGCGGAACTCCAGCGGTCCTTCCGCGACAACTCCGGCAAGCCCGAGTTCAGCCAGGTGTTCATCAGCGGGCTGGGCGCGAAGGGCACGATCGAGCTGACGAACCGGCTCAGCGACGAGATCCACGTCAGAAACCCTGCGAACAAGTCGGACTACACGGACCTCCAGAAGGGCCTGGGGGCCACGCTCGCATCGGCGACGAAAGACCCGAACTCGGAGACGTACAAGAATTTCCGCGCCGAGATGCAGAAGGAAGGCCTGGAACGCCGCAACACCTCCTTCACGGACACGCGACTGGAGAAGGTGTACGGCTACCAGTCCCTGGTCACGCTGATGAGCCAGGGCGGGGGCGACTACTCGCAGCAGTTCCTGCACGACATCGGCGACGACATCATGAAGGCGGAGAAGGACAGGGACGACATCTGGGTCATGAAGGGCGGCGAGTACAGCGGGGAGCGCACCGGCTGGTTCGCCAACGACCCGATGGACGGCCTCCTGGGAGTGATGAGCCAGGACCCGGAGGCGTCGGCGTCGTACCTGAAGGACGAGGGCCGGATGAAGCACCTCATGGAGCGCAACTGGGAGCTGGTCCTTCAGGCGAACGAGCACGGCAACGCCATCCACTACTCCCCCGGGCTCGACAAGGACGAGAGGGCGGGCTTCTCGGCGGCCCTCCTGGCCGGCGCCACCGGCATCGACCCGTCCTCGGACAACCCGAAGTTCGTCGAGCACTCGGCCGACAACAAGGCCGTCTTCAAGAACGCGATCAGCGCGTTCGCGGAGGCCGGCGACGACCTTCCCGAATCCCTGCGCGAGCCGATGGCCACCGTCCTGGTGAACCACTCCGGCACGGTGCACGAGGTCACCAGCAGCGTGGACATGCGGTCCCTGCCGGTGGAACAGAACGACATGTACCAGGTCATCAAGCAGGTCTCCAAGGACCAGGAGGCCTACGGGAACCTGAACTACGGAATCAACAAGGCCATGGTCAACGAGATCCACGAGCCGGGCCAGAAGCACCCGGAGGAGTCCCTGGTGCGCGCCGCCCGCACGGTGGGCTTCCTGGAACAGGCCCGCACGGCGGCCGTCGGCCCGGCCGAGCAGGCCGCCTGGGACGAGAAGTGGATTTTCGACACCGCCATCGGCTACCTGCCCGCCTACGACGCGGAGGTGCAGGCCGGCTTCGACTACGTGGTCGGCAAATGGCTGGCGGACGAGCAGAAGCACATCGACAAGGCCTTCGAGGACGGTTCCTATGCCGCATATGAGAGGCGTAATAACCAACTCATGGCACTCACCGACGGGTGGTTGAAGCAGCACAACCCCGAAGCGAATGCCTTCGAATATCAGCGGAAGGTAGAGGAGGCATCGGAATCTGGGACGAACCGGGCCAAGGACATCGCACCGCCGAAAACCGGGGCCGCCCAGTGAGGCGGGCCAAGGCCGCGGTTGTTACAGGGGCTGTGGCCGTGCTGTCCCTGACGGCCTGCGACACCGTCGACGCAGCCCTGCCCGAGACGATCTGCGGCACGCCCGTCTCCCCCGAACTGTCCGGCCCCCTGCTGCGGCCGCGCGGGAAGGTAGTAGAGGGCAGTCGCGTGGATCGACAGGAACCCCGGACAGCACCCTGCGTGCTGGCCGTGGACGGCGAACGTGCCCTCAGCTTGCGGTTCGCCTTTCACGACGGCCCGCCAGGGGACCTGATGAAGTACTCCAGGGAGAGTTCAATCATCGGGTTGGCCGAGCCCGCCCAGGTGGATCTCGGCTTCGAGGACTCCGTCCTCGGCAACGACGGAGCCACCGCCACAGCCCCCTGCAAGACCGCGGGCGGCGACCACTTCACCCTCACCGTTAAGGCCGAGCGGGCCTACCGGAAACACCCCGATCTCCGGCCCCACGTCGAGGCGTTCATGCGCACCTATATGGCGGAGACGCTCAAGACCCTCGGCTGCCGCTGAGCCGCTGTGTTCACGGCTGCTGCCGGTACAGCTCGTCTATCTCCCGGGCGTAGTCCCGGACGATGGCCCCGCGGCGGAGTTTCAGGGACGGGGTGAGGTGGCCCCTCGCTTCGGTGAAGTCGCCCGGCAGGACCGTGAATCTGCGGATGGACTCCGCGCGGGAGACCAGGCGGTTCGCCTCGTCCACGGCGCGCTGGAGTTCGGCCAGGAGGTCGGGGTCGCGGGCGAGTTCGCGGGTCGGGACGCCTTCGCGGCGCCGCATGGCCCGCCAGTGGGCGAGGCCTTCCGGGTCGAGGGTGATGAGGGCGGTGACGTACGGCCTGTTGTCGCCGACGACGAGGCACTGGCCGACCAGGGGGTGGGCGCGCAGCCAGTCCTCCAGGGGGGCGGGGGCGACGTTCTTGCCGCCGGAGGTGATGATCAGGTCCTTCTTGCGGCCGGTGATGGTGAGGTAGCCGTCTGCGTCGAGTTCGCCGATGTCGCCGGTCGCGAGCCAGCCGTCGGGGCGGGTGGGCGGCTGGGCGCTGTTCCAGTAGCCGGCGAAGACGTGGCGGCCGCGGAGGAGGACCTCGCCGTCGTCGGCGATGCGGACGGCGGTGCCCGGGAGGGGCCAGCCGACCGTCCCGAGGCGGGGTTTCTGCGGCGGGGTGACGGTGCTGGCGCCGGTCGTCTCGGTCAGTCCGTAGCCTTCGAAGACGTCGATGCCGGCTCCGGTGTAGAAGGCGGCGAGGCGTCGGCCGAGGGGTGAGCCGCCGCTGATGACGTAGCGGACGTGGCCGCCGAGGGCGGCGCGGATGCGTCGGTAGACGAGCGGGTCGTACAGGGCGCGGGCGGCGCGCAGGGCGAGACCCGGGCGGCCGTTCTCGGCGGCTTCGCCGTAGCGGCGGGCTATGCGGGCGGCGCGGTCGAAGGAGGAGGCGCGGCCCATGCGCTCGGCGGTGGCGCGGGCGGTGTTGTGGACCTTCTCCAGCACGTAGGGGATGGCGAGGAGGAACGTCGGGCGGAAGCCGGCCAGGTCGGCGAGGAGGTCGTCGGTGCTGATGCTGGGGGCGTGGCCGATGCGGACGCGGGCGCGGAGGCAGCCGATGGCGACCATGCGGCCGAAGACGTGGGAGAGGGGCAGGAAGAGGAGGGTGGAAGCGGGCTCGGTGGTGGCGGAGCGGAAGACGGGGTGGAGGAGTTCGACGGCGTTGTCGGCTTCGGCGAAGAAGTTGCCGTGGGTCAGGACGCAGCCCTTGGGCCGGCCGGTGGTGCCGGAGGTGTAGATGAGGGTGGCGACGGAGTCGGGCGTACGGGTGGCGCGGCGGGCGTGGACGACGGCGTCGGGGATGTGTGCGCCGGCCTTGGCGAGCCGGGCCAGCGCGCCGGTGTCGAACTCCCACAGGTGGGCCAGCCGGGGCAGGTTGGCGCGCTCGGCGCTGATGAGGCGGGCCTGGGCGGTGTCCTCGACGGCGCAGGCGACGGCGCCGGAGTCGTGGATGATCCAGCGGGCCTGGAGGGCGGAGGAGGTCGGGTAGACGGGGACGGTGACGAGTCCGGCGGCCCAGGCGGCGAAGTCGAGCAGGGTCCACTCGTACGTGGTGCGGGCCATGATCGCGAGCCGGTCGCCTTCGCGGAGCCCCTCGGCGACGAGTCCCTTGGCGACGGCGAGGACCTCTGCGGCGAACGCGGCGGCGGTGACGTCGTGCCAGGTGCCGTCCGGGTGCTTGCGGGAGAGGACGACGGTGTTGGGGGCCTCGCGGGCGTTGTGGAGGGGGATGTCCGCGAGGGACCCGCCGGTGGGGACGGCGGCCAGCGGGGGGACCTCCACCTGGCGTACGACTCCGTCGATGACGGTCCGGACGGGCTCCACCGGTTCCGGGGCGGCCCGCATGGCGTCCGCGTTCATGGCGCTCTCCTCCGCTCTTCAAGGGAGTTACCGCGTTACCGCCGGTAATTTACGCACCGGTAACCGGGCTGGCCAGACCCCGGTGAGCGGAGTTGGCGGAGGAAGAGCGGAGGAACGGGGAAGGGCCGGCCCGTCAGACGGGGGCCCGGGTGCACGTGTGGACCGATTCGCTGCCGCCGCGCTCGGTGTGGACGATGCGCAGCACCCCGTCCCGGTAGGCGACCTTGAGGTGCTGGCCGTCGCTTGTGCCCTTGTGGCCGGGCGGCTTCCAC
Source organism: Streptomyces sp. NPDC031121 (assembly GCF_055570615.1). Classification (NCBI taxonomy): domain Bacteria; kingdom Bacillati; phylum Actinomycetota; class Actinomycetes; order Kitasatosporales; family Streptomycetaceae; genus Streptomyces; species Streptomyces sp. NPDC031121. The sequence continues at coordinate 7,288 of NZ_JBVIGV010000023.1, forward strand.
GGGAGCAGCAGGGAGGCGCCCTCCCCGACCTCCTTCGGGACGGTGAGGGCCTCGCCGCCGGTGAGCCGGTTGATGCCCTGGGGAGCGGTGTGGACGTCGATGCGCAGGTGGCCGCCGCGGAGCAGCCAGAATCCGGTCCAGGTGACCGGCTTGCCGTCGGCGCCGTCCCAGTCGATGGTGAAGCCGCCGTTCCCGCCGCCGTCGGCGAGGACGGTGGCCGTTCCCGTGACGGTCGGCCCGCCGGGCGTGGTGGACTCCAGCCGCCACCTGCCCTTGATGAACGCGTCGAAGGCCCGGGCCATCACCCCGGCGGTGGTCGCCGTGGGTGCGGCGGCCGGGGAGCCGGCCGGGGAGCCGGCCGTCCCGGAGGGCGCCGAGGGGGCGGGCGCCGGGCCCGTGCTGCCGGTCGGGGCGGGCGCCGAGGCCGTACCCGCCGCACCCGTCGCCCCCGCGCCCTTGCCGGTGCAGGCCGCCGCGAGGGCGGCGCCCGCGCCGAGCGCGAGGTAGCGCAGGGCGTTGCGCCTCCCGATCAGCCGGGCCGCCGCCCGGGCCGCCCGGATGTCCCGTATCGCCTTCACCATGTCCGTCAGGCCCCCGTTTCCCGCTCGTCCGACAACGGCAGCCGACTATAGGGGCCGGACGCACGCCGAATCCCGCCGGGGGACAGCGTGTTGCACCCGTGCCGGCCGTCCACCGGCCGACCGCAGCGAGGAGCAGCCGTACGCCGTCACCGGCTCCGCCCTCGCCGGCCCGCTGCTGCCGGTGCGCCTCCGGGCCCCCACCCCGCCGGGTGGTACGCCGCCCCCGCCCGCCCCCGCCCGGCCCGCCCGGCCCGCCCGGCGCCCGCCCGGCCCGTCCGGCCCGTCCGGCCGCGTATGGACCCCGCGTACGCCCCGGCGCCCGCGCACAGCACCGCAGCCCCCGCCCGGACGGGGCGGGGGCTGCGGACCGGCCCTGGCGGGGCCGGGCGGGGTCAGGCGGCGGCCGGTGCGACCGCGGTGCGCTCGTCGAGCGGGGAGGACTCGTCCAGCGGGGAGGAGGAGGCTCCGGCGTAGGCCTCCTTGTCCAGGATTCCCTCGCGGGCGGCGACGACGACCGGGACGAGGGCCTGGCCGGCGACGTTGGTGGCGGTGCGGACCATGTCGAGGATGGGGTCGATCGCCATCAGCAGGCCGACGCCCTCCAGGGGCAGGCCCAGGGTGGAGAGGGTCAGGGTCAGCATGACCGTCGCGCCGGTGAGGCCGGCGGTGGCGGCCGAGCCGACGACCGAGACGAAGGCGATCAGCAGGTAGTCGGTGATGGTCAGCTGCACGTCGAAGATCTGGGCGATGAAGATCGCGGCGAGGGCCGGGTAGATCGCGGCGCAGCCGTCCATCTTCGTGGTGGCGCCGAACGGGACGGCGAAGGAGGTGTACTCCTTCGGGACGCCGAGGCGCTCGGTGACCTTCTGCGTGAGCGGCATCGTCCCGACGGAGGAGCGGGAGACGAAGGCCAGCTGGATGGCCGGCCAGGCGCCCTTGAAGAACTGGATCGGGTTGACCTTGGCGACAAGTGCGAGGAGCAGCGGGTAGACGCCGAACATCACGAGCGCGGAGCCGATGTACACGTCGGCGGTGAAGGTCGCGTACTTGCCGATGAGGTCCCAGCCGTAGCTGGCGATAGCGGTGCCGATGAGGCCGACGGTGCCGATCGGAGCGAGGCGGATGACCCACCACAGCGCCTTCTGGAGGAGCTGGAGGATCGATTCGGCAACGGTCAGGAGGGGCTGCGCCTTGTCGCCGAGCTGGAGGGCGGCGATACCGGCGACGGCGGCGAGGAAGACGATCTGCAGGACGTTCAGCTCGGTGAACGGCGTGATGACGTCGGTCGGCACGATGCCGGTCAGGAAGTCCAGCCAGGAGCCGGTGCGCTTGGGCAGCTTGCCGTCCTGCGGGGTCAGGCCGGTGCCCGCGCCGGGGTTCGTGAGCAGGCCGATCGCGAGGCCGATGCCGACGGCGATCAGCGAGGTGATCATGAACCAGAGCAGGGTGCGCGAGGCGAGGCGGGCGGCGTTGTTGACCTTCCGCAGGTTGGTGACGGACACCAGGATCGCGAAGAACACGAGCGGGGCGACGGCCAGCTTCAGCAGCTGGACGAAGATGTCGCCGACCTTCTCCAGGGTGGTGGCGAGCCAGCTGACGTCCTGGGTGCGGGCGAGCCAGCCGAACAGGACGCCGAGCACGAGACCGGTGACGATCTGCGCCCAGAAGGGGAACGTGAAGGAGGCCTTGGCGGGGGCCTGGGGGGTCGCGGACACGGACACTCTCCGAGTGGGGGCAAAGCAGGGGAAAGGAAGGGGGTGTGTGGTTTCAGCGACAGCCGCAACAGGCCGCGGACACACGGCGGCAGAGGTCGACGTGCAGGCGCGCCACGAGCGGGACGCTCGTGATCATTCGGGGCGCAACCGGGGTCAACATGTTTAACACGCTAACACTTTCCCTTTGAGAAACCCAAAGACGCACTTTGAGCCAAGGTCATCTCGCATCCGCGGAGCCGCCACCCCGCCCGCCGCCGGGGACCACCGGAAACGACGAAGCCCCGGCAGCCGGGGTGTTCCCGGCGCCGGGGCGCTCGTGTGCCGTGTGGGGAATCCGGCCCTCAGGAGCCGACGCGGGCGGCGTCGTCGGCCGCGTCCTCCTGGGAGCGGTTGGCCGCGAGGCGCTCCTTGGCGCCGGCGACGCGCTCGGAGATCTGCGCGGACATCTCGTCGCGCTGGCGGCGCAGCAGGACGAACGACAGGGGCGCGGAGAGGACCAGCGCGAGGAGCACGACCCAGGCGGGGTTCGCGTCGCCGAGGCCCGCGGGGACCCATCCCAGGTTGACCAGGACGGCCACGAGGACGAGGCATCCGACGAAGATGCCCAGGCGCATCGCGGTGTAGCGGATCGTCGCGCTCGGCTTGAAGGACACGGTGACCCCTTCTTCGGTTCGTTCGTCGGTTTCGTCGTGGCGTGTCCGTCCAGTGAAGCACGCCGGCAGCGCGCGCCGCGCCGCCGGGGTCGGTGCGGGCCCGCGGGGGCGGGGCTCAGTGCAGCGGCAGCAGCATGACGATCTCGTCGCGGTCGTCGCCGGGGGCGGCGCGGATGGCGTCGGGGACGCGGCCGACCTCCTTATACCCGCAGGCGGCGTAGAAGTGCTCCAGGCCGAGGCCGCCGCGGCAGGAGAGGCGGATCGCCTCGACGCCGTCGAGGGTGCGGGCGGCGCCGGCGACGACCTCCATCAGGGCGCGGCCGGCGCCGCGGCCCTGGAGGGCCGGGTCGACCATGACCGTGTACGCCCACACCCAGTGGGCCATCAGCCGGTGCGTGTTGAGCGCGAGGAAGGCGCAGGCGCGGACGCGCCCGTCGGCGTCGCGGCCGACGACGAGGCGGTGGCGGCCCTCGGCCATGGCGACGAGGTGCTTGACCATCTCGGGGCGGATGTCGTCCTGCGTCACGGGCGCCACGAACCCGACGGCGCCGCCGGCGTTGCTGACGTCCGTCCAGAGTTCGACGATCCCCTCGCGCAGGGTGGGGTCGACGACCGGATCAACCGTGAAGGTAAGAGTCACAGGCCAAGGTTATCCATTACGAACGTGGCGGACAACGCATCGCCTGCGGCGGCGCGCCCACCCCCGGCAGCACGAGGGCCCCGGTCTCCGCAGATACGGAGGCCGGGGCCCCGGGGCCGCACGGCCGGGCCGGCGGCGTGTGCGCGGACCGCGTCAGACGCGCATCGCCTGCGGCGTCTCGCGCAGGGACGCGTCCGGGCCGGGGTACTCGCGGATGACCTCGTAGCGGGTGTTGCGCTCGACGGGCCGGAAGCCGGCCTCGCGGATGAGCTCCAGCAGATCGTCGCGGGTCAGCTTGTTCGGGGTGCCGTAGTTGTCCGCGTCGTGGGTGATCTTGTACTCGACGACCGAGCCGTCCATGTCGTCGGCACCGTGCTGGAGCGCCAGCTGGGCGGTCTGCACGCCGTGCATCACCCAGAAGACCTTGACGTGCGGCACGTTGTCGAAGAGCAGCCGCGAGACCGCGAAGGTCTTCAGCGCCTCGGCACCCGTCGCCATGGTGGTGCGGGCCTGGAGCCGGTTGCGGACCTTGCCGTCCTTCATGTCGACGAAGTCGTGCTGGTACCGCAGCGGGATGAAGACCTGGAAGCCGCCGGTCTCGTCCTGGAGCTCGCGCAGCCGGAGCACGTGGTCCACGCGGTGGCGCGGCTCCTCGATGTGCCCGTACAGCATCGTGCTCGGGGTCTTCAGCCCCTTCTCGTGCGCGAGGCGGTGGATGCGCGACCAGTCCTCCCAGTGGGTGCGGTGGTCGACGATGTGCTGGCGGACCTCCCAGTCGAAGATCTCCGCGCCGCCGCCGGTGAGGGACTCCAGGCCGGCCTCGATGAGCTCGTCCAGGATGTCGGAGGCCGACATCCCGGAGATCGTCTCGAAGTGGTGGATCTCGGTCGCCGTGAACGCCTTCAGCGAGACGTTCGGCAGCGCCTCCTTCAGCGCGGACAGCGAGCGCGGGTAGTACCGCCAGGGCAGGCTCGGGTGCAGGCCGTTGACGATGTGCAGCTCGGTGAGGTTCTCGCTCTCCATGGCCTTGGCCAGGCGGACGGCCTCCTCGATGCGCATCGTGTACGCGTCCTTCTCGCCCGGCTTGCGCTGGAAGGAGCAGTAGGCGCACGACGCGGTGCACACGTTCGTCATGTTGAGGTGGCGGTTGACGTTGAAGTGGACGACATCGCCGTTCTTGCGCGTGCGCACCTCGTGGGCGAGGCCGCCGAGCCAGGCCAGGTCGTCGGACTCGTAGAGGGCGATGCCGTCCTCACGGGTCAGCCGCTCGCCGGAGCGAACCTTCTCCTCCAGCTCACGCTTCAGCCCAGCGTCCATCGGCCGGTCGCCTCCTCAGTGTCCCGCTCTGCCCTGTAGGGCCTGCCCAACCCTGCAACCGTACTCTCAGCGCTCGTCGGGCAGCTCCCCGACCCGGTTCTCCCACTTCGTCGACAGCACGATCGTGGTGCGGGTGCGGGAGACGCCCTTGGTGCCGGAGAGCTTCCGGATGATCTTCTCCAGGCCGTCCACGTCACTCGCGCGGACCTTCAGCATGTACGAGTCGTCGCCGGCGATGAACCAGCAGTCCTCGATCTCGGCGAGGTCCCGCAGGCGGCGGGCGACGTCCTCGTGGTCGGCGGCGTCCGAGAGGGAGATGCCGATCAGCGCGGTGACGCCGAGGCCGAGGGAGGCGGCGTCGACGGTCGCGCGGTAGCCGGTGATGACGCCGGCCGACTCGAGCCGGTTGATCCGGTCGGTGACGCTGGGGCCGGACAGGCCGACGAGCCGGCCCAGCTCCGCGTACGAGGCGCGTCCGTTCTCCCGGAGTGCCTGGATGAGCTGCCTGTCCACCGCGTCCATATGCCTGGAGCCTTCCATTGTTCGGCGATGCTGCAAGTTTACGTATAGAATCAAAGGCACACAGGGTCAACACCCTGTGAATCTGTCAACAGATCAATGACGATCTTCAGGAGTGGTGTACCCGTGTACACGATCGAGATGGCCTACGCGCACATGCGGCAGCTCCAGGAGCTGGCCAACCGATCCCGCACCGACAAGCCCGCAGCCGCCTACCAGGTGGACAGGACCCGCAAGCCGCACACCGCGAAGAAGCGCTAGCCACCGCTTGCCTCCCGGGATCGGGATGCTCCACCGAGCTCCCCCTCCCACCGGCGGTACAGCCCGTGCGGCACCCCTGCCGCGTCGAGCACCCGCCCCGCGACGAAGTCCACCAGGTCCTGGATGTGCGTCGCACCCGCGTAGAACGCCGGAGAGGCGGGCAGCACGACCGCGCCCGCCTCGTCCAGCGCCACCAGCTGCTTCAGCGTCTGGCCGCTCAGCGGGGTCTCCCGCACCGCGACCACCAGTCGGCGCCGCTCCTTGAGCGTCACGCTCGCGACCCGCTGCAGCAGGTCCTTCGACAGCCCGAGCGCCACCCCGGCCACACAGGCCGTGGACGCCGGCACGATGAGCATCCCCTTCGCCGGGTACGAGCCCGAGCTCGGCCCGGCCGCCAGGTCCCCCGCGGCCCAGTACCGGACGTCGCCGTCCGGCGCCGCGAACGCCCCCGGCTTGCCGTCCGCGCCGCGGGCCAGCCACTCCGCGAGGTCCTCGCGCCAGTGCGCGTCGCGGAAGGCGATGCCCGTCTCGTCCAGCAGGGTCAGCCGCGAGGCCCGGCTCACCACAAGGTCCACACTCTCGCCCGCCGCCAGCAGCCCCCGGATCACCGAAGCCGCGTACGGCGTCCCGGAAGCCCCGGAAACCCCCACCACCCAGGGGGTGCGCTTGCGCTCTGTCATGGCTACGAGACTATCCGGCCACACCGGGCGGGCACTCGCTAAGGTGTCCCGGACGTTCCCGAGGGGAACGGAGCACGACACCCGGGGGGCGGAGCGGATGGGCAGCAGCACGATCGAGCCGACATGGAGCCGGACGGACCGGGCCAGGGCGGCGGCCAAGCTGATGCTGGGCTGGGTGGCCCTGCTGTGGGCCCTGGAGGCGGTCGACTACGCCACCGGGCACGCCCTCGACCGGTACGGGGTGGTGGCCCGCGACCCCGACACCCTGCCCGGCGTCGTCACCGGGTCCTTCCTCCACTTCGGCTTCGACCACGTCGCCTCCAACAGCGTCCCGCTGCTGGTCCTCGGGTTCGTGGCCGCCCTGTCAGGCATCCGCCGCTTCCTCGCCGTGTGCGGGATCATCATCGTGGCCGAGGGCCTCGGCACCTGGCTGATCTCCCCGCCGGACACCATGACCCTGGGCGCCTCCGGGCTCGTCTTCGGCCTCTTCGGCTACCTGCTGATACGCGGCTTCGTGGAGCGCAGCCTCCCCGGGATCGCCGTGTCCCTGGCCATCGCCGCCTACTGGGGCAGCACGATGCTCACCGGCATCCTCCCGATCCACGAGGGCATCAGCTGGCAGGGCCACCTCTGCGGCCTCGCCGCGGGCATCGCCACAGCGGTCTGGCACCGCCGCCCGGCCCCGGCCCGCCCGGCGGGCCCGCAGCTCACGGGGTGACGACGGAGGGATCCACGGGCAGGCCGGAAGTGTCGACGGTGAGCTTGCCGATACCGGTCTCCACGACGACCGTCCCGCCGTACGCGACGGTGTCCGTACCCAGGTAGCCGTCGGGGCCGGGATTCCAGAACAGCACGCAGTGCGCCTTGTAAGGGTCGAAGACCAGATAGTGCGGGATCCCTCGGCGCGCGTAGGCACAGGGCTTCACGTCGTAGTCGTTGCGGCGGCTGCTCGGCGAAACCACCTCGATGGCCAGCTCGATCAGATCGGGCGAGTAGGCGCTGAGGTTCTTGGCCACTTCGGCGGCCGGGATCACGGCGAGGTCGGGGCAGAACTCGTTGTCGCCGTCGAACGGGATCGCGACATCACTGAGAAAGCCCCACTGTTCCGACATCTGGGGCTTCAGCGCAGTCCACAGTTGCCAGATCGTGGCGTTGTGGTGCGGCTTCAGCGGACTCATCACGATGGCGCCCTCGACAATCTCCATCCGGTAGCCCGGGAACATGTCCTCGAACCGGCTGAGCTGTGAGTGCAGGCGGTCGCTCTCCGAGACGGTCACGTCGGCCTCCCTGTCCATGCACTCGATGGTAGGGCGCACGGTATGCACGCGGGCGGGCGTGCGCAGCCCGATTCGGGCGGAGTCGTTCCTTCGGGTTACCAGCGCAGGCCGCGGAGCACGAGGTCCACGAGGGCGCACACGAACAGGGCGATGCCGATGAAGCCGTTGACCGTGAAGAACGCGCGGTTCAGGCGGGACAGGTCGTGCGGGGTGACGATCGTGTGCTCGTACAGGAACGCCGCGACGACGACCGCCAGGCCGATCCAGAACGCCACGCCCGCGCCCGTGGCCACCGCGTACCAGGCCAGGAGAGCCGTGGTGACGGCGTGGGCGCCGCGGGCGCCCCACAGGGCGGCCGGGACGCCGAAGCGGGCCGGGACGGACTTGACGCCCTCCGCCCGGTCGGCAGCCACGTCCTGGCAGGCGAAGATCAGGTCGAAGCCGCCGATCCACACGCCGACGGCCAGGCCCAGGATCACCGCGTCCCAGGACCAGGTGCCCGTCACGGCGAGCCAGGCGCCGACCGGTCCCATCGCCTGGGCGAGGCCGAGGATGGCGTGCGGGAAGTTCGTGAACCGCTTGCCGTACGGGTAGACCACCATCGGCACGACCGCCACCGGCGCCAGCACCAGGCACAGCGGGTTCAGCAGGGCCGCCGCCCCGAGGAACACCGCCAGCGCGATGCCGGCCCCGGTCCACGCGGAGCGCACCGACACGGCGCCGGTGACCAGCTCGCGGCCCGCGGTGCGCGGGTTGCGGGCGTCGATCTCGCGGTCGATGATCCGGTTCGCGGCCATCGCGAAGGTCCGCAGGCCCACCATGCAGACGGTGACGAGCAGCAGCTCGGCCCAGTGGACGGTGCGGTCGGCCCGGAACATCGCGGTCAGCGCGGCGATGTAGGCGAAGGGCAGCGCGAAGACGGAGTGCTCGATCATCACGAGCCGCAGGAACGCCTTCACCCTGCCGGGAGCCTGCGGTGCGGCGGGCCCGGTGCCGGGGCCGGCGACCCCGTCGGCGGTGGTCATCATGCGAGGGCCCTCCGGAAGTCCGCCAGGTCCGCGAGCAGGTCCGCGGTCGCCACCGGGCCCGTGGTGAGGGTCCAGGCGCCGCCGTCGTGGCCCTCGGGCGGGGTCACGCGGGCGGTGAAGGCCCAACCGCCGCCCGCCGGGGCTCCGTCGAGGACGAGCACGTCGCCCGCTTCCACCGTGAACGGCCCGGCGGCGGCGAGGGCCGCCTGGAGCTGCTCGGCGAAGCCGTCGGCCTCGGTGTCGCGCAGGCCGGGCAGCTCGAAGCCGTCGCCTTCGCCGTCCTGCTCGGTGAGCAGGGCCCAGACGTCGCCCGGGCCGGCGAACTCCTCCGGGGAGACCCCGGCCTCGCCCGCGGCCCGGACGAGGTCCGGGTCGGCCGGGTCGAGCTGCGGGCGCACCAGGGCGACGTACGCCGTGTCGCCGCCGATGAACAGGGCCGGGCCGGCCATGGCCGAGCTGCTCACAGTCCGTACTCCTTCCAGCGCCGGTCGACAAGGGCCGCCGTCGCCGGGTCGGACTCGACCATGTCGGGCCAGCCGCCGTCGCGGGTGTAGCCCTCCTCGGGGAGCTTCTTCGTCGCGTCGATGCCCGCCTTGCCGCCCCAGAACTGCTGGTAGGAGGCGTGGTCGAGGTGGTCGACGGGCCCTTCGACGACCGTGAGGTCGCGGGAGTAGTCGGTGTTGCCGAGGGCCCGCCAGGCCACCTCGTGCAGGTCGTGGACGTCGCAGTCCTTGTCGACCACCACGATCAGCTTGGTCAGGGACATCATGTGCGCGCCCCAGATCGCGTGCATCACCTTCTGGGCGTGCTTGGGGTACTTCTTGTCGATCGAGACGATCGCGCAGTTGTGGAAGCCGCCCGACTCCGGCAGGTGGTAGTCCACGATGTCCGGGACGATGATCTTCAGCAGCGGCAGGAAGAACCGCTCCGTGGCCCGGCCCAGCGGCCCGTCCTCGGTGGGCGGCCGGCCGACCACGATGGACTGGAGCAGCGGCCGCTTCCGCATCGTGATGCAGTCGATCTTCAGCGCGGGGAAGGGCTCCTGCGGGGTGTAGAAGCCGGTGTGGTCGCCGAACGGCCCCTCGGGGAGCATCTCGCCGGGCTCCAGCCAGCCCTCGATCACGACCTCCGCCTGCGCGGGGACCTGGAGCGGGACGGTCTTGCAGTCGACCATCTCGATCCGCTTGCCGGCGACGAACCCCGCGAACAGGTACTCGTCGATGTCGCCGGGCAGCGGCGCCGTCGACGCGTACGTGACGGCCGGGGGGCAGCCGAACGCGATGGCGACCGGCAGCCGCTCGCCGCGCTCCGCGGCGACCGCGTAGTGGTTGCGGCTGTCCTTGTGGATCTGCCAGTGCATGCCGATGGTGCGCTTGTCGTGGCGCTGGAGGCGGTACAGGCCGAGGTTGCGGACGCCGGTCTCGGGGTGCTTGGTGTGCGTCAGGCCCAGGTTGAAGAAGGAGCCGCCGTCCTTGGGCCAGGTGAACAGGGCGGGCAGCCGGTCCAGGTCGACCTGGTCGCCGGTGAGGACGACCTCCTGGACGGGCGCCGCGTCCGCCTTCACCTTCTTCGGCGGCACGTGCACCATCGAGCCGAGCTTGCCGAAGGCCTCGCGGACCCCGACGAAGCCCTGTGGCAGCTCCGGCTTGAGCAGCCCGCCGATCTTCTCGCTGATCTCGGCGTACGACTTCAGGCCGAGGGCCTTCAGCAGGCGGCGGTCGGTGCCGAAGACGTTCATCGCCAGGGGCATGTCGGAGCCCTTGACGTTCTCGAACAGGAGGGCCGGACCGCCCGCCTTGTTCACTCTGTCGACGATCTCCCCGACTTCCAGGTACGGGTCGACTTCGGCCTTGATGCGCTTGAGGTCGCCCTCCCGCTCCAGGGCCCGGAGCAGCGAGCGGAGATCGTCGTAAGCCATAGGGGCCAGTATCCGTCACCGGATACGCTGGACCTGTCACCGGGGCCGTCGATTCGAACCCCGCCATTGCTCACAGGGGGCTGCTCCACATGATCCGGGCGCTGATGTACATCCTGCCGCTGGCGCTGACGATCTATGCGTTCATCGACTGCCTCAACACTCCCGAGGACGAGGCCAAGCACCTCCCCAAGGTCGTCTGGGTCATCATCATCCTGCTCTTCTGGATCGTCGGCCCGATCGTCTGGTTCGCCGCGGGCAAGATGCGCCGTCCTCCGGTGGGCGGCCGTACGCCCTCCGAGTGGCACCGCAACCACCGGCACGAGTGGGTCGCCCCCGACGACAACCCGGCGTTCCTCAACTCCCTCCGCGAGGAGAACAAGAAGGACGAGGCCCTCCTCAAGGACTGGGAGGCGGACCTGCGGCGCCGCGAGGAAGAGCTGAAGCGGCGCGAGCAGGGCGAGGACAAGGACAAGGACAAGGGGCAGTCCTAGCGGGTGTCGCGCCGCGGTCTCAGTGGGGCGGGGCAGCCGATCGCCCCGGGCCTGGGGCCGTGGCCGTCAGCACGGCTTCCAGCCGCTCGAAGCGGTCATGCCAGACGGCCAGGCCGTGTGCGCAGTCGCTGTCGGAGCCGTGCCGGTCGTCGGTGAAGCGGACCAGCGTGGAGTCCGTGCCCAGCGGCTCCAGGTGGAAGCGGATCCGGTCGTTCTCGTCCACCGTGTACTCCGCGACCCGTTCGACGTCCCAGGCCGTGACCCGGCCCGAGACCGTCTCGTCCTCGTCGAGCCAGTGCAGGGTCACGGCCCCGCCCAGGTGCCGTTCCAGCACGTCCGCATCCGCGAGCCAGCGGCGCAGCCCCTCCGGCGTGGTCAGGGCCGGCCAGACCGTCTCGTAGGCGCACGGCAGGTGCGGCTCGAAGTGCAGCAGGTAGCGGTCGCCGCTCCGGCGCTCGCTGGTGCCTTGCGGTGTCGGCATGGCACCAGCGTCGCCCCGTAGGCGCGGCCGCGCACCTCGGGCCCAAGCCCGGGGTGCGCGGCCGCGCGTGTACGGAGGACCGGGGGCTCAGACGCCCGCGTACGAGTGCTTGCCGTTGAGCAGGATGTTCACGCCGTAGTAGTTCCAGATCCAGCAGGCGAAGGCGAACAGGGCCAGGTAGGCGGCCTTGCGGCCCTTCCAGCCGGCGGTGGCGCGGGCGTGCAGGTAGGCGGCGTACGCCACCCAGGTGACGAAGGACCAGACCTCCTTGGGGTCCCAGCCCCAGTAGCGGCCCCAGGCGTCGCCGGCCCAGATGGCGCCCGCGATGATCGTGAACGTCCACAGCGGGAAGACGGCCGCGTTGATGCGGTAGGAGAACTTGTCGAGCGAGGCGGCCGACGGGAAGCGCTCCAGCACGGAGGCGGCGATCTTCGAGGGGGTGCCGCCGGAGGCGATCTTGGACTCGTACGAGTCGCGCAGCAGGTAGAGCACCGCGCCGGCCGCGCCGAGGTAGAAGACGGCCCCGCAGAAGATCGCGGTCGAGACGTGGATCCACAGCCAGTACGAGTGCAGGGCGGGGACCAGCTGGTCGCTCTCGGTGTACAGCCAGGTGGTGGCGACGCCGAGGTCGAGCAGGACGGTGGTGACCAGGATCAGGCCGAGCCAGCGGACGTTCTTCTTCAGGACGAGGAGCAGCAGGTACGTCCCGACGGCCACCGTGGAGAAGGTGATCGAGAACTCGTACATGTTGCCCCAGGGGGCGCGCTGCACGGAGGCGGCGCGGGCGACGACGCCGCCCGCCTGGAGGAGGAAGCCGAGGACGGTCAGCGAGACGGCGATCCGGCCGTACAGGTCGCCCTGGGCGGTGCCGCCGGCGGCGCCGGGGCCGTCGGGGACGTCGCGGGTGCCGGGCGCGGACCGGGTGACCACCTTCGGCCTGTCCAGGACGGCGGTGGCGCCCTGGGAGCGGACCTGCACGGCGGGCGCGGCGGCCGCGCCGGCGGTTCCGGTCAGCGCGGCCGCGGTGCGCGCGACCTTGCTGCGGCTGCCGAAGGTCCACTCGGCGATGTGCGCGAGGAAGGCGAGCGTGTAGACCGCCATCGACGAGTAGACGAGGTAGTTGCTGATCTGCGCGAGGTTCTCGTTGACCTCGGCTGCGAGCGGCGTCATCCGCGCTCTCCTTCGACGGTTTCCGTGGCGGGTCGGTCGGGCGCCGTGGGCGCCTGCTCGTGGAGGACGGCGGCGAGCTGCCCCAGCTCCTCGGGGAGCCTGGCGGACTCGCTGCGGCCGAGTCCGGCCATCTCGACGACGGTCGTGCCGTCCGGGCCGGGGACGGCGCGGACCCAGATGCGGCGGCGCTGGATGAACAGCGACGCGGCGAGCCCGCCGATCGCGGCGACCGCCCCGCCGAGGGCGAGGCCGCTGCCGGGCTGGGCGGTGACGGAGAAGGTCGCCCAGCGCTCGATTCCCTCGAACCTGACGGTGCCGGCGCCGTCGGGGAGTTCCATGGTCTCGCCGACGAGCATGCGCTTCTTCAGCAGCTGCCCGTCGGCGTCCTTGAACTCCTTCATCTTGGAGGTGTCCAGCCGGTACACGTTCTGCGGCAGGCCGGAGTCGACGCCGAGGCTGCCGTGATAGGCGCTGAGGGCGAGGACGGGGAACTTCAGGTCGGGGAACTGGGAGAGCATGGTGCCCTGGCCGGCGCCCGCGAAGGTCGGCACGAAGAGGGCGTTGAAGCCGAGCTGCTCCTTGGCGCCGTCCTTGTTGCGGTAGCCGTCGGTGACCTTGACGGCGCCGGAGGAGCTGAGGTTGCCGTCGAACGGCAGCATCGGGACGGCGTCCTTGTAGACGACCTTGCCGGAGGGGTCGGTCACCGAGATGACCGGCGCGTAGCCGTGGCCCAGCAGGTAGACCTTGGCGCCGTCGACCTCCAGGGGCTTGTTGACCTGGATCTCGCGCTTCTGCGGCCCGCCGTCCGCGCCCTTGTGGAAGGTGACGTAGGCGGTGAAGTCGCGGGCGGTGCCCTTCTGGGGGCCGGACTCCTCGTAGCTGGCGTGGAAGTCGTCGAGGGTGAAGGAGAAGGGCGGCAGGTCGTCGGTGCTGAAGAAGCTGCCGGACTTGAAGTCGTCGTACTGGGTGAGGGTGTTGGCGAAGCCGCTGCCGCGCAGGACGAGCTTGCCGCCCTCGGACTTGAAGAGCTGCCCCCAGGCGAAGGCCACCAGCATCACGATCAGCGACAGGTGGAAGACGAGGTTCCCGGCCTCGCGCAGGTACCCCTTCTCGGCGGCGACGGAGCCCTTGCCGGGCTCGGTGCGGAAGCGGCCGCGGCCCAGGAGGGCCTCGGCGTGGGCGAGGACCTGCTCGGGCGTGGTGCCGGTGCGCCAGGTCGCGTACGCGGGCATGCGGTCCAGGCGGCGGGGCGCGCCGGGCGGGCGGCCCGTGAGCTGGCCGACGAACTGCCAGGTGCGGGGGACGATGCAGCCGATGAGGGAGACGAACAGCAGCAGGTAGATCGCGGAGAACCACACCGAGCTGTAGACGTCGAAGAGCTGGAGCTTCTCGGCGACCGGCACCCAGAACTCGTGGGTGCGCTTCCAGTCGGCGACCTTCAGCTCGTCGACCTGGTTCTGCGGGATGAGCGAGCCGGGGATGGAGCCCAGCGACAGCAGGAACAGCAGGATCAGGGCGACCCGCATGGAGGTGAGCTGCCGCCACACCCAGCGGGCCCAGCCGAGGACGCCGATGCCGACGGGGCCGGGGCCGTCCTCCGCGGGGGCGGTGGACAGCTGGGCGCCGGCGGCGGCCTCGGCAGTGTCGGCCCGGTCCGTTTCGGGTCGGTCGGTGTCGGGTCGGCCGGTGTCGGGGGTGGCGCCGGCTCCGGCGGACGGCTCGTCCGCGGGCGGGTGCTGCGCCTCTGCGGACGCCTTGTCGGTCGTACTCATGTCCGTGTAGTCCTCAGATCCCCACCGTGAAGCCTTGGGTCCAGCTCTGCATGTCGTTCACGATGCTGCCCCACACACCTGTGACGAGCAGCAGGCCGGTCACGATCAGCATGCCGCCGCCGATGCGCATCACCCACGCATAGTGCCGCTTCACCCAGCCGAACGCGCCCAGCGCCTTGCGGAACGCGATCGCGGCCGCGATGAACGGGATCCCCAGGCCCAGGCAGTAGGCGACGGTCAGCAGGGCGCCGCGCCCGGCGCTGGCCTGGTCCAGGGAGAGGGTGGTGACGGCGGCGAGGGTCGGGCCCATGCAGGGGGTCCAGCCGACGCCGAACAGCACCCCGAGGAGGGGCGCGCCCATCAGGCCGGCCGCCGGCTTCCGGTGGAAGCGGAACTCGCGCATCGTCAGGCCGGGGATCGCGCCCATGAAGAACAGCCCGAGGAGGATCACCAGGCCGCCCATGACGCGGGAGATGACCTCCTTGTGGCCGAGCAGGACGTTGCCGAACTGCCCGAAGAGGGCTCCCGTGGAGACGAAGACGGCGGTGAAGCCGAGGATGAACAGGCTCGCGCCGGCCACCATGCGGCCGCGCCGGGCCTCGGCGAGGTCGGCGCCGCTGACGCCGGTGACGTAGCTGAGGTAGCCGGGCACGAGCGGGAGCACGCAGGGCGAGAAGAAGGAGACCAGGCCCGCCAGCACGGAGATGGGCAGGGCCAGCAGCAGGGCGCCGGACAGGACGGTGGGGTTCACGCCCGTCGGCTCGGCGGCCAGGGTGAGGAGTTCGGGGACCACGGGGTCACTGCTCCGCGAGCAGCGGGTCGATCATCGAGCGCAGCTGTGCCTCGTTCAGCGGGGCCAGGGTGCGCGCGGCGATCTTCCCCTCCTTGTCGAGGACGATCGTGGAGGGGATGGCGTTCGGGTTGAGGCTGCCGGCCGGGAAGCGGAGCAGGAGCTTTCCGGAGGGGTCGTACAGGCTCGGGTAGGTGATCTTGAAGTCGGCCTCGAAGGCGGCCGCGTTCTGCTTGCTCGTGTCACGGGTGTTGATCCCGACGAAGGCGACGGGCTTGCCGGCGTCGGCGAGCTCCTGGGACACCTTCGCGAAGTACGGGGCCTCGGCCCGGCAGGGCGGGCACCACGAGCCCCACACGTTGAGGACGACGACCTTGCCCTTGAGCTCGGTCGTGTCGAGGGTCTTGCCGTCGACGGTCTCCCCGTCGAGCTTCGGCGCGTCGACGCGCTCGCCCTTCGCGACGGTGGAGATGCCGCTGGGGCCCGTCACGTAGTTGCCTCCGCCGGCTCCCGAGGACTTGGCGCCGTCCTCGCACGCCGTCAGGGTCAGGGCGCCTGCGGCGGCCACGGCGGTCAGCAGGAGGGCGCGGCCGCGGGCGGGGCGGCGGCGGGGGGCGCGGCCAGTTCTCATGTGAAAAGTTTCGCATGAGCGATTTGCCGATCTTCCGCGCCCCCCGGGGCCGGTGACAAGCCGCTGGTCAGGCCCCGAACGCCTTCGACTTGCCCTTGACGGGCCGCGCGCCCGCCAGCAGGTGCGGCGGGACCAGGTCGCGGGCGGGCTCGCTGTAGCCCACCGACACCAGCCTGTCCTCCTGGTACGTGAACGAGGTCAGCGACGCCAGCGTGCACTGCCGGCGGCGCGGGTCGTGCCACAGGCGGCGCTTCTCCGCGAAGCTGCGGACGATCCAGATCGGCAGCTGGTGGCTGACGGCGACGGCCTCGCGGCCGCGGGCCGCGTCCCGGGCCGCCTCGATGGCGCTCATCATGCGGACGACCTGCTCGACGTACGGCTCGCCCCAGGACGGGCGGAACGGGTTCGTCAGGTGCCGCCAGTTGCCGGGCTTGCGCAGGGCGCCGTCGCCGACGCCGAAGGTCTTGCCCTCGAAGACGTTCTCCGCCTCCAGCAGCCGGGCGTCGGTCGCGATCTCCAGGCCGTGGGCCTTGGCGACGGGCTCCGCGGTCTCCTGGGCCCGCTCCAGCGGCGAGGACACGACGTAGGCGATGTCGCGGTCCCTGAGGTGCTCGGCGACCCGGTCGGCCATGCGGCGTCCCAGCTCGGAGAGGTGGTAGCCGGGGCGGCGGCCGTAGAGGACGCCGTCGGGGTTGTCGACCTCGCCGTGGCGCATCAGGTGGACGACGGTGGTGTCGCTCATGCGGAGGCCTCCGGGGTGGCCTGCGCGGCGGCGCGGGCGGCGGCGGGCAGGGCGGCGGCGATCCGCTCGACGGCGGCGTCGTCGTGGGCGGTGGAGACGAACCACGACTCGAACGCGGACGGGGGCAGGTAGACGCCCTGCGACAGCATCGAGTGGAAGAACGCGTTGAAGCGGAAGGCCTCCTGCTGCTTCGCCTCGTCGTAGTTGCGGACGGGGTCCGCGGTGAAGAAGACGGAGAACATGTTGGAGGCGGTCTGCACCCGGTGGGCGACGCCCTCCTTGGCCAGCGCGTCCGTGACCAGGCCCTGGATCCGCTCCGAGACGGCGTCGACCGCGGCGTACGCGGCGTCGTCGAGGAGGCGCAGCTGGGCGAGGCCGGCGGCGGTGGCGACGGGGTTGCCGGAGAGGGTGCCGGCCTGGTAGACGGGGCCGGCGGGCGCCAGGTGGGCCATCACGTCGGCGCGGCCGCCGAACGCGGCGGCGGGGAAGCCGCCGCCCATGACCTTGCCGAAGGTCATCAGGTCGGGGCGGACGCCGTCGACGCCGTACCAGCCGGCCCGCGAGGTGCGGAAGCCGGTCATGACCTCGTCGGAGATGTAGAGCGCGCCGTTCTCCCGGCACAGGTCGGCGAGGCCCTGGTTGAAGCCCTCGGCGGGGGTGACGACGCCCATGTTGCCCGGGGCGGCCTCGGTGATCACGCAGGCGATCTCGCCGGGGTGCGCGGCGAACGCGGCCCGTACGGCTTCGAGGTCGTTGTAGGGGAGCACGATGGTGTCGCCGGCCTGCGCGCCGGTGACGCCGGGGGTGTCCGGGAGCGCGAACGTCGCGAGACCGGAACCGGCGGCGGCGAGCAGCGCGTCCACGTGGCCGTGGTAGCACCCGGCGAACTTCACGACCTTGGAGCGGCCCGTGAAGCCGCGGGCCAGGCGGATCGCGGACATGGTCGCCTCCGTCCCGGAGGACACGAGGCGGACCTGCTCGACCGGCTCGATCCGGGCGGTGATCTCCTCGGCGAGCGCGACCTCGCCCTCGCCGGGGGTGCCGAAGGAGGTCCCGCGGGCCACCGCGGCCTGGATGGCCTCGACCACGGCCGGGTGGGCGTGGCCGAGGATCATCGGCCCCCAGGAGCAGACGAGGTCGACGTACTCGCGGCCGTCGGCGTCGGTCAGGTACGGACCGGTACCGGACACCATGAACCGGGGCGTTCCGCCCACGGCGCGGAACGCGCGGACCGGAGAGTTCACGCCGCCGGGCGTCACGAGGGACGCGCGGTCGAAGAGAGTCTGCGAGACTTTGGCTTCATACGGGTACGGGTAGCTCACACGAGCCATGGTCTCATCAGGCCGCGACCGACTTGCGGACGGGCGTTTCACCGCGCCGCCCCGGGGGAGGTCACTGCCATGATGATCAGGCTGCGTGGCGGCAGCCGCGGGGCCGGGGCAGGCAAGACCAGTCGGGTGGAGATATGCAACGCGGTGGTGGACCGGGCGAGGGTACGGACGACCTCGACCCGAAGCGCGCCCGCGAGGCCCGCGAAGCCCGCCGCCGGGGCAGGCACCGCCGCCGCGCCGCGGACGCGGCCGAGCCCGTGCCCGCGCCGGCCGCGGAGGACCCCGGCGGCCTGGTGCCCAAGGGCCGCGGCATGGGCGTGACGTACAAGTACTTCGGCGCGCCGGACGGGGCGACGGCGGCCCGCGTGCCCGTGACCATGCGGCCGGAGGAGCTCGGCGGCGACGAGCTCGGCATGGGCGGCATGTTCACGAAGATCAAGCCGGAGACCATGGCGGCGATGGTGCTGACCGGCATCCAGGGCATACCCCTGCACAAGGTGCCGCCGCTGGAGCTGGTCGTCCTGCACCCGGACTACGCGGTGGTCAAGCTGCCGACGACGGTCGTCGACCCGCTGCGCGACATCGGCGAGGAGTCGGTCGGCGCGGCGGCGTTCATCTGGTCCACGGTGCCCGACCGCGGGGGCCCGCGGGACGCGTTCAACGTCTACCAGCTGCTGCACGAGTGGCAGGATTTCAGCCAGCGCCTGCACGAGGCGGGCCACCAGCCGTACTGCCTGGTCTGGCCCTGACCGGCCGCCGCGCGCGGGGTGCGGCCCGCGCCGAGCGCCGCCGGGCGGCCGGGACCCGGTAATTCGGCCGCGCGGCCCGCCCCGCGATGGCATTCTGGGCAGCGTGAACGGACCCGGCATCCACCTCACCCTCGCCCCTGAACTCCGCCTGTTCGCCCCGCCCAGCCGGCGCGCCGAACGGGTCCCGACCGCCACGGACGGAGCCTCCAGCCTCGGACACGTCGTCGAGTCCGCGGGAGTCCCGCTGACGGAGGTCGGCCGGCTCCTCGTCGACGGCCGCGAGGAGCCGTTCTCCTACGTGCCGCGGCCCGGCGAGACGGTCGAGGTGTTCGGTGTGGACCGGCCGCAGCAGGTCGCCGGCGCCCCGCTGCGCTTCCTCCTCGACGTGCACCTGGGCACCCTCGCGCGCCGCCTGCGGCTGCTCGGCGTGGATGCCGCCTACGAGAACGAGGACATCGGCGACCCCGCCCTCGCCACCCGCTCCGCGGACGAGCGGCGCGTGCTGCTCTCCCGCGACCGCGGGCTGCTGCGCCGCCGCGAGATCTTCGCCGGCGCGTACGTGTACAGCGACAACCCCGACGAGCAACTGCGGGACGTCCTCGGCCGGTTCGCGCCCGTGCTCGCCCCGTGGACGCGCTGCACCGCCTGCAACGGCACGCTGCGCGACGCCGACAAGGAGAGCGTCGGCGACCGCCTGCAGAGCGGCACGCACCGCTCGTACGACGTGTTCGCGCAGTGCACGTCCTGCGAGCGCGTCTACTGGCGTGGCGCGCACCACGCCCGCCTGGAGCGCATCGTCGCCGACGCGGTCGGGGAGTTCGGGGGCGTGGCGGCGCCGTAGTGCTGTGACCGGGACGGTCTGCCGGGTCAGAAGGCGTAGGTGTCGCCGGTGTCCAGGGCCAGGACCGCGTGCTGGTTGTTGGCGAGGTTCCGGTCGGAGGCGCCGCCGTTCCACCAGGTGTCGATGCGGACGACGGCCTCGGGCACCGGCTCCTTCAGGCTCAGGACGAGCCCGATGTGCCGGCCCTGCCCGTGCCGCGGCAGCGGCCCGGTCTCGCACACCACCTCGCGCGCCCCGGCCCGTACGCAGCCCGCCCCGAGGTCCTGCCGGTCGGCGAGTTCGGCGGACAGGCTCAGGCGCACGGTGGAGTCGGGAAGCTCCGAGGGCCCCTCGTTCCACGGCACGAGCCACACCCGCAGCTCGCCCCGGGACAGGGCGACCCTGCCGTGGTAGGCCACGTCCGCCTCGGGGGCGGCCGCCGCCGCCTCGGCCGGGCCGCGGGGGTCCGGGCCGGCGGCCCCGGCTGCCGCGGCCCCGCCGGGCGCGCCGCACAGCAGCCCCGCCGCGCCGGCCAGCCCTGCGAGCCCCATCACCACACTGCGAGCGGCACCACGGCGCACCGCCACCACCTCCTCGTCCACGCGCGGAGGCTAGCCCGCGGCCCCGCCCGGCCGGTCGGACCATCACACGGACGAGGGCGGGTCCTCCCCCATCCGGCGGGCCCCGCCCCGCGGCGGCCGGGCCCGCACCGGGCGGCAGGCCCGCGCCTATGCTGGCGGGTGTCCGCCGTACGAACACACGCACGCCCGCATCCCACCGCACGCGTGCGCCCATGCACGAGGAGCCGCACATGAGCACGGCCACCCGGACCGCCGTAGTCACCGGCGCGAGCAGCGGGATCGGGGCGGCCACCGCCCGGCGGCTGGCCGAGGCCGGCTACCGCGTCGTCCTCACCGCCCGCCGCAAGGACCGCATCGAGGACCTCGCCGCGGAACTGGGCGCGGCCGGGCTGTCCGCCGCCGCGTACGCCCTGGACGTCACCGACCGGGCCGCCGTCGACGCCTTCGCCGCCTCCCTCGACCGCTGCGACGTCCTGGTCAACAACGCGGGCGGGGCCCTCGGCGCCGACCCGGTCGCCACCGGCGACCCCGCCGACTGGCGCACGATGTACGAGGTCAACGTCCTCGGCACCCTGCACGTCACCCAGGCCCTGCTGCCCGCCCTGACCGGCTCCGGCGACGGCACCGTCGTCGTGCTGTCGTCCACGGCCGGCCACGGCACGTACGAGGGCGGCGCCGGCTACGTCGCCGCGAAGAACGGCGCGCGCGTCCTGGCGGAGACTCTCCGCCTGGAGATCGTCGGACAGCCGGTGCGCGTCATCGAGATCGCCCCGGGCATGGTCAGGACGGAGGAGTTCGCCAAGACCCGCTTCCGCGGCGACGAGGAGAAGGCCGCCAAGGTCTACGCGGGCGTGGCCGAGCCGCTCACCGCCGAGGACGTGGCCGACACGATCGCCTGGGCGGTGACCCGCCCCTCCCACGTCAACATCGACCTGCTGGTCGTCCGCCCCCGCGCCCAGGCCTCGAACACCAAGGTCCACCGCGACCTCTGAGCACCCGGGCCGCGCCCCGGGGAACGAGCCGGGCGGCCCCCTCCGCTCCGTTCGGGTGAATGCGCACGCCCTGCCCCCGCCCGCGCCTACCCTCGGAAAGAGTGAGCCCCCAGAGGGAGGAAGCATGGCCGTGATGCAGCACGAGACCACGATCGCGGAGGCAGCCGATCGCCTTTCCAGGGAGCTTCCCGGGCACCGAGTGGAGATTCTCCAGGGGAGGCTCACCGTGACACCACCCGCCGACGGGCGGCACGCCCTGACGCTGACGTGGCTGACCGAGCGGTTCTACGAAGCCGGCGCGAGGCAGGCCGGCCTGCGGTACGTCCAGAACATCGGCATCTGGCTGCCGACCGGGCCGGACGACTTCGCCATCCCCGACTTCTCCCTGGTCGAGGCGGACTTCACCGAGCACAGGATCGCGAAGAACTGCTACGCACCCGACGTCTTCCGGCTGGTCATCGAGGTCACCTCGTCGAACTGGTCGGACGACGTGGGGGTCAAGGTCGACAGCTACGCCCGCGCCGGCATTCCCGCGTACGTCATCGCCGACCGGCACCACGACGAGGCCGTCCTCTGCTCCGACCTGCGGGGCGGCGTCTACCGCCTGCGCCGGACCCTCAAACGGGGCGAGTCGGTCACCGTGCCCGGGCACGTCGGGGTGTCGCTGGAACTCCCCGTCGACCTGCTGCTCGACGGGGACCCGGACTGACCCGGAGCCGACGGAGGAGCCCCGGCCGGCCCGTGCCGGCCGGGGCTCCTCCGTCCCCCCGTGTCCGCGTGCGGGCTCAGCCCTTCACGCAGATGACCTGCCTGAGCTTGGCCACGACCTGCACCAGGTCGGTCTGCTGGTCGATGACCTGCTCGATGGACTTGTAGGCGCCCGGGATCTCGTCGACCACGCCCGCGTCCTTGCGGCACTCCACGCCCCTGGTCTGCTCCGCCAGGTCCCGCGCGGAGAACCGCTTCTTCGCCGCCGTGCGGCTCATCTTCCGGCCCGCCCCGTGGGAGGCGGAGTTGAAGGACGCCTCGTTGCCGAGGCCCTTCACGATGTACGAGCCCGTGCCCATCGAGCCCGGGATGATCCCGTAGTCCCCGCTGCCGGCGCGGATCGCGCCCTTGCGGGTGACGAGCAGGTCCATGCCCTCGTACCGCTCCTCCGCCACGTAGTTGTGGTGGCAGCTGATCTCCCGCTCGAAGGAGACCTTCGCCTTGCGGAACTCCCGCCGGACGACCTCCTTGAACAGGCCCATCATCGCGGCCCGGTTGTACTTGGCGTACTCCTGCGCCCAGAAGAGGTCGCTCCGGTACGCCTCCATCTCGGGCGTCGCCGCGAGGAACACCGCGAGGTCGCGGTCGATGAGGTTCTGGTTGTGGTCGAGGCCGCGCGCCACGCCGATGTGGTGGTCGGCGAGCTCGTTGCCGATGTTGCGGGAGCCCGAGTGCAGCATCAGCCACACCGAGCCCTCCTCGTCCAGGCAGAACTCGATGAAGTGGTTGCCGGTGCCCAGCGTGCCGATCTGCTTCGCCGCCCGCTCGCGCCGGAACTTCACGGCGTCCGCGAGGTGGTCGAAGCGGTCCCACAGCCGCGCGTAGCCGTCCGCCGGGAACCCGTACAGCCGGTCGGCGTCGAGGGGGTCGCGGTGCATGCCCGCGCCGACCGGGATCGCCCGCTCGATCTTCGAGCGGAGCCCCGACAGGTCCCCCGGCAGGTCGTTCGCCGTCAGGGAGGTCTTCACCGCGGACATGCCGCAGCCGATGTCGACGCCGACGGCCGCCGGGCAGACGGCGTCCTTCATCGCGATCACCGAGCCGACCGTGGCGCCCTTGCCGTAGTGGACGTCCGGCATGACGGCCAGGCCCTTGATCCACGGCAGGGTGGCGGTGTTCTGGAGCTGCCGCATCGCACTCGGCTCGACGGACGCCGGATCGGTCCACATCCGGATGGGGACGTGCTCCCCTGCAACCTCGAAGTACGACATAACGACTTAATCCCCCGAAACCCATGGAAAAATCAGAATCCGCAAAACCCTCGCTCAAGGCCCCAAAGCAGACAGGGGACCGGCGCCGGGACCGGCGTGTGCGATAGACATTGTGTCCATCCGCGCCCAAAGCGCGGCAACGCATTTTCCTGACCGCCGGGCGGCCGGGGCGGTCGAAGGGAGCCAGAGGACGTGCAGCGCAAGGCGGTACGGCGGGTCCTGCCGGGCATCGCGATGCTCACCGCACTCACGGCCGGCATGGCCGGCCTGACCGGGTGCACGGGCGGCGGCAGCGGCAGGGGCGACACCGACTCCAAGTCGGGCACCGGCTCCCCCGCCCCCGCGCCCGCCGGGAAGTACCGCAGCCTTCCTTCCCCCTGCCGGTCGGTCGACGGCAAGCGGCTGCGGGCCATGCTTCCGGCCGCGCCCGGCCTCACCGAGGAGGACCGCGAGCGGCTCTACGCGGGCACCGCCGACACCTCCTACGACGCCGACCGGCACGTCGGCTGCCGGTGGAGCGCGCAGACGCCCGAGGAGACCCGGCTGCTGTCGGTCGGCTTCGAGCGGGTCGTCTCGTACGACCGGGCCGCCATGAGCGACGACGACAAGGCCCGGCAGGTCTACGTCCGCCGCCTCACCGACGCCCGCCTGCCCTTCCCCGGCCCCGCCGCCACCCCCGGCGCCCCGGCCTCCCCCGGTGCCGCCCCGGCGTCGAGCCCCCCGCCGGCCGCCCCGCCCGCCGCCACCGGCGCGCCCGCCGCCTCCGGGTCCCCCGCGCCGGGCACCGGCTCACCCACCCCCTCGCCGTCCCCCTCCGAGCTGGGCTCCCGCGTCCTCGAAGGCCTCGGCGCCGAGGCGTTCATCGAGGACAAACTGGGTGCGGCCGGCGCCAGCGCCGCGCAGTCCCGCACCGTTCGGGTCGTCTTCCGCACCGAGAACGTCCTCGTCACCGTCGAGTACAGCGTCCAGCCCGCCGCGCCCGGCGCCGTCCCCTCCAGCACCGAGACCCAGGACAAGGCGCGGCAGCTGGCGCAGGCGCTCGTCGAGCGCTTCAGCGACTGACGGCGGCGGCCCGCGACACCCCGGCGTGACGGCGCGCACAGCAGCCGTACGCCCGGTGGGGCTACCGTTGCACGGGTCCCGCGCCCGCGCCGCGTCCGTACCGCGCCCCCACCGCTCCACACGAACGCGTCCGACAACGTAGTGAAGGAACCATGCACCGATCTGCTTCGCGCCTCACCCGGGTGCTCGCCTGCGCCGCCGTCGTCCCGGTGATATTCGCCGCCGCCGGATGCTCGTCCGACTCGGACAAGGGCAAGGGCTCCGGATCCGGCGACAGCAAGAAGTCCGGCGCGTCGGCGTCCGCCAAGCCCGGCGGGAAGCCGAAGGTCGAACTGGAGAAGGCCCGCTTCGCCACGCTTCCCGAACCGTGCAAGACGCTCCAGTCCAAGACCGTCGAGACGCTCGTCCCCGACGCGAAGGACACCAACGGCACCGCCACCAAGTCCAACGACCTGGGCAGCCGCGCCAGCTGCTCCTGGAACGGCCTGAAGACGGACGGCCTGAAGGGCTCCCAGTACCGCTGGCTGTCGGTCTCCCTCGTCCGCTACGACTCCCACGCCTCCCTGGGCAGCGCCAACAAGCGGGCCGAGGAGCAGTACGGCAAGCAGGTCGAGACCGCGAAGGCCACCGAAGGCGCGAGCGACGTCAAGGCGGAGGCCGTCGGCGAGACCGGCGACCAGGCCACCTCCATCGTCTTCGGTGTGAAGAAGGACGTGGACTTCGCGAACACGACCGTCGTCGCGCGCACCCACAACGTGGTCGTCACCCTCGACTACAACGGCGCCGCCTACGAGGGCGCCGGGGCACCGGATCACGCCAAGCTGCTCCAGGACGCCGTCGCCGCGGCCAAGGAGATCATCGCCTCCGTCGACGCCGCCAACCAGGAGCAGAAGCAGCCCGAGCAGCAGCCTTCCCCGGCCGCGTCCCAGTAGCAGGCACCGACGCCGCGGAGCGCAGCGGTCCGGGGAGCCTTACTGGAGGCTGACATTCAGTCACCCGTACAGTCACCCGTACGCTGTGCCTGCCGTGGCACGACAAGGGGAGGAGATCGCGGGTGGCCGCGATGCAGCTGACTCGTACGCACCGAATACTCATCGGCGTGGTCGTCGCGGGTGCCGTCGTCATCGCGGGAATCGGCTTCGCCGGCTCGTACGCCGCGGTCCGCGCACTCGCGCTGAAGAAGGGCTTCGGGGACTTCTCGCTGGTCTTCCCGATCGGCATCGACGCGGGCATCTGCGTCCTGCTGGCCCTGGACCTGCTGCTGACGTGGATCCGGATCCCCTTCCCGCTGCTGCGCCAGACGGCGTGGCTGCTGACCGCGGCGACGATCGCCTTCAACGGCGCCGCGGCCTGGCCCGACCCGCTGGGCGTCGGCATGCACGCGGTGATCCCCGTGCTGTTCGTCGTCACCGTGGAGGCGGCCCGGCACGCGGTGGGCCGGATCGCCGACATCACCGCGGACCGGCACATGGAGGGCGTCCGCATCACGCGGTGGCTGCTCTCCCCCATCCCCACCTTCAAGCTGTGGCGGCGGATGAAGCTGTGGGAGCTGCGCTCCTACGAGCAGGCCGTCGGCATGGAGCAGGACCGGCTGATCTACCAGGCCCGGCTCCAGGCGCGCTACGGGCGCGGCTGGCGCCGCAAGGCGCCGGTGGAGGCGCTGATGCCGCTGCGGCTGGCCCGCATCGGCGTGCCGCTGTCGCAGACGGCCCCCGAGGGGCTGGCCGCGGCCGGGATCGAGCCCGCGCTGCTGCCGCCCGCGGACACGGCGGCGAAGGCCCCCGCACTGGCGGCGGGCGCCGCGGCCGCGCAGCCGCAGGCCGTCGCGGCCGGCCCGGCCGAGCAGGGGCCGCAGGAGCCGCCGGCGCCGACCGGGCCCGGGCTGGACCCGCAGGCGCAGGCCGAGGCGCAGGCGCAGGCCGAGGCCCGGGCGGCCTGGCTGCAGGCCCAGGGCGTCCCGCACCAGGCGCCGCCGCCGTTCGCCGTGGATCCGACGGCCATGCCGGCGGCCCACAACAGCGCCTGGTTCGCCGCGCCGCGGGCCCCGCAGACCGCGTACGAGAACGGCTACAACCCGCAGTACGTCGAGGGCCTGGAGCCCACACCGGTGCTGCCGCCGGCCGGCCCCGAGCTGGACACCGAGCAGGACCTGGCCGCCCAGCAGGCCCTCGCCGCCCAGCTCCAGGCCCGCGCCGCCCAGCGCGCCCTGGACGCCCAGGCGGAGACCGCCGGCCAGGACGCCCTCTTCCCGGCGGCTGCCGAGGAGGAGGCGGCCATCGACGAGGTGAAGTTCGAGGAGGCCGCGTACGAGGTCTTCCGGGCACACATCGACGAGAAGAACGGCATCCCGGACGCGGAGAAGGTGGAAGCGCTCCTCGCCGAGCGCCTGGGGATCCTGCATCCGCGCGGCGCGTCCATCCTGCGCCGCCTGATGCCCGACCTGAAGCAGCGCTACCAGCGCGACCTGGAGAACGAGCACATCGCCTGAGCGCCTCCGGCGCCGCCGGGGCGGTGAGGAAGCGGAAAGGGGGCCCGCCGGACATCCGGCGGGCCCCCTTTCGTCGTGTTGCCGGTC
This sequence comes from Streptomyces sp. NPDC031121, assembly GCF_055570615.1. Taxonomy (NCBI): domain Bacteria; kingdom Bacillati; phylum Actinomycetota; class Actinomycetes; order Kitasatosporales; family Streptomycetaceae; genus Streptomyces; species Streptomyces sp. NPDC031121. The sequence goes on from NZ_JBVIGV010000023.1 coordinate 34,043, forward strand.
AGACCGCCAGCAGCGTGCGGACGCGGTCCGCGCCGACCGCCAGCAGCAGCGTAGGCAGGCGGGGGCCGGTCTCCCGGGTGACGAGCAGGCGGTACAGCAGCGCGAAGAAGCTGCGCTGCGCGACCTTCAGCTCGGGGGTCGGCTTGGCGTCGGGCTCCAGCCCGGCCATCACCTTCGGCACGCCGTAGACGAGCGTGGTCAGCCCGTCGAGGGACCAGTGCGAGTCGAGGCCCTCCAGCAGCAGCGCCAGCGAGCGGCGCGCCTCGTCGTCGAGGGAGGCGAGCAGCTCGGTGTCGGGCTCCTCGCGCACCAGGGTCCGCTGGTCGGCCGGGACCTGGGTGGTGATCCAGTTCTCGGCGCGGTCCAGGCGGGGCCGGACCTCGTCGAGGGAGGCCAGCGGCTGCGACGGGTCGAGGTCGGCCAGGATGCGCAGGGTCTGCTCGTCGTGGCCGGCGGTGATGTCGACGACCGAGGCGAGGGTGCGGTACGGCAGCGGGCGCGGGGTGCGCGGCAGCTCGTGCGAGGCGACGCGGACGGCGCGGGTGTGCGCGGCGGCGTCGGCGGGCAGCACGGAGCCGTCGGCGACCTTCGCCTCCAGCTTGTCCCACTCGTCGTACAGGCGCTGGATCTCCTGGTCGAAGGCGATCTTGAAGCTCTGGTTCGGCCTGCGGCGGGCGTACAGCCAGCGCAGCAGCTGCGGCTCCATGATCTTCAGCGCGTCGGACGGGGTCGGGACGCCGCCCTTCGAGGACGACATCTTGGCCATGCCGCTGATGCCGACGAACGCGTACATCGGGCCGATCGGCTGCTCGCCGCCGAAGATGTGCACGATCTGGCCGCCGACCTGGAAGGACGAGCCCGGCGAGGAGTGGTCGACGCCGGACGGCTCGAAGACGACGCCCTCGAACGCCCAGCGCATCGGCCAGTCGACCTTCCAGACGAGCTTGCCGCGGTTGAACTCCGACAGCTTCACCGTCTCGGTGAACTCGTCCTCGGTGCAGACGTACGTCAGCTCGGTCGTCTCGTCGTCGTACGAGGTGACCTTGGTGAAGTCCTTGCCGCACTCGCCGCAGTACGGCTTGTACGGGAAGTACTCGGCGCCCTCGGCGCTGCCGTCGTCCTCGCCGGCCGCGCCGGAGCCCTCGGCGGCCTCCAGCTCGGCCTCGTCGACCGGCTTCTGCGACTTCTTCGCGGCCTTCGGCTTGGTGCGGTACTGGGCGAGGACGGCGTCGATGTCGCCGCGGTGCTTCATCGCGTGCAGCACCTGCTCGCGGTACGCGCCCGAGGTGTACTGCTCGGTCTGGCTGATCGGGTCGTACTCGACGCCCAGCTCGGCCAGCGCCTCGACCATGGCGGCCTTGAAGTGCTCGGCCCAGTTCGGGTACGGAGACCCCTCGGGCGCGGGCACGGAGGTCAGCGGCCGGCCGATGTGCCCGCCGTGCGACTCCTCCGTGACGCCGGGGATGCCCTTGGGCACCTTGCGGTAGCGGTCGTAGTCGTCCCACGACAGGACGTGGCGGACCTCGATGCCGCGGCGGCGGATCTCGTCGGCGACCAGGTGCGGGGTCATGACCTCGCGCAGGTTGCCCAGGTGGATCGGGCCGGAGGGGGAGAGTCCGGACGCGACGACGACAGGTTTGCCGGGTGCTCGGCGCTCCGCCTCGGCGATGACCTCGTCCGCGAAACGGGAGACCCAGTCGGTCTCGGTGCTGCTCTGAGCCACGACACGTCCTTCTATCTCGAATGCTGGCTTCAGCCATTCTCCCAGACGGAACCCGCCGCTCCTTGGTTGCCCGGCACCCGGTACAAGCCGGGAAACGGGATGCGGCCGCGTGGGATACTCGGCCCTTGTCGGAACGAACAACCCCGCGCCCCGGCGGACTCCGCCCCCGGGCACACTCACAGGAACGGCAGCTCATGGCCTCGGTCCCTTCCCTCGCTTCCTCCGTCCATCAGCGCGTCGCCGACGCCCTCGCCTCCGCCCTGCCGGAGGCCGGTGCGGCCGACCCGCTGCTGCGACGAAGCGACCGGGCCGACTTCCAGGCCAACGGCATCCTGGCACTGGCGAAGAAGGCCAAGGCCAACCCGCGCGAGCTGGCGGCCACCGTCGTCGGCGGCCTCGACAAGGGCGGCGTCATCGAGGAGATCGAGGTCTCCGGCCCCGGCTTCCTCAACATCACCGTCTCCGACCGGGCGATCGTCGAGACGCTCGCGGCGCGCGCCGCCGACGACCGCCTCGGCGTCCCCGTCAACCCGGCCGCCGGCACCACCGTGATCGACTACGCGCAGCCGAACGTGGCCAAGGAGATGCACGTCGGCCACCTGCGGTCGGCGGTCATCGGCGCGGCCATGGTCGAGATCCTCGAGTTCACCGGCGAGCAGGTCGTGCGCCGCCACCACATCGGCGACTGGGGCACCCAGTTCGGCATGCTCATCCAGTACCTGATCGAGCACCCGCACGAGCTGGACCACAAGGCCGCGGAGCCGGCCGCCGGGGACTCCGACGCCGCCGAGGCGGCCGGCGAAGAGGCCATGTCCAACCTGAACCGGCTGTACAAGGCGTCGCGCGCGCTGTTCGACGCCGACGAGGAGTTCAAGACCCGCGCCCGCGCCCGCGTCGTCGACCTCCAGGCCGGGGACGAGCAGACCCTCGCCCTGTGGCAGCGGTTCGTCGACGAGTCGAAGATCTACTTCTACTCGGTCTTCGACAAGCTCGACATGGACATCCGGGACGCCGACATCGTCGGCGAGTCCGGCTACAACGACATGCTGGCGGAGACCTGCCGCCTGCTGGAGGAGTCCGGCGTCGCCGTCCGCTCCAACGGCGCGCTGTGCGTCTTCTTCGACGAGTACAAGGGCCCCGACGGCCAGCCCACCCCGCTGATCGTCCAGAAGTCCGACGGCGGCTTCGGGTACGCCGCCACCGACCTGTCCGCGATCCGCGACCGCGTCGGCAACCTCAAGGCCAGCACCCTGCTGTACGTGGTGGACGCCCGCCAGTCGCTGCACTTCAAGATGGTCTTCGAGACCGCCCGCCGGGCCGGCTGGCTCCAGGAGGGCACCAAGGCCGTCCAGCTCGCCTTCGGCACCGTCCTCGGCGCCGACGGCAAGCCGTTCAAGACCCGCGAGGGCGAGACCGTCCGGCTGGTCGACCTGCTGGACGAGGCCGTCGACCGGGCCACCGCCGTCGTCCGCGACAAGGCGGACAAGGCGGGCCTGACCGAGCCGGAGGTCGTCGAGAACGGCCGCCACGTCGGCATCGGCGCCGTCAAGTACGCCGACCTGTCCACGTCCGCCGCGCGCGACTACAAGTTCGACCTGGACCAGATGGTCTCCCTCAACGGCGACACCTCCGTGTACCTCCAGTACGCGTACGCCCGCATCCGGTCCATCCAGCGCCGCCTCGCCGACACCGCCCCCAAGGCGCACCCCGAGCTGCCGCTGGCCCCGGCCGAGCGGGCGATGGGCCTGCACCTCGACGGCTTCGGCGAGCTCGTCGCCGACGCCGCCGCCGAGTACGCCCCGCACAAGCTGGCCGCCTACCTGTACCAGCTCGCCTCGCACCTGACCGCCTTCTACGACCAGTGCCCCGTCATCAAGGCCGACACCCCGGAGCAGCAGGAGAACCGCCTGTTCCTGATCGACCTGACCGCGCGCACCCTCGGCAAGGGCATGGGCCTGCTGGGCATCCGCACCCCCGAGAAGCTCTGACGCCTCCCGCGTCCCGCTTGCTCCACGACGCCCCCGGCCCGGCAGCCCCGCGCTGCCGCGCCGGGGGCGGCCTCGTTCCGGAACCCGCCAAGTACCGTGGGCCGGAAGGCCGTTGACGGAACGGCCGTCGGCACGGGGAGGGCACGCACACGATGAAGGCAGGCGTCTACCTGGCGCACCCGCGGGCCGGGAGCTTCAACCACGCGCTGTTCGAGGCCGTCACGGCCGAACTCGCCGCCCGCGGCTGCGACGTGCGCGCCCACGACCTGTACGCGGAGGGGTTCCCGCCGCTGCTCACGGCGGAGGAGACGGAAACCGTCGGCGCGGCCGCCGCCTCCGCGGACCCGCGGGTCGAGGCGCACCGCCGCGAGGTCGCCGACCTCGACGCGCTGGTCTTCGTCCACCCCAACTGGTGGGGCATGCCGCCGGCCGTCCTGGCCGGCTGGGTCCAGCGGGTCCTCGCCCCCGGCGTCGCCTACAAGCTGGGCACGGCGCAGGGAGAGCCCGCCGGACTGCTGCGGGCCGACCGCGCCCTCGTGCTGAACACCTCCGACACCCCCGAGGAGCGGGAGGCGGGCGAGTTCGGCGACCCGCTGGAGCGCGTCTGGGCGGCGTGCGTCCTGCCGTACACCGGCGCGCGGGACGTCCGCCGCCGCGTCTTCCGCACCGTCACCGACGCGACGGAGCAGCAGCGGACCGCCTGGCTGGCGGAAGCCCGCGCACTGGCCGCCGCCCTGGTCACGGACCCGCCCACCGCCTGAGCGCCGGCCGGGACCCGGCACACCTGGCGACGGGCCGCGCGACTCCGTACGATCACCTGACCGCGGGCCGCGGCCGGGGGGTCCGGGGAACGGCACCGCGGGAGGCATGGGGAGACCGATCGTGGACCCGTTACGACTGGCGCGCGCCGCACTGCACGTCCTCACGGAGACGGACGCCGGGGGCACCCCGGCGCAGGCCGCGCTGCCCGCCCGCATCCGACTGCTGGCGGAAACCCGCCTGCGCGCCACCGCCTCGGGCACGGTGGCCCTGCACCGCCTCCGCGACGCCCCGGGCGCCGCCTCGGCCACCATGGCGGAGATCGTCCTGGCCGACGAGGCCGACCGTGACCCGGCGTTCGCGGCGGCGCTGCGCGAGCTGCTGGAGGAACTCCGGCGCTCGCCGGGAGCGGCCGCGGCCCGGGACGCGGCGCGGGAGCACACGGTGGCGGCGGATGCGGCGCCCGCGGAGCCGAAGGCGCCGGGGGCGCCGTCCGCGGAGCCGAAGGCGCCGGGGGCTCGGGCGGCGGAGGCTCCGGAGACGGCTCGGGGCGCGGGGGCGACGGCGGCCGCCGCACCGGCGACGGCACCTGCCGCGTCGGCGCCCGCTGCGGGAGCCGCGGGAGCCGCACCGGCGGAGGCCGCGGCCGAGGTGCCCGGGACGGCTCCGGCTGCGGGGCCCGCCGCGCCCGCGCCGGACCAGGCGGCACCGCCGCCCCTGCTGCCGCCGTCCCCCGCGCCGCAGTCGCCGACGGGGCCGACGGCCTCGCCCCCGCAGCCGGCGGCCGCGGGCGGGAGAGGGCCGGGGCGGGCCCCGACGAATCCCGCCGCCGACCCGCCCACCGTCCCGTCCGGCCCGCTGCGGCCGGCCTCCCGGACGCGATCGGCAGGGCGGGCCGTACGGGCGGCCTTCCTCGCGGGAACGGCCGCCGCCACCGGGATCGCCGCGTCGGGCGGCCGGGTGCCCGCCGCCCTGTGGCCGCTGCTGCTGCTGCTCGCCGTCGCCGGACTGGTCTGCGCCCGCTCCGCGGTCCGCCGCCCGTTCCGCCCGCTCCTGGCCGCGGGGCTGCTGCTGAACCTGGGAGTGCTCGGCCTGCTCCTCGCCGACGCCGTCACAGGCCGCACGTTCTAGCCGCGGGTCCGGTCGCCCCGATCGGACCCGATCACCCGTTCGGCCCGATTCCGGTCGACCGGGCCGGGGGTAGGGACGTGCCGTCCGTCCCTCCCCACCCGCCCCGGAGGCCCCGTGCCCCTCATGACCGGCCCGTACCGGCCCGGCACCCCGTGCTGGATCGACCTGATGGTGCCCGACCAGCAAGCCGCCCTCGACTTCTACACCGGCCTGTTCGGCTGGACCGGCGAGGTCGGCCCGCCCGAGACCGGCGGCTACTCCGTCTGCGAGTACAAGGGGCAGCCGGTCGCCGGGATCATGAAGGCGATGAACCCGGACGGGTCCGTCCCCGACCCGATGCCCCCGGCCGCCTGGACCACCTACCTGGCCGTGCACGACGTACACGAGGTCGTCAGGGCGGGCACGGCGGCCGGGGGCGGCACCCTGGTCGACCCGACGGAGGTCATGGACCTCGGCCGGATGGCCGTCCTCTCCGACCCCACCGGCGCCGTCTACGGCATCTGGCAGGCCGGCACCTTCCAGGGCGCCGGAATCGTCAACGAGGACAACACCCTCACCTGGAACGAGCTGGCAACCAGCGATCCCGGCAAGGCCGCCGCGTACTACGCATCCATCCTGCCGATCACCCCGGCCCTGTCGGAGATGCCGGGCGCCGAGGGCTACACCGAACTCAAGGTCAACGACCGCGCCGTCGGCGGCATGATGTCCCTCGACCGGCACCCGAAGGGCACCCCGCCGCACTGGCTGCCGTACTTCTGCGTCGCCGACGCCGACGCGACCCAGGCCGCCGCGGAACGCGCCGGCGGCAGCGTCATGGCCCCCGCCTTCGACATGCCGGTCGGCCGCATGGCCGTCCTGGCCGACCCGCAGGGCGCGGTGTTCGCGGTGCTCAAGCCGAACGAGGCCCCGGAGCAGCCGGACCCGATGTGACGGGCGGGGCCCGGGCCGCCGCCGACGGGCCGCCGCCGACGGGGCGGAGGCGGGGGCGGGGGCGGCCCGAAGGGGCCGTCGGTTCAGTAGTGGTACCGGACCTGGGCGACCTCCACTGCTTGGTCCTGGATCCGGTACACCAACCGGTGCTCGTCGGTGATCCGCCGAGACCACCAGCCCGACAGGTTCTCCTTGAGCGGCTCCGGCTTCCCCGTGCCTTCGAAGGGTGTCCGCAGGATTCCGCCGATCAAGCGGTTGATCCGCTTGAGTATCTTCGGGTCGGCAGTTGCCCAGTACGTGTACTGCTCCCAGGCCCGGCCCGAGAAGACAACTCTCACGCGGCGGACCCGGCTTCTTCCTCGTCGTCGACGCTGATCAGCTCCCTGGCCTGGCCTCGTCCGGCATCCAGCTCTGCGATCGATTCCATCAGGATCTGCGCGTTTCGCGGCGAGCGCAGGAGATAGACGGTTTCCTGCCAAGAGCGGAAGTCCTCAGCCGACATGATCACCACGTCACCGTGCTCCCGGGACGTGACCTCTATGGGCACGTGGTCTTCGTTGACCTGCCGGATCAGCGGATAGAAGCGCTGACGGGCCTCATTGGCTGAAATCGACATGGCTGACCTCCCATGGACCACAGACGCAGTCATAGTCGTACGGGATTGCCGTACCAGTCCCACCGTCGAGCCGACCCTGCATCGACCGCAGGCCGGTGCCGGCGCCGGTTGCCCCGTTCGCCGGCACGCCGAACTCGCACCAGACCGACTTGCCCGGCTGCCTGGGCAGCACGCCCCACCGGTCCGAGACCGCCTCGACGATGCGCAGCCCGTACCCGTCGCCGACCCGGGTGCGGGACAGCCCGGGGCCGCTGTCGTGCACTTCCAGCCGCAGGCCGCCCTCGTACCGCCGGAGCCGGACGCGGTAGTACCGGCCGGGCGGGACGCCGTGGCGGAGGGCGTTGCCCGCGAGTTCGCTCACGCAGAGCAACAGGTCGTCGCGGTGTTGGGTGACACCCCACACGTCAAGTGTTTCCGCCGTGAACTGCCTGGCCGCGGCAACGGTTTGGCGCGAGCGAGCGAAGTAGCGGTCCCTCATCCGGGCGGGTTCAATCTCCTGGATCACGGGGCGATCGTCGCCGTCCGTCACTACGGTGTGCAGTGCGACCGCCCGTACCGATCCGTTGGTACGGGCAGGCACGGGTACATCGCGGGCGCAGGTGGGGAGTCCGGAAAACATGCCGCCGAGGAAACGCGTACCGAAGAACGGCACCGCCCTGAAGATGGTCGGGGCGCAGGTGGCCGTGCTGCGGGTCAGGAAGGGCCTGACACAGCGCCAACTGGCCAGGTTGGTGCGGATGGAAGAGGAGACGATCGCCTCGATCGAACAGGGCAGACGCGCCCTGATGCCTGACGTGGCCGAGATGATGGACCGGGTCCTGGAGTCGGGCGGGGTGCTGGCGGCGGGGGTGGAGAAGCTGCCGGCGGTGGACCGCGTACCGGAATGGGCCGAGGAGTACATGCGCTGCGAGGCGGAGGCCGTCGCGCTGTCCTGGTACGACAACCAGGTCGTGCCGGGGCTGCTCCAGCCTGCCAGCTACGCCCGGGCGGTCTTCAGGTGCCGAGTCCCCGCCTACCGAGAGGAGGAGATCGAGGCACACACAGCCGACCGCCTGGACCGGCAGCGGATACTGCATCGCGAGTCACCGCCGACCACAAGCTTCGTCATCTGGGAGCCCGTCGTCCGCCACCGCATCGGCGGCCGGGAGGTACACGAGGAACTGCTTCGGCACCTGATCGCATGCACCGAACTCCCCGATGTTTCCATCCAGGTGATGCCACTGGAACAAACCAGGCACGCTGGCCTCGACGGTCCCTTCATCCTCCTGGAGACCCCCGACCACCAGTACTTCGGATACTCCGAGAGCCAGCGCGGCAGCCAGCTCATCTCCAGTGGAGACGAGGTCAGCATCTTGGCTCGCCGATATGCGATGCTGCGGACTCAGGCCCTCAACACCGAGCAGACGCGGGGCCTGTTGGACCGCCTGCTAGGAGAGCTATGAGCACCGCACTGAAGTGGTTCAAGTCCAGCTACAGCGGCAGCGATGGCGGGGCCTGCCTGGAGGTCGCCGTCGATTGGCGGAAGTCCAGCTACAGCGGCAGTGACGGCGGCCAGTGCGTCGAGGTCGCCGCCTGCCCCGGCACCGTCCACGTCCGGGACTCCAAGGTCACCGACGGGCCGGTGCTGAGCCTCGCTCCCGCCTCCTGGACGGCGCTCGCCGGGTGGGTCGCGGGGCGGTAGCCGCGCCGCGTGGCAGCGGGTGTCGGCCGGGGCTCGGCCGGCACCCGCTCGTTCGCGGATCAGGAGGACAGCGGGTAAGAGTGCCTGCCCGTCGCCTCGTCGATCTCTCCGTGCGCCTTCTGCAACATCTGGGACGCGAGATCCATCAGCGCCCGCGCGCCCGCGATCTCTTCCCCGACCCTCAGCTGTGCCGGATCGGAGGGGTGGCGCATGGCGTAACCGCGCGCCCGCATCTCGGAGCCGTCACCGAGCCTGACCATGGCCGCCGCAGTGGTGCGGTGTCCGTCCTCGGTGAATTCGAGCTCCACGTGCCACCCGACCAGTGTGGACATGGTGCATCACCTCCAGGGGCTCACCCTTGTCCCTCCAGGGTGCTCCCGGGGTGGGCGGGATGCGAGCGGGGCGGGGGTGGCGGGGAGGCGGCGGGAGCCGGTGGACGGTAGCCGATGGGTCGGGGTCGGGTGTGTGGCTGGGGGTGTCCCCGGCAGTTGATGGTGTCCGGGGCGGGCCGGTCCCTCAAGGGCGCGCCCGTTGGGCGCGTCGCGGTGCGATGGCCCTTGCGGGCCACCCTTGACCGACCGACCCGCCCCGGAGGCATTTTTTCTGCCGGGACGCCCCCAGGGGAACGGCCTGGAGGTACTTGGGCCTACAAGCCGGATCAGGGAGCCTCCTCCCCCGCCCCGGCGGCCGCATCCCACCCAACCGGCATCAGCCGACCCGACGGCGGAAGCCGGGGGGCTCCGGCGTCGGGAAACGACGTCCAGAGCATCATCCGGAGACAGGAGCGCCCCGGATCGCTACATGGGCACCCTCGGCTCAGCGGCCATCGGCCGTCAGGGGCCGGGAGCGCGTCCGATCGCTACGTGGGCGTTCTCTGTTCAGCGGCCGTCGGCCGTCAGGGGCCGGGAGCGCGTCCGATCGCTACGTGGGCGTTCTCTGTTCAGCGGCCGTCGGCCGTCAGGGGCCGGGAGCGCCCCGGATCGCTACGTGGGCGTCCTCGGCTCGGCGTCCGGCGGTCGTCAGGGGCCGGGAGCGCGTCCGATCGCTACGTGGGCGTCGTTTGTCGGCGGGTGACCGCCGTGGGCGGGAGAAGGCGGGGGTCAGCGGAAGAGGTTGCGCCAGAAGTTGGCTCGCACGTCGCGGATCCAGCACGTCCTGTTGCAGTGCGGTGCGCGGTACCAGCGGCGGACGACGGGGCGCCCACAGAACTGGCACGGCGCCGTGCGCACCTTCTTCTCCCCCATGCGGCGAATGTAGCGGTCAGGAGCCGCTCTCGTACCGACCCACCCGGTCCGAGACGTGCTGAAGGAGGGGGCCGAGGCGGTCGACGAGGGCCTGGTAGTCGCGGGTGGCGCCGTCGGACCACTGGCCAAGGCCGACGACCATCGAACGGCCCTGGCCGGTGAAGGACTGCACCATGCCGCTGTCCGGCGGGAGGGTCTTCAGGCCCGATCCGGGCGGCGGCGCCTGGGCGCCGACCTGGTAGTCCGTCGGGTTGCCACCGAGGCGCATCACCAGCGTGACGGTGTCCTGCGGGTCCTTCATGGTGAAGACCGCCAGGTTGAACTGGTTGTTCTGGGCGTCCTTGTAGAGGGCGACGTGTTCGCCGAGGCAGCCCTTGCCCGCGTCGATCATGGCCGCGAGGGCCGGGCCGACCGAGTCGGGTTCGGTGCACGACTTCAGGGTGACGGCTCCCACCTTGGTGAAGTCGCCGCCCTTCCCGTCGGGAACCCGGTCCGGGAAGGCGTCGGCCAACGGGACCACCGGCCGGTCCGATGCACTGGGCGCCGCCTCGGGCGCGGCGGCCGCCTCCTGCCTGCTCTCGACGGTCTCCCCGCCGACCTTCGTCAGGACGAAGAAGACCACGCCCGCGACGGCCAGCCCGACCACCAGCTGCAAGATCAACGGAAGCTTCCGCTTTTCAGTCATGTTCACGACGAACACCCTAGGCAGAACCGCTGACTTTGCAGGTCACGGCCTCATTCCGGTTCCGCGGTGGCCCGGATGTCGTGGATGGTCAGCGCTCCGGCGAGGTCGAGGTCGGCGTTGGTGCCGTGGGCCCCGGCGCGTACGAGCAGCACCGCGCCGAGCGCCGTGCTCCAGAACGTCCTGACCTCCACGCCGAGCGGACGGCCGGTCGTCCAGCCGCGACGGTCGAGGAGCCGGCCCACGAAGCGCTCGGACTGCCGGAACAGCAACCGGAGGTGCTGGTCGACCACGGGGGCGAGTTCGGGCTTGGAGATCCCGGTGGCGAGTGCCCGTGCGACCGACGGGAGCGAGGGCATGGCCAGTACGGCACGGGCGATGTTGCGCCGGAACGCCGCCGCATCAGGGGCCTGGCTGCCGATGCGCTCGATCCGTCGGGCGTCGTGCAGCAGGCCGAGGAAGGCGGCGTGCAGGAGCAGCGAGTCTTTGGAGCCGAAGTGATAGGTGACCTGGTTGGGAAAGACGCCGGCCGCCTTCGCGATCTCCGCGACACTCACCTCGACGCCGGGCCGCTCCTCGCAGAGCCGTGCAGTCGCCTCGATCAGTCGGCGCCTCGTCGCCAGACCGCGGCCGCGGGCTTCGGTTCGCCTCTTCTCCATCCCCGAATTGTATGTGGTACAACAAAGCCTGTTGACTTGTATGACATACAAGAAAGGTGCAGGGACATGCACGTCGTCGTGACGGGACTCGGCGCGATCACACCACTCGGTGAAGACGTGGCGGCCACCTGGGACGCCCTGCTCGCCGGCAAGTCCGGCATCCGCGACAGCGCCGACCTGCCCGGCATCGTCGCGGGGACGATGGCGGTCGACCCCGCCGAGTCGCTTCCGCCGGTGCGGGCCAGGCGGCTCGACCGCTCGCAGCAGGCCGCCCTCACCGCCGCGGCCGAGGCCTGGGCCGACGCCGGCGCCCCGGAGGTGGACCCGGACCGGCTCGCCTCGGCGATCGGCACGGGCATCGGAGGCGTACGAACGCTACTGAAGGAAGACGACGTACTGGAGACGGCCGGGACGCGGCGCGTCTCGCCGCGCACGGTCCCGATGCTCATGCCCAATGCGGCCGCGGCGCTGATCAGCATCGAATACGGTGCACGGGCCGGGTCCTACACGCCCGTCTCGGCATGCTCCTCCGGCGCCGAGGCGATCGCTTTGGGGGCCAGGCTCATCCGTGCCGGCGAGGCGGACGTGGTGATCGCGGGCGGAACCGAGGCCGCAATCACCCCGATCACCGTTGCCGGCTTCGTCCAGGCGCAGGCTCTGTCGCGGCACACCGCCGACCCCGCCTCGGCGTCCCGGCCGTTCGCCGCGGACCGCAGCGGATTCGTCCTCAGCGAAGGCGCGGCCGTCGTGGTGCTCGAAAGCGCCGCGCACGCCGCCGCCCGGGGGGCGCACGTCCACGCGGTACTCGCGGGCGCCGGCATCGCCGCCGACGCCCACCACATCACGGCGCCCGCTGCCGACGGCTCCGGTCAGATCTCCGCCATGCGGAAGGCCCTCGCGCAAGCCGGCCTGACTCCCGAGCAGATCACCCACGTCAACGCCCACGCCACCGGAACAGAGGTGGGCGACACCGCCGAAGCACACGCGATCCGGAAGGTCTTCGGCCGCGCCACCGTGACAGCCCCAAAGGCCTCGCTCGGCCACCTCTTCGGCGCCGCCGGCGCGATCGAAGCCCTCATCGCCGTCCTCAGCGTGAAGCACGGCGTCATCCCCCCGACCCGCAACCTCGCCACCGGCGTCGCTCCCGACATCGACCTCGATGTCGTCACCGACCGGCGAGACATCCCCCAACAGGCCGTCCTCAGCAACTCGTTCGGCTTCGGCGGACAGAACGTGTCGCTCATCGTCACCCCATGACGGCGGTCAGCCGCCGACAAACAACGCCCACGTAGCGATCCGACGCGCTCCCGACCCCTGACGACCGCCGGACGCCGAACAGAGAACGCCCACGGTAGCGATCGGACGCGCTCCCGACCCCTGACGGCCGACGGCCGCCGAACAGAGAACGCCCACGTAGCGATCCGACGCGCTCCCGGCCCCTGACGGCCGACGGCCGCCGAGCCGAGGACGCCCACGTGGCGATCCGACGCGCTCCCGGCCCCTGACGGCCGACGGCCGCCGAGCCGAGGACGCCCACGTGGCGATCCGACGCGCTCCCGGCCCCTGACGGCCGACGGCCGCTGAGCCGAGGGTGCCCATGTAGCGATCCGGGGCGCTCCTGTGTCCGGATGATGCTCTGGACGTCGTTTCCCGACGCCGGAGCCCCCCGGCTTCCGCCGTCGGGTCGGCTGATGCCGGTTGGGTGGGATGCGGCCGCCGGGGCGGGGGAGGAGGCTCTCTGATCCGGCTTGTAGGCCCCAGTACCTCCAGGCCGTTCCCCTGGGGGCGTCCCGGCAGAAAAGATGCCTCCGGGGCGGGTCGGTCGGTCAAGGGTGGCCCGCAAGGGCCATCGCACCGCGACGCGCCCAACGGGCGCGCCCTTGAGGGACCGGCCCGCCCCGGACACCATCAACTGCCGGGGACACCCCCAGCCACACCCCCGACCCCGACCCATCGGCTACCGCCGACCCGCATCCCGCCGTCGCGCCCCGACCCCGACCCATCGGCTACCGCCGACCCGCATCCCGCCGTCGCGCCCCGACCCCGACCCATCGGCTACCGCCGACCCGCATCCCGCCGTCGCGCCCCGACGCCGAGCCGTCGGCACCCGCCGACCCCCGCCCCGCCGTCACACCCCCGACGCCGAGTCGCCGGCTCCCGCCGTCACACCCCCGACTCAGCGCCCGTCACCGCTCCCGCCGAAGCCACCCCGCAACCTCGGTCGCCCAGTACGTCAGGATCGTGTCCGCGCCCGCCCGCTTGATGCCGGTCAGGGTCTCCATGATGGCGCGGTCGCGCTCCACCCAGCCCTTCTCCGCGGCCGCCTCGATCATGGCGTACTCGCCGCTGATCTGGTACGCGGACACCGGTACGTCGACCGCCTGGGCGACCCGGTACAGGATGTCGAGGTAGGGGCCGGCCGGCTTGACCATGACCATGTCGGCGCCCTCCTCCAGGTCGAGCGCCAGCTCGCGCAGCGACTCGCGCGCGTTCGCCGGGTCCTGCTGGTAGGTCTTGCGGTCGCCCTGAAGACTGGAGGCGACGGCCTCGCGGAAGGGCCCGTAGAACGCAGAGGAGTACTTCGCCGTGTAGGCGAGGATGGCGACGTCCTCGTGGCCGGTCTCGTCCAGCGCGTCCCGGATGACGCCGACCTGGCCGTCCATCATGCCGCTCGGCCCGACCACGTGGACGCCCGCGTCGGCCTGGACCTGCGCCATCTCCGCGTACCGCTCCAACGTCGCGTCGTTGTCGACGCGCCCCTGCGCGTCGAGGACGCCGCAGTGGCCGTGGTCGGTGTACTCGTCGAGGCACAGGTCCGACATGATCACCAGGTCGTCCCCGACCTCGGCCTTCACGTCGCGGATCGCGACCTGGAGGATGCCGTCGGGCTCCGTACCCGCGGTCCCCAGCGGGTCCTTGTTCTCGTCGGCGGGCACCCCGAAGAGCATGATGCCTGCGACGCCCGCCTCGACGGCCTCGGCGGCGGCCTTCCGCAGGGTGTCGCGGGTGTGCTGGACCACGCCCGGCATCGCCTTGATCGGCAGCGGCTCGTTCAGACCCTCCCGGACGAACGCCGGGAGGATCAGGTCGGAGGGGTGCAGCCGGGTCTCCGCGACCATCCGCCGCATGGCAGGGGTGGTGCGCAGCCGGCGGGGCCGCGAGCCGGGGAAGGATCCGTACGCGCTCATCTTCAGTCGCCTCTTCGAGCTTCGACAGCAGTCGGGTCCCAGCCTAGGGCCGGGCCGGCCCCGCACCGCGTGAGGGCCCGGGTGCGGGATGCACCCGGGCCCTCACGGGCTGCCGCCCCGGCCGGTCAGCCGACCGGTGGACGAGCAGTGGAGCGGTAAGCAGTGGAGCAGCCGAGCAGCCGAAGCAGTCGAGCAGCCGACCCGCCGAGCAGTCGACCCGCCCCTCAGGTAGTCCTGCGCCGCCGCGCCCCCGGCCGGCGCTCGCTCGGCCGGGACACGGACTCGCCGGCCTCCTTGGCGGCCTCGCGGCGCGCCGCCCCGTACTCGGCGAGGGCCTCGGCGAGCTTGCCGACGCTCGGCTCCGGCGACAGCACGTCGACGCGGAGGCCGTGCTCCTCCGCCGTCTTCGCGGTGGCCGGGCCGATGCAGGCGATGACGGTGACGTTGTGCGGCTTGCCGGCGATGCCGACGAGGTTGCGGACCGTCGAGGACGAGGTGAAGAGAACGGCGTCGAAGCCGCCGCCCTTGATCGCCTCGCGCGTGTCCGCCGGCGGGGGCGAGGCGCGCACGGTCCGGTAGGCGGTGACGTCGTCGACCTCCCAGCCGAGCTCTATCAGCCCGGCGACGAGGGTCTCCGTGGCGATGTCGGCGCGCGGCAGGAAGACGCGGTCGATCGGGTCGAAGACCGGGTCGTACGGCGGCCAGTCCTCCAGCAGTCCGGCTGCGGACTGCTCGCCGCTCGGCACGAGGTCGGGCTTGACGCCGAACTCGACGAGGGCGGCGGCGGTCTGCTCCCCCACCGCTGCGACTTTGATGCCGGCGAAGGCGCGCGCGTCGAGCCCGTACTCCTCGAACTTCTCGCGCACCGCCTTGACGGCGTTCACCGAGGTGAAGGCGATCCACTCGTAGCGGCCCGTCACCAGGCCCTTGACGGCGCGCTCCATCTGCTGCGGGGTGCGCGGCGGCTCCACTGCGATGGTGGGGACCTCGTGCGGCACGGCCCCGTAGGAGCGGAGCTGGTCGGAGAGGGAGGCGGCCTGCTCCTTGGTGCGGGGGACGAGCACCCGCCAGCCGAACAGCGGCTTCGACTCGAACCAGGCCAGCTCCTCGCGGCGGGCGGCGGCGCCCTGCTCGCCGACGACGGCTATGACGGGGCGGGCGCCCTCGGGGGAGGGCAGGACCTTGCCCTGCTTGAAGACCTGGGCGATGGTGCCGAGGGTGGCGTTCCAGGTCCGCTGGCGGGTGGTGGTGCCGCCGACGGTGACGGTGAGCGGGGTGTCGCCGGCGCGGCCGGCGGCGACGAGCTCGGCGCAGGCGGCCGGGACGGTCTCCAGGGTGGCGGAGACGACGACGACTCCGTGGCCCGCGCCGACCTCGCTCCAGCACTGGGCGGAGGCGTTGCGGGCGTCGACGAAGCGGACGTCGGCGCCCTGCTCGCCGCGCAGCGGGACACCCGCGTAGGCGGGGACGCCGACGGCGGTCGCGACACCGGGCACGACCTCGAAGGGGATGCCCTCGCCGGCGCAGGCGAGCATTTCGGAGGCGGCGTTGCCGTCGAGGCCGGGGTCTCCGGTGACGGCACGGACGAC
Source organism: Streptomyces sp. NPDC031121 (assembly GCF_055570615.1). Lineage (NCBI taxonomy): Bacteria > Bacillati > Actinomycetota > Actinomycetes > Kitasatosporales > Streptomycetaceae > Streptomyces > Streptomyces sp. NPDC031121. The sequence goes on from NZ_JBVIGV010000023.1 coordinate 50,233, forward strand.
CCGCCTGCCGGAGCGCGCGGCCTCCATGACAAGATTGGCGGCGTCCCGGATCACCGGTACACCGGCGGCCGCTGACGCCTCGTCAGCGATCGTCAGCTGCGGCGTGTCCACTCCGGTGCGCGCGTGCGTGCGGACGACCTCGAGCACCTCGGGCTCCGCGATGAGCACATCCGCGGCGGCGAGCGCCTCGACGGCGCGCAGCGTCAGCAGTCCCGGGTCGCCGGGGCCCGCACCGAGGAAGGTGACGTGGCCGTGCCCGGCGGCGGCGACGGGGAGAGCGGAGGTGGTGGGACGTGAGGGGTTCAAAGGGATCGCTCCCCCATCAGACCGGCCGCGCCCTTGGCCAGCATCTCGTCCGCGAGTTCGCGGCCGAGCGCCATGGCCTCGTCGTGCGACTGGGGCACGGGACCGGTGGTGGACAGCTGCACGAGCGTCACGCCGTCGAGGGTGCCGACGACGCCACGCAGGCGCATTTCATTGACAATCTGCCCGTCGGCCTGGAGGTCGGCGAGCGCGCCCACGGGGGCGCTGCAGCCGGCCTCCAGGGCGGCGAGCAGGGACCGCTCGGCGGTCACGGCGGCCCGGGTGTGCGGGTCGTCGAGCTTGCCGAGGGCGGCGATCAGGTCCGCGTCGGACGCGAGGCACTCGACGGCCAGGGCTCCCTGGCCGGGCGCGGGCAGCACGCTGTCGACCGACAGGTAGTCGGTGACCTCGCCGCTGCGGCCGATCCGGTTGAGGCCGGCGGCGGCGAGGACGACGGCGTCGAGCTCTCCGTCCCGCACGTAGCCGATGCGGGTGTCGACGTTCCCCCGGATGGCGACGGTCTCGATGCGCTTGCCGAGGGTGCGGGCGTAGTGGTGGAGCTGGGCGGTGCGGCGGGGCGAGCCGGTGCCGACGCGGGCGCCGTCGGGCAGCTCCTCGAAGGTCAGGCCGTCGCGGGCGACGAGCGCGTCGCGGGGGTCCTCGCGCAGCGGCATGGCCGCGATGACGAGGTCCTCGGGCTGCGTGGTCGGCAGGTCCTTCAGGGAGTGCACGGCGAAGTCGACATCGCCGCGCAGCAGCGCGTCGCGCAGGGCGGTGACGAAGACGCCGGTGCCGCCGATCTGCGCGAGGTGCTCGCGGGAGACGTCGCCGTAGGTGGTGATCTCCACGAGCTCGACGGGCCGGCCGGTGACGGCCCGCACCGCGTCGGCGACGTGTCCCGACTGGGACATGGCGAGCTTGCTGCGCCGCGTGCCGAGCCGGAGGGGCTGGCCGGAACGTGAATTCATGATGCCCGTCCTGAGTCGTGGGTCTGGTTGGCCTGGCCGGCCGCGTCCACCCCGTCGGCCCGGCTGACGGAGGCCACCGTCTGCGGGTCGAGGTCGAAGAGCTCGCGCAGGGCGTCGGCGTACCCGGCGCCGCCGGGCTCACTGGCGAGCTGCTTGACGCGCACGGTGGGGGCGTGGAGGAGCTTGTCGACGACGCGGCGGACGGTCTGGGTGACCTCGGCCCGCTGCCGGTCGTCGAGGTCCGGCAGGCGCCCGTCGAGGCGTGCGACCTCCATGGCGACGACCTCGGCGGCCATCGCGCGCAGGGCGACGACGGTGGGGGTGATGTGGGCGGCGCGCTGGGCGGCGCCGAAGGCGGCGACCTCGTCGGCGACGATCCCGCGTACGGCGTCCACGTCGGCGGCCATGGGGGCGTCGGCGGAGGCCTCGGCGAGGGACTCGATGTCGACGAGTCGTACGCCGGGGATGCGGTGCACGGCGGCGTCGATGTCGCGGGGCATGGCGAGGTCGAGCAGGGCCAGGCGTACGGGGGTGCCGTCGGCGTGGCTGCGGGTGCCCTTGCGGGGCTGCCGCTGGGCGGCGGCCTCGCCCTGGTCGGCCCAGGTGCCGTGGAGTTCGAGGTCGGTGGCGTCGACACCGGTGAGGGCGGCGCGCCCGGCGGCGGCCGGCGCGTCGGCGGGGCAGCCGTCGCGGTCCGCGCCGGGGGTGCCGGTGAGGGTGCGGGCGACTCCGGCGTCGGCGAGTCGGCCGCCGGCCGCGGCGACGGCGGCGAGGCGGGCGACGACCTGCGGGTCGAGTCCGGCGGGCAGGGCGGCGGCGCGCTCGGCCTGCGCGGGGGCGGCGGTGCGCGGGCCGGCCTGGGCGGGGAGCGTCCGGGGTGCCGGGGCGGGGGCCAGGGCGGCGGCGACGTCCTCGCCGGTGAGGACGAGACCGGTGGCGCCGGTGCAGGAGACGACGACGTCGACTCGTGTCAGCTCGTCGGCGACGGCGGCCATGGACACGGCCCGGACGGCCGCGCCTGTGCCTGAGGCAACCAGAATCTCGACGAGACGGTCGGCGCGCGCGGCGGTCCGGTTGGCGACGACGACCTCGGCGGCGCCGACCCGGGCGAGGGTGGCGGCGGCGAGGGAGGACATGGAGCCGGCGCCGATGACGAGGGCGCGCTTGCCGGCGGCCCAGGACTCGACGGGTTCGCGCCCGGCGGCCAGCTGCTCCAGGCCGAAGGTGACGAGCGACTGCCCGGCCCTGTCGATGCCCGTCTCGGAGTGGGCGCGCTTGCCGACCCGCAGGGCCTGCTGGAACAGGTCGTTCAGCAGGCGGCCGGCGGTGTGGAGCTCCTGGCCGAGCGCGAGGGTGTCCTTGATCTGGCCGAGGATCTGGCCCTCGCCGACGACCATGGAGTCCAGTCCGCACGCCACCGAGAACAGGTGGTGGACGGCCCGGTCCTCGTAGTGCACGTACAGGTACGGGGTGAGCTCCTCGAGCGCGACCCCGCTGTGCTGGGCGAGGAGCGTGGAGAGTTCGGCGACGCCCGCGTGGAACTTGTCGACGTCCGCGTACAGCTCGATGCGGTTGCAGGTGGCGAGCACGGCGGCCTCGGCTGCCGGCTCGGCGGCGAGGGTGTCGTGCAGCAGCTTCACCTTGGCGTCGACCGACAGCGAGGCGCGCTCCAGCACGCTCACGGGTGCGCTGCGGTGGCTCAGTCCCACGACGAGGAGGCTCATGCCGGCATCACCGCCGGGACGTCGCCCTCGGGGCCGGGCTTGCGGGCGCCGGAGGCGGGGCGGGCGGCGGGCGGCACGGCGGCGGAATCCGCGCCGGTCCCGGCGGCGGCCGCGGCGGGTGCGGTGACGGCGCCGACGGAAGCCGGGGCGGCGGAGTCCTCGCCGGCCTTGCGCTGCTCGTGGAAGGCGAGGATCTGGAGCTCGATCGACAGGTCGACCTTGCGCACGTCGACGCCGTCGGGGACGGAGAGGACGGTCGGCGCGAAGTTCAGGATGGAGGTGACGCCGGCGGCGATCAGCCGCTCGCTGACCTGCTGGGCGGCGCCCGCCGGGGTGGCGATGACGCCGATGGACACGCCGTTCTCCCGGATGATCTTCTCCAGGTCGTCGGTGTGCTGGACGGGCATGCCGGCGACGGGCTTGCCGGCCATGGCCGGATCGGCGTCGATCAGCGCGGCGACGCGGAAGCCGCGGGAGGCGAAGCCGCCGTAGTTGGCGAGGGCCGCGCCGAGGTTGCCGATACCGACGATGACGACGGGCCAGTCCTGGGTCAGGCCCAGCTCGCGGGAGATCTGGTAGACGAGGTACTCGACGTCGTAGCCGACGCCCCGCGTGCCGTAGGAGCCCAGGTAGGAGAAGTCCTTGCGGAGCTTGGCGGAGTTGACGCCGGCGGCCGCCGCCAGCTCCTCGGAGGAGACCGTGGGCACCGAGCGCTCGGAGAGCGCGGTCAGGGCGCGCAGGTACAGCGGAAGCCGGGCGACGGTGGCCTCGGGGATACCTCGGCTGCGGGTCGCCGGTCGGTGAGTTCGGCCAGTTGCCACGATGCTCCTGCGGGATGAGCGGGGCTGAAGGCGGTCCTCTGTCCCGAGACCGCCCCGTCGACAGCAGGCTATGTCTTTGTGAACGCGTGCACAAAGATTGTGTCCGGTTTGTCCGACCAAAGTGACCGGGGTCACGCGTCCTGGACCTGCGGCCGGACCACGCACAACGCACCGAACCCGTTCAGATCCTGCCGGGGGCAAACCGACACACACTCCTCACCCATACGCCCCCGAGATCCCCCAAAACGCCCCTGATGGTAGCCGCCGGGCGGTCAGCCCTCCAACGCCCGGCGCAGCCGGTCCGGGTTCACCCTCCAGAAGGTGTGCTGCTCGCCGTCGACGAGCACCACGGGGATCTGCTCCCAGTGCCGCCGGTAGAGCTCCTCGTCCTGGGAGATGTCCTTCTTCTCCCACCGCGCGCCCACCTCGGCGCAGACGCGGGCGACCACGGCCTCGGCGTCGTCGCACAGATGGCACCCCGGCTTGCCGATGAGGGTGACCATCCGCTCGCCAGGGCTCTTCTTTTCCTTACGGCGCAGCAAAGGGCTCATGCCCCCATTCTCCCGCCCCGCGCGGTGCCTCCCGCGCCCCCAGGAGTTCACGCCTTCGCAATCGCCGCGGTTCGGGTGTCCCGAACACAGTGGCTATGCTCGCGTCATGGCCGCTCGAGGATGGCTCACCCCCCGTAGGCGCTCCGCCACCGCGCGGAGCGTACTGGCAGGCGAGGCCTCGGCCGAAGCCGCCCGCAAGACCGCCCAGGCCCTCGAAGCGGAGGCGCCGGAGGCGGCAGCGGAGGCCGCCGGGCCCGCGCCCGCCGTGCCCGAGGTCGCCGAACCGGAGTTCCCGGTGGCCGGGGACGACCTGGCCGCCGCCTTCTTCGACCTCGACAACACCGTCATGCAGGGCGCGGCGATCTTCCACTTCGGCCGCGGCCTGTACAAGCGGGAGTTCTTCCGCCGCCGCGAACTCGCCCGCTTCGCCTGGCAGCAGGCCTGGTTCCGGCTGGCCGGGGTCGAGGACCCCGAGCACATGCAGGACGCCCGCGACAGCGCGCTGTCCATCGTCAAGGGGCACCGGGTCAGCGAGCTCATGTCCATCGGCGAGGAGATCTACGACGAGTACATGGCCGAGCGGATCTGGCCGGGGACGCGCGCCCTGGCCCAGGCGCACCTCGACGCCGGCCAGAAGGTGTGGCTGGTGACGGCCGCGCCGGTCGAGACGGCCACGATCATCGCCCGCCGGCTCGGCCTGACCGGGGCGCTGGGCACGGTCGCCGAGTCCGTCGACGGCGTCTACACCGGCCGCCTCGTCGGCGAGCCGCTGCACGGCCCGGCGAAGGCGGAGGCGGTGCGCGCGCTGGCGGCGGCGGAGGGCCTCGACCTGGAGCGGTGCGCCGCGTACTCCGATTCGCACAACGACATTCCGATGCTGTCGCTCGTCGGGCATCCGTACGCGATCAATCCGGACACAAAACTGCGCAAGCATGCCCGTGAGCACGACTGGCGGCTGCGCGACTATCGGACAGGCCGCAAGGCCGTGAAGGTCGGCGTCCCGGCGGCCGCCGGGGTCGGCGCGATCGCGGGCGGCGCGGCGGCCGCCATCGCCCTGCACCGCCGCCGCAAGTAGCCGCGGCGGCGCCCGGCGGGCCCGCCGCCTGCACCGGAGCGGGCCGGACCCCCCGTACGGCGGCGGCCGCGCCGCCCCGCCGGCCCGGCCGGCGCACATTCCCCCAGCCTTACCCGCGCGCGCGTGCAGGCACGCATGCCTGCCCGACTCGGTCCCGAGCCAGCCTGGAATCGCCCATTCCGCGCCACCGACCGATCAACAAGCGATCACCGATTGCGACCGAATACGCCTTCGACACGCAACAGAAGTGTCGGAATCGATGATTTCTGCAACTGGGTGTAGTGCCGCCTGTACGAAGCGTTATTCTCCTCAGACGCATGCCGCCGCCCATCTGTCGCCACGACGGGTGAACGGCCTCGCACTGCACGTGATGGAAGCTCTGCCTCTGGGAGTCCCGTGTACCCACCTGTCGGGGTTGACGCCTCGGGCCTGGCTACGCTGCGCGCAACGGTCCTGGACCACCTGCGCGGCTTCGTCCCCACCGCGTACGCCGTCCCCGCCCTCGCCGCCGGCCTCGGCCCGGCCGGCCCTTGCTATGCCCTGGCCGACGGCGGAGCGACGGTGGGCAGACGCGGTCGCGCGACCGGCGGCGGCACCACCGGAACCGCGGCCCCCGCCGCCCGCCGGCCCACCGCGGACAGCGACCAGGCCCGGATGATGGACCTGGTCGAGCGCGCGCAGGCCGGCGAGGCCGAGGCGTTCGGCCGGCTGTACGACCAGTACAGCGACACGGTGTACCGGTACATCTACTACCGCGTGGGCGGCAAGGCGACCGCGGAGGACCTCACCAGCGAGACGTTCCTGCGCGCCCTGCGCCGCATCTCGACGTTCACCTGGCAGGGGCGCGACTTCGGCGCCTGGCTCGTGACGATCGCCCGCAACCTCGTCGCCGACCACTTCAAGTCCAGCCGCTTCCGCCTCGAAGTGACCACGGGCGAGATGCTCGACGCGAACGAGGTGGAGCGGTCCCCCGAGGACTCGGTGCTGGAGTCCCTCTCCAACGCCGCCCTGCTGGAGGCCGTCCGCAAGCTGAACCCCCAGCAGCAGGAGTGCGTGACCCTGCGCTTCCTCCAGGGCCTGTCGGTCGCCGAGACCGCCCGGGTGATGGGGAAGAACGAGGGCGCCATCAAGACCCTCCAGTACCGGGCGGTGCGCACCCTGGCCCGCCTGCTCCCGGAAGACGCCCGCTGATCCCCCCACCGCCGGCCCCCGCCCCGCCGCCGCAGGCCCCCCACCCCTTCCGACCGCTCACCATCCACACAACCGGTGACCCCTCGATGACGCTGTGGTCCGATCATCCTTCGTCCGTAACCCAACTGCCGCGCCGCTCGTTGTGCGGGATGCAGGCTCCCTTTGGACACGCCCTGCCGGAAGCCGCTCACTCGAAAGGGTGGACGCGCTCAAGGAGGGCAACCTTCCGGACACCTTGGGGAGTCGATCGTCATGACGAGAGGAGGTGCCGCCAGTGATCGCGAACGTGACTCCGCACCGGCGGGCGAACGCCTTCGCCCAGGCCCTGGAGGATCGGAACCCGTCGTCCGACCTTTCCGAACCTGACCCGGCGGCCGAGCAGTCCGAGGCACCTGCCGAATCTGCCGACCACGAGCGGTTGTTGGCCCTGGCGAGCGTGCTCGGCGAACTGCCGCGCCCGGAGCTGGATCCCGAGGTCAAAGTGGTGCAGCGAGCGCAGCTCGTGGCCGCCATGGAGGCGATGGTGTTGGAGGAGAGGGCCGGAGGCGGTGCCGCTTCGGACCCTCAACTGCCCGAGCAGCGGGCCGGCCGCGGCGCCCACCGGGCGACCCCGCTCCGGAAACTGCGGCCCCGCTCCCGCTGGTCCAAGGGCATCGCGGCAGGCGGCCTCACCGTGGGTGTGGCCGCGGGGGCCTTCAGCGGAGTCGCCGCTGCCAGCACGGACGCCCTCCCCGGTGACACCCTCTACCCGGTCAAACGGGGCATGGAGGACCTCAGGCTCGGCATGACCGACGAGGACACCGACCGGGGCGAGCTCTACCTGGACCAGGCGTCGAACCGCCTGTCGGAGGCGCGCCGGCTGATGGAGCGCGGCCGTGCGGGCGTCCTGGACCACGAATCGCTGAGCGCGATCCGCCGCGCCCTGGACGGCATGAAGCACGACGCCGCCGCGGGCCACCGACTGCTCCAGGCCGCGTACGAGAGGGACGGCTCGCTCGGCCCGATCCAGACGCTGTCGTCGTTCTCCCGCTCCCACCGCGACGCCTGGGGCAGGCTCCGGGACAAGCTCCCGGCCCAACTGGGCGACGTGCGCGGGGAGGTGGAGTCGGTGTTCCAGGCCATAGACGATGACGTGGCGCCCCTCCAGGCCCTGCTCCCGGAGGCGCCGGAGCAGACGCAGGGCAACGGCGGTACCCCGGCCCGGCCGAGCAGCCCGCCCGGGCAGCAGGCCCCGGCACCGGGCGCCAGCGCACCCGTCGCGAGCCAGGCCCCGGCCGCGCCGCCCGCCTCGCAGCCGACACCGGCTCCCGGCAGCGGCCTCCTCGGCGGCACCGGCGACCTGCTCAAGCCCCCGGAGTCCAGCCCCGGCCCGACGGCGGGCTCGGAGGCCGCGAAGCCGGAGATCACCCTCCCGCCGCTGCTCCCCGGCCTGCTCCCCGGCCTGGGCCTGACTGCGGAGGACGCCGAGTAGGGCCCGCCCTGCACGGCAGGAGGTGCCCGGCCCCCGCGAGGGACCGGGCACCTCGGCCTGCCCGAAGGCGGAGGGCCCCGAGCGTCAGAAGAAGACGGATCTGCGCTGCACCAGCAGCTTGTACAGCGTGTGCTGGATCTGCTCCCGCACCTCGTCCGTCAGGTTGAACATCAGCATCGGGTCCTCCGCCGCCTCCGGCGGATAGCCGTCCGTCGCGATCGGCTCCCCGAACTGGATCGTCCACTTCGTCGGCAGCGGCACGGCCCCGAGCGGGCCCAGCCACGGGAACGTCGGCGTGATCGGGAAGTACGGGACCCCGAGGAGCCGGGCGAGGGTCTTCGCGTTGCCGACCATCGGGTAGATCTCCTCCGCGCCGACGATCGAGCACGGCACGATCGGCGTGCCCGCCCGCAGCGCCGTCGACACGAACCCGCCCCGCCCGAACCGCTGGAGCCGGTACCGGTCGCCGAACGGCTTCCCTATCCCCTTGAACCCCTCGGGCATGACGCCGACGAGTTCGCCCGCCTCCAGGAGCCGCTGCGCGTCCTCCGCGCACGCCAGCGTGTGCCCGGCCTTGCGCGCCAGCTCGCCGACGACCGGCAGCATGAACACCAGGTCCGCCGCCAGCAGCCGCAGGTGACGCTGCGCCGGATGCCGGTCGTGGACGGCGACCTGCATCATCAGCCCGTCCAGCGGCAGCGTCCCGGAGTGGTTCGCCACGATCAGCGCCCCGCCCTCGGCCGGGATGTTCTCGACCCCCCTGACCTCGACGCGGAACCAGCCGTCGAACAGCGGCCGCATCAGCGACATCAGGACCTGGTCCGTCAGCTCCCGGTCGTAGCCGAACTCGTCGACCTCGTACTCGCCCGTGACGCGGCGCCGCAGGAACGCCAGCCCCGACGCAAGCCGCCGCTCCCAGCCGGGCCCTTCCGCGCCGGCCCGCGGGCCGGGCGGAGCGCCGTCCGCGCCCGCGGGCGGCCCGCCGGAGGCCGGCGCGCCGGCCTCCGGGCCCGCCGCCGCTTCCGGACCCGCTGCCGCGTCCGGCACCGGTACGGGGCCGGATACGGGCCGGAAGGCGCGCCGGCCGGCACCGCGCCGCGGCCGGTCCTCGTCGAACGGAATGACCTTGGCGTCCGCCACTATCGCTGCGCTCCCTCGTCGGCTCCGGCAACCCCGGCGTCCAGCATGCCCGCGACCCGGTCCAGGGCCCGGGCCAGCCGCTCCGGCGGCAGCAGCCCGCTCCCCCGGCTGCGCGCGAAGTCGGCGAACGTCTCGGAGGTCGAGTACATCGGCTTGAATCCCAGCACCTCCCGCATCTGCGCGGTCTCCACGACCCGCCCGTGCGTGAGGAGCCGGATCTGCTCGGGCGCGAACTCGGTGACGCCCACCGCCCGCAGCGCGGCCCCCACCCAGCCGACCGCGGGCGGCGCGAGCGGAAGCGTCGGCCGGCCCAGCCGCCGCGCGCACTGCGACAGCAGCAGCACGCCGTCCCCGGCGATGTTGAAGGTGCCGCTGTTGAGGGTGCCCCGGCGGGGCTCCTGCGCCGCCATCCGCAGCACCTCCAGGACGTCCTCCTCGTGGACGAACTGCAGGCGCGGGTCGTGGCCGAGCACGGTCGGCAGGACGGGCATCGAGAGGTACTCGGCGAGCGCCGAGTCGGCGTACGGGCCGAGGATGTTCGCGAACCGCAGGACGCACACCGCGACGTCGGGCCGCCGCCGGGCGAATCCCCGTACGTACGACTCGACCTCGCCGGCGTCCTTGGCGAAGCCGGCCGGCGGGTGCGCCTTGGGCTGGGTGGTCTCGGTGAAGACGGCCGGATCCCGCGGGCTGCCCCCGTACACGCTCGTACTCGACTTCACCACGAGCCGGCGCACCGTCGGCGACTTCTGGCACGCGCCCAGCAGCTGCATCGTCCCGATGACGTTGGTCTCCTTGACCGCGGTGCCCATGCCGCCCGTTGCGGTGCTGCCGCCGGTGACCGCGAGGTGGACGACCGTGTCGACGGCGTACTCGGCGAGGACCCGTGCGACGGACGACTGCCGGATGTCGGTCCGGACGAACTCGGCCCGCCCGAGGCCGTGCGGCGGCGGGACCGCGTCGACGGCGACGACCCGCTCGACGTCGGGGTCCCGTTGGACCCGCCGTACGAAGCGGCCCCCCAACTGCCGGGCAGCCCCGGTCACGAGCACGACCTTCCCCACGAGCCCCGCGCCTCCCTCGTCGTCCCCGCCTGTTCCCGCTACACCGCAGCCCCTCCACCAAAGGATGGTGGAGGGGCTGCGGAGAACACGTACAGCTGCCGTCTACTTCTTGTTACGGCGCTGAACGCGGGTGCGCTTGAGCAGCTTGCGGTGCTTCTTCTTGGCCATCCGCTTACGCCGCTTCTTGATAACAGAGCCCACGACTACCCTCGCTCACTTCTCGGAACATCCCCGCGCCCGCGGGGATCGGTGCGGGGCGTCTGGGCCCACACGACCTACGTCGGCCTAGCCTACCCGCCCGAGCTCCGAGCTTGTAATCCGAGGCGACCCGAAGGTGGCCCGAAGGTGTCGCGGGTCCCACTCTCAGGCCGACTCCACCCCCACATAGGACTCTCGGAGGTACTCGTGGACCGCGTTCTCGGGGACCCGGAAGGACCGGCCCACCCGGATTGCGGGCAGATGACCGTTGTGCACCAGGCGGTACACGGTCATCTTCGACACTCGCATCACCGAGGCGACCTCCGCCACGGTCAGGAACTGAACCTCACTGAGAGGCCTCTCGCCAGCAGCCATGACACACCTTGACCTTCCGTGCATGACGGGCACCGGCTTCCCCTCCGGTTACTCCTCGTCGTCGCACGCTCACTCCCCAGATTAGGGGCGCGTGATACGAGTGGGGAAGAGGAGCTACGGCCACTCCTGCGCGCCCGGCAGACTCGCCCAGTCCAGTAGATACCGCGTGAGCGGTCTGTAGTAGTCCGCGCGCACGCCGTCATCAAGCGGAACGGCCACCGCCACGCTCCCCTCGGCCTCGCCGACGAAGACCGCCGGGTCGTCCGTGTCCGCCAGCCCGATCGCTTCCACACCGAGCTGACCTGCACCGCAGACCCAGCCGTGGTCGCCGACGACCAGCTGCGGCAACGGCCCCCCGGCCTCCGCGAGGGCCTCCAGGGCGATCCGAACCGGCAGGGGTGAATGGGTGTGCGCGCCGGTGGCACTCCCGGATGGCCGTGCGCCGGGTGCTCGCACCAGCGCGACCCCCTGTACGTAATCCAGACAGTGCGGGCGTACCCCGAACCGGGTCGGGACGTCGAAGCGCGCGCCCTGCGCGGGGGTGAGGACGACGCAGCCCGCCGCCGACAGGGCCCCGGCCAAACTGGCGTAGAACTTCAGGAGGCGGTGGGGGTGACCGGTGCCGAACAGGACGGGTGCCCGCACGGCCGCCGCCGCGCGCAGCCGCTCCGCGAACGCCCGGAGCGCGGCGAGGGTCCGCTCCGGGTCGATCAGGTCCGGGCCGCTGACGTGGGCGGGGTCCGCGGAGACCCCGCATCTGGCCGCCATCAGGTGCAGCAGTTCCCGCTCGCCCCACCCCGGTCCGGGGTCGAGGCCGAGGAGGGCGCGCGGGTCGCCGGCCGCGAACAGCCGGTAGCTGCGCAGGCTCTCCTCGCGGGAGGTCGCGACGGGCCCGGCGAGGCGGGCGGCCAGCAGGTGCGCTCGCAGCGCGCCGGTGCTCAACACCTTCCCGATGCTGCCGCACCCGGCCTGGCGGGGTGCCGGTTGGGGCGGGATTGCGCACAGTCGGCGTAACGATGCTTCACCTGTCCCGCCCGGCCCGCGGCGGGGCGGCGCCCACAGCTGGTGCTGTGGGCGGGAAGGTTCACCGGGTCACAGCACTAGACGATCATGCCGCGGAGGGGGAAGACGGCCCGCCGGGCGGCGAGGACGGCCTGGTCGGTACGGTCGGCCGGGTCGTAGCCGGCGTCCCAGTCCCGCCAGGTGGGCTCCCGTCCGTCGGTCATCCGGCCGGGGGCGAGCTGCCGGGTCCGCGCGTACACCTCGTCCCGCCAGGAGGCGGGCACGGCCGCCGCGGGGTCGACGGGCCGGTGTGCGGCGATCCCGACGAGGTGGGTCCAGGAGCGGGGGACGACGTCGACGACGGCGTACCCGCCGCCGCCGAGGGCGAGCCAGCGGCCGTCGGCGTGCTCGTGGGCGAGCCGGTGGCAGGACTCCTGGACGGCGCGCTGGGCGTCCAGGGACACCGCGAGGTGGGCGAGGGGGTCCTCGAAGTGGGTGTCGGCGCCGTGCTGGGTGACGAGGACCTGCGGCCGGAAGTCCGCGAGGAGTTCGGGGACGGTGGCGTGGAAGGCCCGCAGCCAGCCCTCGTCTCCGGTGCCGGCGGGGAGGGCGATGTTGGCGGCGCTGCCCTCGGCGCGGGCGCCGCCGGTCTCCTGGGGCCAGCCGGTCTGGGGGAAGAGGGTGGCGGGGTGTTCGTGCAGGGAGACGGTCAGGACCCGCGGGTCGTCCCAGAACGCCGCCTGGACGCCGTCGCCGTGGTGGACGTCCACGTCGACGTAGGCGACGCGTTCGGCGCCGAGTTCGAGGAGGCGGGCGATGGCGAGGGCGGCGTCGTTGTAGACGCAGAACCCGGAGGCGCCGCCGGGCATGGCGTGGTGGAGTCCGCCCGCGAAGTTGACGGCGTGGGCGGCTTCGCCGCGCCAGACGGCTTCGGCGGCCGCGACGGACTGCCCGGCGATGAGCGCGGACGCCTCGTGCATGCCGCGGAACGCCGGGTCGTCGATGGTGCCGAGCCCGTACGACCCGTCGGCGCTGCCGGGGTCGGCGGAGGCGCCGCGGACGGCGGCGATGTAGTCCTCCCGGTGCACGAGCCGCAGGGTGGAGTCGCCGGCGGGCGGCGCGGACCGCACCTCCACGTCGCGGTCCAGTCCGAAGGCGCGCACGAGGCCCATGGTCAGGGCCAGGCGCACGGGGTCCATCGGATGGCTCGGCCCGAAGTCATAGCCGGTCACGGCCTCGTCCCACATCACCAACCCGCGGCTGCTCATGCGGGACACCGTATAGGGCGCCGCTTGAGCCGAACGAACGGGCGTACAGCAGCGTCACCAGCACCAGGGCGGCCGGTACGAGCATCGCCCCGCGGTGGCTCCAGGCGTTGCCGAGCACACCGACGAGCGGTGAACCGATGAGGAATCCGGCGTAGTTGAAGATGTTCAGCCGTGCGACGGCCGCGTCGGAGGATTGCGGGTACAGCCGCCCGGCAGCCGCGAAGGTCTGCGGGACGATGACGCACAGCCCGAGTCCGAGGAGCGTGAACCCGGCCATGCCGGCCCAGGGGCCGGGCGCCGCGGCGACGACCGCGAACCCGCCGGCGGCGAGGACCGTCCCGGCCCTTACGACGGCCGCCGCGCCGAAGCGGCGCACGCCGAGGTCGCCGACGGCCCGACCGGCGAGCGTGGTGGCCGTGTACAGGTTGTAGGGGAGCGTCGCGAGCTGCTCGGAGCCGCCGAGGACGTCGTGGACGTAGGTGGCGCTCCAGTTGGAGACGGTGGAGTCCCCGATGTACGCGCACGTCATCACGAGGCAGAGCGGCAGCAGCGGCCGGAACCCGCGGGGCCCGGGGGCGCCGTGCGGTGTCTCGGCGGGGGGCGGGGCGGGGCGGCCGGCGGTGTGGAAGGGGCCGGCGGCGAGGACGGCGGGCAGGAGGACGGCGGCCGCGGCGAGGTAGGCGGCGGGCAGCCCGAGGTGCCAGTGGGCGGCGGCCCAGGCGGCGGTCGCGCCGGCGATCCCGCCGAGGCTGTAGGCGGCGTGGAAGCCGAGCATGATGCTGCGGCCGTAGGCGTGCTGGAGGCTGACGCCGAGCATGTTCATGGACGCGTCGAGCGCCCCGACGGCCAGCCCGAACACGGCGAGCGCGGCAGCCGCGTGCCCCAGGGTGCGGCCCGCGCCGACGCCGACGAGGGCGAGCAGGACGAGCGGCTGCGACCACCGCAGCACGGCGGCCGGCCCGACGCTCCGGACGAGGCGGCCGGCGGCGACGCTGCCGGCGCCGGCGAGGACCGGCACGGCGGCGAGGAAGACCGGCAGCAGCGCGTCGGATATCCGGTACCGGTCCTGGATCGCGGGGATCCGCGTCACGAGGAGGGCGAAGGCGGCGCCCTGGGCGAGGAAGCACCACCCGAGGGCGCCCCGCGCACGCCGCAGCCGCAGATCCTCCGTCATGGCGGCTCAGCGTACGGCCGGGCCCTACCTGTGGGTAGGGATCTCACACGGGCAGTTCGAGGAGGCGGAGGAGTTCCTTCATGTCGGCGAAGTGGCCGGTGGCGCCGGCGAGCCGTTCGGCGGGCGTCATGCCGGTGAACCCGTAGACGTCCATGCCGGCGGCGCGGGCGGCCTGCACGCCGAGCGGGCTGTCCTCGACGACGACGCAGCGCGCGGGCGGGACGCCCATGGTGCGGGCGGCGTGCAGGAAGAGGTCGGGGGCGGGCTTGCCCCGGCCGACGTCCTGGGCGCTGAAGACGACGCCGTCACCGAACCAGCGGGTGAGCCCCGCGGCCCGGTGGCCGACCCGTATCCGCTCGTGGCTGCCGGAGGAGGCGAGGCAGTACGGGGCGCCGTGCGCGGTGAGCGCGGTGAGGACGTCCTCGACGCCGGGGACGGGGGCGAGTTCGCGCGCGAACGCGGCGAAGGTGCGCGCGTGCAGGGTGTCGTCGAAGTCGTCCGGCAGCCGCTGCCCGGTCCGTTCCATGACGAGGTCGTGGACGCGGTGCACGGCCGCGCCCATGTAGTCGCGGACGGAGTCCTCGTACGAGGTGGGGTGCCCGAGCTCGGTGAGGTAGCCGGCCAGGATGGTGTTGGCGACGGGCTCACTGTCGACGAGCACACCGTCGTTGTCGAAGATGACGAGGTCATAGCGCATGCCCCCAACGTAGACGCATCCCTGATGCCCTGCGGATACGCTGGTCGGGCACCCACCTGGAGGAGCAGATGGCCGACCTCACCCCCGAGCAGATGCGCCGCCTGCACGACTTCGCGGAAGAGCTCGCGGCGCTGGCCGAGCACCAGGAAGACCAGTGGAAGGTGCAGACCACCGAGGGGCAGATCTTCCTCACCATGCTGAGCCCGACGGCTCCCCATGGCCTGAACGTGGTCCGGCTGCGTCGGCAGATCGAGGCGCAGACCCCGGAGGTCATCGCGCTGAGCGACACGAACATGGGAGACCCGGAGACCGGGTTGACGAAGGTCCCGGACCTGATGGTCATCGCGGAGGAGGAGGTCGACGACACCGCGAAGGTCGTGAACTCTCGGGACGTCATGCTGGTGGTCGAGGTCGTCTCGCGGACGAACTCTCTGACGGACATCCGCGACAAGCTGCTGGACTACCCCAAGATGGGGGTACCGCTGTACGTCGTGGTGGATCCCCGGAAGGACAGGAAGACGGTCACGGTCCACAGCGACCCTTCCCGGGGACCCGACGGGATCCGCTTCCGCAAGGAAGTCCCCTATGCCTTCGGTGAGACCGTCACCGCCGGCCGATGGTCCCTCGACACGACGTCCCTGAAAAGCTATCCCGCCGAATGGTGAGGGCGGGCGTTCCGCCCTGAAACGCAGGAAAGCCCCGCACCATGATCTGGTGCGGGGCTTTCCCACAATGATTGTTCGGCGGCGTCCTACTCTCCCACAGGGTCCCCC
>NZ_JBVIGV010000024.1:0-12093 GCF_055570615.1 Streptomyces sp. NPDC031121
CCTGGCGCTGCGCGCCAGGAAGTGAAGCCCGGCGCGTTGCGCCGGGCAAGGGAGCCGAGCCGCGTTGCGGCTCGGGGCGTGGCAAGCCACGCCTGGTGGTCTCCGCTTCGCTCCAACCACCAAGAGACAGGCCCGCGTTGCGGGCCTGGATGGAGCCGAGCCGCGTTGCGGCTCGGGGCGTGGCAAGCCACGCCTGGTGGTCTCCGCTTCGCTCCAACCACCAAAGCGGCCGGCAGCGTGGGGGTGTGCTGCTGGGTTTGCTCAGCTGGCCGGGTAGCGGGCACGCTGCTTTCATGACTGACATGACTGGGCCTCAGGTGCGTTTGCGGTTAAATGACTTCGTCCCTGATCCGAACGATCCGGATGTGATGCGCAGAGTCGTCGATGTCCAGGCGGATGTGATGACGTTTGAGGGCGGCTCCGTCATTTTGTGGTTGCAGGGCACGGAGGTGGGTTCTTTCCCTCTCGATTCGCTGAAAGAAGTCAGGTTCACAGCCGGTGCTCGGCGGGCTGCTCCGCAGCCGGAAACCCGCGCCTACACCGTGGCGCAGGTCCGCACGCGGCATGGCAACGCCTACCAGAAGTGGACCGAGACGGACGACCAGCGACTCCTCGAGCTCCATGCCTCGGGCCACGACGCGGAATCCCTCGCCCGGCTCTTCTCACGCCAGCCCAGTGCGATCCGTGCGCGCCTGGCCAAGCTGGACTCCAGTCCCGAATCGTCGCAGCAGTCTCTCACCCCGCCTTTTTGAACCCATCCAGGCCGAAGACTGTGGAGGCCGTCTGCCCTGACGGGATCCCGGTGTGGGCTCTGCTCCCGGAGGGGTGCCGTGGCCGCTGAGGGTGTGATGCGGTTCGGAGGTCGTCTGAAGGTCGTATCCCCCTGCGGGTATCTGTGGGGTGCAGCCGGTACCTTCCCCGCGCCCTTCACTGAGGAGATGTGCGTGCCGGCCTGGCCGGCACGCACGGTATCGGGGGCGCAGGGTCTCCCCTCCGGTATGCTTCAAAATGAGACCTAGATCTAAACTTGCCTCAGGCTCCCCCCGGGCGGACGCGTCGCGCAGGGCCAAAGGAGCGGAACGTGTCGAAGACTCTCCGTCCCCACCAGCGCGAGGCCGTCGATGCGGTACTGCGCGCGCTCGACCTGCCGGCGCGGTCGACTGTGCCCGAGCGGGGGCTGCGGACGCAGGTGGTCATGGCGACCGGCTCGGGCAAGACTCTTGTGGCTGTGCGCAGCGCGGAGGAGTTGGGGGCGGGCCGGGTGCTGGTGCTGGTGCCCTCGCTGGACCTGCTGACGCAGACTCAGGCCGAGTGGCATGAGGGGGGCCGCAGGGGGCTGATGGTCGGGGTGTCGTCGCTGCGCGGGGATCAGGCGGTCTTCCCGAACACTACGGCGGTGGAGGAGCTGGTCGACTGGGTTCGGCCGTTCGGCAGGGTGACGGTGTTCGCCACGTACGCCTCGCTCGGCCTCGGCACGTTGGAGCTCGCTCACGCGGCCGGCCTTCCCGGCTGGGATCTGGTCGTCGTGGACGAGGCGCACCGGACCTCGGGGCGGATCGGCAAGCCCTGGGCGGTCGTCCACGACAACACCCGCATCCCCGCACTGCGGCGGCTGTACATGACCGCCACACCCCGGCTGTGGCAGCTGGACGACGGCCAGGAGCCGGGTGTACCCGGTGAGATGGTCGCGTCGATGGAGGACGATCCGGACAGTCCGTTCGGCAGCAGGTGCTACACCCTGACCCTGTCCGAAGCGATCAACCGGGGCATCTGTGCGCCGTACCAGGTGGTGTGCGTGGACATCACCGACACCCGGCTCCGTGCCGCGCAGGTCCTGGGCGCCCGAGGCCGGTCGGATGAGGTGCGCGGGGCGCGGCTCGCGGCTCTTCAGGCGGCGCTGGTGAAGGCTTCGGCAAAGGAGTCCTTTGGCCGGACGCTGGTCTTCCACCACCTGGTCAGGGAGGCCGAGGCCTTCGCGGCCGGGCTTCCCGACGTCGCAGCACAGCTGCATGCGGACGACCCGGAGCTGTACCCGAGCGCGGTCTGGGCCGACTGGCTCTGCGGCGATCACCCACCGGCCCACCGGCGCCGCGTGCTGGACGAGTTCGCCGGCGGCTCGGACGCGGGCAGGCGCTTCCTGGGGTCGGCGAAGGTCCTGGGCGAGGGCGTCGACATCCAGAACTGCGACAGTGTGTACTTCGCCGACGTGCGCGGATCCATGCCCGATCTGGTCCAGGCTGTCGGCCGGGCGCTGCGGATCCGGCCCGGTGAGGGCAAGGTGGCCTCGCTGGTGGTGCCGATCCTGCTCGGGCCCGGGGAGACGGCGGACACCATGCTCACGAGCAAGGCCTACGAGGGCCTGGCCAAGCTCCTGGAAGCCCTCAGGGCGCATGACACCCGCGTCGTGGAAGCACTGGCCGCGCCCCAGGCACCCAGCCGCTCCACGGCCTTCCAGAGCCGTAAGGGGGGCCAGGACGCAGAGCGCGCCGAGGACGAAGACGGCTCCCCCATCTCGGCGCCGGCGCAGGCGCTGCTGAAGTTCAGCACCCCCCGCGACCCGGCCGCTCTCGCCGCGTTCATCCGCCTGCGCATCCTCAACCCCGAGAAGGAACACTGGCGGCGCGGTGTGGAGGCAGCCGCCATCTACACCCGGATCCACGGCGGCCTGAAGATCCCGTTCACGTACCGCGTGCCCGACAGCCGGGAGCAGGACGCCGACGGCCGGGGCGAAGAGGAGAGCGAGGGTGCGCGGGAGGGGTGGCCGGCCTCGCTCGCAGGCTTCCCGCTCGGACAATGGATCGCCGACGCCCGCCATCGACACGCCCGCGGTCGCCTGAACGCCGAACGCGTCCGGCAGCTGGAAACACTGGGCATGCTCTGGTCACACCATGACGTCGCCTGGGAGGAAGGGCTCACCGCGGCGCGCGGGTGGGCCGAGGAGAACGGGCACCTCCTGGCCCCGCTGGACGCCGTCCACCGGGGCCACAAAACCGGCATCTGGCTGAAGAACGCACGATCCGACGCCCGCGCCGGGACGCTGCCCGCACAGCGCCGCGAGCAACTGGAAGACATCGACCCGGCCTGGTGCCCGGCCTGGCCGGTGGAGTGGCAGCGCGCCTTCCACCTGGTGCGGATGCACCAGGACGCCGGTGAGGCACTGCCCACCAAGGCGGGCGAGGTCCTGCGCCAGGGCGAGGACCTCGGACGGTGGGTACGCTCAGTCCGGCTCGGCTGGGACAACCTCACCACCGTGCAGCAGTGGATGTGCGAACAGGTCCTCGGGATCACACCCGCCGGCGAGGAGGAAAAGCCCAGGCCGCGCCGTACCCAAGCCGACAAATGGGCACTGAACTACACCGCCGCCCGCCAGTACTACCAACGCGAAGGCCACCTCCAAGTACCCAGAAGCCACGTCGAACGCATCACCACCGGCAACCACAGCCAAAGCCAGGAAAAACGAGACCTCAAACTGGGCACCTGGATCAGCAACCAGCGCAGCCGAGCCGCCACACTCACCCCCGAACAAATCGAGCAGCTATCGGCAATCACCATGCGGTGGACATGACAGGCACCAAACCCAACACCCTCACCACCAACCACCACACCCCCCGCCCCGCACCAAAACCACAACAACCAAACCACCAGACAGGTCGTGAGGCGGTGGTGGTCCTCGGCTCGTCGAGCCAGGTCGTCTTCGGGGATGCCGGTGAAGGCGCTCATCCGGGCGTAGGACAGACCGCTCCCGCGTCCGACCAGCGCGAGCTCCCACAGGGCCTGGTTGATCCGGGCCCTGGCAGTGCCGAGGGAGACCATGCCGAGCTCGACGCCGGCGGCCGCCGACAAGGTGCCGTCGGTCTTCAGCTCCGTCAGGTGACGCAAGCAGACCGGTAAGGACGGCATGAACGCACACGGCTCGGCCGGGGTGGGCTCGGGCCGGATCTCGGCGGGGGGGGGCGGCCAGCCACGCCTCAAGCGGCGTCACCCCGGTGCGCTGCACGACGTGCTTGGTGTTGTGCCCGGTGACTCCTCCTGAGCGCGCGGGGAGTACATGAGCGACTTGGGCTGGTCGACAAGCGGGGCGATCTGCTCGAGCACCGCGCGGGGGACGTTGACGCCCTCGGTGGCGAGGACGCCGTCCACGAAGCGGCGCTGCCACTCGGCGGTGGCGGGCGAGGGGGAACGGAGCGATGTTGATGCTGGTGCCGTCGGGATCCACGAGGGAGCCTTCCCTCAAGGGGGTGCGGCGCAGCCCCAGGACACGGGGTGGGGGGCGGAGCCGTGCCGGTTCGCCAGGGGCCGGCGGCCTGCCGGGAAGTGGGCCTCCGGCTCCGCTCGGGAAGGTCTGCCGTGCCGTCATGCCGGGGCGCGGTCCGCCAGAGCGGCGGCAGGGCGGGCAGGACCGCCCTGCCGCGGCATCCTTGCGTGCAGCAACGGCCCCCGGCCCGGGCCCGCGGGGAAGCGGGCTGCGGGGTGGGGCCGGGGTCTGGGCTCTCCGGAAGGGCTCCGGCACGAGGTGCACGAGGATGCGACGCGGTACGGGTGCGCTCCGCATCAACAGATGGCAGACACGCAGACACACATGTACGAGTGCAACCCCGAATCGGAGCGCTTGACACAGGCAACGTGGGTGTGTTCAGGGAGCGTTGACGGTGACCGTGACCGGCGCCGCCAGGCCGACGCGCCGCGCACGTTCACGGACGACTCCGAGGCCCCAAGCGGCCAGGATGAGAAATGAAGGAGGCGCGGCAAACACGACACCAGCCGATGCGACTTCATGTCACCGCGGCGTCCGGAGGGATGTCACCGCGACCGAACAGACCAGCCCTGGACAGCACCAGTAGGCACACGTCAGTGACACCGGAATCCGAACATGCCCGTGACAGGCTCACCGGACCTCGCACCGACCCCACCGTGGCGAGCAATCCGGTCCCGCCGGGCGCTCTGCCCCCTCGCCCGCAGGCCCGGCCGAGCTCTCCGCCGAACCCGGAACGGCTCGGGGGCCGATGGCGTACGCCGGTGGCATTCCAGCGCCCGCTGTGGCGTGGCCGGCCATCCGAGTGCCGGGATTGACGCCTTGTCGGGGATATGGCGCTGTGGGTTACTTGACTCAGCGAACCGGTGGGCCGCCCATCCCATGGCCGGGGAATCACGATAGAGGGCGGTGCCTGCCGGTTCTTCCGTTGTGCCCCTACGGGGGAACTGCGTTGACCCGGCGACACGGTTCAGCCGTGGCGTCCTCCCGTGAGGGTCTTCCGCGCAGGTCGACCCGGCGGCCCCCCGGTTCCGCTGTGTCCTCTGGCCCCGTCCTGTCAGCAAGGAGTCTCTCCATGCCCATGTCTCCGAACCAGGGATCCACCGGCGGCGGCACACTGGTGACCATCACCGGTACGAACCTGTCCGGCACCACCGCCGTCACCTTCGGCACCAAGCCCGCCACCAACGTCACCAACGTCTCGCCGACCCAGGTCACCGCCGTGTCGCCCTCGGGCACCGGCAGCGTCGGGGTGACCCTGACCACCCCGGGCGGCACGAGCAACCCGATTCCGTTCTTCTACGTCGGAGCCCCGTTCAAGTCCACGCTCCAGCCGGTCTCCGGCGCCCTCGCGGGCGGCAACACCGTCACGCTCAACGGAGTCGGGCTGTCGACGGCCACCAGTGTGGCCTTCGGCGCCAACACCGCCACGCCGACGGTCCTCTCCGACACCCAGCTGACCGTCACCGTGCCGGCAGGCACGGCGGCGGGCCCCGTCGGAGTGAGCGTGACCACCGCGGGCGGGACGAACAACGGCCTGTCCTACACCTACGTGGACATCCCCGCGGTGACCGCTGTCACGCCGACCTCCGGGCCGGAGTCCGGCGGTACCGGTGTGACCATCACCGGCACCAACCTCGACAGCACCGACTCGGTCACCTTCGACGGCAACCCGGCACCGTTCTCCGTGGTGAACTCCACCACCGTCTCGGCAGTGACCCCGCCCGGGACCGGCACCGTCGACGTGGTGGTGACCAACCCGGCCGGCTCCGACACGGCCGTCGGCGCCTTCACCTACGTCGCGGCACCCGGCATCTGACCCTCGGCCACGCTGCCGCCCCGCTTGCGCCGGGCGGCAGCCCGAGCGGCACCCCCCGCCCCACTCCGCCGACCGGCCACGAGACCGGCAGTCGGCGCACACCCCCACCCGCCCGAAGCCACAGACGCGGCGGTTCCCCCGGAGCCGGACCGGCATCCGCGTCGACCCGGGCTTCGCCCAGGCCGCCGTAGGAGCATCCTCATGCCCCCCACGATCAGCACCATCAACCCCTCCCAAGGGCCCGTCACCGGGGGTACCACCGTCACCCTCACCGGCACCGGAATGACGGGGTCCATCGCCGTGCGGTTCGCCGGCACCAACGCCACCTCCTTCACCGTCAACTCCGCCACCCAGATCACGGCGGTGAGCCCGCCCCACGCCGCGGGTGCAGTGGCGGTGACCGTGGTCCACCCGTCCGGCACCAGCAACGCGGTGACGTTCACCTACGCGGTGGCCCAGGTGCCGGTGGTCACCAACATCGCGCCCGACAGCGGCCCGACGTCGGGCGGCACCGGCGTCACCCTCACGGGAACAGGGTTCACCGGGGCCACGGCAGTGCACTTCGCCGGGGCGCCGGCGACATCGTTCACGGTGAACTCGGCCACCCAGATCACCGCCGTGACCCCTGCCGGAGCCGCCGGAGCCGCCTCCGTGACCGTCACCACGCCCCAGGGCACCAGCGCCCCGGGCGCCTTCTTCTACACAGCGCCTCCCGTCCTGAACAAGGCCGACCCCCCCCAGGGCCCGACAGCCGGAGGCACGGTCGTCACACTGGCCGGGAGCAATCTCCTCAATGCCACTGCCGTACGGTTCGGCAACACCAACGCCGCCTCCTTCACCGTGGTGTCCGCGACGCAGATCACAGCCGCTGCCCCTCCGGGAACAGGCAGTTCACCCATCACGGTGACCACCGTGGGCGGCACAAGCAACCCCGCCGCCTTCACCTACGTCGCCACACCCGCCCTGACGGGACTGGTGCCGATCGCCGGTCCGACATCCGCGGGCACCGTGGTGACCCTCACCGGCACGAACCTGGCCACCACCAAGGCCGTCACCTTCGGGGGAACGGCCGCCCCCTTCACCGTCGTGTCCGACACACAGGCCACCGCCGTCGCACCCGCAGGTCCCGCAGGCCCGCTCCCCGTGACCGTCACCACCGCGGGCGGCACCAGCCCCGCACTGACCTACACCCGCCAAACCCCGCCCGGCATCTGACACCCGAACAGCGGCAGAACGCGGCACCCCGGCCCACCGCGTACAGTCCCCGGTGCCGCCCCCGCACCACCTGTCCGACGATCGGTTCAGACGGTAATCCAACCAGGCTACTTGTGGGCGCCGCCTTCCCGGAAGGCAGAACAGGCCGCCATAACGTGAAGCTCCACGGCGCCGGCAACCCGCGGGCCCGCGACACAACGAGGAGTCGCACCGGTGAGGATCACCCGAGGAAGAACGAGACTGGTCGTCGTCACAGCCCTGGCTGCCGTACTGGGACCGGCCTCGCCCGCCTGGGCCGCACCGTCGAGCACCACGGTGACGGCCACTCCGCAGCCCGCCGCGGTGGGCACCCCGGTACAGCTGGTGGCCACCGTCGCCTGCCCCGGCGACCCCGCCGGCGGACTCGGCGTGACATTCTTCGACGGCAGCGACCTGCTCGGCACCGTGCCCGTACACGCCAACGGCCAGGCCAGCTACACCGCCACGTTCACCACCGCCGGCTCGCACAGCATCACCGCCGCCTACAACGGCAACGCGGAGTGCGACGCCTCCAACAACACCACGACCGTCCACATCACGTCCGCCCCGACGGGGCCCGCCCCCGGATTCTGTCTCCTCGTCTGCGGCGGACTGATCAACTTCTCCGTCGGCGACATCAACAACACCGTCAACATCTCCGGACGCACGTACGCGATGCACGGGCAGCGACACCTCCGCTAGTGCTGTGGCCGGGAAGGCCTGCCGGGCCGGGGTGTCCGGCGCGGTGCATCGCAAGGCGGAGGACCGCCCGCGCGTACCGGGCGTGCGTGCGCGGTCCGACAACGCCGCGAGGCGCCGTGCCGGGCGCCGCGGCCCGGTGAACCTTCCCGGCCACAGCACCAGGTCGTCTCTTTCGTGTCCTGCCGGTTGAGCCCGCGTCGCCGGGTGCCGTGCATCGCAAGGCGGAGGGCCGCCCGCGTACTGGGGCACCCCCCGGAACACCTCGTCCGGCGCATCCGACGAGGCCTGCGGCACCAGGTACCGCGGCGGCCTCATGGGCAGCTGCCCCGCCGGGACCGGTCTGACGATCGGACCAGCCTGAACAAGGCCACGACATCACGGGTTCACCCTCAGCAACGCCGTTGGCACCCCTGTCCCCACGGTTCACGTTTCCGTTCGGAACGACTGCGGGATGCCCGGTCCCCGGTTCAGCATGAGCCCCATGCCCAAGACCCTGAAGTGCACCGGCGAAGAGAAGAACATGACCCTCGACGAGATCGAGAAGTTCGTGAAGGCAGCTCGTGCTGCCGCGGTCCCCGGCGACAGCAACGTCAGCGCAGTCGTAAGCACCAGCGGCAAAATCAAAGAGATCGAGGTCGAGGTCAACTCATAGGCCCCTCCAGGCCCGCCGCCCACCACCGCCCCGAAACGAAAAGGCCCGGCTTCCCCCGCAAGAGATCGCAAAGGGGGAAGCCGGGCCTTTTCGCTGTCAGGCCGCCCGGGCCGCGGGCACGCCTTCGTCGCAGACAAGGGGTGCCCGCGGCGGTTGCCGGTGCCGCAGGGTGCCGCGGAGCGGTGACCAGCACGGCCCCGGGTCCGGTCTCAGGTGCCCGGGCGGCGACGCATCGCGGCGTGCCGGTCGAGGTGGGGATGTGCGCGTCAGCCGACGCCGGCCGACGCCGGCTGACGGATCCAATTCCTCTCGCCGGGTGCCCATTGTGGCAGCCTGCCCTTTCTGCGGTCCGGCACGAGGCCGGACCGCAGAAGGGTGGGCTTTCACTCCCCTGGAGAGGACGGGCGGCCACTCATTGGATGCAACTGTTATCGCGTGGCGGGGCATATTGCGGCAACACTTGCCCGCGGACTGCTACCTGAATGGCCTAACCCTCTGCGATAATCATTTCGCCTCAGGTGAAAGCGTTCGGCGGGCTCGGCCGGGCGTCGGCTGCCGGCCTCGGGTTTACCCCGGCGGCCTGTCCCGCTCGATGTTTTTCAGCCATATTCGTGCGGGGCGGGTTTGTGCTTTCCGGTACTGCGCAGCCGCAGGAGGCCCTTTTCGGTGTGCGCGGGCCGGGCCGCGAAGGCCTGGGGTTTCCGGACTTGCGGCAACCGGCCCTGCCGGGGGGCTGGCAGGCTGGTGCGGATGCCGGTTTGCCTCCCCGGGGGGCGGGTCGCGTGAGCCGGTGCGGAGCGGAGGGCTGACCGGGGGGCTTGCCCTCACGCCCGTCCAGGGCCGGACATTCACCTCTCGGATGTCCGCTGAGGTGCCTCGAAGGGCCGTTCCGGCTTCTCCCCCGCTGCCCGGCTCGGGCAGCAGGCAAGCAGGCCGTACGGTGATCCACACGCCGGGGGCGGCCCCGGCCGGGCGGCGCCTGCCGAAGGCCGCGCCCCGCAGCACCGGATCCGGCGGCGCCCTGCGCGCCCGCGACAGCCGGCGCATCAGCCGTGACCAGGGCATCACGGTGTGGGTGGACAGTGACGCCGAAGTCTTCGGCAAGGTGCCTTGTGGGCACCGGCGGCCGGCCGAGGGCGGTCTGCGAGCCGTGTGCGATCGCCAGGTGCGAAAGCCCCGGGCTTCGAGGGTCGCCGGGTCGCCCGCGGGCGCGGGCGCATCCCCTGGGTTGGACGCCCGTGGGGTTGCGGGCCTTCGGCTGTGCGCGGGGGCGGGGGGGTGGGAGCGGCGGAGGCGTTCCGCCTGGCGTGGGGGGTCGGCCGCCCGGGAACGCAAGGGGACTCGAGGTTCCGCTGTGTTCCCTGCGTGTGGTGATGCGGTGGGCATTACACCGTTCGAGTTAATCTCCATCCGGCATATGGTCGGCATTTGGCTCGTGTGGTTGTAATGGAGTAACCGATTGTGGGGTGCCCATCCTCTGTCGGGGCGGCAGGAAAGCGATTGTTTGAGGATTGTTTTCCACGTCCATGGGCACCCCGGCAGTTGAATGCGTGAACCGCACCGTCCGTGAGTGCGGTCGTGTATGGCAGCCCACACCGCACTCTCCGCAAAAAAAGGGGCTGCTCTCATGGCAGTGATCATCATTCCTTCGACGGTGGCGGCTTGCTCGACCTTCTCCGCCATCGCCACCGGCGCCCCCGTCGGCGCCGCTTCGGCCGTCTTCACCTACGAGGACGCCGCTCCCCAAACGCTGCCGGTGGTCGCCGGCGTCGCCGGCCCGGCGACGTTCACGGCCGTCGGCTCCGGCGCACAGCCGGTCACGGTGACCTACCTCGATGCCGTCGGCGCCGGGGTGGGGACCGAGAGCGGTACCGTGACCGTCACTGCGGCGCCGGCCGGGACGATCTCGACGACGCTGTCCGCTCCCGGCGTCGGGACCACGACGGCCACTACCACGCTGGCCTGCAGCGGTGACCTGACTTCCGTCAACGGGACCCTGACCTACACCCTGCCGGACGGGACCACGGTCACGGCCGCGGTGGTCAGCGGCGTGGTCGCGGCAACCGATCTGGGGATCGCGCTGGCAGCGGGTCAGACGGTGGACGTCAGCTTCACCCCCGCACCCGGCTCCTGCGCGGCGTGCACCTTCGCGTCGATCACCGTCACCGTCCCCGCACCGCCGTCCTGCCTGGTGGTCCTGCTGCCCGTGGTCGGTCCGGTGGTCGTCGGGCAGCCGACCAGCCTGACCGCCGTCGTGCTGTGTGAGGGCCTGCCCGTCTCGGGTGCCTCGGTCACCTTCAGCGGCGGCGGCGCGACCCCGGTCACCGTCACCACCGACGCCCTGGGCCTCGCGACCGGGTCCCTGACCTTCCCCACCGCCGGGCCCGCCACGGTCACGGCAACGGTCACCGCCGCCGGCACCGCCTGCTCCTGCACCAGCGTCTCCTCCGCCCCGATCACCGTCACCGTCACCGAGCCGTCGACCTGCTCGGTGGTCCTGCTGCCGGTGTCGGGGCCGGTGGTCGTCGGGCAGCCGACCAGCCTGACCGCCCTCGTGCTGTGCGAGGGCCTGCCCGTCTCGGGTGCCTCGGTCACCTTCAGCGGCGGCGGCGCGACCCCGGTCACCGTCACCACCGACGCCCTGGGCATCGCCACCGGGTCCCTGACCTTCCCCACGGCCGGACCCGCCACGGTCACGGCAACGGTCACCGCCGCCGGCACCGCCTGCTCCTGCACCAACGTCTCCTCCGCCCCCATCACCGTCAACGTCACCCAGCCGTCGACCTGCTCGGTGGTGATCCAGCCCGTGGTCGGGCCGGTGGTCGCCGGGCAGCCGACCAGCCTGACCGCCCTCGTGCTGTGTGAGGGCCTGCCCGTCTCGGGTGCCTCGGTCACCTTCAGCGGCGGCGGCGCAACCCCCGTCACCGTCACCACCAATGCCCTGGGCCTCGCGACCGGGTCCCTGACCTTCCCCACCGCCGGACCCGCCACGGTCACGGCAACGGTCACCGCCGCCGGCACCGCCTGCTCCTGCACCAGCGTCTCCTCCGCCCCGATCACCGTCACCGTCACCCAGCCGTCGACCTGCTCGGTGATCCTGCTGCCGGTGCTGGGGCCGGTGGTCGCCGGGCAGCCGACCAGCCTGACCGCCCTCGTGCTGTGCAACGGCCTGCCCGTCTCGGGTGCCTCGGTCACCTTCAGCGGCGGCGGCGCAACCCCCGTCACCGTCACCACCAGCGCCCTGGGCCTCGCCACCGGATCCCTGACCTTCCCCACCGCCGGACCCGCCACGGTCACGGCAACGGTCACCGCCGCCGGCACCGCCTGCTCCTGCACCAACGTCTCCTCCGCCCCGATCACCGTCAACGTCACCCAGCCGTCGACCTGCTCGGTGATCCTGCTGCCGGTGCTGGGGCCGGTGGTCGCCGGGCAGCC
>NZ_JBVIGV010000024.1:12189-52377 GCF_055570615.1 Streptomyces sp. NPDC031121
CTTCCCCACCGCCGGACCCGCCACGGTCACGGCAACGGT
The DNA here is from genome assembly GCF_055570615.1 of Streptomyces sp. NPDC031121. Taxonomy (NCBI): domain Bacteria; kingdom Bacillati; phylum Actinomycetota; class Actinomycetes; order Kitasatosporales; family Streptomycetaceae; genus Streptomyces; species Streptomyces sp. NPDC031121. The sequence continues at coordinate 12,229 of NZ_JBVIGV010000024.1, forward strand.
CACCGCCGCCGGCACCGCCTGCTCCTGCACCAACGTCTCCTCCGCCCCGATCACCGTCAACGTGACCGTGGGAGGGACGGGCGTGACGCTGCAGACGCTGCCCTCCTGCTGGCAGCTCAACCTGCAGATCCCGCTGCCGAGCTTCGCGACCACGCTGAAGGCGCGTGTCTCGCCTGCGGCCGCGGGTGTGACGGTGAGCTTCTTCGTGGGCGGGCAACTGGTGGGCACGGCGGTGACCGACGCCACCGGCACGGCGACCCTCAACACGAACCTGACCCTGCAGCAGATCCTGTCGGGCAGCTTCACCGCCACCGCCACCGTCGGGGGGACCGCCGTCCAGGCGACCGGACCGCTGCTGCCCTGCCTGCCGGTGTGACCGCTCACGCGGCCAGGACCCGTCCGTCGGCCGGCCTGAGCTGACCCTTCGCCGACAGGCGATCGCCTTCCCCTGCAGGGTCGTCCCCCCGTCGTGCAAGGACGGGGGGACGACCCGATCTCCAAGCCTAGCGGCGGGCGCACACACGCCGCCCGGCCCGCCGACAAACCCATGTGCTGAGGGGAGACTTCCATGAGCCTGACGGTGTTCCTGCTGGCCCTCGGCGCCGCTTGCCGCATCACCCGCCTGCTCACCAAGGACACGCTCGCGGCCGGCTTCAGAACACAGGTCGCCGATCGCTTCGGCGACGACTCCAAGGCCGCCTACCTGGTCAGTTGCGGATGGTGCGCGAGCGTATGGGTCGCGGCTGCCGTGACCGCCTACGCCCTCGCACTGGCGGACAGCGCCTGGTTCACGGTACCGACAACCGCCCTGAGCCTGTCCTACCTGGCGGGTGTGGCCTCCCGATGGCTGGACTGACCAGCGCCGAACCCGTCGACGGCCGCTACCGCGGCGCTCGAGCGCCGAGAGACGAAACGAGAACGAACATGGCCTGCAACTGTGGCGGGGCATCCCCGCAGACCCCCGTCCTCTACCAGTTGAACCTGCCCGACGGCACGATCCGCCAGTACGTCACCTACCAGGAGGCCCTGGCCGCCCAGCAACGAGCAGGCGGCATCGGCACGATCACCCTCGCCGCTCAGTGAACCTCACAGCCGCGTGATGCGGAGCGGGCCGGTGGGCTGCAGGCCCACCGGCCCGCTCCAGCGTCCCGACCGGGATGCGCAGTCCGTCACGCCGGAGGGCCTCTGGCCCGGCCTCCTTGCGGCCGGGCCACCGGTGCGGCCGCGGGAGGGGCCTTGGGTGAAGCCGGTGGTCACATGCGGTCGGCTCCGCATCGGCTGAGGATCCGGCAGGCACGGCCCACTCCGTCCTCGCTGCTCAGGGCCCGGCCGAGTCTGCGCGCGCTGTGCGTGTAGGCGGCGTGCCGGGTCAGGGCGAGGAGGCGCTGGGTGAGGGCCGCGACGGTGAGTTCAGCGGCCGGCAGGGGGGCCGGCCCCGCGCCGAGCTCGTGCACCCGTGCGGCCCAGTACGGCTGGTCTGCGAAGAACGGGCAGACGAGGGAGGGCTTTCCGGCGCGCAGGGCCGAGGCCGTCGTGCCGGCTCCGCCGTGGTGGACGATGGCGGCCATCTTGGGGAACAGCCAGTCGTGGGGGGTCTCGCCCACCACCAGGATGTCGCCCTCGCTGGTGGCGGGGTCCCCCGGCAGGACCGCGCGCAGATTCGCCCGGCGCAGGGCCTGGCGTACCAGGGTGTCGGTGGCCTGGGGGTCGCCGGTTGTCATGCTGCCGAATCCCACGTAGACGGGTGGGGGTCCTTGGGCCAGGAAGGCGAGCAGTCGCCGTGGGGGTTTCCACAGGGGCTGGTCGTGGTGCCAGTAGCCCGTGATGTGGACGTTGGGTCCCCAGTCGGGCGGCGGGGGCACGATCGTGGGGCTGAACGCGCCCAGCACGGGGGCGTGGCGGACCTGCCGGAAGAGGGCCGGCAGGGTCAGCGGCGGCAGGCCCAGGCTTTGGGTGCGCCATGTGTTGACCGCCCGCCCGAACGCCATCCAGGATCCGAGGTCGACGGCGCCGAAGCTGAGCCGGTTGCCCGCGCCGCCCAGGAGCCGGGCAGCCGGGACGAGGGGGTGCGGGAAGGCCTTGGTGGGCTGGCTCGGCTGGAAGTGGATGACGGCGTGGGGGATGTGGAGGTATTGGCTCAGGTGGAGGCCGAGGAAGCTGAAGGTGGGTGCCAGGACGAGGTCGGCTCCCTTCGCGCCGGCCTGCGTCTGCGCCAGCATCGACATCATGCGGGGCCTGAGGACCCGGTCCATGTGGCGGATGAACGCCACCGGGTTGCGTCGCCCGGCGAGGAGTTCTTGTCCCTCGGCCGACTCGATGATCTCGACGGGGTCGACGGGGAGGGGGTGGAGGTCCAGGCCCGCCTCGGCGATCAGGTGCCGGTAGCGGGCGCTGGCGAGGATCCTGACGGTGTCACCGCGTCGCAGCAGGGCTCGGCCCAGGGCCAGGCAGGGTTGGACATCGCCGCGGGATCCCGCGGCGAAGATCACCACTGTCCGCATGGAGTCACTGCCTGATCGATTCCACGACCGAGGGCCAGATGCCGCGCAGCTCCGCCTGCCAGTAGGGCCAGGAGTGCGTGCCCGGCCGGTAGAGGTGGGTGGTGACGTCGACGCCCGCGGAGCGCAGGGACCGCTCGAACTTGCTGATCTGTCCGGGCAGTGGTGCCTCGCCCAGCATGCTCACCAGGAAGGCGTCGGAGGGGCGTCCCTTGTCCAGCGGTCCGGGCTCGCTGGTGCCTGCGGAGAGGTGCAGGCGTGTTCCGCGGAAGGCGCGCGGCATGGCGGAGGGGTTGTGGGCCTGCCAGACGTCGGCGTTGTGCACCGGGTCGCCCCAGACGTCTTTGATGTCGATTCCCTCCTTTTTGGTGCCCAGTGCCAGTTCCAGGCGCACGAGCGGGTCGTTGAGGTCGACGTAGGAGCTCATCGAGGCGGCGTAGCGGAACATCCCGCGGTTGTGCGCGGCGTAGTTGAGCGCGCCGAAGCCTCCCATGGACAGGCCCACGACGGCTCGTGAGCGGCTCGCGCGGTACTTCTTCTCCATGAGCCGGACCAGTTCGCGGGTGTGGAAGGTCTCCCAGCGGGGGCTGCCGGCGAACCAGTCGCTGTAGTAGCCGTTGCGTCCGGCGTCGGGCATGACGACCAGTACCTCGGAGTCCTTCGCCAAGGTTTCCAGGTCTGTCTCGCGTGTCCAGGAGGTGTAGTCGTCGTTGCCGCCGTGGAGCATGTAGACGACCGGGAAGGTGGCTTTCGGCTTTCGGTGGAAGCTTGCGGGGAGAAGGATGCGGACCGGGATGGAGGTGCCCATGGCCGGAGAGCTGACGGTGAGGTCGCGCATCTGCTCGGTGATGACGTTCACGCCGGTGACGCGGGCCTCGGCGTGGTGGGGGTGGTTGTAGGCGTCCGGGTTGCGTTCGGCGGCGTGTGCCTCGGTGGTGAGGAGGGCGGTGGCGAGGAGGGCGGTGGCGAGTTGGAGGCAGACGGGGTGTTGTTTCGCGTATTTCCTGAAGGTGTCCCACACAGGCGGGAGCATGGCGGAGCGTGGTGGTCGCCACCAGGCAACACCCCGTTGTGGCGGGGGGCAGTGGCCCGTACAGCCCAGCCGGGGTGGTGGGGGGTGGGTGTTGTCGGCTGGGGTGGGGTGGGGGGTGTCTGGGGTGCAGGCGGGGGCTTGCGTGGGAGGGGTGCTCGTGTCGGTTTAGGGGGTGGGCTGTCCCATGGCCCGGGTGAGGTGTTGGGCGATGGTGTGGACGTGGGGGGGGTCGATGACGGACAGGTGGTCGCCGTCGACGGGGACGATTTCGAGGTCGGGGCACAGTGGGGCCCAGCCGAGGTCGGCGTCGTTTCTGAGGTAGCGGGGGTCGAGGGCGGTGGTGAGTTGCTGCGGTTGCTTGGCGCGGTAGAGGACGACGCGGCCCGTCTGGGGGCGGGGGGTGTAGCGTTCGCCGACGCGGGCGTCGATGTAGGAGGTCCTTTGGTGCTCCATGATTGCGGGGCTCATGTCGAGTCCTGCTTCGGCGACCAGGCGCATGACGACGTCGATCTGCTGGTGGTCGGGGGTGGCTGCGAGCTCTTCGTAGGGCAGGTCGAGGTGGTGTCCGTATGTTTTTTCGATGTATTCGGCGAAGCGGGCGAATCGCTGGAGGAGGAACTTCGGTGACTGCGATTCCGGCTGGGTGGGGGGCAGGATGGTGTCGATCAGGCCGAGGAACCCGATCTTCTCTCCTTCTTCCTTGAACTGGAGTGCCACTTCGTAGGCGAGGCATCCTCCGAAGGACCAGCCGAGGAGGTGGTAGGGCCCTTCGGGCTGGATGTCGCGGAGGAGGGTGCGGTAGCGGGCCGCTTTTTCCTCCATGGTGCTGTGCTCGTCGATGCGTTCGAGGCCGTATACGGGCTGTTCGGCCGGCAGCAGTTGGGTCAGGGGCAGGTAGACGGAGGTCGGGCCGCCGGCGGGGTGGAAGGTGAACAGGGGCGGGCGCTGTGATCCGGGCAGAGGGGGGCGCAGGGTGGTCAGTGCGGACCTGCCTGTGGTGTTGACGGCGGGCCGGATCAGTTCGGCGATGGCGGCGACGGTGCGCTGCTGCAGGACGGTGTCGGGGGTCAGGGTCGGTTCGGTGTGGCCGCCGAGGCGGCGGCGGATGGCGTCGACGAGGGCGGCGGCGGTGTTGTGGTCGCCGCCGGCGGTGGTGAAGTCCTCGCGGATGTCGGTGGGGCTTTGGTGTAGGACTTCGCCCCAGGAGCTGGCCACGAGGCGCTCTGCGGCGTCGCGGGGGGTGAGGAAGCTCGGCAGCGCGGGTGCGGGCGGCTGGGGGCGGGTGGGCTGGGGGGGGTTGGGTCGGCGGCCGGCCGCGGGTTGGGGGGTGGGTTCGGGGGTGGGCAGTTGGAGTTGTTCGAGGACTGCGCGGCCGATGTCGCGGGCGCTGGCGCCGCGCAGCAGCTGGGGGGCGGGCAGGTCGATGCCGAAGTCCTGGCGGATGGTGTTGCGGATGCGTACCGCTACCAGGGAGTCCAGGCCCAGATCGGTCAGGGGGGTGGTCTCGGGGAGTTCGGCGGCCGTGAGGCCCATGAGGGCTGCGGTTCTGCTGAGCAGGCGTGCGTAGACGGTGTCTGGGGCTGAGGGGCCGAGCGCGGCGATGTTGTGGGGGCCGGCCCAGTCGTCGGCGGCGGGTGGGGCGTCTTGGAGGATGTCGGAGAAGAAGGGGATGGCGGACAGGCCGGGGAACTCCTGCAGTACGCGCTGGGTGTCGAGGTGGACGACGCCGACGTGTGCGCAGTTGCGGGTGATCAGTGCCTGCAGGACGTCCATTCCCTCGCTGATCTGGATGGGTTCCAGTGCCAGGAGGGGGTTGTTGGCTGTCATGCCGACGTTCTCGAAGGGGCCCCAGGCGATGGAGGTGGCGGGCAGGCCTTCGGCTCTGCGGTGGTGGGCCATGGCGTCGAGCCAGGCGTTGGCGGCCGCGTAGGCGGACTGTCCGGGGGAGCCGAGGAGTGCCGCGGCGGAGCTGTAGGCCACCCACCAGTCCAGGTGGTGGCCGGCGGTGGCTGCGTGGAGGTTTTGGGCTCCCTTGGCTTTGGGTCGCAGCACTGCGTCGATGTCGGACGGTTCCAGGTCGGTGATGAGCCGGTCGTGCAGGACGCCTGCGCAGTGCGCGATGCCGCGCAGGGTGTGGCCGTCGGCGAGTGCGGCGTGGACCAGGTCGGCGGCGGTGGAAGGGTCTGCGATGTCTCCTTGGACGACGGTGATGGAGGTGTTGTGGCGGCGGAGTTCGGCCAGGAGGGCTTCGGCTTGGGGTGTGGGGGTGCGGCGTCCGTTCAAGACGATGCGTGCGGCGCCCTGTTCGGCGAGCCGGGTGGCGGTGGCCAGGCCCAGTCCGGTCAGTCCGCCGGTGATGATGTATGCGCCGTCGGGGCGGGTGAAGGGCACGGTGTCGTTGCGCAGGGCGGCGAGGTCGGCTCGGGCCAGACGTGCGGTGAGGCGTGTGCCGGCTCTCCAGGCGACTTCGTCTGCGTCGCCGTCGGCGGTGAGTTCGCGGACGAGGTCGTCGAATGCCCCGGGCTGTTTGTCGATGTCGACCAGCGAGGCCCGCAGCTGGGGGCATTCCAGGGCGAGGGCCCGTACGAGGCCGCGTAGGCAGGCGAGGTGGGGTGTTTTGGGGTTTGTCGAGCCTGCGGCCTGTGCCAGCACGGTGGCCATCCACAGGCGTGGCGGTTGCCGGTGGGTGGTGTCGGCCAGGCGGCGTGCCAGGTGTGCGGCGGTGTGCAGGGGGTGGGTGTCGTCGTGGTGTTCGGGCTGGGTGAAGAGGAGGAGGACGGCGCTGTGGTCGGGCTGGGGTGTGGTGAGCCAGGTCTCGAGTACGCCGTCGGTGGTGGTGGCGTGGGCGGCGTGGGCGGCTGTGGCCTGGATGCCGCCGGCTTCCAGGGCGGCCAGGAGGGAGGCGGTGGCGGCGCCGGCGGTGTCGGGTTCGTCGGTGAGGAGCAGGACGCGCTGCAGGGGTCGCAGCGGCAGGGGGAGGGGGGATTTTTCCCACTGGATGTCGTAGGTGCACGTCTCCAGGGATCGGGGGACTTCGTGTGGTTCGACGGGCCGCAGTTGCAGGGAGCGGGCGATGACTGTGCTGGTGGCTCCTCGGGCGGTGAGGTGCCAGTGCCGCAGTCCGGCTTGGTCGGGGCCGGTGTCGTCTTGGGGGGTGCAGGTGATGTCGTAGCCGGTGTCGATGATGCCGGGGCCCTTGATGAGCAGGGATGCCAGGGCGACCGGGACGGTGGGTGCGCCCTCGTCGGCCGGTTGGGTGTCTGCGGCGTCCTGCGCGGCCAGCATTGCGGCGAGGAGGGGTGCGTAGGGCGAGTGGTGGGAGGGCCGGAGTTCTTCGGGGGTGTAGTGCTGCAGGAGTGCGGGTTCCGGCTCGGGGAGGGGCTCGCGGTGGTGTTCGGGGTCTCGGGTGATGCGGGCCGAGGCGTAGCAGCGCCACACGGTGTCGGCGCCGCGGGCGTGGAGGGTGAGGGTTCCGTGTGTGGCGGAGTCCGGTTCCCATACGGTGGTCAGGGGGGTGCTGGTGGAGAGGGGGAGCCATTGGTGGAGGCGGAGGTCTTCGAGGCCGAGGTGGGTGAGGCCCTCTTGGGCCCATAGGTCCAGGCCGGCTTCGATCATCAGTTCGGCGGCTTCGGGGAGGGTCAGTACCGGTCGGCCGTGGACGGTGGCGCGGGTGGCGTGGCGGTGGGTGCCGATGTCTGCCTGCCACAGCACGGCGCCGGTGCGGGGGTCGTCGGTGCGGGCTCCGAGGAGGGGGTGGCTGCCTGGGTGGGGTGTGGGGGCGGGGCGGGTGAACCAGAACCGTTCGTGGCGCCAGGGGGGGCTGGGCAGGGCGGTGCGTGCACCGGCGGGCCACAGGTGGGTGTCCAGCGGTACGCCGGCGAAGTGGAGTTGTGCCAGTGCTGCGTGTAGGTGGACGGCGTCGTCGGTGTTCTTGTGCAGGGTCGGGATGATCAGTGCCTGGTCGCCGGCCGGGGTGGCTTGCAGGCTTTCGGTGATCGGGACGACGGCGATGGGGTGGGGGGAGATTTCCAGGAAGAGGGTGTGGCCGTCCTCGGCGGCTGCTGTCACTGCTTGTTGCAGGCGTACGGGGCGGCGGACGTTGGCGCACCAGTAGGCGGTGTCGGCTGGTGTGTCGGCGCGGGGGTCGTCGAGGACGGTGCTGTACCAGGGTGTGGCGGGTGGGTGGGGGCGCAGGTCGGTGAGGTCTTGGCGCAGGGGTGTCAGGATGGGGTCGACCAGGGCGGTGTGGGCGGCTCCGTCCAGGTCGAGGAGCCGGGCGAGTGCGCCTTGCCCGGTCAGTTCGTCGACGAGGTCGCGGACTGGTTGGGCGGGGCCGGCCACGGTGCAGCGGTGGGGGGAGGAGTGGACGGCGACCTCGACTCCGGGGAAGCGGCTGAGGACGGCTGTGCGTGTGGGGGCGGGGAGTTCCACTGCGGCCATCGCGCCGGTTTTTTCGGCTTCGATGGTGGCCAGGTGGGTGGAGCGGCGGGTGATGACGCGTACGGCGTCGCGGTCGTGGAGAGCGCCGGCGATCACGGCGGCTGCGACTTCGCCCATGGAGTGGCCGATGACGGCGGCGGGTTGGACGCCGTGGTCCTGCATGGTCCGTGCCAGGGCGACCTGGAGTCCGAAGATCAGTGGCTGGACCCGGTCGATGGTCCCGGTGGACTCGGAGGTGATCATGTCGGTCAGGGAGGAGCCGGTCTCGGCGGTGAAGTGTGGGTCGAGCGCGCGGACGTGGGTGGCGAAGAGGGCGTCCTGGGCGAGCAGGCGCCGTCCCATGCCCTCCCATTGTGATCCGTATCCGGAGAAGACGAAGACCGGCTGCTTGGGTGTGGGGGGTTGCGCGGCTTGTGCGTCGGTGCACGGGGCGACCAGGCCGGGTACGGTCTCGCCGCGGGCCAGCGCGGCCAGGGCGGCGGCTGCGTCGGTGTGGGTCCGGGCGATGACGGCGGCCACGGATGGGCCGCGGCGGTGCGAGGCGAGGGTGTGGGCGATGTCGCCCAGAGCGGGTGCGTTGCCTGATGCCATCCATCGCGACAGGGTTGCGGCGACGTCGGGGAGCCGGTCCGCGGAGCGGGCGGAGACCACCAGGATGTGTGGGCGGGTGGCTGGTGTGTCTTCGGTGGGGGTGGACGGCGCGCTGGTGGGGGGCGGGCTGGTGGGGGGCGCGGTGGTGGGGGGCGCGGTGGTGGGGGGCACGCTGCTGGACGGCACGCTGCTGGAGGCCGCGCTGGTGGACGGCACGCTGGTGGACGGCACGCTGCCGGACGGCACGCTGGTGGAGGCCGCGCCGGTGGACGGCACGCTGCTGTAGGGCGCGCTGCTGGACGGCACGCTGCCGGAGGCCGCGCTGCTGGACGGCACGCTGCCGGAGGCCGCGCCGATGGACGGCACGCTGCTGGACGGCACGCTGGTGGAGGCCGCGCTGGTGGACGGCACGCTGCCGAAGGCCGCGCCGGTGGACGGCACGCTGCTGGACGGCACGCTGCCGAAGGCCGCGCCGGTGGACGGCACGCTGCTGGACGGCACGCTGCCGAAGGCCGCGCTGGTGGACGGCACGCTGCTGGACGGCACGCTGCCGGAGGCCGCGCTGGTGGACGGCACGCTGGTGGACGGCGCGCTGGTGGGGGGTGCCTGCTCGAGGATGGCGTGGGCGTTGGTGCCGCCGAAGCCGAAGGCCGAGACGCCGGCGCGGGAGGGGCGGTTGCCGGTGGCGGGCCAGGGGGTTGTTTCGGTGACCACGCGCAGGCGAAGGCCGGTGAAGTCGATGTGGGGGTTGGGGGTGTGGAAGTGCAGGCTGGCGGGGATACGGCCGTGGTGCAGGGCCAGGGTGGTCTTGATCAGGCCGATGATGCCGGCCGCGCCTTCCAGGTGGCCGAGGTTGCTCTTCACCGATCCGATCAGCAGGGGCTGTGCGGGCCGCCTGCCGCGGCCGATGACCGCTCCCAGGGCGGTGGCCTCGATGGGGTCTCCCAGCAGGGTGCCGGTCCCGTGTGCCTCGACGTAGTCGATGTCGGTGGGGTGCAGGCGTGCGTCGTGCAGGGCGTCGCGCAGCAGTGCCTGCTGCGCTGCGGGGTTGGGTGCCATCAGGCCCGCGGAGCGGCCGTCCTGGTTCACGGCGGTGCCCCTGATGACGGCCAGCACCCTGTCGCCGTCGCGGTGGGCGTCGGCGAGTCGTTTGAGGATGACGACGCCGCAGCCCTCTGCGCGGGTGATTCCGTCGGCCGCGGCGTCGAAGGCCTTGCACCTGCCGTCCGCGGCCAGTGCGCCGGCGTGGCCGAGGGAGGCGGTCACGGCGGGAGACAGAAGGAGGTTGACTCCCGCGGCCAGTGCCGTGCTGCATTCCCCGCTGCGCAGGCTGCGGCAGGCCAGGTGCACGGCCACGAGGGAGGAGGAGCAGGCGGTGTCGACGGTGATGCTGGGGCCGCGGAGGTCGAGTTGGTAGGACACGCGGTTGGCGGCGATGCTGCCGGCGGCTCCCGTGCTGGTCCACGCGGTCAGCCGCGTGGGGTCCGAGGTGGTCAGATGCCCGTACTCGAGGGCGCTGAGGCCGACGAACACGCCGGTGGGTGTGGTCTGCAGGAAGGGGGCGGACAGGCCGGCGTGGTCGAGTGCCTCGCAGACGACCTCGAGGAGCAGTCGTTGCTGGGGGTCCATGGCTTCGGCCTCGGGGGGTGTGATGCCGAAGAACTTTGCGTCGAATCCCTCGATGTCGTCGAGGAAGGCGCCCCACCGGGGGGTGGACTCCATCAGGGCGGTGGCCTGGGGTGCTGTGCCGGTGAAGTTCGGCCAGCGTTTCTCGGGTACCTGGCCGACCGCGTCGTATCGGGTGATCAGTCGGTCCCAGAACGCATCCGGTCCGTGGATGTTGCCGGGTAGGCGGCATCCGATGCCGATCACGGCGATGGCGCAGGCGTCAGCGACGGCAGCGGCGGCGGCGGCGGTGTCTGTGTGCGCGGTGGCGCCGGCGGGCGCGTCGGTGCGGACGGTGGCGCCGGCGTTGGTGCGGACGGCGGCGCCGGTGGCAGCGTCGGCGGGCGCGGCAGCCTCGGCGGGCGCGGGCGCGGCGGCAGCGGCAGCGGTGTCTGTGTGCGCGGTGGCGCCGGCGGGCGCGTCGGTGCGGACGGTGGCGCCGGCGTCGGTGCGGACGGCGGCGCCGGTGGCAGCGTCGGCGGGCGCGGCAGCCTCGGCGGGCGCGGGCGCGGGGGCGGCGGGCGCGCCGGCGTCGGTGCGGACGGTGGCACCGGCGGCAGCGGTGGCGGGCGCAGGGGCGGCGGCAGCGGCGTCGGCGGGCGCGGCAGCGCCGGCAGCCTCGGCGGGCGCGGGCGCGGGCGCGGCAGCGGTGTCCGTGTGCGCGGTGGCACCGGCGGGCGCGGCAGCGGCGTCGACAGCGGCGGCAACCTCGGCGGGCGCGGCAGCGCCGGCAGCCTCGGCGGGCGCGGGCGCGGGGGCGGCGGGCGCGGCAGCCTCGGCGGGCGCGGCAGCGGCAGCGGCAGCGGCAGCGGCAGCGGCGGCGGCGGTGTCCGTGTGCGCGGTGGCGCCGGCGGGCGCGGCAGCGGCAGCGGCGGGCGCGGGCGCGGGCGCGGGGGCGGCGGGCGCGGCAGCCTCGGCGGGCGCGGCAGCGGCAGCGGCAGCGGCGGGCGCGAGCGCGGGCGCGGGGGCGGCGGGCGCGGCAGCCTCGGCGGGCGCGGCAGCGGCAGCGGCAGCGGTGTCCGTGTGCGCGGTGGCGCCGGCGGGCGCGTCGGTGCGGACGGTGGCGCCGACGGGCGCGGTATCGGCGGCGTCGGGCGCGCCGGCGTCGACGGGCGCGCCGGCGTCGACAGCGGCGGCAGCGTCGGCGGGCGCGGCAGCGCCGGCAGCCTCGGCGGGCGCGGCAGCGGCAGCGGCAGCGGTGTCCGTGTGCGCGGTGGCGCCGGCGGGCGCGGCAGCGGCGGCGTCGGGCGCGCCGGCGTCGACGGGCGCGCCGGCGTCGACGGCAGGGGCAGCGGCGGGCGCGGCAGCGGCGGGCGCGCCGGCGGCGGTGCGGATGGTGGCGGCGGCAGCGGCGTCGGCGTCGGCGGGCGCGAGGGTGCCGGCGGCAGTGGTGGCGGGGGCGGCAGCGTCGGCGGGCGCGGCAGCGGCGGGGGCGGGGGTGGGGGGTTGTGGCCGGGCCGGGTGGGCGGCACCGGGCCGGTCGGTGCTTGTCAGCGCGGCGAGGAGTTGCCCCATCGTGGGGTACTCCCACAACAGCGTGGCGGGCAGCGACCGGTCCAGGATCTTCTCCAGTTCGCCGGTCAGTCCGACGGCGTCGCGGGAGGTGAGGCCGTACTCCGCCAGTGGCCGGGCGTCATCGAGTTCCCCGGGCGGGATGCCGCTGATATCCGAGACCAGCCGCACCAGGACGCTGCGCAGTGCGCCGGCGCCCACTGCGCTGCGGCTGTCCGTGGTGGAGACGTCGGCCCCGGCGTTGCCCCCGGCCGGCTCCTGGTGTCCGCCTGGCTGCTTCATACGTCGTCGGTCTCTTTCTGTACACACGGGTCGGGGATCCAGGCACCCTGGAGGTAGTGCTTGCGGCACGCGCCGCGAGCGACCTTCCCGCTGGTGGTGTGGGGCACGGTGCCGGGCGGGGCGAGGACGAAGTCGTGCACCGCGATGGCGTGGCCGGCGGACACCGCCACGCGCACCGCGCGGGCCACCTCGTTGCAGACCTTGTGGGGTTCGGTGAGGTCGCGGGCGTGTTCGGCCACCACGACCAGGCGTTCTCCGTCGTCGGTGGGAACGCAGAACGCCGCAGTGTGGTGGCGGCGGATCGCCGGGTGGGCGTTTTCGACGGTGTGCTCGATGTCCTGCGGGTAGTGGTTGGCCCCGTCGATGATCACGAGGTCCTTCAGACGGCCGGTGATGTAGAGGTGGCCCTCATACCACACCCCGAGGTCCCCGGTGCGCAGCCAGTGCTGCCTGTCCTTGGCGGGGGTGTCGTCGTTGAGGGTGGCGCGGAAGGCGGCCTGGCTCTGCTCGGGTTTCCCCCAGTAGCCGCGTCCGATGTTGGGGCCGCGCAGCCAGATCTCGCCCACGCGTCCGTCGGGGAGGCGGACGTGGCTGGCGGGGTCGACGACGGCTGCTTCCTGGCCGCCTGGCCGCCCGCATGCGACCAGGCGGGTGACGGCCTGCCGGCCCCCACCTGCTTGCCGGGCCGGGAGAGCGGTGCCGGCGGCCAGCGCGTCACGGTCGAAGGAAGTGACGGTGGGTTCGGCGCCGGCCGGTGACGCGGACACGAAAACGGTGGCCTCCGCCAGCCCGTAGGACGGGCGCATCGCGGTGGGAGTAGCACCGGCGGACGCAAAGGCCTGCTGGAACCGCTTGAGTGTCGCCTCGGCGATGGGTTCGCTTCCGTTGACCATGGCGGCGACCGACCCCAGAGACAGAGCAGCGCGGTCCTCGTCGGTGACACGACGCGCGCAGTAGTCGTAGGCGAAGTTCGGGGCGGCGGTGAGTGCTCCGGGATACCGGCTGAGCAGCCGCAGCCAGCGCAAGGGCTGCTGCACGAAGGCCAGCGGGTCCATGAACACGGAAGGGATACCCCCAACGAGAGGCAACACGACCGCCAGGACCAGCCCCATGTCGTGGTAGAGAGGCAGCCAGCCCACGGTGCAGTTGCGTCCGGCACGGATGTCGTATGCCTGCAACGCCTGACGGGCATTGGCACAGACGTTCTTGTGGGTGATCTCCACACCCGAAGGCATACGGGTCGAGCCCGAGGTGTACTGCAGATAGGCACACTCCTCGGGATGGGGATGGGGGTGGGGGTGGGGGTGGGGGTGGGGGTGGGGGTGGGGGTGGGGCGGGGCGCCGGCCGGCGCATCCGGCGCCGTCCGGAGGGCAAGAAGGTCCTCCTCGGTCGTGACACGGACACGGAGGCCGACTTGGTTGGCGCAGAACTTCTCCGCGGCGTCGAGGGCGCCGGGACTGGTCAAAGCAAGCGCCGGGTCGGCATCAGCCAGCGCAGCGGCCAGTTTGTCGGCATGCCCCGGCAAAGTCGGAGGGAAAAGAGGAACAGCGATCGCACCGGCACACGCAGCCGCCAGGAAACCAACGACGTAATCCAAATTCTGCGGGCCCACAACAGCCACCCGCTCCCCCGCCGCACCACCATGACGCAAAGCCGCCGCGAGAGCCCGCACACGGAACTCCAGCTCCCGCCACGTCAAAGACGTCGCAATTCCCTCACGGTCGGTACCGAAGTCCACGAAAGTGAACGCCTTCTCCGCCGGGGCCTGCACCGCGGCCCGGGCAAGATGATGACTGATCGTGTCTTCCACGGTTACCAGCATGAAGTCACCGAACCCTTGTCCTTGGCATACAGCAGGCCTCGACAGGCCGCCCGGTCTGCCAGCCACATGGATGAGTGCCGTATCCGCCCGGTTGCGAGCGATCAGCCAAACACATAGGCGTACCGGGCAAGCGACGCCACGCCGACAACCCAACCCGGCCCGCCTGAACGCTGAAGAATCTCAGTGGCCCCACAGTCCCGAAACCGCCACCGACCAGCAACGACAAACCAAACCCCACTGCCCCAACCCGCTGTCACAAAACCGAGAGATCGCAGCCATCCGCACGAGGCCACGGCGGCGCGGTTCACCGTCGGAATTGGACACGAAAGCCCTTCGCCAGTAGGCGTGACGACGCCCCTTGAGGCCAAGCCCAGGGATGGGTTTTGACGAGGGGGTGGGGGCGGCAGGTCTGCCGTCGGTGTTCCGGTGTCGAACGTACGGGCGCCCGCCCGGCGCTGTGGCCGGGCGGGCGCCCGCATCTCACGTCAGCAGGTCCGCCTCAGACGCGGCCGAAGAGCGGCGTGCTCGGCGCGGAGGGGTTGTCGCTGGTGTAGTACTCGCGCATGACGGAGCGGTACTCGTCGCGGGACACCCGTCCGTCGCCGTTCTGGTCCAGCGCCGCGATGGCCTGGTCCAGGTCCCGCTGCGGAACGCCGTAGGCGCGCAGCATGCGGCTCACCTCGTCACGGTCGAGGACGCCGTTGCCGTCGCTGTCCGCGAGGGCGAACTCGGCGTCGAGGGCCTCCTCGATGACCTGCATGAACTTGTTGTGCTGGGCTCCGCCGAAGACGGCATCGAACTCCTGCCGCGTGACCTGGCCGTCGCCGTCGCTGTCGGCCAGCTCGGCGAGCCTCTGCCAGCACTTGGTGTAGGTGCTGCGGACCTTGCCGGCAGCGGGCGACGTCTCGTCGAAGGAGCGGATGAGGCGCTCGGCAATGCGATCGAAGTCGTCTGCCTCGATGACGCCGTTGCCGTCCTCGTCGATTGCGCCGAAGACTCGGTGGGACTTGTTCAGGATCGCGGTGGCGACCATGGGAAACCTTTCCAGGGACTGTGTGGGGGCGGACCGGGAGACACGCTCCGTGCCCGTTCGAACACTACGTGTGTTCATCAGGTGCATGTAACCACGTAGCACTCCGCGACGCATTCGGTGACACGAGGTTGTGGGCGACCCTCGGCCCTCTATCAAGTGCGGGAGGTCGAGGGAGCGCGTTCTCAGACTGCGGTCAGCTCCATGAGGCTGACCGGTGCCTGAGGCAGATGGAGGGCCTGGAGTCGCAGCCCCGCGCGCGTGTAGAGGTTCTCGAACTCCGCACGGCTGCGGACCCGGGCACTGCCCATGCACATCTGGAACAGGTCGACTGTGCGGCCCATGTGGAAGGAGTGCCCCGACGGTCCGCTGTCGGTGTCGTGGTCCACCACGCAGTCGAGGACCAGGACTCGCCCATGCGGGGGGAGCACGGCCGCCACGTTGCGCAACAGTCGCCCGACGCGCTCGTCGTCCCAGTCCATCAATACGAACGACAGCAGGTAGGTGTCACCGCCCTCGGGTACGGCCTCGAACATGTCACCCCCGGCTACGGAGCAGCGGTCCGCCAGGCCGGCACCCGCCAACGCCCGCTGGGCTTCGGCGACGGTGGCCGGCTGGTCGAACAGGATGCCGCTGATATGGGGATGGGCGGTGAGGACGGAGGTCAGCACCTGCCCCAGGCCGCCACCGATATCGACGATCCGGTGTACGTCCCGGTAGTCGTAGGAGAGTGCGGTGGGGATCTGGAGAGCCTTGGCCACCGACACCATCCCGGCGTCGAACACCTGCCGCGACTCGGGTCGGCCGTGCAGCCAGGTCCAGTAGTGGTCAGTCCCGAGGACGTTCTTGATGGGGGCCGCTCCGGTGGCGACCGCATGCTGGAGCTGTTCGAAGACCCGCCACATCCACGGCTCGCTCTGGAGCACCGCGAGGTCTCGCATGGACTCGGGGTGGTCGGCGCGCAGGTGCTGCCCCAGCTCGCCCAGTGCGAAGACGCCGGGCGACACCTCTTGGACGACCCCGACACCGGTCAGCGATCTCAGCAGACGGCGCAGTGCTTGAGGGTCACAATCGGTTCGTGCCGCCAGATCGTCCGCCGTCCGGCGCTGACCGGCGAACGCGTCCGCGATGCCGAGTCGAGCGAACGCGCCCACGGCCTGCCCGGTCCAGAACCCCAGGGTGATCTCCACCAGTCGCACCGCGGCCGGGTCGTGAACCTGGGCTCCGCTGCCGTGTGGCGGACTTCCGACATTCGTCGTGGCCATCGGTCACCAGTGCCTTCCTGAAATGTGAGTGGGTAGAGGGTCCGAGACATGCGCTTTCGCCGGCGCCTCAGCATTTCCCGAAGATGTCTCGATTTCAAGCGCGCGTCAAGAAGGACCGGACTTCGTCAGCCATCTCGTCGACGGATTGTGCGATGAACAACCTTCCCTGATAGGTAGAGATATCGTAGTTTGATTCGATCACTGCCTGGATGGAGAATTCCTCGACCCGGCACGTGTCGAGCTTGGCGAGTTCTCCGCTCGATGACAGGAGGGCCGCCCCGTAGGCTTTGACCCGGCCGTCCTCTTGTACAAGTCCTGTCTCCATCGTGAACCAGAAGACTTGGCTGATCTCCTGGAGTTCCCGCGCGGAGGTGGCGTTGTTCGCGGCTTTGCCGAACAGCCGGTACAGATCGGCGAACAGCGGGTCGGCCAGCATCACGACATGCCCGACGAGCTCGTGCAGCATGTCGGGCTCCGGGCTGTAGCGGGGTCGGCTGGGGCAGCGCAGGTACATGGTCGTCGAGAAGAGGTCGTCGGCGAAACGCCCGTAGAAGTCCCCGGCCGTGGCCAGCCCGTCGACCGGGAGCAGCCGGAACCCCGTGAGGTTGCCCAGGCGTCGCCCGAGGTCGTCGATCCTGGGGGCGTGGGCGACCGGCAGAGGCAGTCGTTCCCTGGCCTGTAGGTAGCGCGAACTGGCGACACGGGGATGCACAAGGCTGAGGTCGGACATCATCGCGCCCCACAACCGGTCTTCCTCCGCGCTGTAGACCACCGGGTGCGAGTTGATCCCGCCCTCCTTGCGGATCGCCTCCGAGATTTCCCGCCTGCGCCGGGCGCACGGCTCGTCGAGCCGCCCCGCGGGCATCACGCGGTGCTCATTCGCGCGACTCATAGCTGGTCCTATCCCCGTTCCATGGATTTCAGGGTCGTGCGTACGAAGATATTTCCTGCTCGGCGTTCTCGATGGAAGGTCCCACGCCGGGAACCCGCCGCCTCGCCAGGTGACCGAATCGGATGAAATCTGGCCAGCAGGCTCTGTCTACTCGCACATCCCTGCTTGACTGGAGCCCCACAGCCAATCGAGAGATCGCCGGGCGGTGGGGCGCTGGAGACGGTCCAGCCTTCGACGGAGGGCGGGACGGAAATACACGCTGAGCCAATTGGAGTACGGTGTCGGAAAGCAGCGTCGTGCCCGGGCATATGACGCCGGACGAGTTCCGCCGTTACGGCCGGCAGGTGATCGAGTGGATCGCCGCATACCAAGAGAAGACCGAGTCGTACCCCGTGCGGTCTCAGCTCGCACCGGGTGAGGTGCTGGACGCTCTGCCGCAGAGCCCGCCGGAGGCCGGCGAGGGGTTCGAGGGGGTCATGGCGGACCTGGACCGTGTGCTGATGCCGGGTATCACGCACTGGCAGCATCCTTCGTTCTTCGCGTACTTCCCGGCCAACGCCAGCGGCCCGGCGATTCTGGGTGACCTTCTCTCGTCCGGGCTGGGCGTTCAGGGCATGCTGTGGGCGACCAGCCCGGCCTGCACCGAGCTTGAGACCCGTGTCATGGACTGGCTGGTGGAACTGTTCGAACTACCGGACAGCTTCCGGGGCAACGGGGTCATCCAGGACTCGGCCTCCAGCGCCGCGCTGGTGGCGCTCGTGGCCGCGCTGCACCGAGCGGGCGAGGGCAGGCCGGCCCGGGCCGGTATCACCGCGCGGTACACGATCTACACCAGCTCTGAGACCCACTCCTCGTTGGAAAAGGCCGCACGGATCTGCGGCATCGGCGCGGCCGGCGTGCGGGTGGTGGACGTCGGCCCGGAGAACTTGGCGATGGACCCGACGCGTCTGGAGACGATGATCGTCCAGGACCGGGCCTGCGGTGCCGTACCGCTGTTGGTGTGCGCGACCGTCGGTACCACCTCCACGACCGCGATCGACCCGGTGCCCGAGATCGGCGCGGTGTGCCGCCGCAACGGCGTCTGGCTGCACGTGGACGCGGCCTATGCGGGCGTTGCGGCGGTGTGTCCGGAGCTGCGGTGGCTCAACGACGGGCTGGCACCGTACGCCGACTCCTACGTCACCAACCCGCACAAGTGGATGCTCACCAACTTCGACTGCACCGCGCTGTGGGTGGCCGACCGGGGACCGCTGGTGGGTGCGCTCGCGGTGCTCCCCGAGTACCTGCGCGACCGGGCCAGCGCATCCGGTGAGGTGATCGACTACCGTGACTGGCAGATCCCGCTCGGCCGCCGCTTCCGTGCGCTCAAGCTGTGGTCGGTGATCCGCTGGTACGGGGCGCGGGGGCTGCGGGCGCACATCCGCTGCGGCGTCGGCCTGGCACGGCAGCTGGCCGGGTGGATCGAGGCCGACCCGGCGTTCCACGTGCACCCGCACCACCCGCTGGGCCTGGTCTGCTTCCGCCCGCTCTGGCCCGGGCTGCCCGATACCGAGGCCGACGCGGCCACGCTGCGGGTGATGCAGCGACTGAACGACTCCGGCGACCTGTACCTCACCCACACCAAGGTCGGCGGCCGGGTCCTGCTGCGCATGGCCATCGGCGCACCAGGCACCGAGCAGCGGCACGTACGACTGGCGTGGGACCGGATCACCGCAGAGGTACATGCCGAGGCAGCACACCGACGCCCGGCCGGGCACCCGAGCCGCACTCCGGCGCACACCGAGACCCCCACCGACCCTCAGGAGCAGACGTGCACGACGTGATCATCATCGGCGGAGGGATCTCCGGCGCCACCGCCGCCCGCGAACTGGGCACGGCAGGGCGCTCGGTGGTGCTGCTGGAAGCCCGCGACCGTCTTGGGGGGCGCACCTGGACCAGCACCTTCCCCGGCACCGGCACACTTGTCGACCTCGGCGGCATGTGGCTGGGCCGACGGGATACCTTCCGCCACATCTACGCCGAGGCCGAGCGCTATGGGCTGCCCGTCGTCGAAAGCCCCAGCACCACCGTCAGCAGTCTGATCGTCGACGGCGTCCGCCATACCGATCCGCAGGCCCTGCCCCCCGGCTACGGTACCGAGATCGACGATGCCATCGGCCGCATCACCGATACCGCCCGGGCCACTCGCCCACACCTCCACGACGCGGCCCGCACGCGCCCCCTCGACGTGCCGGTTCGCCAGTATCTGGCCACGCTCGGCCTGTCCGCCGAAGCGTTTGCCACCCTCAGCCAGCAGGCGTCGGTGCACTACGGTGCCCCCGCCGACGAGATCTCCGCCTTGTACCTCCTCGGTGAGATCGCCACCCGGTACACCCCGTTCGCGCAGCAGACGCTGGCCCTCGACGTCCTCGACAGCTTCCGCGATGGCACCAAGGCCCTCGTGGACGCCCTCATCGCCGAGGCCGGCGCCGAGGTCCACCTGTCATCGCCCGTGCGCCGTGTCGCGCAGATCGCCGGCCGTGTGGAGGTCGTCACCGAGGCCGGGGAGCAGTTCCTTGCCCGGACCGCGATCGTCGCCACCCCGCTGAACTGCTGGCAGGACATCGACTTCCAGCCGGCCCTGCACCCCGCGAAGCAGGCCGTCGCCTTCGAGGGGCACGCCGGGCACTTCGCCAAAGTCTGGCTGCTGGCCGACGGCCTGCCCGAGCCGTCCTTCTTCGCCGCTGGCGCCCCGGACGGGTTCCAGTGGATCCGCACCGAACGGGTCACCGACCAGGGCAGCCTTCTCACCGGCTTCGGCGACCCGGTGGCCTGCCCCGACCTGTACACCTTGGGCGGGGCGCAGAAGGCCTTGGCCGCCTACGCGCCGACGGCCCGCGTCAAGGCGGTGCACAGCCACGACTGGAACCAGGACCCCTACGCGCGCGGAACCTGGATCGCCTACCGCCCCGGCTGGCTCACCACCCACGGGTCCGCGATCAGCGCCTCCGAAGGGTGCGTCGCCTTCGCCGGAGGCGACACCTCCACCAGTTTCAACGCGCTGTGGATGGACGGCGCCGTCGAATCCGGCATCCGCGCCGCCGCCCAGACCCTCGCTCTGTTGAAGACAACCGGCGGCGCATGAGCCGGGATCGACGCTCAGCGTGCGCCGGGCTCCCGGCCGTCGTCGAGCGGCAGCAGATTGCCCTTGACGCGCGGCAGGCAGCGGTCGAGTCCGGCGCCGCGGCCGGCCAGGACCTCGAAACCGGTGGGTCGCAGCCGCAGCTCGATCGCCCGCAGCCGGTCGAGGTTCCCCAGCGCCCGGATGCGATCCCGCAGGGCCGGCTTGTCGAAGAGCTCCTCGGGGCGGACGAACTCCGGGCCACCAGGCGTATCCGCCTCCTGGCCGGTGAGGTCGACGAGGCCGATGCCGCCGGGGTGGTAGACGCGGTCCGCTGCCAGCCAGGTGACGGGCAGGCCTGCGAACAGCTCGGGCATGTCGGCGAAGCGCATCGGCTGCACCACGGGGTGGAGGTAGGCGTCGGCGTCGGCGACGTCCTGTTCGGCCGCGGTGAGCGGGGTACCGGCCCAGCCTGTGGGGAAGCCGTAATCGGCGAGCGATAGTTGGAGCCCGAGGTCACGGATGGTGGCGATCCCGTCCTCGGGGCGGCCGGACGGCGTGAGCAGCCGCGCAAGCTCCCGGTCCAGCATCCGACTGTGTTCGCCGACGGCGTCGTACAGCCACAGATGGATCAGCCCGTCGTCCGCCATGTGTTCGGTGAGCCACTCCAGCCCGGCTCGCGGCGAGGGCAGATGGTGCAGAACCCCGCAGCAGATCACAAGGTCGAACCGGCGCCGCAGGTCCAGTTCCGGCATGGCGCCGTGCACGAACTCGACGTTGGTGATCCCGTACCACTCGGCGCCGCGCCTCGCGATCTCGAGGGAGCGGCGGCAAGCGTCCACCCCCGTGAACCGGGCGCGGGGGTAACGCCGGGCGAGTGCCAGCAGGATGGATCCAGTTCCGCATCCGGCATCGAGCACCTCCCAGTCCTCCAGTTCCGAGTCGTGCAGAACGTAGGGGAGTTGCTCGGCGATCATGTCCATCAGTGGGGCGTCCTCCGCCGGAGACGGGAAGGGAAAGGCCTCATAGAGGCGCGTGACATCACTCGTCGTCATATCGGGGTGCACCTTCTTGCTTGCGAGTGTCTCGGGCGTCGACAGTCCGACGAACCGGCGTTTCCCCTCATGTCCGGGCAATCCGAGCCGATAGTTTCGAACAGTCGCAAAAAGGTTCTCAGGAAAAGCCGGGCAGCCCGGCAGGACACGCGACACCCCGGAGAGAGGATGTGAACAGTGCTGATCTGTGGGCTCAAGCTGACGCACGACGGTGGAATCGCCGTCATCGAGGACGGCACGCTGTTGTGCAGCATCGAGATGGAGAAACTGCATGGCAACCCGCGCTTCCAACCCCTGGACCGGCTGGAGGCCGTAGAGGACGTCCTTGCCGGGCAGGGGGTGGATGCCTCCGCCCTCGACGCCGTCGTGGTCGACGGGTGGATGGCGGCACCGGGCGAGCCCGCCCCAGTGCTGCGGGAGCTGACGCATCACGGTCGGCCCGTGGCACTGCAGGTCGCGCCGTACTCCGAGGCGGACGCAGGCGCCAAGGGGCCGCTGCACCGCTACCAGTTCGACGGCCTGCCGCTCGGCGACCGTACCGTCCGGTACGCCAGCTACCACCACGTGACACAGCATCTGCTCGGTGCCTACTGCACCAGCCCGTTCGCCACCCGCAACGAGTCCGCACTGGCGCTGGTCTGGGACGGCGGCACCGTGCCGCGGCTGTACCGGGTGGACAGCGCCCCCTTCCGCGTGCGGAGCCTGGGCCCCCTCTTCCCCCTCTACGGCAACGCTTTTGCCGACTACTGCGCCCAGTGGGACCCCTTCCGCTCCGCGTCGCCGGTACAGCACGGCGAGCAGGACATCAGCAACGCCGCCGTGCCCCGGAACCTCGACGTGGCGGGCAAGGCGATGGCGTACGCCGCCCTGGGGCGGGACGAGCCGGACGTCTACCGGGTCTTCGACACCCGGCTGGACCGCATTCCGCTCACCTTCGACACCGGGATCCACCTGGCCGACTGGTGCCGCGAGCACCGGACCGCGGTGTGGCCGGGTGGCTCGGATGCCGACTTCGTCGCCAGCTTCCAGGGCTACCTCGGCACCCGGCTGCTGACCGCGCTGCGAGAGCGCGTGGCGCAGCTTGCGTCGGACTTGCGCAGCCCTAATCTGTGCCTGTCAGGCGGGTGCGCCCTGAACATCAAATGGAACAGCCTGATTCGGTCCAGCGGCCTCTTCAGCGAGGTATGGATTCCGCCCTTTCCGAACGACTCTGGCGCCGCACTCGGCACAGCGGCCGCGGAGATGGTCTGCCGGGAAGGCAGAACTGCCCTGGACTGGGACGTGTTCCGCGGCCCCCGGCTGCTGCCGGTGACCGAACTGGCGGGCTGGACCTGGGAGCCGTGCGACGCCGCTGGACTCGCCAAGGTGCTCCACGAGACCGCGGAGCCGGTCGTGGTCCTCGACGGGCGCGCCGAGTTGGGGCCCCGCGCGCTCGGCGGCCGCAGCATCCTCGCCCCCGCCACCGATCCGAAGATGAAGGACCAGCTCAACGACATCAAGGGCCGCGCCGCCTACCGCCCCGTCGCCCCGATCTGCCTGGAGCACCGGGCACCGGAGATCTTCTCTCCCGGCTGCCCGGACCCCTACATGCTCTTCGACCACGCGGTGCGCCCCGGCTGGCACGAGAGGATCCCGGCCGTCGTCCACCTGGACGGCACAGCCCGGCTACAGACCGTGACCGAGCGCGACAATCCGCTGCTGGCCGCCGTGCTCACCGAGTACGAGCAGCTCAGCGGTGTACCGGTGCTGTGCAACACCAGCGCCAACGACCAGGGGCGGGGCTTCTTCCCTGATGTGCGCGCGGCGGCGCGTTGGGGACGTGTGAACCTGCTGTGGTCAGACGGGCGCCTGTACTCCAGGCAGTGACTGCGTGCCACACCACCCGATCAGCCGGACCGGAACAGCGACCGCTTCCCGCCGCCGACTGCGCGGGGCTTGCCCAGGGTGGCTTTGGGCCTTGCCTGCACCCGCCGGCGGCTTGCCCAGCTCAGCGGAGTAGGAGTGAGAGCCAGCCGGTGGTCTTCTGCTCGGGCACGGCCTGTCCTGCTCCTGGTCCCTGCGGATCGCTCCCGGCCGGGCTTGCTCCCGGCCAGTTTTGCTCCCAGTCAGTCTCGTGCCGCTGGTCGCAGTCCTCGCACAGGGCCGGGCGGCGTTCCTGAGGAAGGGCGTACCAGCCGGTGCGCTCAACGGCCTGCCACCACTCGTCCGTGAACGCCGCCTTGTACTCCGTGCAGTGGGGGCGACTGGCGTAGCGCACGAAGCGCTTCCGCTCTGCCCGTCGGGAAGCGGATCGGGGTGCTCCTGCCGGTCGTCGGCCTCGTGGGCGTCGGCGACGGCCGCGCGCTTGCAGCTGTCGCACAGGTGCGGGTGGGAGTCCCTTGCAGCTCCCCAGTTCGTCGGCTGCACCCCTGCCAGCGGGCATCGGTGAACTTCGCACCGCAGCCGGTGCAGACGGGCCGGCGGGCCTCGCGCTCGGCTGCCTGCTTCGCGGCCTGCACCTCGGTGGTGGTGGTCAGGTAGCCGCCGACGAAGATCGAAACAGCAGCGGCTTGAGCTGCCCGCGGGCGGTGTAGAGGGCGGCGGTGTATCCGGCGGGGCCGGAGGCTATGACGATGACGTCGCGTACGTCGTCCGCCGCGATGGTCGTCTCGGCCGCGTCGCTTCAGCCCTTGGCCTTGGCCTTGGCGTCGATCTCGGCGATCAGGCCCTCGATGAGGCCCTTGATCTCGTCGCGGATGGGGCGGACGGCCTCTACGCCCTGGCCGGCCGGGTCTTCGAGCTGCCAGTCGAGGTAGGTCTTGCCGGGGAAGTACGGGCAGGCATCCCCGCAACCCATGGTGATGATGTAGTCCGACGCCTGCGCGGCCTCGGGGGTGAGGACCTTCGGCGTCTGGTCGGAGATGTCGATGCCCAGCTCGGCCATGGCGGCGACGGCGGAGGGGTTGATCCGCTCACCGGGCACGGAGCCGGCGGAGCGGACCTCGACGCGGTCCCCGGCGAGGTGGCGCAGGAATCCGGCTGCCATCTGGGAGCGGCCGGCATTGTGGATGCAGACGAAGAGGACGGACGCGGCAGGCGTGGAGGACATCGTTCTTCCTGGGTGACGAGGAGCCGGCAGGTCAGCTCAGGCTGGTGTCAGGCCCGGCTGATGTGACAGTATCAGTACATGATGACGTCAGTCGACACTGATCTGATCCGGGTTCTGGCCGACCCGCTCAGGCTCCAGATCGTGACCCTTCTTGCCCGCGAAACGCTCTGCACCACCCACCTCGTGGAGGAGACGGGCGCAAAGCAGACGAACCTCTCCAACCACCTGAAGGTGCTCAGAGAGGCCGGGGTCGTGGAGACAGAGCCTTGCGGCCGGTTCACCTACTACCGCTTGCGCCCGGAGGTCATCGAAGCTCTCGCCGGTCAGTTCGCCGACCTCGCTCGGACCGCGCGTGCCACCGCCGAGGCGCACCTCAAGCGGTCCTGCCCATAAGTCCTGGCGGCCCCGCCCGCCGCTGCCTCACCTGCCCGAGGAGAACCTGCCTTGACCGCCACCGAGCCCGCCGCGAGCGACGCCATAGCCACCCCGGAGGCGTCGCCGCAGCCCGCGCCCGGCGCGACCCCGCCCCGTACCCCGCTCATCGCCCGCGCGGCCGCCGAGGTGGTCGGCACCGCCGCCCTCGTCGCGATCGTGGTCGGCTCCGGCATCCAGGCCACGAAGCTCACCGACGACGTCGCACTGCAGCTGCTGGCCAACTCCACCGCCACGGTCTTCGGCCTCGGCGTCCTGATCGCCCTCCTCGGCCCGGTCTCCGGGGCCCACTTCAACCCCGCCGTCACGCTGTCCGAGTGGTGGACCGCCCGCCGCGGTGGTGCCGGGGTGAACGCCCGTGAGCTGGCCGTCTACGTGCCCGCGCAGATCGCCGGCGCGATCGGGGGCGCGATCCTCGCGGACGCGATGTTCGGCGAGCCGCTGGTGAAGTGGTCGACCCACGACCGATCCGCCGGCAACCTCCTCCTCGGCGAAGTGGTCGCCACCGCGGGCCTGATCATGCTGATCTTCGGCCTCGCCCGCACCGACCGCCTGCGCTTCGCGCCCGTCGCGGTCGCCTCGTACATCGGTGCCGCCTACTGGTTCACCTCGTCCACCTCCTTCGCCAACCCGGCGGTCACGATCGGCCGCGCGTTCACCGACACCTTCGCGGGCATCGCTCCGTCCTCGGTTGCCGGCTTCGTCGCCATGCAGCTGATCGGTGCCGTGGTGGGTCTGGCGTTGGTGGCAGTCATCTTCATGCGCGGCAAGACCGGGCAGGACAAGCCCGCGGCATGACGCAGCACGCTGATGTGGTGGTGGTCGGCGGCGGCCAGGCAGGGCTCGCCGCCGGCTACTATCTGCGCCGGGCAGGAATCGACTTCACCATCCTCGACGCCCAGGCCACCCCGGGCGGGGCCTGGCAGCACGCCTGGGACTCGCTGCACCTGTTCTCCCCGGCCGCCTACTCCTCCCTGCCCGGCCGCCTCATGCCCCAGCAGGAAGGCAAGCCCTTCCCGGACGTCGCGCACGTACTGGAGTACCTCGCCGACTACGAGAAGCGGTACGAACTCCCCATGCAGCGGGGCGTCCGCGTCGCGGCCGTCCGCGACCAGGCTCCGCTCCTGCACGTCGAAACGGACTCCGGCGCCTACACGGCCCGGGTCGTGATCAGCGCGACCGGCACCTGGTGGCGTCCCTTCCTGCCCGCCGTCCCCGGCCGTGAGCACTTCCAGGGCCGCCAGCACCACACGGTGGACTACCGCAGCCCCTGGGAGTATGCAGGCCAGCGCGTCATCGTCGTGGGCGGCGGCAATTCCGGAGCCCAGGTCGCCGCCGACCTCGCCCCGCACGCCACCATCCGCTGGGTCACCCAGCGCCCGGCCCGCTACCTCCCGGACGAGATCGACGGCAGCGCCCTCTTCACCCTCGCCACCCAGCGCGTCCAGGCCGGCGGCCCGCGCATCTCCGACCTCGGCGACATCGTCGCCGTCCCGCCCGTACGAGCCGCCCGCGACGCCGGACTCATCCCGGACCACCGGATGTTCGACAGCCTGACTGCCAGCGGAGCCCGCTGGGCCGACGGCAGCACCTGGCCCTGCGACGCGATCATCTGGTGTACGGGCTTCCGCCCCGCGCTCTCGCACCTGGCCCCGCTGGGCCTGCGCACCGAGGGCGGCCAGATCCCCACCGAAGGCACCCGCGCGGTCGCCGACCCGCGGATTCACCTCCTCGGCTACGGCGACTGGATCGGCCCCGCCTCCGCCACCCTCATCGGCGTCGGCCGTACGGCACGCGGAGCCGCCCGCGAGATCGCGGAGTTCCTCGGCGCCTGAAACCGCCCGCGGACGGGAATCATCGCGGTGGACTGGCGAGGGGTGGACGAGATGGCGATCGACCGGGAGGCCGTGTTTGCGGAGTACGAGCGTGCCCGGCGGTCCTTCCACGCCCTGCTCGACAACGCCACGAAAGCCGACCTCGCCCGCCCCACCATCGGGACCCGGTGGACCAACGAGCAGCTGCTGTGGCACATGTTCTTCGGCTACCTGGTCGTGCGGGTGCTGCTGGTCCTCATCCGCGTCTTCGCGCGCCTGCCGCGCAGCGCCAGCAGGGCTTTCGCCACGGCACTGAACGCCGCGATCGTGCCGTTCGACTGGGTCAACCACATCGGCCCGTGCGGGGCGGTGAAGGTCTTCGGGCCACGCCTCACGGGCGCCGCGTTCGACCGGGTCATCGGCTCCCTGCACCGCCGGCTCGCGGCGGAATCCGATGCCGGCCTGGCCCGCGGAATGCACTTTCCCGTTCGCTGGGACCCGTTCTTCCAGGACTTCATGACCCTTGCCGACCTCTACCGCTATCCGACCCGGCACTTCGACTTCCACCGCGGCCAGCTCACCCTGGACGGCGAGATCAGCTGATCCGGGGGCTCCGGCGCTCCAGCAGGACCACGTCGCGCCAGACGCCGTGGTGGCGGCCGATGCGCTCGCGTGTTCCGATGATGCGGAAGCCGGCCCGCTCGTGGACGGCGAGGCTGGCGACGTTTCGGGGAAGATACCGGACTGGATCGTCCGGATCCCCTCGGCCCCGGTCGACTCGACCAGGGCCCCGAGGAGCCGGCCGGCGATGCCGCGGCCGCGGGCGTCGCGGTGGACGTAAGCGGAGTGCTCGACCGCGCCCGCGTACGGGCACCGGTCCGAGACAGCGCTCGCTGCCACCCAGCCCAGCACCCGGGCGCCCTCGTCGCCGAGAGTGACGAACCGGTGCGCGGGCAGCTTCCCGGCATCGAAGACGTCCCAGGCCGGTTCCTGAGTCTCGAAGGTGGCGTTGCCCTCCTCGATTCCGGCCTGGTAGATCGCCAGCACCTGCTTGGCGTGCGCCGCCGTCATCGCCGCGATGCGGATCTCAGCAGCCCCCGGCGGGTGCCTCCTCGCCGAGGATCGCGGCTACGGCGCGGGGGAAGACGCTCCGGCAGGTGCGGTTGACCGTGTAGAGGGTGGAGGTGCCCCGGCGCTCGGCCAGGACGAACCGCACGTCGGCCAGGATCTTGAGGTGGTGGGAGACCGTCGACTGGCCGGCCTCGGCCCGCTCCACGATCTCGCCCGCGCTCATCGCCCGGCCCTCGCCGGCCAGCAGGTGCAGCAGGCGCACGCGGGTGGGGTCGGCCAGGGCCTTGAACCAGCCCGCATATATGCGGGCGTCATCGTCGCTGAGCACGAACAGGCTCCTTCATCGTTCATCGGCGATAGTCGATGAACGATGAAGAGGCCACGCCCGGCACAGCTCGGAGGAGCTCTACGCCTTCTGGACGGCACCGTTCAAAAGTGCGCCCATGGCGGCGAGGACGGAGGGCTCGACCCGGTAGTACACCCACGTGCCCCGGCGCTCGGAGGACAGAAGCCCGGCCTCTCTCAGCTTCTTCAGGTGATGGGAGACCGTCGGCTGGGACACCCCCACGTCGGAGATGTCGCACACGCACGCCTCGCCGCCCTCGTGCGAGGCGACGGCGGAGAACAGGCGGAGCCGAACGGGATCACCGAGCGCCTTGAACATCTTCGCGGCGGTCTCGGCCTCGTCGGCGGACATGGGGCGCTCGGTCAGCGGCGGGCAGCACGCAACGACGTCGGGCTCCAGGAGCGGCAGAACCTTCGCATTCGACATACATCTATGTTGACACATATCGAATCAACCGGGTAGTACGGGCCTCACCGGCGGGCCAGTGCGCGGCGAGGCGGCGGGCCGCCCGGACATACCGTCCGCCCACGTGACCGTGTCGCCGTCCAGCCCGGTGAACACCGGCCGCCGCTCAGGCACGCCCGCGGCGAGCGCGGCGCGACAGCGGCCGTCGTCCAGGACAGGCTGGGCCGGCGGGGTGCACAGCAGCCGGCCGAGCGGAACCGCGTACAGGCCCGTGCGCGTCAGCCAGAAATGCAGGTCCCGGCCCCAGAGGTGCCGGCGGGCGAACTTCACCGGCACGGGTCGCGAGCGCGGTCCGGGCCGGTGCGCGCGAGCTCGGCCGCAACCTGGACTGCGGACTTTCCCGCACCCACCACCACGACCCGCTGCCCGGCGAACACCTCGGCGTAGCCGGTGACCTCGTCGCGGTGCGGGTAGCGGTCCGGATCCCCGCCGAACGCAAGGCCGGGCAGCGCGCTGAACCGGGCCGGGGAAAACAGGGTCAGGCTGCCGTAGTACCGCGGCCACGAGCCGGCCGCCCAGTCCGACACCTCCAGCGCCACGGGCTTCGCTCCGGCCCTGACCAGCGCGTGCGCGGCCGCCAGTCGTCCCGACTGCCTCCGCCGACGACGACGGCTTCCACGTGCTCCATCACAACCCCCGAATGAAATCGATGAACGTCTATGTTGACGTCTATCGATACAGCTGTCATGCTGACCGTGCAAGCCATCGACAAATGTCGAAACACGGAGGAGTCGTCATGAACGAGCAGGTCACCCCCGCTGGCCCCAACCGCGCCGAGACCGCAGCCCCTTGTTGCGGCCCCGCCCCCGCACAGCCCGCCGCCGCCAAGGCAGCGCCCGCCCAGTCCTCCCCCTGCTGCGGCACCAACAAGGACGCGGAAGCAGCCGGATCCTGCTGCGACCCGCAGGCCAAGCGCGAAGCCGTCACCACCGGCGCAGGCTGCTGCTGACCACCCGAGCCCCACCCAGCCACTCACCCGCACCGCACAAAGACCCGGAGACCTGTCATGAGCGAGAACACCACCGAGCTGCCCGTCGTCGTCATCGGGGCCGGCCCCACCGGACTCGCGGCCGCCGCCCACCTCGTCGACCGCGGCATCACCCTGCTCGTCCTGGAAGCCGGCCCCATCGCCGGAGCAGCGGTACGCGAGTGGGCGCACGTGCGGCTGTTCTCCCGCTGGGGCGAGGTCGTCGACCCGGCCGCCGAGAAGCTCCTCGCCCCGACCGGCTGGGTCAAGCCCGCCGAGGACACCTACCCCTCCGGCGGAGACTGGGCCGAGCTATACCTCCAGCCCCTGGCCGACGTGCTGGGCGAGCAGGTCCGCTACGGCGCCCGCGTCACCGGCGTCTCCCGCACCGGCCGCGACCGCATCGTCGACGCCGACCGCGACACGCAGCCCTTCGTCGTCCACTACGAGAACGCCAGCGGTCACGAACAGCGGATCCTGGCCCGGGCGGTCATCGACGCCTCCGGCACCTGGTCCACGCCCAGCCCCGCCGGCGGCAGCGGCCTCAAGGCCCTGGGGGAGAAGACTGCCGCCGACCGGATCAGCTACCGCGTCCCGGACCTGAAGGACCCCGCCATCCGCGCCCGGTACGTGGGCAAGCGCACCGCCGTCATCGGCTCCGGCGCCTCCGCCTTCACCGCACTCGCCTACCTCGCCGACCTCGCCAAGGCCGACGACGGCACTGACACGCACGCCACCTGGATCCTGCGCCGGGGTATCTCGGGCTCGACCTTCGGCGGCGGCGAGGCGGACCAGCTCCCCGCCCGCGGCGCCCTGGGCCTGGCCGCCAAGGCAGCGGTCGACGGCGGGTACGCGGACGCGGTCACCGGCTTCCGTACCGACGCCTTCGAGCGTGACGGGGATGGCCGCGTGGTCCTCGTCGGGGAGGACGGCCGCCGTCTGGACGCGGTCGACGAGGTGATCGTCCTGACCGGCTTCCGCCCCGACCTGTCCTTCCTGGACGAGCTGCGCCTCGGTCTCGACGAGCGCTTGCAGGCTCCCGTGGAGCTGGCGCCGCTGATCGACCCGAACCGGCATTCCTGCGGCACCGTCTACCCGCACGGCGTGAACGAGCTCTCCCACCCGGAGAAGGACGTCTACCTCGTCGGCATGAAGTCCTACGGCCGCGCCCCCACCTTCCTCGCCATGACCGGCTACGAGCAGGTCCGCTCCATCGCTGCCCACCTCGCCGGCGACCAGGAAGCGGCCGAGCGCGTCGAACTCACCCTCCCCGAAACCGGGGTGTGCGGAGGGGCGGGCCTGTTCGACGAGCCGGAGGCGGCTGAGCAGAGCGGTGGCGGGTGCTGCGCGACCCCAGCCGTTCTCACCATCGGGGCTCCCGCCACGTCGGGCGGCTGCTGACCGGCATGCCGAACACAAAGGCCAGCGTGGCCGCGACCGGGACGGGGGTCCGGTCGCGGCCACGCGCCGTGCTGCCCGCCCTGTGCGTCACGCAGATCACCAGCTGGGGCATCGTCTACTACGCCTTCCTCGTCCTCAATCCGGCCATCACCGACGACACCGGCTGGAGCACGGGAGCAACAACCGCCGCGTTCTCCGCCGCGCTCATCGTTTCGGCCGTCGCCGGCATCCACGTCGGGCGCGTTCTGGACCACCGCGGGCCCCGCATCGTGATGACCGCGGGCTCCGTCCTTGGCGTGCTGAGCCTGCTGGTGATGGCCGCCGCCCCCAACCTGGCTGTCTTCTTCGCAGGGTGGCTGCTCGCGGGAGCGGCGATGGCCGCGATCCTCTACCAGCCCGCCTTCGCCGCCCTCACCCGCTGGTGGGCCCCCGACCACGTCCGCGCACTGACCATCGTCACCCTGGCCGGCGGGCTCGCTTCCACGGTCTTCGCACCCTTGACGGCAGTTCTCGCGAACCACATGTCCTGGCGCGCCACGTACGTGGTCCTCGCGGGCATCCTCGCAGCCGTGACCGTCCCGGCCCACGCGTTTGTCCTGAAAGCCCCCTGGCCGCCGCCCCCGCCGAACCCGGCGCACGTTGCCTGCGGCCACGAACAGGTCGTGCGCAGCCGGGCGTTTGGGATGCTGGCTGCCACCTTCACCCTGTCCGCGTTCGCGATGTACGCGGTCGTCATCGGTCTCGTCCCCCTCCTGATCGAGCGCGGTTACACCACCACCCAGGCCGCATGGGCCCTCGGCCTCGGCGGAGCGGGCCAGACCCTCGGCCGCACCCTGTACGCGACGCTCGCCCGCCACCTCGGCGTCACCGCCCGCACCGTCACCCTGATCGCCCTCGGCGCCCTCACCACCGCTGCCCTCACGACCGTGGCAGGTCCGTACGCCCTGCTCGTCGCAGTGTCCGTCCTCGCCGGGGTGATCCGGGGGAACCTCACCCTCCTCCAGGCCACCGCCGTCACCGACCGCTGGGGCACCACCCACTACGGCCGGCTCTCCGGACTTCTCAGTGCGCCGGCCCACACGGCCGCCGCCCTCGCCCCCTTCGCCGGAACGGTCCTGGCCGGACCCCTCGGCGGCTACCCCGCACTGTTCGCACTGCTCTCTGCACTTTCGGCGGCAGCCGCCGCCATCGCCCTCGGGGCGCGCCCGCAACCGGCCGGAGCAGCGACTCACCCGAACCGGCGATAGCGCCACACCTGTTGCCACGCCTAGCGTGAGCGGGCCGGCGGTGGCGCCCCGTTCCTACGGCCGCCACCGGCTCAGCACCGGCACGGACCCGAACGCGCACCCCGCCCGCGGCCCGCTGAGGGCTGGGCGGCCCGATGGTACTGCTCCCGGAAACGGGCACCGGGCCCGCCGCGGGGCGCGGCGGGACACCCGGGGAGGGCATGGCCATGACAATGCATTGCGGGGCTGGCCTCGCGTCGCGGGGCCGGACAGCGAGAGCGCAGGAGCTGCCGGCGGGCGCGGCCAGGGGCCGGGGTCGGCCATCCGCGCCGCGGTGGCCGCGGGTGGCGGGCGAGGGGATCCGGCCCCGTGTGAATGCGGCAAGAATACGGGCATGAGCACGTCACCGACGAACCAGCCGTACCCACCACACCAGCCGTACTCGGCGCACCAATCCTCCCACCCGTACCAGCCGTACCCGCCCCACCGGGGCCCGCCGTGGCAGCCGTACGGCGGCCTGCCGCCCCACGCCCCCCGGCCGCGGCGGGTGCCGCACCCCGCCGGCCAGACGCGGCGGCTCCTCGCCGCCACGCTGGACCTCGCCCTCGCCATCAGCGTCCCGTACGTCCTGGCCCGCGGTGAGGAAGGCCGTCCGCTCACGGCCCTCGCCGTGCTCACCGCCGTCTCCTTCTTCAACCAGGTGGTCCTGACGGCCCTGTTCGGGGCCAGCACGGGCAAGCTCCTCACCGGGATCCGCGTGGTCCGCGCCGCCGACGGGCGGCGCCCCGGCTTCTGGCGCGCCGCGTACCGGTGGCTGTGCGGCCTGTGCTGGCTGCCCCTCCAGCCGTACTACGGCCTGCGGGCCTTCTTCCGCGGCCTGGGTGGCGGCGGGCCCGCCCGTGGAACCGTCGCCGACAACGACGACGGCGAGCTCTACCACGCCGACCTCGCCGGACTGCGGTACGCCCGCCGCGCCGACCTCGCGGCCTGATCCCTCAACGGGGCCGGCCCGCCGTCAGAGGCGGCTCGCCCGGCGCCGGACAGACGGCGCGGCCCGGCGCATGAGCGAACGGCGCGCCCTCGGTCCGGGATCCTGGCCCGCCGGGCGGAGCAGGAGCCACGGCCGGCCCCCTGCGCCTCCGCTGAGTGGTCTTCCGCCGATCTGTTCCGGGCGCCGGTCGGTTCGGCCGTTCTCGCCACGCCCGTCAGGTCAGGTACGCCGTGACCAGCTCGGCGAAGGTCTCCGGGGTGAGGACCTCCACGCCGAGTTCGGCGGCCTTGACCGCCTTGGAGCTCGGCTTGCCGTTCGCGGACGGCGCGGCGACCAGGATGGACGTCCTGGCACTGACACTGCTGCCCGCGCGGCCGCCGGCCCGCTCGATCAGCGCGTTCATCTCGGACCGGCCATACGCCTCCAGCGGTCCGGTCATCTTGCCGGTGACCACGACGACCTTGCCGGTCAGCGGACCCTCACCGGGCGTCGATTCGGCCCTCGCACCGGTCGATCCGGTGGGTGCCTTCGGGGCTGTCGGTTCGGTCATGTTGACGCCGGCTGCGATCAGCTTGTCGATGACCGGTGCCAGCGCGGCGACCTGTTCGACGATCACGGGCGCCTTTTCCGGGCCGATGCCCTCGACCTCCTGCAGCGCGGCCGCGTCCGCGCCGCGGATCGCGTCCATCGTGCCGAAGTGGCGGGCGATCCGCCGGGACATGCTGCGCCCGGTGCCGAGGACGCCCAGCGCACAGAAGACGCGGCTGAGGGGAAGGGACTTGGCGGCCGCGATCTGCTCGGCGAGCTTGATGCCCCGCTTGGCACTGCCGGACGCCGCGGTCAGCTGCTCGACGGTGAGCGTGAAGAGGTCCGCGACGTCGGTGACGTCGCCCGCCTCGACCAGGGCCGTCACGTACGTCCTGCCGAGCCCGTCGATGTCGAGCATCTCGCGCCCGGCGGCGTACCCGATAAGCGCCGGCAGTGCGCACGCCGTGCCCTTGGCGCACCGCCACCGCTCCTGCGCCTTGCTGATCCCGCCGCCGCAGTTGGGGCACGCCTGCGGCAGAGGCACCGGCAGGGCTCCGGCCGGACGCAGCGCAGGCACGGCCGCCTGGACGCGCGGGATGATGTCGCCGGCCTTGTACACCGTGACGGTGTCGCCGATGTGGAGGTCGCGGCGGCGGATGTCGGCGGGGTTGTGCAGGGTGGCCCGGGTGACGGTGGAGCCGTCGAGCTGCACGGGCCTGAGGATCGCGGTCGGCGCGAGCACCCCCGTGCGGCCGACTTCCCACTCCACCGCCTCCAGCACCGTCTGCCGTTCCACCGCGGGCAGCTTGACGGCGATCGCCCAGTACGGGAACCGC
The DNA here is from genome assembly GCF_055570615.1 of Streptomyces sp. NPDC031121. Taxonomy (NCBI): domain Bacteria; kingdom Bacillati; phylum Actinomycetota; class Actinomycetes; order Kitasatosporales; family Streptomycetaceae; genus Streptomyces; species Streptomyces sp. NPDC031121. Next base: position 46,580 of record NZ_JBVIGV010000024.1, read on the forward strand.
GTCCCCACACCCGCCGACCGCTGCTCGGCGGTGTCGTTCAGTTTGACGACCACGCCGTCGATGCCGACGGGCAGCTCCGCCCGCATCGCCGCGACCGCGTCGATGCGCTGCTGCGCCCCGGCGAGATCCGCCACCACGTGCAGCCCGGCCGGGGAGTGCGCGGTTGTCCGCACGCCGGCGGCGGCCACGGCGGCCAGCACCTCCGCGTGCGTTCCGCCGGCCGGCAGGAACGTCTGCCCGTCCAGGTCCACCGCCCCGTACGCCCAGAACGTCATGCGGAGCCGGTACGGGCGGTCCTTCGCCCGCAACGTGCCCGCGGTGCCGTTGCGGGGGTTGGCGAAGACCGGCGCGCCATGGGCGGTGCGGACGGTGTTCGCCGTCTCGAACTGCTCCTGCGTGAACGCCACCTCGCCGCGCACCTCGACGGTGACCGGCGCCGCGAGCTGCTCGGGCAGGCCGTCGACCTGGCCGATGACATGGCTGACGTCCTCGCCGTGGGAGCCGTCGCCCCGGGTGATGACCTGGACCAGTCGGCCCTCGCGGTAGCGGGCGGCCACGGCCGCGCCGTCGATCTTCGGCTCGACGGTGAACCCTCCCGCCGGCGCGCGGCCCAGCCGCCGCTCGACGGAAGCCCCCCACCCCACCAGCCCGTCGGCGTCGAAGACGTTGTCCAGGCTCAGCAGGCGCGTGGTGTGCGCGACGTCACCGGCCGGAGCCGCACCGTCCCCGACCAGCCCGGTGGGGGAATCACCGGCCACCTCCGCCGGGTGCTCCTGCTCCCAGGCCAGGACCGCCAACCGCAGCCGGTCATAGGTGGCATCGTCCAGCGGGCTGTCGCTGCCGCCGTAGTACGCCTGCGAGGCCGCGCGCAGCCGCTCGAGCGCAGCCTCGTACGCGGGGCGGCCGGACATGCTGAACAGCGCCTCATCGGCGTGGAGAGTCGTCATGCCGAGGATCATGCCGCAGGGCACTGACAACGCCGTCGCCCCAGGCGCCCGACTCGGTCAACGCGCGCACAGGGCCTGTCCCGAGGACCTCGGCGGTCCCGGCCCGGACCCTCGCTCAAGGCGACCCTGCGGCGCGCCGCCTCGGGCACATCCCTGCCCTCCAGGCGCATCGTCGCCACGTACACGGAAGGCTGCATCCCGGCGCTCGGGCCGTCCGCGGATTTCCTGGACCTGAGCCGCCCCGAGAGTCCGGGCGACTTCCGGGAAAGGCTCAGCTCGACGCCGGCGCGCCGCGCTGCCGAGGATCTGGAGCGGTGGGTCGCGGGCCTTCAGCACGTGCCCCGAGCAGCGCGGCAGCTGAGACAGGACACCTCGCTCGTCCCCCGTCTGGCCCAGGCCGTGCACACGGCGCACAAGATGCTCGTCGCGCCGTACCGGCCTCGCATGGAACAGCTCGCCAGCGCGGACCGGGCCCTGCGTCTGCGACAGTTGGCCGAGCACGGCGTCGAACGCCTGCTGAGCGAGCTCAACCCCCGCTACATCCCCCGGTCATCGCCAGTGCTGCATCTGGCGACGGCCTCCAAGCGCGATGGCGACATCCACCTCGCGGGACGCGGGCTGCTCCTCGTTCCGACCGTGTTCGGCGCCCACTACCCGGCCTACGACCACCCGGACGAAGGCCAACCCTGGATCACCTTTCCCGTCAGGGACAGCGTGCACGCCACCACATCCCCGGCCGCCGTCACCGCCGGAACCCTGGGCAACGCCCCGTTGTCCCTGCACGCGCTGCTCGGCCGCACCCGCGCGACGGTCTTGTGGGTGATAGCCGAGCGCACCGGATGCACCACCACCCAACTGGCGGCATACGCCGGCATCTCCCCCGCGAGCGCCAGCGAACACGCGAGTGTGCTGCGCAAGGCGGGACTCACCAGCCTCACCCGAGAGGGAAAGACGGCCCGCCACGCCATCAGTCCCTCTGGCCGGACCCTTCTGAACTCCGCTGGCGTGTGACCTGCCCGACGTCGCCGGCGTTTTCACTGCCGGTCAAGGTGACGGGAACGCCGACATCGTAGGCGGCCACCGGGACGAGGCCGAGGTCGTAGCGATCGGGCGGTGGGCGCGCACCCTGCAAGTCCTGCACGTCGTCCGCCGGCTCCGCGAGGACTTGGGCGAGATGGAGCGCCGCGCCCGGGCCACGGAGCGCATCGAGCGCGCCGGAGTGTGGCCGGGCGTCTCTTCCGGGGAGGCGGAAGAGCTGTACGCCAAGGCAACGGCCGAGGAGCGCCGCGCCGGGCAGCCGAAGAAGCGACCGCCGTCCGGAGCCGGATGGATTGATGGGATGATGAATGCCGTCCCTCCCCAGGGCCGGCGCTCCCTTCCCCCCGGATCATCGCCGCCCGGTACCAGCGGCATCGGGCGCTCGCGGTGGCCCCCGAGCCCCGCGCGCATCCCATCTCTCCCTACCGGATCCCTCCCTGGTCCGCGGCCCTGCCGGACGGGAGGTCGGCTGATGGACCTGCTCGATCTCGCGGCCGGCCCGGCATCCGCATCGACGGCACGGACTGGCCTGTCAAGGAAGCACTTCCGCGTCTTGGGCGGGTCGTCCCGACCGCTGGTGACGGGGACCGTCGGGTGCGGCCGATCAGCTGGTTGATGCGGCAGTCGACCTGCATCACGATGAACCGCTACATCCCCTGCCTGGACAACGGCATCCGTCCCGCCGCGCCTGCGCGAGCACCGTCCTGGCTGAGTCGGCGGCCACGGGCTCTTTTCCCGGCATGGCGGCAGCCGGTCATACCCGGCGCCACCGTGCCATCGCGAAGGAGAAGAGCCCGAAGAACGCCAGGCCCGCGGCGACGAGAGCCAGCAGCCACGGGCCCGTCGGCGTCTCGGCGAAGGAGCGCAGGGCGTCGTCGAGGCCCTTGGCCTCGTTCGGCTCGTAGGCCAGGGCGGCGCGCGTGACGAAGACGCCGACGACCGCGAAGACGGCGCCGCGCGCCACTCCCCCGACGACACCCGTGAGGTCGGTGAACCGCCGTTCCTTCCGGGACATCGCGGCGAGCTTCAGGTGCTTGTGGTACTTGCGCAGCGCGGCGCGGCCGGCGATCCACACGCCGGCGACGACGATGCCGGCTCCGGCGAGGCCCACCAGCCACCGGCCGCCTGTCAGTTCCAGTGCCCGTGCGGTGACGTCCTTGGACTGCTGGTCGCCGGAGCCGCTGCCGCTCTCGCCGGCGGCGAACGTCAGCACCGAGTAGGCGACGAACGCGTAGAAGACGCAGCGCGCCGCCGACGCCAGGCGCTTGCCCGCCTTGTGACCGCCCTCGCCGGCGGCACCGAACAGGGCTTCCGACAGGCGCCATACGGCCATCCCGGCAAGACCCGCCCCCAGGGCCCACAGCAGGACCGATCCCAGTGGCTGAGCCGACAGCTCGGCCAGCGCGCCGCCCCGGTCGGCCTGCCCGCCCGAATCGCCGAAGGCGATCCGCAGGGCGATCAGTCCGACGAGCCCATACAGGACGCCCCTGGCGGCGAGGCCCCACCGTGCCGCGATGCCGACCGCCGAACTGTTCGCCGCACCACGCGCCCTGGTGCGCCAAGGGTACGAAAGGGTACGAGTGTTCATGTCCACCTCCGCCGTCCGCTTGCCCCTCGCCGCCTCGCGGAAACCGTGGTGGCCCCGCGCGCCCAGGGCTCCGGGTCGGATGCGGTGGACTGTGTGCGGCCTTCTGGCGCAGGTGCCCGTGCCTTCCAGGCGAAGGCACCGCCCAGGGGTGGGACATGTCGCGCGTGGGGCGCGTAGTCGGCTCTGTGCCGCGACGCACGCGGCATGCGGGTCGGGGCGTGAGGGCTTCGACACGCCTGTCAGGTGAGCAGGCGCTTGCTGACCGCCGCGAGGACCTCTGTGCGGTCGCGCGGGCCGTTGTCGGCGGCGATCAGGTGGTCGCCGATGCGCAGGGAGAAGGTGATCAGGCAGCGGGCCTCGACATCGTCCTCGTCGTCGCAGAAGGCGCTGTAGAGGTGGCGCAGGTAGTCCATGCGCCGGTTGTCGACCCGGCGGAGCCGCAGGGCGACGCCTTCGTCGCGGCGGGCCCAGTCCCGGACGGCCAGCTCGACCCCGGCGCCGGTCACGGGCGACTCGGCCGACCCCACGAACGCGAAGAGGCGCGCGAGCCGCTCACGGGCGTCGCCCCCGTCGCGCTCGATCCGCTCGATGACGTCCTCCGCGACACCCCGCTCCCAGGTGTCCAGCATCTCCTCCAGCAGGGCGGCCCGGTTGCGGAAGTAGCCGTAGAAACCGCCCTTGCTGACGCCCAGCCTCTGGGCGAGCACCTCGATGCGGACCGCCTCCGGCCCGCCGGCGTCGAGCGCCCGCAGCCCCTCCTCGATCCACTTGTCCCGCGGTGTGCGGATCGCGCCCATTTCCGTGTCCCTTCTCACCGTCCGGGAGGAGTATACGGAGCCGTATGCGCGGGGTTAAGCTTCGTCTATACGTCACCGTATAGAAGGGGCCTCCTCATGCACGCGCTGCGCCTTCCCGCGACCGAACACACCTCGCGGCCCTGGCGGATCCACGAAGTCGCCGGCGACTTCCGCCTCGAGGACGTGTGGGTGCTGCCGACACCCGGAGGCCCGGACGACCTGCACCACCTGGTGCGGCAGATGGCGGACGGCGACGGCGGCCCGGACGGCGGGAACCCCGTGGGCCGCTTCCTGTTCGCGGTGCGCTGGAAGCTCGGAGCGCTGCTCGGCTGGGACGATCCGGCCTCGGGTGTCGGCGGCCGGGCCGGGACGCTGCGCGACCGGCTGCCGGACGACCTGCGGCAGGGGCCGCGAGGCCCCGAACTCAGCTCCGGGCCCTTCACGTCGGTCTTCCAGACACAGCAGGAGTGGGCCGCCGAGTACGCCAACAAGACCATGCACGGCGTGATGCACATCGGCTGGGTCCCGGACGGAAACGGCGGCCACCGCGGTCAGATGGCCGTCCTGGTCAAGCCCAACGGCCGCCTTGGCCGCCTGTACATGCTCGGCATCAAACCCTTCCGGTACCTGGGCGTGTACCCGGCGCTGATGCGGTCGATCGGCCGGGAGTGGCAGCAGAACGCGGAGCGTCGAGCCGCGGGCGGACGCCCTCCCACCTCCTGACCGCGACCGACCACTCCGTCAGGCGCGCTTCCCCGGTACGGCGCTGATGCCCGGACCTGGACGACGTACTTGCAGCCGTCCGCGGTCCGGCCGACTGGTCCTCGCCACCCGCCTGCTCGGCGAGCCGCCGCACCCCCGCCTGCGCGGCATCCCGTGGCGACGCCAGCCTGGCGGCGCCCTGCACCGTCGCCTGGTGTGCCGAAGTCGGGGGTCACCGGGCCCGGGGACCGCACCGCGCGCATCCTCGCCCAGGCAACCGGCGGACCGCCGCCCGCTTCGGGAGCGACGGGCCGACGTGCGCCGAGCACTGTCAGCCGAACAGTGGGAGGGACCCGGTGTCGGGACCCAGCGCCCTACCGGCTGCCCCGCCGGGGCGGGGATGTCGTAGGAGCGGCCGCTGGGGTCGGGAGGCCCGTGCCGGCGGCCGTCGGCGCGTCCCCGGCAACGTCCTCCGAGGCCCACCCGGCCGCGTCCCGCAGTTGCCCGTCCAGCGGTCCGCCCGGGAGCTGTGCGTACACGGGCTCCTCCACCGGCTCCCCCGGCTGCGGCCCGTACACCCCGCCTGACGGCAGCGGTTCGTCCCGGCTACGCGTCGGACGCGTCGGCCGGCGCGGCGGCAGCGGCGTCGGCGTCGGCGGGCGCGAGGGTGCCGGCGGCAGTGGTGGCGGGGGCGGCAGCGTCGGCGGGCGCGGCAGCGGCGGGGGC
>NZ_JBVIGV010000025.1:0-9362 GCF_055570615.1 Streptomyces sp. NPDC031121
CCCCCCCCCCCCCCCCCCCCCCCCCCCCCCCCCCCCCCCCCCCCCCCCCCCCCCCCCCCCCCCCCCCCCCCCCCCCCCCCCCCCCCCCCCCCCGCTCCCCCCCCCCCCCCCCCCCCCCCCCCCCGGTCCGGGTCACTGCTCCGGGACCGGCATGCGTCCAGGTGGCTCCGGTTCGGCGGTCGGCAGGTACCGGCCGACGAGGAACTTGTAGAAGGCCCCGCCGACGACGGCTCCGATGAACGGTCCGACGATCGGCACCCAGAAGTACAAGTTGCCGTACTGGTCCCGCCAGGCCCCGCCGTAGCCCGTGAGGAAGCTCGCGAGCCGCGGGCCGAAGTCGCGGGCCGGGTTGATCGCGTAGCCCGCGTTGGTGCCCCAGGCCATGCCGATCGCCACGACGATCAGGCCGATGATGAACGGCGCCAGGTTCGCGCCCGGCGGCGTGTTGAGCAGGTCGGTGACCGCGAGGACCAGCAGCATCAGGATCGCGGTGCCGATGATCTGGTCGCGGAAGGCCCCCCACTCGTACACCGGCAGGTTCGTGTTGCCGTTGGCGGGGAGGGTGGAGAAGACGCCCTGCGTCTTGATGGTGTGGCCGGGGTCCGCCTTGGCCAGGGCCTCGGTGTAGTTCCAGCGCACCAGCAGCGCGGCGACGAAGGCGCCCGCCGTCTGTGCGACGGCGTAGGGGGCGACCTTCTTCCAGGGGAACCCCTTGAAGACCGCGAGCGCCACCGTGACCGCAGGGTTGATGTGCGCGCCGCTCAGGCGGGCCGCCACGTACACGCCGAGGGTGACGCCGAGGCCCCACGCCCAGGCGATGCTGTCGTGGTCGCCGAGGCCGCCCGGGGGATCCGTCAGGGCCCCGCCGGCGACGACTTGGGCGACGACGCCGCAACCGAACAGGATGAGAATCATCGTCCCGGCGAATTCGGCGGACAGTTCGCCGACCAGCCCGGACCGCTTCAATCGCTCAGCCATGGAAGTCCCGCTTCCTGCCGGCCCAGGACCGGCGATAGCCGTGGGTCCCGTCGTCCGCGGGGCGCCGCGCCCGCGGCGCCCCGCGGACGACAGGTCCTGGTCCTCCGGCTTCCACCTGCCGCCCGGAGGGGGCGCAAGGTGATCCCTGCCCAGAGTGCAGCACCCGGTCCGACCCCGCACCCGGGAGAGCCGCGCCCCTCCCGCCCGCCGCCTGGGCACAAGCCGCGGTGCGGCCGGCCGCGGATGGGTAGCGCGCCGGGCCGGCCTGAGTACGACCGCCCATGCCCCGGACGCGGCCCGCCGCCGACCATGGCCGGAACGCGGTGGGGAACACCGCGGTGGAGAACGGAGACCCGCCATGCTCAGCCGCCTCGCCGACGCCCTCGTGCCCGCGTTCGGCCGCCTGTCCGTGACCGCGCACACCGCGGCGGACCTCGCGCCCGGCAGCATCATCGCCGCCAACCACACCTCCCTCGCCGACCCGGCCGTCGTCCTCGCCGCCCTGCGCCGCCTAGGAGCCGAACCGGTCGTGATGGCCGCCGCCGGGCTGTGGCGGATTCCCGTCCTCGGCCCCCTCCTCGCCCGCGAGGGGCACATCCCCGTCCGCCGCGGCCACCGCAGCGCCGCCGACGCCCTGGACCTGGCCGAAGCCGCACTGGAACGCGGCAGGCTCGTCCTCCTGTACGCCGAAGGAGGCATCCCCACCCGCCCGGACGCCGGCGAGGCCGCGCCCGGCGCCTTCCGCAGCGGACTCGCCCGGCTCGCCGAACGCACCGGCGCGCCCGTCGTCCCGCTGGGCCAGGCCGGAGCCCGGCGCGTGACCTCCGGCAGCGCGGCCAAGCAGATCGCGGGCCTGGCCACAGCGCCGCTGCGCCGCCCCGGACTGCACGTCCACGTCGGGGCGCCGGTCGGCCTCACCGGTGACAGCGCCGCCCGTACCCGGCAGGCACACAGGGCCGTCACCGAAGCCTGGCGGACGGCCGCGGCCCGTCTCGGCGAGCCGGCCGCGCTCGCGGCCTGACGGCCGCTCGGAAAATCGCCCACCGTACCCGACGGGCGATGCGTTTGAGCCGAATTCCCGGATCCGGTCGTACGCCGCCGCAGGATCGGTAGCGTCCGGGTACGGAAGATCCGGTGCCGCATGAACGGCGAGAGCAGTACGGAGGACGGCCATGGCCAACGTGGAAGTTTCACTGAAGGAAGCGATGACCGCGATCGACGGTGCGCTGGGGGCGGCGCTGGTGGACTACACCAGCGGTATGGCCCTGGGCACCCTCGGCGGGGGCAAGGACCTGGACCTGACGGTCGCTGCGGCGGGCAACACGGACGTGATCCGGGCCAAGGTCCGCACCATGGAGATGCTGGGGCTCCAGGACGACCTGGAGGACGTGCTCATCACACTCGGCGGCCAGTACCACCTGATCAGGCTGCTGCGCAGCCGCACCGGCGCGGGCCTGTTCCTCTACCTGGTGCTGGACAAGGGCAAGTCCAACCTGGCGATGGCCCGCCACCAGCTCCGCCGCATCGAGGCGGAACTGGAGCTCTAGCGGCGCGTGCCCACCGGCCCACGCATGCCCATGACTTGAAGAAGTCTTCAAGTCCACACATCCGAAACCGGTCAACTTCGGGGGCGCGCGGGCCGGCAGGACGCGACGATGGTGGGGAGGCCGTGCCCGGGCGGGGCGCGCGGCCGGTAACGGTCCGAGGAGCAGCAGGAGCGTCGTGGGTATGCAGGTGCCGCTGTACCAGGCGAAGGCCGAGTTCTTCCGGATGCTCGGCCACCCGGTCCGCATCCGGGTCCTGGAACTCCTGCAGAGCGGGCCCATGCCCGTCCGGGAACTGCTTGCCCAGATCGACGTCGAGGCGTCCAACCTCTCCCAGCAGTTGGCCGTCCTGCGGCGCTCGGGCATCGTGGTGTCCACCCGCGAGGGCTCCACCGTCACGTACGCGCTGGCGGGCGGCGATGTCGCGGACCTGCTGCGGGCCGCGCGCCGCATCCTGACCGAGATGCTGGCCGGGCGGAACGAACTGCTCGCCGAGCTGAGGCAGAGCCCGCCGAGCCATCCCGAACCGGCCCCGGCCCGCACCTGAGCGGGCCGGGACGGAGGGACGGGGCCGCGGTGCCCCGGGGAGGCGTCAGCCCAGCGGTGGGGACGGCTTCAGGCAGCGCGGCCGGTGGCTCCCATGGGATCCGGGCCGTCCCGTGGCTCCCGTCGCGCCCGGGATTCCGTCCAAGTCGTCCTGGCCGTCCGCGCCGTCGCCTCCGGCAGGTCCCACCGGCCCCACCAGCCCCACGAGGCCCATGGGCCCCACAGGCTCCCTCTGGCACATGGTGCGGTCGTCCCCTCCTGCCGTCTGGGATGGACGGATCAGCCTGGGGATTTCGTCCTGACGGGTGCACGGCCGCCTACCGTGCGTGGCCGGCGCCCCCGCCCCGTTAACCCTCCCCGATCCCTTCCTTAAGCCCGCCTCAAGATCGGGGCGGCGGGGCCCGGACGGGCGTTCTGCCCGGTTCCGGATCGCTAGCGTGCTGCCCCGTCCCCCCGTCCCCGCACCGATGAGGCAGGCAGACATGACCCGGAACTCCCACCGCCGCAGGCTCGGCGGCAAGGCCAAGGCGGCCGGCGCGCTCGCGCTCACGGCAGCCGTCGGCGGCACCGCGATCGCCCTGACCGGCACCGCCCAGGCCGCGTCCGCAGGCGCCGCCTTCACCCGGTCCAGCAGCTGGTCCACCGGCTACACCGGCCAGTACGTCATCACGAACACCGGACGGGACGCCCTGAAGGACTGGACCCTGGAGTTCGACCTGCCCGCCGGCACGACCCTCTCCTCCCTCTGGAACGGCGAACAGACCGTCAGCGGCAGCCGCGTCACCGTCAAGCCGCCCCGCTGGGCCACCGAGGGCCTCGGCCCCGGAGCCTCCACCACCGTCGGGTTCGTCACCTCGGCGCAGAGCGCCCCGGGCAACCCCACGGGCTGCCTGATCAACAAGGTCACGTGCGGCCCCGGCGGCGGTCCGGCGCCCAGCCCCAGCGGCCGCCCCACCACCGCCCCCACCGCGACCGCAGCCCCGACCACGCAGCCGACGACCGGGCCCACGGCCACGGCCTCGCCCACCACGCCTGCACCGAAGCCCACCGCCACCTCCACCGGCCGCCCGCCCGGCGGCACGGGCGCCCGCTTCGCCCCGTACGTGGACACCTCGCTGTACCCGGCGTACGACCTCCTCGCCACCGCCGACCAGACCGGCGTCAAGGAGTTCAACCTGGCGTTCGTCACCTCGGGCGGCGGCTGCACCCCGATGTGGGGCGGCACCACCGCCCTCGGCTCCGACCGCGTCGCCTCCCAGATCGCGGCCCTGCGCGCCAAGGGCGGCGACGTCCGCGTGTCCTTCGGCGGCGCCGCCGGCTCCGAGCTCGCCCTCACCTGCTCCTCCGCGGCCGAGCTGGCGGCCGCTTACGGCAAGGTCGTCGAGGCGTACGGGCTCACCAAGGCCGACTTCGACGTGGAGGGCGCCGCCCTGCCCGACAAGGCCGCCAACACCCGTCGGGCCCAGGCCGTCGCGCTCCTGCAGAAGAAGCACCCGGGGCTCGACGTCTCCTTCACCCTGCCCGTCATGCCGGAAGGGCTGACCCAGCCCGGCGTCGACCTCCTCGCCGACGCCAAGCGCAACGGCGTGGCCGTCTCCGCCGTCAACGTCATGGCCATGGACTACGGACCGGCGTACAGCGGCGACATGGGCGCCTACGCCATCCAGGCGGCCACCGCGACGCAGGCGCAGGTCAAGGGCGTCTTCGGGCTGTCCGACGGCGACGCGTGGAAGAAGGTCGCCGTGACGCCGATGATCGGCGTCAACGACGTGGTGACCGAGATATTCACCGTCGAGGACGCCGGACAGCTCGCCGACTTCGCCCGCGCCAAGGGCCTGGGGTGGCTGTCCATGTGGTCCGGGGCCCGGGACAAGCAGTGCCCCGGCGGTGCCAAGAACCAGGCCGACGCCACCTGCTCCTCCATCCTCCAGGAGCCGCTGGCCTTCACTAAGGCCTTCGCCGCCCGCTCCTGACCGGGCGGGGTCCCCGTACGGCCGCCCCCGCAGGGGAGGGGCGGCCGCCCCCGCCCCGCCCCGCCTCCCGGCCGCGCCCGGAGCGCGCGAACGGCCGGCCCTGGGCCACCATGGTCCCGTGGGAGACACACCGGCGCGGGACTCCGGTGCCGGCAACCGCCGGCTGGGCGAGGCGCTGCTCGACCTCCGCGCCGCGGCCGGCGCGTCCATCGGCATGCTCTACCTGCCGGCCCCCGAGCAGGGCATGCTGCACCTGGCGCTGACGATCGGCGTGGCCCGCGAGTTCGCCGTCCACTGGTCCCGGGTCGGGCTGCGGGACCCCGTCCCCGTCGCCGACGCCGTCCGCGAGCGGCGGCTGGTGTGGCTGGGCGGCCAGGAGGAGACGGCGAGCCGGTACCCGCGCCTCGGCCTCGTCGTCCCCTACCGCTTCGCCCTCGCCGCCACCCCGCTCGACAGCGGCCCCGACGCGGGAGCGGCGGAGGGCGCCGGGCTGGTCATGCTGTGGCCCGGCTCCCACGGGCCCGAACTCGCCGAGCGCGAACGGCAGGCCCTCGCGGCCGGGTGCGCGCGCCTGGCCGGCATCCTGTGCCGGGCCGCCGACGAGGGCCACCCCGTGCGCGCGGCCGCCCACCCGGTCATTCTGGCGCCGCGGCCGCCGCCCACCCCGGGCCCCGTCGAGGCGGCCGCCGCCATGGCCTTCATCCGGCGGCTGCCCGGGGGCAGCTGCGCACTGGACCTGAACGGGAAAGTCACCTTCATCACCCAGGAGGCGGCCGACCTGCTCGGCTCCCCGGTCCGGCGGCTCGTCGGCGCGCTGCCGTGGGAGGCCCTGCCCTGGATGGACACCCCCGCCATCGAGGAGCACTACCGGGCGGCCATGATGAGCCGGCTGCCGCGCAGCTTCACCGCCGTCCACCCGGCCGGCCACCGGGTCCGCTTCGACCTCCACCCGGACGACTCGGGGATCAGCGTCCGGATCACCGCGGGCGACGGGCCCGCCGCCCAGGGCGACCTAGGCCCCGACACGGCCGTCGAACCGCCGCCCGCGGCGGCGCCCGCCCGCCCCGCGGCACCGGGCGCCGGGCCGGAGGAGAGGGCGGCGCCCGGCCCGAGCCGCGCCACCGCCCTCTACCAGCTGATGCACCTGGCGGCCATCCTCACCGAGGCCGCGCACGCCCAGGACGTCGTCGACAAGGCGGCCGACCAGCTGGTGCCCGCGCTGGGCGCCCAGGCCATGGCCCTGCTCGTCGAGGAGGAGCGCCGGCTGCGGATCATCGGCCACCGCGGCTACACGGACGAGGTCATGGCCCGCTACGACGGCCTGCCCGTCACCGCCGAGAGCGCGACGACCGAGGTCCTCCGCACCCGCACCCCGCTCTTCTTCGAGAACCCGGCCGAACTGCTCGCCGCCTTCCCCGGCACCGACATCGAGGACGGCATGCGCGCCTGGGGCTTCGTCCCGCTCATCACCTCGAACCGGCCGGTGGGCTGCCTCGTCCTCGCGTACTCCCGCCCCCGGCCCTTCGCGGCGGGGGAGAAGGCCGTCCTGACGTCGATCGCCGGCCTGATCGCCCAGGCCCTGGAGCGGGCCCGGCTCTACGACTCGGCCTACCAGCTGGCCCGCAGCCTCCAGACCGGGCTGCTGCCCCACGACCTGCCCCACGTCCCCCGCCTGGAGGTCGCCGCCCGCTACCTGCCCGCCGGTCACGGCCTGGACATCGGCGGCGACTTCTACGACCTGATCCACATCGACGCCACGACGGCCGCCGCCGCGATCGGCGACGTCCAGGGCCACAACGTCGGAGCCGCCGCCCTGATGGGCCAGGTCCGCACCGCCGTCCACGCCTCGGCCGGCGCGCCGCCCGCCGAGGTCCTGGCCCGCACCAACCGGCTGCTCACCGACCTGGAACCCGGCCTGTTCACCAGCTGCCTGTACGCGCACATCGACCTCGGCCGCCACCGGGCCCGCCTGGCCACCGCCGGGCACCCGCCGCCCCTGCTGCGCCGTGCCGACGGCACCGCGGAGGTCGTCGCCCTCCCGCCCGGGCTGCTGCTCGGCATCGACCCCGACGCCGGCTACACCGCCGCCGAGATCCCCTTCGAACCGGGATCCCTGCTCGCGCTCTACACCGACGGGCTCGTCGAGAGCCCCGGGACCGACATCGAGGAGAGCATCGCCGGCGCCGCGGCTCACCTCGCCCGCACCGCCGGGGACCGGCCCCTCGAAGCCGTCGCCGACGACCTGGTACGGCACGCCCGCAGCCGGATGCCCGCGACCGACGACCTGGCGCTCCTGCTGCTGCGCTCCCGCCTGCCCGGCGACTGAGCCGCCGCCCGCACCCGGTCGGGGACTGCACCGACCACTTCCGGACAGGGGTGGCCGTGTTCCTGACCACCCGCAGAACCGATCCCGCCGACTTGCCCGCCCGCCCCACCGCGCCCGTCCCGGCATCTCCCGCGGCAGGCGGAGGCGGGATTTCCCTTGTCCGGCAAGGGAACGCCCCGTCGCAGCCGCCTCCGGCGACCGGCCGGAGGTAACGCACGGCGGCGCCCGGGATACGCGCCGTCGATCTCCCGGTACGCCCACGATGGCCGGATATCGGCGTTTGCGATGGACATGGCTGGCAGGATGCGCTGCACGTTACTTGCAGGTAGCGCATTTCCCCCCAACCAGAAGGCCCCACGTACGTGCGTATTCTCGCCAGACGGCTCCTGCTCCCCGGCCTCACGACCCTGGCGCTGACCGCCACCGGCTGCTCCTCGGCACCCCAGCCCGCCCCGGCTCCCCCCACCTCCCTCGGACTGCCCGCCGCCCCGGCCACCGTCGCCGACGGTACGCAGCAGCTCGAGGTCGCCGCGGCCCCGCAGGACGAGCCCGCCTCCACCGGCATGGCCCGCGTCGGCGCCGGCAAGGGCACCCCGGAGAAGGCCGCGCTGAAGGTCGCCTCCTTCGACAAGGCGACCGGAAAGGCCGTCATAGCACCGGCGCCGAAGGCGCCCGCCCCCTCGAAGGACCCCAAGGGGTCCGCCCCCGCGCAGAACACGCCGTCGCCGGGCGGCTCCCCGAGCGGCTCCGCCGCGCCGGACAAGCCGGTCGCCGTCGGCGACGTCATCGCCAGCGCCCCGGTGCCCGGCGCCCCCGACGGCCTCCTCGCGAAGGTCACCGAGGTCGGCCGGAAGACCGACCGCGGCACCGAGGTCAAGACCGCCCCGACGACGCTGTCCGCCGTCCTCAACGACGACAAGGCCGACGGCAAGGTGCCCGTCGACCCGTCCACCGTCACGGTCGAACCGCTGATGAAGGGCGTCACCTTCTCCTGGGCCAAGAGCGAGGGCCTGAAGTTCGGCCCGGAGGGCGCCAAGCTGCCGCTGGGCAACCTGCGCCTCGACGTGAACGCCCCCATCGAGACGGCTCCGGGCGCCCCCGTCTCCGCGGGCGCCTCGGTGTCCGGGTTCGTCCGGCTCGCGCCCACCGTCGAGTTCGCCTACGACGGCTCCGGCGGCACCGGCCCGCGCGGCGCGTTCCTCGGCATGAGCGGCGACTGGGCCTCCCAGTGGAGCCTCAAGGGCCATGCGGCCGCGACCACCGGCGGCCCGAAGCGGATCCCGTTCGCCAAGCTGCACAGCGCGCCCGTCATCCAGGTCGGCCCGGTGCCCGTCGTCGTCAACCTGGACCTGACCTGCTTCATCCAGGTGGAGGCCGACGGCCGCGTCACGCTGGAGGTCAAGCAGGACGTCAAGGGCGACTTCCGCGTCGGCGGCAGCTATGCGTCCGGCAAGGGCTGGACCCCCGTCAGCACCTCGAAGGTGGAGAGCACGCCGGTGACCGCCGAGGTCGCCGCCGCCGGCAAGGTCAAGGCCGCGCTCGGAGCCGAGGCCGCCGTCGGCCTGTACGGGGCCGTCGGCGTCTCCGCCGAGTTCGCCCCCTACCTGCGAGGCGAGGGCGACGTGAAGGCCGCCGCCTCCAGCGACGGCAAGGCGTCGGTCAGCGGTGCCTGGGCGCTCTACGGCGGCTTCGACCTGAGCGGCAACCTCCAGCTCCAGCTGTCGCTGTTCGGCACGCCGATCTTCGAACGGCGCATCCCGCTCGGCTCGCTCAACCGCGAATGGCACCTGGCCGGCGGCAAGGCCGCCGTCCAGCGCGGCTGACGACGTCCTGGGCACAGGCCCCGGACGGCAGGGCGGGGGGGGGGGGGGGGGGGGGGGGGGGGGGGAGGTGGGGGTGGGGGGGGGGGGGGGGGAGGGGGTGGAGGTAATTAAGGTAGTGCGTGAGCTGACCTCACTGGGTCTGAAGGAGGCGAAGGACCTCGTCGACGGCACC
>NZ_JBVIGV010000025.1:9369-31321 GCF_055570615.1 Streptomyces sp. NPDC031121
CCTCTTCCCCCCCCCCCCCCCCCCCCCCCCCCCCCCCCCCCCCCCCCCCCCCCCCCCCCCCCCCCCCCCCCCCCCCCCCCCCCCCCCCCCCCCCGCCCCCGTTCACCGGGTTCAGGCCGCGGCCGCCCGGCCGAACCGGTCGTAGTTGTAGACCCCCGCGTAGACGGGGCTCCAGGCGGACTCGCCGGCCCCGCAGGCGCCCAGCACCACGGGGGACCTCCGGCCGGTGTCCCGCAGGCACTGGCCCGAGGTCACCTCGACGAGCTCCCAGCGGTCCCCGGCGACCGGGGAGTTGCGCCAGGTGAAGACGCCGCAGCCGCTGCCGGTGCCCACCACGAGCGGCGCACCGGGAGCCGCGCCGCCCTGCGGCGTGAGGCAGTACACGCCGAAGATGCCGACCGCGAAGGTGCCGTTGCCGCCCTGGTGGAAGGTGAACCGCTGGTGCAGCGCGGTCTTGCAGTCGAACGTCTGGATGACCTTCCCCGGCGCGGGCCCTCCGCCGCCCTGCATGTCGAGGCACTTCCCGCTCGGCGGCTTCAGGGTGTACGTGTAGGCGCTGCGGAAGCTGGTGGTGTAGTGCACCCCCGGGTCAGCGGAGGCCGACGCCGAGGCCGACGCCGGGAGGAGCAGGACGAACAGGCCTGCGAGCGCGGCCAGCAGACCGCCCCCGCCCCACCGAACAGACTTGCCGGTCACGTGATCTCTCCTGTCTCAAGACCTTCTTGACGCCCTGAACGTAGCGAGATCAACTGATCACCCGGTACCCGCCCATTCAGGGGGGTATACCACCGGGGGGTTCGTTTGCGGGGGTGCGGGTGGACGGCGCGGTGACCGGCGCGGTCACCGTGGCGGCCGTCGACGACGACCGGATGCTGCTGGACGGCCTGCGCTCCTGGCTGGCCGGTACCGACCGGCTGCGGCTGCTCGCCGCGGTCCCCACCGTCGGGGACCTCCTCGCCGGGCCGGGCCGCACCGCCGAGGTGGTGCTCCTCGACCTCGTGCTGCGGGACGGCTCCGTACCGGAGGACAACGTGCGCCGGGTTCGGGCGGCCGGCCCCCGGGTCCTGGTCATCAGCACGGTCGCGGACCGGTCCCGGATCGTCTCGGCGGTCGCCGCGGGCGCGGACGGCTACCTCACCAAGGACCACGACCTGCCGGCCCTCGTCGACGCCGTCGCCACCGTGGCGGCCGGCGGCACGGCCCACTCGCCCGAACTGGCCTTCGCCTGGGCCCACGACACGGCCGGCGACCGGCCCCGGCTGGCCCCCCGCGAGCTGGAGGTGCTGCGGTACTACGCCTCCGGGCTGACCCTCAAGGCGACGGCCCGCCGTGCCGGCATCAGCCCCCACACGGCCAAGTTCTACCTGGACCGGGTGAAGGAGAAGTACCGGGAGGCGGGCCGCCCCGCCTACACCAAGACCGACCTGGCGCACCGGGCCCGCGAGGACGGGCACGCCCCCTGACGGCCGCCGGCCCCGGCCCCGCCCCCGTGGTGCGGGGGCGGAACCGGGGCCGGCGCGCGGAGGGCGGGCGTCAGCTGCCGGTGGAGAGGTTGCCGGAGAGGACGGGGATGTTGCTGAGGATGTGCGAGAGGGACTCGTCGCCCTTGGCCTGGGTGGAGTTCTCGGCGCACTGCTGGTTCATCGGGTTGGACAGGACGTTGACGTCCTGGACTCCGATGTTGGCCACCTCGCCGACCAGCGACTGCGTGTTGACCTTCACCGGAACGCCGAGGCACGGCTTGTTGAGCGAGCCCTGCACCAGGGAGGCCTGCGGGCTCAGCGCGCCCTCGGTCTTCTGGTTGCCGTAGATCTGCGCGGCGTGGTTGCCGTTCACGGTGTTGATGCCGTTGTCGTTGCCGATGGCCATGGCCGGGGTGGCCAGGGCGGCGCCCGCGCCGAGGAGGGAGGCGGCGACGACGACCGTGTTGGCGGCCTTCTTGAGCATCGTGTTCCTGTTCGTAGTGGGGGTTGCTGTTGCCCGTGCATGCAGTGCAACAGCGCAGCGGGGGAGAGGTTGCGCGCCACCACTCGCAGGAGTGACCGGGACCGCCCGCCGGACGAGGGAGTGAGGCCCGGACGCGCCTCACTCCCCGGCCGGGGAGAGGCGGGCGATCGCGCCGTGCTCCAGGGCCGCGTACAAGGCGCCGTCCGGTCCGAAGGCCAGGCCGTGCGGCTCGCTGCCGGTGCCGGGCAGGTCGTACGCGGTCACCCGCCCGTCCGGGGAGAGCCGGCCGATGCGGCCCGTCGCCCACTCGGTGAACCAGTACGCGCCGTCCGGGCCGGCGGTGACGGCGTGCGGGCGGCAGCCCGGATCGGGCAGCGGGAACTCCGTGACCTCGCCGCCGGTGGTGATCCGGCCGATCCGGCCGGCGGCGATCTCGGTGAACCACAGGGCGCCGTCGGAGCCGGCCGTGAGGCCGACCGGCCCGCAGTCCGGATCCGGCAGCGGGTACACGGTGACCTCGCCGCCGGTGGTGATCCGGCCGATGGCACCGCCCCGGTTGAGGGTGAACCAGAGCGCGCCGTCCGGGCCCGCGGCGATGAAGGCCGGGAAGGCGTCGGCCCGCGGGAGCGGGAACTCGGTGACGTCGCCGTCGGTGGTGATCCGCCCGATCCGGCCCGCCGCGGACAGGGTGAACCAGAGCGCTCCGTCGGCGCCCGCCGCGATGCCGTACGGGGCGGACGCAGGGCCGGTGCCCGAGGCGGGGAGGGCGAAGGAGCGGGCGCTGCCGCCGGTGGTGATCCGGCCGATCCGGTCGTCCCGCAGGCGGCTGAACCACAGGGCGCCGTCGGGGCCCGCGGTGATCAGCGAGGGCCCGCACCCGGCGTCGTCGAGCGGGAACTCCTCGACCGCGGCCGGGCCGCCGCCCGCGGGCCCGGCGGCGGGCAGCCGGGCGATCCGGCCGGCGTGGACGAGCGTGCACCACAGGGCGCCGTCGGGGCCGGCGGCGAGCGCGTAGGGGCCGGACGCGGGATCGGAGACGGGGATGGTGCGAAAGTGCGGGGAGGTCATACGGGGCAGGCTCTCCTTCGGGCGGCGGGCGGCGGCGGGGCGGCTTCGGTACGGGGGGCCGGGGTACGGCACGGAGGCGGCCGGCGGCGGGTTCACGCCGGCAGGGGTGCGGGCTCGGGCAGGCGGCGTCCGGCTGGGGCGGCGGGCGGGACGGCGGTGAAGCCGGGGGCCGCCGGGGCGAGTTCGAGGCGGTCGCCCTGCCAGCGGGCGTGCAGCGCCCGGTCGTGGCTCACGGCGATCACGGCTCCCGCGAAGGAGGCCAGCGCCTCCTCCAACTCCTCGGCCAGTGCGGGGGACAGGTGGTTCGTGGGCTCGTCCAGCAGGAGGACGTCCGCCGGCTCGGTGAGGAGCCGGGCGAGCGCCAGCCGCTGCCGCTGACCCGCCGACAGGGACGCGACGGGCACGTGCAGCCGGTCCCGGCGGAACAGGCCGAGGGCAAGAAGGCGTTCGGCGTGCTCCTCGGCGGTGCCGGGGCGGCCGTCCGCGTACGCGGCGAGCAGGGTGCGCCCCCGCGGTCCGGCGGGTGTGTGCTGGGCGAGGAGGCCGATCCGGCCGCGCCGGCGCACCTGCCCGCCGTCCGAGGGCACCGTGCCGGCGAGGACGCCGAGGAGGGTGCTCTTGCCGGCCCCGTTCGGCCCGGTGACGAGGAGGCGGTCGCCGGCGCCGACGGTGAGGCCCACCGGCGCCAGCCGCCCTGCCACGTGCACGCCTTCGGCGTGCAGCAGCTCCCCCGGCCGGCCGGTGCCGCGCGGCAGGGCCGGCGTGAAGGACAGCGGGGCGGGCGGGGCGGGGACCGGCCGGGCGAGCAGCCGCGCGAGGCGCTCCTCGGCGTTGCGGACCCGGCCGGCGAGGGACTGCTGCACCCGGCCCGCGGCCCGGTCGTAGGCCATCTTGTTCCCGTCCTTGATCGCCCGGCCGGGGGCGACGCGGCGGGCGGTGGTCGCGGCCGCCTCGCGCAGCCGGGCCGCCTCCTCGGCCCACTGCCGGTGCGCGTCGGCGCGGCGCTGCCGGTCGGCGGCGCGCTGCGCGAGGTAGCCGGCGTAGCCGGTGCCGTAGCGGGTGGTGGTGTGCAGGTCGCCGTCGACCTCCAGCAGGGCCGTGGCGACCCGTTCGAGGAACGCCCGGTCGTGGGAGACGGCGACGGTGGTGCCGCGGCGGGTGCGCAGGTGGTCCTCCAGCCAGGTCAGGGCGGGGCCGTCGAGGTGGTTGGTGGGCTCGTCGAGCAGCAGGATCTCGGGGGCCGCGGCGAGGAGGGCGGCGAGGCGCAGGCGGACCTGTTCGCCGCCCGAGAGGCCGCCGACGGTGCGGTCCCGGGGCAGGCCCGCCAGGCCGAGGCCGTGCAGGGCGCGTTCGAGGCGGGCGCCGGCCTCGTAGCCGCCGCGCAGTTCGTAGGCGGTGAGGAGGTCGGCGTACGCGGAGAGCACGGCCGGGTCGTCGCCGGCGCCTTCGGCCATGCGCGCCTCCAGGCCCCGCATGTCCCTTTCCATGGTGCGCAGTTCGGCCAGGGCGCGGTCGATCACCCGGCGGACGGTCAGGTGCGGCGGGAGGTGCTCCTCCTGCGGGAGGTAGCCGATGCCGCCGTCGGCGCGGGCGATGACCTCGCCGCGGTCGGGGCGCTCGGCTCCGGCGAGGATGCGCAGCAGGGTGGACTTGCCGGATCCGTTCTCCCCGACGATCCCCAGGCGGCTGCCGGCGGGCACGGAGCAGGTGACGGAGTCGAGGACGGTGCGGCCGTCGTAGGACTTGGCGACGTCAAGGGCGGTGAGCTGGGCGGTCATGGAGCGGCTCCAGGGGGTCGGAGAAGGGGCGTGCGGGCGAGGTGGCGAGGCGGGGGTTGCGGGGCATGAGCACCGGGAACTCCTTAAGTCGACGAATGTTGCGTTAAGATGCTGCCATGGAATCAGGCACCTCCGCAAGCAGTGATCCCGACGGCGCATCCGGCGGCGCGTCCGGCGGCGTCGCCCCCGAGGGCGCGCCGCCGGTGCGCCGCCGCACCGGCGGCCGCAGCGCCCGCGTCCGCGCCCAGGTCCTCGACGCCACCGGCGCGGTCCTCCTCGAATCCGGGTACGACGGCCTGACCGTCGACGCGGTCGCCCTCCGGGCCGGCGTCCACCGCACCACCGTCTACCGGCGGTGGCGCGACGTGGGCGGCCTGCTCGCGGACCTCCTCGACGCCGCAGCCGACGACTCCTGGACGCCCCCCGACACCGGGTCCCTGGAAGGCGACCTCACCGCCCTCAACCAGGAGGTCTACGACGCCCTCTCCGCCGGCCCCGGCCTGACCGCCGCCCTGATCGCCGCCTCCTTCCGCTCGCCGGAGGCCGCCGGAGCCCTCAGCCGGTTCTGGGAGGACCGCTACGCCCGCTGCGCCGTGGTCGCGGACCGCGCCGCCGCCCGGGGGGAGCTCGGCCCGCCCGCGCCCGCGGCCGGGGCCGTCCGCGCCCTCCTCGTGGCCTCCACCGCGCCCGTCTACCAGGAACTCCTGCTGCTGCGCAGCGCCCCCGACCCGGAGCTGCCGCGCCGGGCCGCGCGGGCCGCCGCCGCGGCCGCCCATGCGGGCGCCTTCTCCTGACCGTCCCCGCCGGCTCGGAGCGGGCCGCCCCGCGGGGGGATAATGCCCTCATGGGGCGGCAGTGGCGGTCCGCCGTCGCACACACCAGGACCCGCATGGGCGAGGCGCTCTTCCGGCGGGTGGCGGGACCGTCCGGCCCGCAGAACCGTGACCGGATCCACCTCACCCCCGGCCCGCGCTGGTTCCCCGCGGACGGGCCCGTCCAGCGCGTCCACGGCGACGCCGCGCTCTTCGTCGGCGGGATCGCCGCCCTGCTGCTGCAGTCGCTCCACCCGCTGGCCATGGCTGCCGTCGCCCAGCACTCCGACTACCGCGAGGACCCGTGGGGCCGGCTCCAGAGCATCAGCACGTTCCTCGCCTTCACCACGTACGGCACCGCCGAGGACGCCCAGCGCGCCGTGGACCGCGTCAGGGCCGTCCACCGCACGGTGCGCGGCACCGCGCCCGGCGGGGAGCCGTACGCGGCCGCCGACCCCGTCCTGCTGGAGTGGGTCCACGACGCCGAGGTCAGCTGCTTCCTCGGCGCCCACCAGCGCTACGGGGCCCGCCGGCTCGGCCCGGCCGAGCAGGACGAGTACGTCGCCGGGATGGCGCGCGTGGGCGCCGCACTCGGGGTGCTGGAGCCGCCCCGCACCGTGGCCGAGCTCGGCGCCCGCCTCAGGGCGTACCGCCCGCAGCTGCGCGGCACCCCGCAGGCCCGGGAGGCGGCCCGGTTCCTGTTGCGCCGCCCGCCGGTGCCGTGGCCGCTGCGGCCGCCCTACGCGGCGCTCGCCGCGGCCGCCGTGGACCTGCTCCCCGAATGGGCCCGCGCCGAACTCGGCCTGCGCCCGAGGCTCCCGTTCGAGCGCAGGTGCACCCGGATGGCGGGCGGCGCCGCGGTCCGGCTCGTCGGCTGGGTGCTGAGGGCCCCGCCCGGCACGCTGCGCCGCCCCGGGCGGGGGCGGCCGGCGCCCCGCCCGGGATGAGCGGTCGGGGAGGCGTGCCGGGCGGGGCCAACACCGCGCAGGGTCCGGCGCCGTGGGCACAGGTGTCCCCGATGGGGGCCGAACGGCGGTGTGTTGCGGCGGGGATGCGCGGCGGCGTGCGGGCGGGTCTGCCGGAGCCGGTCAACGGGCCCGGCTGTAGCGGGCCTTGTTCGTCCAGATGCGTTCGAGCCGTACGCGGGTGCCGGGTCTGGGCGCGTGCCAGATCTTGTTGTGGCCGGCGTAGATTCCCACATGGCTCATCGTCGCCCCCTTGGGGAAGAAGACGAGATCGCCCGGAGCGCGCTGGCGGCGCGAAATGTGCTGCGTGCTGTCGTATTGCTGGTCCGCCGTGCGGGGGAGTTTCCGCCCCGCTTTCCGGAAGGCGTAGAGCGTGAGGCCCGAGCAGTCGAACTGCCGGGGCCCGGTGGCGCCGTACACGTAGGGGGCGCCTTCCTTGGACGCGGCCACCGCGACGGCTTTGGCGCCGTACGGTGAGGCCGCGTGGGCCGGTGTGGCCGGTACGGAGACGGTGGCCACCGCCACTATGAGGAAGAAGGCGCACCCCTGGGGGGCCCGACGTCCTGCGATGCGGCCTCCGTGCGGCCTCGGTCTTTCCACTCCGGCGTTGATCAATCGTGATCCCTTCGCATTCATGTTGAACGACCACCGCTTTCTACGGCAGTTCATCGAAGTGACATGCGTAATGGCTCCCGACGACCGCCCATTGTTCTCCGACGCATGCGCAGGCGCTGTTTTCGGACACGCCCTGGAATATCTCGGTTGGGTAAAGGAGCGGGTGCGAAGGCGGATCATATGACCGGTGGTGGGGGCCATACGGGTGGCGGAAGGGACCGATACGCCCCTGTCACGAGAATCTCGCCCGCCGGACGCGCGCCGCGCCGGAGCGGCGTCTGCCGGCGGGAGCACATGCGGGGAGGGGGCGGCGCGTACGCGGACCGCGGAGGGGCCGCCGGCACTCACCCGGCCGTGCGCGGCGGGAGTTCGCGCAGGCGTACGTCGGTGAGGCGGGAGGAGTCGACGCGGGCCGTCATGTACGTGCAGTGCGGTTGGCGGCGGCGGTCCGTCGGGGAGCCCGGGTTCAACAGGCGCAGGCGGTTGCCGGCCGTGGAGTCCCAGGGGATGTGGCTGTGGCCGAAGACAAGGACGTCCAGGTCCGGGAAGCGTTCGGCGCAGCGCCGCTCGCGGCCCTTGGCCGGGCCGGTCTCGTGGACCACGCCGAGGCGCAGGCCGTCGAGGTCCGCGTACGCCACCTCCGGGAGGCGGGCGCGCAGGCCGGGGCCGTCGTTGTTGCCGAAGACGGCGACGAGGCGGCGGGCGCGGGCCTCCAGGAGGTCGAGGGTGGCCTCGTCCACCCAGTCGCCGGCGTGGACGACGACATCCGCACGGGGCACCAGGTCGAGCAACTCCGCGGGGAGGGCCTTGGCCCGTACGGGGAGGTGGGTGTCGGACATCAGCAGCAGGTCCACGCGCCCGACGGTAGCCGGGCGGGGGTGCCGGTGCCCGTCCGTGGCCCGTGTGGCCCTCGTGGCGTGCGAGGGCGTGGGGGCGTGCCTACGGTGAACGGGTGCGACCCGTACCCATAGCCGTCACCGCGGCCCTCGCGTTCGGTGCCGTTCTGGCGGCATCCGCCCCGCCGGCCGCGGTCCCCGCCCCGCCGCCCGTGCAGCGCGCCCGCGCGGCAGCCCCCTCGCTGGCCGCCGAGGTGGTGCCCGTCTCGGCCGAGGCGCTCGGCGCCACGTACCGCGCGGGCTGTCCCGTGGGCCCGGAACAGCTGCGGCTCATCCGGATGAACCACTGGGGGTTCGACGGCAAGGTGCAACGGGGAGAACTCGTCGTCCACGAGGGCGCCGTCGGCCCGCTGCTCGCCGTCTTCGGCAAGGTGTTCGAGGCGCGGTTCCCCATCCGGCGCATGCAGCCGGCCGCGGCGTACGGCGGCGACGACGAGAGGTCCATGGCGGACGACAACACCTCGGCGTTCAACTGCCGCCCCGTCACGGGCGATCCGGGCCGCAGGTCGCAGCACGCGTACGGGGACGCCGTCGACATCAACCCCGTGGAGAACCCGTACGTGGACCGCGGCGGCACCGTCCACCCGCCGGCCGGACGCGCCAACCTGCGCCGCGACCGGCCTGTCCCCGGCATGATCCGGCCGGGGGACGCGGTGTCCCGTGCGTTCGGGGAGATCGGCTGGCATTGGGGCGGCCGCTGGCCCAACCCCGACTACCAGCACTTCTCGGCCACCGGCGGCTAGCGCATTGACCCCGCGTGGGGCCCTGGCTCGGGGTCAACGTGCCACGAGGTAGCGGAGGTAGACGACGCCCGAGTCGAAGGTGCGGGTCTCGGCCAGGGCGAGGTCCACCCGCCGGCCGGCCCGGGGGAAGAACGGGGTTCCGCCGCCCACGAGGACCGGGTACACCACGGCCCGGTACTCGTCGATCAGGTCCGACGCGGCCGCCTGGGCGGCGAGGGCCGCCCCGCCGATCGCGATCTCGCCCCGTCCCGGTTCGGCCCGCAGCCGTTCGATCTCCTCTGCCGGGCTGCCCGAGGCCAGGCGGGCACGGCCCCGGACCTCGCCCAGGGTGGTGGAGAACACGACCTTCGGCAGCGGGTTCCACAGCGCGGCCCACTCGCGCTCCGCCTCGCCGAGCGACGGGTCCTGGTCGGCGGTCTCCCAGTACAGCATCGTCTCGTACAGACGGCGCCCCAACAGGTGGACGTCCACGCCCCTGATCTCGTCGATCCAGAAGCGGAAGACGTCCGGCTGGGGGGCCGTCCAGTCGAAGCGGCCGTCCGGCCCGACGATGTAGCCGTCGAGCGAGACACCCATCGAGTACGTCACTCTGCGCATCGGAAGCCCTCCTCGGGAACGCTCCGACACTACGGCCGGCGGCCGGCGTTCGGGGGAGAACCGCCGGGCGTTCGCCCACCTGTCAGGTGAGGCTGTGCCACCAGGGGGCCTCGATGCCGCGGCGGCGCCTGCGGTACCCGCGGCGGCCCGCCGCCGCGGCCAGCACGGACCATATCGCCGCTCCCGAGACCAGCGGGGTGGTGCTGCCGCCGGCCGTGCCCGCCACCATGGCGGCCGTGCCGGCGAGCGAGAGGAGGGCGGTCCAGGTCGCCCGGTGCAGCAGGATCAGCGCGACCGCGAAGCCCAACCCCGTGAACGTCACCGCGAAGTACGGCACTGCGGCCCAGACCGCGTGCGCCCGGCCGAGGACGAACACGCCGGCCGCCACCGCCCATCCGTACAGCATCAGGGCGAGCGTGATCCGGACCAGCCGCTGCCCGTCCACGGCGTATCCGCCCATGTCCCGAAGCGGAGTCGTCCGTGTCCGGCGTACGCGCGTTCCCTTTGGCATGCGGCCAGCATAGGCGCGCCGAGGCGCCGAACCCGTCGCCGGTGGAGGGAGGGCCCGCGCCCGGCTTCCCGCCCCGCCGCAGCCGGTTGAGGCGCGCGGGGCGGGGCACGCGAGCGTACGGATCCGGCCAAGCTGAATGGCCGTTCGATGAACCCCGGGCGGCCGTGGCCCCGTGTGGTGCCGCTGAAGCGCACGTCACCGGAGTGCTCACCGTCCGTCCTCGGGCGGGTGCGGAACGCCATCGGGCGGGCGCACCGGGCGTGAGCTGGGCGAACACCCCTTCGGGTATCCGGTATCCGAACGCGTTGTCCGTAAATCGGCGATCGATGTGCGACCGCCCTTCAAACCCGACAGACTCGGCGGTGTCAGAGAGCGATATCGCAAGAAAGTATCGCACTCAACCTTCGAATCGAAAGCGAGTTCTGTCGTGCGTCACCGCTTCGCTGCCGTATCCGCCGCTGCCCTCCTGTGCCTGGCCGGCGCCACGGGCATGGCGGAGGCACAGCCCGCAAGCCTGTACGCCCCGTCCGCCCTGGTCTTCTCCGTCGCCAAGGGGGACGACGCCAACAGCACCGTCGTCCGGGCGACCACCCTCAGCTGCGCCCCGAGCGCCCAGGGCACCCACCCCGACCCCGAGGCCGCCTGCGAGGAGCTGAAGTCCACCGACGGCACGTTCGACCGCCTGCTCGCCGCCCCGGACCCGAACCGCATGTGCCCCATGCACTACGACCCCGTCACGGTCACCGCGGACGGCGTCTGGCAGGGCAGCCGCGTCTCCTGGAAGCACACCTTCGGCAACTCCTGCTCCATGGCCGCGACCCTGAACGGCAACGCCGTCTTCGCGTTCTGACCCACCCCCCCCCGCATCCCGGCCGCCACGGTGCGGCGGCCGGGAACCGCTGATCAACAGGCCCGGACGGGCTGCAGGTCGTGCACGTAGCGGGCGGACACCCAGCCGTTCACCCCGTGGAGCCGGTACCACACCGGATTGCCCTCCACCCAGCCGCCGCGCTGCTGGCACACCAGGTGCACCACCTGCTCGTGGCGCAACGTCTTGACGACGTTCGAGTACACCGTCGGCTTGGCCCGTACGTGGACGCCCGTGCGCGAGACGACCACGCCCTTCGGGTACGCCGCCCGCACGGCTGCGGTCCGCTGCGGCGCCGGGCCGTCCTGCCCGTTCGCGACGGCGCCCGCCGTCCAGCCGCCCGTCCCGGCCACCACGCCCGCCACCACCGCGGACACCACCACCGCACGCCTGACCATCGGCCTCAACCGCCTCACCTGCTCGCCTCGTTCCGCTTCGTACGCGGCGCCCCGTGCGGCGCCCGCAGCCCCGACTATCCGGCGGCCCGCAGCCCGCACGCGGCGGACACGCCACGATGCGGCCGTACGGGTGAGGACACGCCGGAGCGGTCGCGCGGCAGCGGCCGGGGCGGCGCCGCGACCGAAGGGAAGCCGTACACCTCCGCCTCCCGTGCCCCGCCCCGGCATGGGCCGCGCACGAGTGGCTCCGTGTGCCGAACGGGCCGACCCTGGAAGGGTGAGCACCGAGGGACGCACCACGGCGGCCTCGGCACTGGGGCGGTTCCTGGAGACCCCCGTCGTCGGCATGGCCCCGTGGATCATCTTCTCCCTGCTGGTCGGGCCCGGCCGGTTCGAACTCTCCGTGGCCCTCGCGCTGGCCGCCGCGGTCGCGCTGGTCCTCCTCGGGCGCATCGCCCGCCCGGGCAGCTCCTGGAAGCTCCTCGAAATCGCCGACATCGTCTTCTTCGCCGGCATGGCCGTCGTGGGTGCCCTGGCCGGCCCCGGCACGCTGCGCTGGCTGGAGACGTACGCCGGCGAGGTCTCCAACATCGCCCTCGTGCTCATCGCCTTCGGCTCGATGGCCGTCCGCACGCCCTTCACCCTCCAGTACGCGCGCGAACAGGTCGACCCCGCGCTCTGGCACACGCGCACCTTCCTGCGCACCAACTACGTCATCACCGGCGCCTGGGGGCTCGCCTTCCTGGTCGCCGCCCTCGCCGGCGCCTTCGGCGACCTCGTCCTCCACAACCCGGACAACATGTGGACCGGCTGGATCATCCAGATCCTCGCCATCGTCGCCGCCCTGAAGTTCACCGACTGGTACCCGGAGGTCGCGCGGGCCCGCGCCCTGCGGAACGCCGGACAACCCGGCCCCGAACCGCCCTCCGCCGCAAGCCTGCTGCTGCCGCTGGCCGGGCTCCTCGTCCCCATCGGCATCGCCGTGCTCATCCTCGACGACGCCTGGTGGATCGGCGCCGCCCTGATCGCCGCCGGCGCTCTGCTGACAAAACTCCTGCGCCACTGACAAGCGCCGCACCGGCGGTCCACACTGGGGTCCACACCGGCTTGGGGGAGGGCACGGATGGACCGGATCCTGCGCATCGGCATACCCGCGGCACTCGCGGTCCTCGTCCTCCTCTCGCCCTGGTACGCCCCGTACTACAGCACCATCGCCCTGTGGGAGTTGCGCAAGGCCCTCTCCTGGCTGGCCGTGCCGGCGCTGGCCGGGGCGCTGGCCCTGCCGGCCGGCCTCATCCGCCTGCTGCGCCGGAGGAGCGCGGACCGCGGCGGCGGGGGCGACGCGGCCAAGATCCTCGGCTGCCTCGGCGCCGCCATCGGGATCGCCCTCACCTTCGCCTGGATGGTCTACGGGGCGTACCTCCAGGACCGGGCCTACATGGCGGCCACCCGCGTCGTGACCGGCCCGGTGCCCGAGCTGGCCGCCCGCGCCCCGTACGTCGTCGGCAGGGCGCAGGCCGCCCCGCACCTCGGCGACGTCACCGGCGAGATCGCGGACATCAGCTATCTGCCCGACTCCGACCGCTTCGCCACCCTCGTCGAGCGGCGCGGCTGGCTCGCCGGATACGAGGTCGGGCTGGTGCAGGACATACCGCTCGGCGGCACCAGCCGCTCCCAGCAGCGCTGCCGGTTCGACGTGGAGGCGGCCGACGCACGCATCGGCGGCTGGTTCCACCACAACCTCGGCCGGAAGATCGCCGCGCAGAAGCGCTGGGTCCGCTTCGACGCCGACGACGCGTACGTCGTCTGCGACGGCGACAAGCCCGTCGTGGCCGTCCCCCTCAAACGCCAGACCGGGCTCCTCGTCGTCACCGAACGCCCCGCCGGCCTCGCCCTGTACGACGGCCGCACCGGCCGGCTCACCGTCACCGCCGACCCGCAGGCGGTGCCCGGCCCGTCCTACCCGCTGAGCCTCGCCGCCCGGCAGCGGGAGGCGACCGCCGCCGT
The DNA here is from genome assembly GCF_055570615.1 of Streptomyces sp. NPDC031121. NCBI lineage: Bacteria > Bacillati > Actinomycetota > Actinomycetes > Kitasatosporales > Streptomycetaceae > Streptomyces > Streptomyces sp. NPDC031121. Next base: position 22,575 of record NZ_JBVIGV010000025.1, read on the forward strand.
CGGCAGCTTCACCGACTGGTGGTTCGAACGCAGCGGCTGGGACGCCTCCGAGGACGGAGCCAACGCCGGCAACGAGTCCGAGTTCGCCCTGCGCCACCGCGACGGCAGCGGCAACAGCTCGTACGTCACCCCGCTCACGCCGCAGGGCGAGGCCAGCTCCGTCGTGGCCGTCTCCACCGTGCCGACCCGGCACCGCGGCGGCGGGCTCGCCCCGCTCACCGTGCACCGGCTCGACCCGACCTGGTCCTCGCCCGCGGCGATCGTCGCGCTGGTCAAGGCCGAGTACCGGGACGTCTGCTGCTACAACGACGACCGGGTGTTCGAGGTGGTGCCCACCGGCGGCACCACCTGGACCGCGACCGTCGGCAGCGAGCAGAACATCCGCTACCGCGTGGAGGGCCGCGGCCAGGTCGGCGGACGCGAGGCCACCTGCCTGAAGAGCGCCGACGGCACGCTCATCCGCTGCGCGTACGCCGCCCCGGGCTCCCCGGAGGAGCAGGAACTCGCCCGCCGCGAGGAGGGCAAGCGCAAGGAGCAGGGTGCCGGACCGCCCGATCTCGGCGACCTGACCGCGTACACCCCCGAGCAACTGGCCGAACTGCACCGCCGCATCAGCGAGGAGGTCACCCGCCGCCTCAAGGGCGGGTGACGCATCCGCGCCGTGCCGGCCCGGCCGCCCTACGGGGCGGCCGAGCCGAACCAGGCCTCGGCGAGCGCCGGCAGCGTCCCCTCGGAGGGCGCGCCCAGCTCCCGCAGGTACCAGGGCAGGTTGCTGTACACGTGCAGCAGCGTGTAGGCGAGCAGCACCTCCGGATCGAAGGCGTGCCCGTACGCTGCGGCCAGCCGGGCCAGCAGCCCCGGATCGCCGCGGGTGACGAAGACGCCGACGCCGACGAAGTCGTAGGCCCGGTCCCCGATCATGGCCGGCTCGAAGTCGAAGAGCCCGGTCAGGCGCCACCCGGCGGGATCGACCATCAGGTGCTGCCGCATCACCTCCGTGTGCAGCAGGGACGGACGCGGGGCGCGGGGCAGCGCGACGGAGGCCAGGAAGTCGGGGATCTGCTCCAGCCACGCCTCGGACAGCCCGCGGCCGCGCTGCTGCGCGACGGCGCCGGCGGTCTGCCGGTCGAGGAAGGCACCCCAGTCGCCGGGACCGAGCACGTCAGCGAGCGGACCGGGGTCCAGGGAGTGCAGGACGGCGAGCGCCTCACCGGTCTCGGAGGCGATCCGCTCCCGGTCGGCCCGCGGCATCCGGTCCCAGGCGCGCGCGAGGTTCTCGCCGGGCAGCCGGGACATCAGCACGTACTGCCATCCGTTCTCGTACGGGCCGTACGAGCGGACCCGCGGTGTCGGGACCGGCAGCCGCCCCTGGAGGTACGACAGCACCCGCCCTTCGGCGGCGCCGTCGTGCGCCGCGGCCGCGGGGAACAGCTTCAGGACGTGCTCCGCGCCCACCGCGTACACCGGCTGGGAGCCTTCGGCGAACCGGGTCAGGGCCGCCCCGCCGAGTCCGAGCCGCGCACACAGGTCCTCCGCGCCGGGCCGCATCACCGCCTCGTCCGGCACGACGGCGTCCCACTGTTCGCCGGTCTCCACCACAGGCAGCATGCGGGCGACCGTAGGCGGTCCGCCCGGTGGGTGCAAAAGCGTTTTCGTCGTCAACCCCGTTCCGCCGTACGGCGTCCAACGCACCGGGGGAGCGCACCGCTGCCCCCTCGACCACGAGGAGGCACCTGATGCCGAAGCAGCGGGCTCCCCGCACCGTCTTACTGGCCCTTGCGGCGGTCGTGACCGCGGGCGGGACGACGGCACTCGCCCCGCCCGCCCGTGCGGCAGGCCCGGACCCGGCGGCCGTACAGGGTGCGGCGCGGCCGGCGCGGGGCGGGCACGAGGCGACCCGGGCCGCCCTGCGCGCCCTGGTCACGGAGGGCGGCCTGCCCGGCGCGGCAGCCGAGGTCCGCGACCGCAAGGGGAACTGGTTCGCGGAGTACGGGCACGCCGACACCGCCACCGGCCGCCAGCGGACCCGCGCCGACCGCTTCCGGGGCGCCAGCATCACCAAGACGTTCGTCGCCACCGTCCTGCTCCAGCTCGAAGCGGAGGGCAGGCTCAGCCTGGACGACACGGTCGAGAAGTGGCTGCCCGGCCTGCTGCAGGGCAACGGCTACGACGGCCGCACCATCACCCTCCGCCGCCTCCTGAACCACACCAGCGGCATCGCCAACCACACCGAGGACCCGGCGTTCCTCCACGACGCGGCCGGCCCCGGCTTCCCGGAGCACCGCTACGACACCCACACGCCCGAGGAACTCGTCGCGATCGCCCTGAAGTACCCTCCCCGGCCCGACCCCCAGAAGACGCCGGTGTACTCGAACACCAACTTCGTCCTCGCCGGGATGGTCATCGAGAAGGCGACCGGCCGCTCCCACGGTGAGGAGGCGATGCGCCGCATCGTCAGACCGCTCGGACTGACGGGGACCTCGTTCCCCGGCACCTCTCCGCGGATGCCCCGCCCGCACCCCGTCGGCTACTCCCGCCTGCACCGCACCGAACCGGACGCCGAGATCCACGACGCCACCGAACAGAACATGACCTGGCTCGGCGCCGCCGGCGACGCCGTCACCACCGTCGGCGACCTCAACCGCTTCCACCGGGCCCTGACGGGCGGACGGCTGCTGCCACCCGCCCAGACGAACGCCATGCTCACGGAGGTCCCGGCGGGCGGCGGCTTCGGGTACGGCCTGGGTGTCGAGTTCGCCCGGCTCTCCTGCGGCGTGAAGGTGGTCGGCAAGAGCGGCCGCACCAACGGCTCCCTGTCCGCGATGGTCGGCACGCTGGACGGCAGCCGCCAACTGACCTTCAACGCCAACGGCGACTGGCTCCAGGACGACGCACTGTACGCCAACGTCATCGAGGCGGAATTCTGCGGCCGGACCCCGCCCGAACCCGCCCCCGCAACCGCCGGCCCGTGGAAGCGGCCTCCCGCTCTCGCAGCCCGCCCGGCGACCTGACCCCGGCACTCGCCGGACCCGCCGAGAGCAACGCGCCCCGCGGGCAGCCCGGCGGTGCGGCGGTCAGCCGGCCTGCCGCACCGCCGCGGGGCGCGTCTGCCGGTGGTGCTCCAGCCTGGCGGCCTCCAACAGCCGCCGCCACGACGTCACCAGCGGCCTCCGCTTCAGCAGCGCCCGCCGCTCGCGCTCGGTCATCCCGCCCCAGATGCCGTGGTCGATCCGCTGGTCGAGGGCGTAGGCCAGGCACTCCGTCCGCACACGGCAGCTCCCGCACACCGACTTGGCCTTGTTCTGGGCCGCGCCCTGCACGAAGAGCTCGTCGGGGTCGGCGGTCCTGCACACCGCGCCGTCGGTCCAGTCCTCGTGCATGGCCACCCTGTGCCGTCCTCTCCCAGTCCCGGCTGCTCCCACGCCGCCGCCCCGCACCACGGGAGCGACGACCGGGGCCCGACCGTAAGGGAACCCACCCCCACCGACCAGACGGGTCAACCGGTTCGCCACCCCTTCGGGTGAGACCACTTGCCGCCCCGAACACGGTGGGGTACAGCGCCTACGCCACGCCGGTAGGCGGGTCAGCCGAGAACGACCGGTGGCGCCTGCACCTACACGGGCACTGCCGGGAACACGACCACCGAGCCGTCGCTGTAGCGGGCGATGTCGATCGCCACGTCCGTCGTACGGCTGTTGATCGAGACGCCGTCGCCCAGTTTGTGGATCCGATGTGCCGCGTTCATGAGGCGGTCGACCTCGGCCGTCGTGAACACGGGCCGGAACCCGTTCGGGCGTGCCAGCTCCAGACCCGACAGGCGCACCAGGACACCGGCAATGCCCGATTCCAGTTCGTCGAGGCGCTGCTGGTCGCGTTTGAGTGCGCGCGTGAAGCTCTCGAACGGATTGCCAGCGTCGCTCTGGGCGTGCTCGACGGCCTGGAGGACGACCACCCGCCGCTTCAGCGCGAGGGACAGGGAAGCGAGTTCGAGGTGGGCGCGGAACGTGCCTCCGTGGTCGTCGACGCCGGGGAACGCCTGGGTCAGCGTGCCCAGTTCGACGGCTTCACCCTTGGGTAGCCCGTCGAGTGCGCTCCTCCACCGGGCCAGCCGGCGGTCGGCTCTGCCCAGCGCCGTGTTGATGGCATGCACCGCGGAGTCGAGTCCCAGCGAGAATCCGATCCTGCCCTGGTCGAGCAGAACGGCAGTGGCCTTGTCGATGGCATCGCGGCAGCCGTCCAGCTCGCTGTGCTCGTCGTCGAGCTTCTCCTCCCGGAGTTGCTCCAGTAGCTCCGTGATGTGCTCGATGGCCCGCTGCCGCTTCTGGTCGGCGTGTGCGCTCACTCCCACCGCCACGGCCATGAGCACGAGTGGCGCGGCCACGGTCAGCGCCGCGCCGCCGGCGGCCGCGGCACCGGCGGTTGCACCGGCTCCGCCGACCGCGCCCGCCGCTGCCGCTCCTCTGACCGGCACGAATTGTGCGTGGGCGGCGATCCTGCCCGTCGAATCCACGAGGGCACTGCGGACGCCGTCCGCACCCTGCACCACCATCGGCCGCACCAAACTCTGCCCGAACTGCGCCGCGACCTTCGCCGGCACCACCATCCGGTACAGGCCTTCGCCGGAGGCGGTCGCTCTCGCCACCGTGAGGGAACTCCGTGCGGATTGCGTGACGAACTCGGACAGGTGCTGCGCCAGAGGACTGACGACATCGAGCGGAATGCCCCCGCTGCGGTCGATCCTGTCGGGCAGCGGATGCGCCTCGAGCGTGACGATCGGTTCGCCGGCCATGACGGCCAGCACTCCGCGCAGCTCACCCAGACGCTCGGCTGTCATCGCTTCACCCGCGGGCATCCCCGGCATGCGGACATCGGCGGTGGCCAGCGTCCACACGGGCACAGTCGTCTTACGGACGTCGGACATCGTCCCCCCTCTTCTCCGGCAGGAGCCTACGCCTCGTCAGCGGTCCGCTGCTGTCTGCGGCCGAGGCGCTCCTCGGTCAGGCGAGGAACGAAAGGCGTACGTGGCGTTGGGGGTTGTCCTTGTTGGTGTCGACCAGGCAGACCGACTGCCAGGTGCCCAGTTCCAGGCGGCCTGCCACGACGGGCAGGGTCGCGTGGGGTGGGACGAAAGCCGGGAGGACGTGGTCGCGGCCGTGGCCGGGGGAGCCGTGGCGGTGGCGCCAGCGGTCGTCCGCGGGCAGCAGGGTGCGGAGGGCGTCGAGGAGGTCGTCGTCGCTGCCCGAGCCCGTCTCGATCACGGCGATGCCGGCGGTGGCGTGCGGGACGAAGACGTTGAGGAGGCCGTCGCGGCCGGCTGCGGCCTCCGCGAGGAAGCGCTCGCAGTGGCGGGTCAGGTCGGTGACCGTCTCGGTGCGGCCGGTGGTCAGGTCCAGGATGCGGGTGGTGAATCGTTCGGACATGGACACCATCGTCGTCCATCGCGTGGGGTGGCGGCGGGAAGCGGACGGCAGGGCGCCGCCTCGCGTGCGCTGCTGCCCCGGATCTGAGCGATCATGGTTGCGGGTTCCGGGCCGGAGTGGCGCGGAGGCCCGTTCGTACCTTCGGCTTCGAGGAAACCGCCATGCACGATCCTTCCCTGCCGTTCTCCGACGCGGAGCCGCCGTTCGGCGGCGACAGTACGGCCGGGCCTGCCGGGCCCGTCGCGGACGAGCGCTTCGGGCCCGTCGACGTACGCCTCGACGCCGACCGCGGGACCGTGGCCGTGGCGGGCGCGGCGCTGCCCGGGGTGCGGCTCGTCCGCGGCGAAGGCGCCAAGCCGAACCGGTACACGCCCATCGGGACCCGCGACGGCGCCGCCCTCACCCTGACCGTGGACGGCGGCCCGGCCCGGATCCGACCGGCCCGGGCCTGGATACCCCGCCGCTCCTACCGCGTCGACGTCCGCGCCGGCGGCAGCCGCTACCGCCTGCTGCCCTGCTCGGCGACGGCCAGCAGGTTCCTGCGGGACGGCCGCCGCCTCGGCGAGTTCACCTCCCGCGGCGACGGGTCGGTCGCCGCGGACTGGCTGCCCGGCGCGGACCCGCAGCCGCAGGACGCCGCCGTCGGCTACGCCCTCGCCGCCGCGTTCGGGACGGGCGGCAGGTCGCTCGGCGACCTGGTCGTCGACACCGTCGACGCCCTGCTCCCCGGCTGAGCCGCAGCGGCGGGGGACGGGGCTACTTCGGCGCCTTCCAGAGCTGGCCCTTGCCGGTGTTCGCCGTGTACAGCTGGACGACGGTGCCGTTCGCGGTCGCGCCGCCCTTCACGTCGAGCACCTTGCCCGAGGCGACGTGGACGATCTGGCCCTTGGCGTTCACCGACCAGCGCTGCGCGGCGGAGCCGTTGCAGTCCCACAGCTGGATCTTGTTGCCGTTGGCGGTGCCGTTGCGCGAATCGTCCAGGCACTTGCCGAGCGCCCGGAAGGTCCCGTCCTTGCCGAGGATCCAGGACTGCGCGACCGACCCGTTGCAGGTGTAGAGCTGGATCTGCGTACCGTTCGCGGCCTTGCCGCCCTTGACGTCGAGGCACTTCCCGGCCAGCCCCGAGACCTTCCCCTGCGGGGACAGCACGGCGCCGGCGCCCGCGGCCAGCCTGCGGAAGCCCTGGACGTCGAACTGCTGCACGTACGTCCCGGCCCGCTTGTCCTGGTACGCGTACGCCGGCGAGCACATGACGGGGAACTGGCCGGAGTCGGTGCCCTTGACGCAGTCGCTCCTCTCCATGCTGCGGTTCGCGTGCGTCAGGCCCAGCGTGTGGCCGATCTCGTGGCTGATGTGGTTGCGCATGTACGTCTCGCCCATGGTCGCGGTGGGCTTGCCCTGCGGGGTGAAGAACTCGCTGTCGATGTACGCGTGCCCGCTGGTCACCGTCTCCGGTACCGAGGAGCTGGTGAAGCCGCAGCTCAGGTTGGCCATGCCGGAGCCGTCGCGGACGACCTTCCAGTTGGTGTTGCCCATGATGTCGCCGTCCGGGGGCACGCAGGGGCGGTGCAGCACGCCCAGGACCACCTCGCCCTTCGGGCGGGAGTACTCCCATCCCACCGGCTTGGTGTCGACCTTCACCGGCAGGTTCGTGATCCGCTGGAGGTCCGCCGCGGTGGCCTTGGCGTACGGGCCCAGCCAGTCCGCGGACTTCTGGTCGTAGAACTTGATGGTGTAGCCGGTGGCCAGCCACTTCGTGGCCCCGCTCAGCTTCCACCCCTCGCCCTGCGGGGCAGCGGCGGCGGACGCCGCCGCCCGCGCGGCCGCGCCCGAGGCGGCCTTCGCGGAGCCGCCCGACCCGGCGGGCGCCGCGGTGTCGGCGTCGATCTGCATGACGCCGTCGCGGAAGGCGCTGTGGTCGGTGCGCGACGGGACGGTGTCCGCCGCGTGCACGTCCGGCGCCGGAGCCGACGCGGCCTGCGCGGCCTGCGCGGCCTGCGGGCCGTCGCCGCCGTCCTCCGTGCCGAAGGCACTGGAAGACATGATTCCTCCTGCAATGGCCGCCACGGCGCACGCGCCGACCACTGATATCCGATATCCGGCCTTGAATCCCAAGTCCCCGTTGCCTCTCATCGTGTTTGCTCCCGGTGCGCACGTGAACGCCCCCGGGAGTCGAGAATCGAACAGATGATAGGGGAGCGCCGCGGGTTCGCCGCACGGCAGGGGCAGTTGACGGAGCATCGGCTGCCGCGTGCTCTAACCTCGCACCGTCAGCCGCACCCCCCACCTCCTTGGAGCAGGCAGGATGGCCGCGACACCCCAGAAGATCACCACGTTCCTGATGTTCGAGGGCCGGGCGGAGGAGGCGATGACCTTCTACACCTCGCTCTTCGACGACGCCCGGGTCCTCGACATCACCCGCTACGGCCCCGGCGAGCCGGGCCCGGAGGGCACCGTGCAGCACGCCACGTTCTCCCTCGCCGGCCAGCAGCTCATGTGCATCGACAGCCCCGCCAAGCACGACTTCGGGTTCACCCCGGCGATCTCCCTCTTCGTCCAGTGCGACAGCGAGGCCGAACTGGACCGCCTGTACGGGGCCCTGCTGGACGGCGGCGCGGCGCTGATGCCGCTGGGCTCGTACGGGTTCAGCCCCAAGTTCGGCTGGGTGAGCGACCGCTTCGGCGTCTCCTGGCAGCTGAACCGCCCCGGCTAGTGCTGCGGCCGGGAAGGTTCACCGGGCCTTCCCGGTCCCAGCACTGGCGGGAGGCTGCGCCATTCGGATAGGACTCGCCGCGGCGCGGACCGGTTCCGCGACAGCGGACGTGTACGTCCCTACCGTCAGGGCCTGTCCACACCTCCCCGTCGAAAGGTGCACCCGCATGCGACCCGTCAGCTCCGCCCTCGCCGTCCTGGCCGCCGGCACCCTCGTCCTCGGCAGCGCGGGCGCGGCGAGCGCCGACGTGACCGTGACCTTCCCGGAGGCCGTCTCCCACACCGTCGTCTTCGGCGACTGGCTGCAGATCGCCGGCGACGACGTCTTCAACGCCGGACACGACAACATCGTCGGCTCCAACAACTGACCGGGGCGGGCCCCGGGCCCGGGCTGGGGCGGGAGCCGCGGGGCCCGGGGTCGGCCTAGACGGCGGGAGCGGGGAAGGGCAGGCCGACGACTCGGGGTCGGGGTGGTGCTGGGGGCGTCCCGTCAGCCCATTGTCGTTCCGGCGCGGGCCGTCCTGTAAAGGGCGCGCCCGTTGGGCGCGTCGCTGCGCGATGGCCCTTGCGGGCCACCCTTGACAGGACGTCCCACACCGGAAAGACAACAAGCTG
>NZ_JBVIGV010000026.1:0-4695 GCF_055570615.1 Streptomyces sp. NPDC031121
CGCCCGCCACCACGATCTTCGCGGAGGTGGTGGAGCGAGCCGCCCCGCCGTTAGAGCTTGCGAAGTCCACTGAGCACCCTTTCGAGCAGTGTCACATCTGGCTGGCCGCCGGCGGATTCGTCGCCGCCGGGCTGGTGAATGGCGACAAGGCCCGCCTCCGCCAGGTCGGCGACGAGAATGCGGGCGACACCAAGAGGAATGGAGAGGAGTGCCGAGATCTCCGCGACGGATTTGATCTCCAGGCACAGGCGGCAGATGCGCTGGTGCTCGGGCAACTGCCCTTGCAGCCTAGCGGGATCCGCCGTGGTGCTGACCAGCGCCTCGATGGCGAGCTGGTAGCGCGGCCGGGTCCGGCCGCCGGTCATCGCGTACGGACGCACCAGCGGGTTGTGGGCCTTGGGGGCCTGGGCGCGGCCGCCCCGGAAGGGCTGCTGCGAAGGCCGCTGGGGCGCCTGCTGGGGCTGGGCGTACGGCTGCTGCTGGTAGGGGTTCTGCTCCGGCACGGGCCGGCTTGGCGCGGAGGGGAAGTTGAAGCGGTTCTGGTCGTGCCCACCCTGCGGCTGCTGAGCGCCGCCATAAGGATGTCCTCCGGGTGTTGTCACGTCTCCTCCTCCGACTCCAATAACGCAGTACTCCCTGTGGAACCGCGCCACCGCACCTTACGGTGCGATGACGCGAAACGCACTGCCTGTTTGCTAGTTGAGAAGGCTTCCCTGCAGTTCGGCGCGCAGGTCCGGGGTGAGGACCGTGCCTGCGCGGTCGACGAGGAGGGCCATCTCGTAGCCGACGAGGCCGATGTCGCACTCGGGGTGCGCGAGCACCGCGAGCGAGGACCCGTCGGAGATGGACATGAGGAAGAGGAATCCCCGGTCCATCTCGACCACGGTCTGGTTGACGGAGCCGCCCTCGAAGATGCGGGAGGCTCCGGCGGTCAGCGAGGTCAGTCCGGAGGCCACGGCCGCCAGCTGGTCGGCGCGGTCGCGCGGGAATCCGTCGGACATCGCCAGAAGGAGGCCGTCGGCGGAGACCACCACCGTGTGGGACACCCCGGGGGTGTTGTCCACGAAGTTGGTGATCAACCAGTTCAGGTTCTGTGCCGCCTGGCTCATCGGGCTCACACTAACGCTCCTGGTCATAGCTGTTACTTGACTGCTCAGTACCCGCGCTGCGTCCCTGCTGGACACCGCGCCGCAGGTTGCTCAACCTGCCGCGGACGTCCTCCGGAGCGCGGGAGACCTGGGGGCCGCCCTGCGGGGTCGTCTCCGCGGAGCCCTCGACCAGGTTGGCCTTGGGCACCCGCCGAGGGAGACCGGACGGGGTGACCCCGCCCGCCTTCGGCTCGCGGAGCTTTCCGGCCTGCTGCCAGCGCTCGTCGTTCTTCGAGCGCCAGCCCGGGCCGGCCTCCTCGTCCGCCTTCGGGGCGGCGGCCTGCTGCTGTCGCTGCGGCCGCTGCTCGAAGAGGGATCCGGGGGACTCCGCTTCCTGCTGCGCCGGCTGCCACTGCTGCTGGCTGCCGCGGCGCGGCAGGCCCGCTCCGGTCAATGCGTGACCGGTGTCGGCAGCGGCGCCCGGACGGTCGAAGCCTACGCGGTCCGCGGCGGGTTCGGGAGCGACAGGGGGTTCCGATTCGTTCCCGTACCCCTGGTCGTAGCCATCGGAGTAGGTGTTCTGCTCCGGCCACGTGCCGTGCTGAGCCTGGGATTCGTATCCGCCCTGGTACGCCTGGGAGTCCTGGTGCGGCTCCTGGTAGCCGGCTTCCGCATAACCGTAGTCCTGCTGCGGGTACGACTCGTAGCCCTGCTGCTGGTGGTGTGCCTGCCGGGTGTCGTAGGCGGGGTCGTAGACGGGAGCCGCCTGCCCGCCGTACTCCGGGTACTCCTGGTACCCGTGCTCCGGCTGCGGTTCCGCATACTCCTGCTCCGCGTACTCCTGCTCCGCCTGCTCCTGCCCGGCCTGCGGCTGGCCCAGCTGGGCGGCCAGCGCCGCGCGGCGCTCCTGGTGGCCCAGGGAGCGGCCCACCGGGCCCGCGGGGGCCCCGTCGGCGTCGTAGCGGGAGTCGTCGAAGCCGAGCTCGGCCGCGGTGCGCAGCGGGGCGTCCTGCTCGGCCGCCTGCTGCGGGATCATCGAGGAGACGGTGAACTCGTCGTCCGGGATGCCCTCGCCGCCGCCACCGTGGGTGATGGCGTCCGGGAGCATGATCAGCGACGTGGTGCCGGCCGCCTCGCCCGAGGGGCGCAGCTGGACGCGGATGTTGTGCCGGTCCGCCAGGCGGCCGACCACGAAGAGGCCCATGCGCTGCGAGATCGCGGCGTCCACGGTCGGCGGGTTGGCGAGCTTGTGGTTGATGTCCGCGAAGTCCTCGGCGGTCAGGCCGATGCCCTTGTCGTGGATCTCGACCATGACGCGGCCGTCGGGCAGTCGCGTGGCGTTGACGCGGACCTTGGTCTGCGGGGAGGAGAACGTGGTGGCGTTCTCCAGCAGCTCGGCGAGCAGGTGCACGAGGTCGGTCACGGCCTGGCCGTGGATCTCGGCGTCGGAGACGCCCTCGAACTCGATGCGCTCGTACTGCTCCACCTCCGAGGAGGCGGCGCGCAGGACGTCGACGAGGGGCACCGGCTGGTCCCAGCGGCGGCCCGGCTCCTCGCCCGCGAGGATGAGGAGGTTCTCGCCGTTGCGGCGCATGCGGGTGGCCAGGTGGTCCAGGCGGAAGAGGTTCTCCAGCTGGTCCGGGTCGGCCTCGTTGTTCTCCAGGTCGGTGATGAGGGTCAGCTGGCCCTCGATCAGCGACTGGTTGCGCATGGAGAGGTTCGTGAAGATCGCGTTGACGTTGCCCCGCAGGAGGGCCTGCTCCGCGGCGAGGCGGACCGCCTCGCGGTGGACCTGGTCGAAGGCGCGGGCGACCTCGCCGATCTCGTCCCGGGAATCGATCGGGATCGGGGCGACGCGGGTGTCGACCTTGCCCGGGTCGGTGCGCGAGAGCTGGTCGACGAGCGCCGGCAGGCGCTGCTCGGCCACGTCGAAGGCGGCGGAGCGCAGGCGGCGCATCGAGCGGCTCATCTGGCGGGCCACCATGCCGGCGAGGATGAACGCGGCCAGCAGGGCCACGACGACGATGGCGCCGGTGACGATGGCGTCGTTGCGGGCGTCCTCGGAGATGGCGACGGTGTCCCTGACGGCCTTGTCGAGGAGTTCCTTCTCGATCTCGGCGTAGCCCTCGAACTTGGCGGTCGCGGCGGCCTGCCAGGCCTGCGGCGTGGTGCCGTTCTTCGCGAGCACGGAGGGCTTCTCGCCGCCGGCTATCGCCTCGGTCATTCCGGCGAGCGCCGAGTCGTTGACGACGGGCGGGGCCTTGAACGGGGTGCCGGCCTGCTCGGCCTGCACCTTCGCCGCTGCGATCTTGGCGGCCCCGTCGTCCTTCTTCTTCTTCATCACCTCGCGGAGGCGGTTGACGTCCTCCTCGGTGCCCGCCGCGACGTACTCGCCGACGGCGATCTCCTCCAGGTAGGCGTACGAGGAGAAGGCGATCAGCTGGGCCTTGCGGACTTCCTCGTTCTCGCTCGGGCGGACGAGGAGGTGCGTGCCGATGGCGCGCTGGAGCGACTCGGCGGCCTTCGCGAGCTCGACCGCGTAGACCATCCGGCCGTAGCTGGTGACGTTGCCGGTGCCCAGACCCAGTTCGTTCGAGAACTGCATCAGGTAGTGCTGGACGAGGAGGTAGCCGTCCTCGGTGGGGATGGGGCCGGCCTGGGACGGGAGGTTCTTCTTCGCCGTCTCGGGGGCCGTGTAGGCGGACTTGCGGACCGCCTCCAGCTTCGGCTCCTCCTTGCGGAAGAGCTCCAGGCGGCGCTCCAGGCCCTGGTTCTCCGGGAGGTCCCTGACCGCGAGCGCGAACTTGTCCTTGGCCTCGTTGGTGGCCGCGTAGGCCTTCGCGACGGCCGGGTTGTTCTTGTCGCCCTTCAGCAGCGGCTCGGCCGTGAGGTCGCGCTCGTTGAGCAGCGCCTGGCCGTACTCGGCCGCCGCCTGGACCACGCGGGCGGTCTTCTCGGCGTCCTTGGCCTCGTTCCAGGTGTCGACGGAGCCCTTCACCTGGAAGCCGCCCATGACCAGTCCGACGAGGACGGGCAGGAGCAGGATGGCGTTCAGACGGGTCGCCACGCGCCAGTTGCGGGGCGAGAACCTGCTGGTGCCGCCCTTCGCCGGCGGCTCCGCGGGCACGTCGACGGGCGGTGCGGCCGCGCGCTGCGGCGGGGTGAAGTTGCCGCGCGCGGATTCATCCGCGGGGCTCGAGCTGCTTCGCCTCACTCGACCAACAACCTCTCGGCGGTGCTACTAGCTGGTTAGTTGAATTCCAGCACGGTGAACGGCCGTGTTCCAAACAGTCCGGCCGGGCGGCCCGGACGGCACGACGGCCTACGTAAAACGGACATAAAGAGTGACCGCCGGTGAAAACGGGAACGCTCGTGCGCACAGCGGTACCACCCGACCGCACCCCGTGCCCGGCTGCGGGCAATTCTCTGTCGAAACGTTATGAACGAGCAGGGCGGGCCGTGTCGTACGACACAGCCCGCCCCGCCGTCCACCCATGCCGGCCCCGTTACTTCAGCCGTGCCATGAGGGCGTGTTCGACGAGGGTGATGAGGGCGCTCTTGGCGTCGGCGCGGTGGCGGGCGTCGGTGGTGATGATGGGGGCGTCGG
>NZ_JBVIGV010000027.1:0-4110 GCF_055570615.1 Streptomyces sp. NPDC031121
TCTCAAGGAACGGACGCTTCCTTCGTACTCACCCGCAGTAACACTTACTGGGGCTTTCCTCCGGGCTTTCGTTCTTCGTTTCCGACTCTATCAGACTCTTTCGTGTCCGATTCCCGGTCGAAGCGGGTTTGCCTTCAGGTCCCCGCTTTCGCGTTTCCCTTTCGGCGAGACCGACTCTATCAGAAGTTTTCCACCGGATTTCCCGGCTTCGAATTTCCGAACACGGAGTCGACTGTGCACCCGGGGCTCGAAGTCCCGGGTACGAGGTCTGCTTGGGGTTTGTTGCCGAACGATCCGTTCCAGGCAACCGCTCCACTCTACATCCGTCCCCCACGCGTGTCAAAGCCCCCAGCCGTCACGCCCCGGGCCCGAGGACCGATGAGTTTCCCGCCCGGCTCCGGTCTCTATCCGGTAGACACAAGCAAGCCGGATCTTCCCGAGGAGTGAGTCGCATGCAGATCGTGGTCACCGAGTTCATCAGCCTGGACGGCGTCGTGCAGGCGCCCGGCGGTGCCGACGAAGACCGGGACGGGGGCTTCGCCCACGGCGGCTGGTCGCACCCGTTCTTCGACCCGGAGGTGGTCGGCGGCGCCTTCGACGCCGCCTTGGCCGATGCGGAGGCCCTCCTCTTCGGGCGCCGCACCTGGCAGACGATGGCCGGCGCGTGGCCGGAGCGCGCAGGCGACCCCTTCGCGGACCGTATGAACGCGCTCCCCAAGCACGTGGTCTCCTCCACGCTCACGGACGCCGAGCTGACGTGGAACAACACCTCCCTCATCGCCGGCGACAAGGCGGTCCCCGCGATCCGGGAGCTCCGTGACCGCGAGGGCGGCAACCTGGTGGTGATGGGCAGCCCCTCGCTCGTCCGCACGCTGATCGAGGAGGGCCTGGTCGACGAGCTCCGCCTCAACGTGATGCCGGTCCTCCTCGGCGGCGGCAAGAGCATCTTCCCGACGGCCGGCAGCAAGCGCCCCCTGCACCTGGTCTCCGCGGTCACCAGCCCCACCGGCGTCCAGGTGTGCACCTACCGAGCAGCGGAGGGCGCATCGGCTTGATCGGTGTGTGTCAGGGGACCGGGCCGGTCCCCTGACACACCGGCCGGTCCGCTCCACCCGTGGTCCTCCGGGAACTGTCCGACCGTGCGGTCCGGGGGCGGCGTGCCAGATCCCGCGCGAGGCCTCATGCCCACCGCCGTCGGCTCCCTTGGCCCGCCGGGCGCCGGTTCTGCCGGGGCGACACCCGCAACCGATCGCAGCGCGCACGGCCCGGCGGCGGCTGCGCAGGCAGACACCCGTCCACCGGGCGGGCGCACGGGCTGGCGCTGCCGGGCCCGCCAGGCCCGCTAGGCGGGAGCTGAAGAACCGATTCAGGTACCACGCCCAAGGTCGCAGCGGCGATGGGACCGGCGGCCGAGGCGCCGGGGCCGCCCGCATGCCTAGGTTGGCGCGGACGGCGAGCGGCACCACGGGAATCGGGGGCGGGTATGGCGGTGGCGATCGTGACGGGGGCTTCCCGCGGTCTGGGCCAGGCGTTGGCGGCGGAGCTGGCGGCGCAGGGCTGGAGCGTGGTGGTGAGCGCGCGGGACGGCCGCCGGCTCACCGAGCCGGCCGGCAGGCGCGGCGTGGTCGCGCTCGCAGGCGACGTACGCCATGCCGGGCACCGCGCCGAGCTGGTGGCCGCGGCCCGGCGGCTCGGCGGGCTGGACCTGCTGGTGAACAACGCGGCCGTACTCGGGGCGGAGCCCCTGGTGCCGCTGGCCGAGCAGTCGCCGGCCGGGTTCCGCCACGCCCTGGAGGTGAACCTCGTGGCACCCCTGGCGCTGATCCAGGAGGCGCTGCCGCTGCTGCGGGCGTCACCCCGGGGCGCCGTCCTGAACGTCAGCTCGGCCGCGGCGGCCGTGGCATACGCGACCTGGGGGGCGTACGGGGCGACCAAGGCGGGCCTGGACCTGCTGTCGGGCGTCCTGGCCGTGGAGGAGCCGGAGCTGCGGGTGTGGTGGGCGGACCCGGGGTCAATGGGGACGAGGATGATGGCGGCGGCCGAGCCGGACGTACGCCTCGACGCGCTGCCGGCCCCAGAGGAGGTCGCCCCGCTGCTGCTGCGGCTGGTCGAGGAACGGCCGCCGAGCGGGCGGTACACCGCACAGGGCCTGGCGGCCATGGCGACGTAGCCCAGTGGTCACGCAGCAGCCCCGGCCGGAGCGGTGGGCATGGCCAGGGTGGTGAGGTCCCCGCGATCGGCGGAGCGGATCGTGACCGGCTGGTCGTGTCCCCGCAGGTCGAGCAGCACCTCGGGCCCGATCGCGGTGCTCACCGCGGGGTACAGCGTGGTCACCTCGAACCGCACCCGCAGCTCCCGCCCCGCCACGGTGGCCGGCAGCACCAGGCGAGGCCCTGCGTCGTCGACCGCTCTGACGGCCAGTCCGTGACCGCCGGCCCGCAGCACGACATCCTCGCCGGGCTGCTCCTCCAACGCCCGCAGGAGCAGCTCCTTCGACACCGTCACCCGAGTGGTGGCCTCGCCCAGCGACGCGAGCACCAGCCGGTGATCGGGAAACTCCTCGGGCACCAGTCGGCAGTGCCGGTCCCCTCGCCCGCCCAGGCGGAACCGGATGCCGTGGGCGGCTGCTTCGAGCCGTACCAGCGGGCTGCGCCGGATCTCGCCGACGGTGACCCGCAGCTCGTCGCCGTCGACGGTGCCGGCCCATGTCTGCACCGGCCCTTCGACCGGGACGAGCGTCCTGGTGGCGAGCCGGTACCGGTCCGTCGCAGTCAGGGTGACCGCCTCGGCGTCTACCTCGACGCGCAGGCCGGCGATCGCGGGCATCACCGGCTCGTACGCGGTCGCGGTCAGGACCTGCTCGACCGCATCCGCCAGCACGGGCCCTTTCACCGTGGCAAGGCGAAGCCCCGCCTCCCCACCGAGCGAGGACCTGATGACGGCGGCCTTCTCCCGCACGGCCGCGGCCTGGTCCGCAATCCGCGCGACGTGCTCGTCGAGGAGCCGGGAAGCCTCGGCGGCCCCCGCACCGAGCACGGCCTCGACGGCGGACAGCGGCATGGCCAGTTCACGGAGCCGCCGCAGCGCGACGGCCCGGGCCAACTGGTCGGGACGGTAGTAGCGGTAGCCCGATACGGGGTCGGTCTCGGCGGGCGGCATCAGCCCGGAGTCGGCGTAGAAACGCAGCGCACTGGAGGTCAGACCACTGCGTCGGGCAAAGGCCCCTATCGGCATCAGCTCGTCATCTGGCACCGCGTCATCATCGGACTTCGACCAACTCGAAGGTCAAGCCCGCACACCGCACCGCCGCTGCTAGAGGTTGACCCGCTTCAGGTAGACCCGCCGGCGGTGGGGGATGGTCTGGTACCAGAGGAGGAGGTGCTCGTCTTCGTACGTACGGAGCCGCATCGGGTTCGGGTCCTCGTGCAGGCTGCCGTCCTTGGGGTCGATGCCCAGGGAGGCCAGGTCGACCAGCCCGTCCATGACGCCGCCGACCAGCAGCTGCTGTTCCGCCAGCATGTCCCCGAGGACCCAGAGGCGGCTGGGGTCGCATTCCCATGCCCAGCCGTTGTCACTCTCGACGCCTTCGCCGCGTGGGGTCACAGACCGATTTCCCGCTGGGCCTCGGCCAGGATCCGGCTGCTTGTTGCCATGGCGTCCTGGAACTCCTGCTCGGTGGACGCGGGGTCGCCTGCGACCCGTTCCGCTTCGCGGAGGGCGGCCGCGCGCGCCGGCCACCGGTGGATCGCCACGTGGGTGGCCCACTTGGTCAGGAAGAAGCGGAGCGGGTTGATCGCCCCGGTCTCCGCTGCCCGGTCGAAGGCCTCGTGGCATTCCCTGTCGAGCGCGGGCAGGCTCGACATGTCGATCCGCCGCACGGCGTCCCTCAGGGCTTCACGTGTCATGGCCGGCTGGGGGATGAGGGGGCGGTCGCCGTCTTCCACCTGCTGTGCTGTCATCGGACTCCTCCAGGGGAACGCGGCCAGGATACCGACGCCGGCCTCGCACCGCCCTGAAACGCAGGAAAGCCCCGCACCATGACTGGTGCGGGGCTTTCCCACAATGATTGTTCGGCGGCGTCCTACTCTCCCACAGGGTCCCCCCTGCAGT
>NZ_JBVIGV010000028.1:0-1826 GCF_055570615.1 Streptomyces sp. NPDC031121
GGAAGCGAGTTGTGGACGGTTCACGAGTGAGAATGCAGGCATGAGTAGCGATACACACGTGAGAAACGTGTGCGCCGATTGACTAAGGGTTCCTGGGTCAAGCTGATCTGCCCAGGGTAAGTCGGGACCTAAGGCGAGGCCGACAGGCGTAGTCGATGGACAACCGGTTGATATTCCGGTACCCGCTTTGAAACGCCCAATATCGAATCCATTAATGCTAAGGCCGTGAAGCCGTCCTGGATCCTTCGGGTGAAGGGAAGTGGTGGAGCCGCTGAACCGAGGTGGTAGTAGGTAAGCGATGGGGTGACGCAGGAAGGTAGTCCAGCCCGGGCGGTGGTTGTCCCGGGGTAAGGGTGTAGGCCGAGGGGTAGGCAAATCCGTCCCTCATACAAGGTTGAGACCTGATGCCGAGCCGATTGTGGCGAAGTGGATGATCCTATGCTGTCGAGAAAAGCCTCTAGCGAGTTTCATGGCGGCCCGTACCCTAAACCGACTCAGGTGGTCAGGTAGAGAATACCGAGGCGTTCGGGTGAACTATGGTTAAGGAACTCGGCAAAATGCCCCCGTAACTTCGGGAGAAGGGGGGCCATTCCTGGTGATGGGTCTTGCACCTTGAGCTGGGGGTGGCCGCAGAGACCAGCGAGAAGCGACTGTTTACTAAAAACACAGGTCCGTGCGAAGCCGTAAGGCGATGTATACGGACTGACGCCTGCCCGGTGCTGGAACGTTAAGGGGACCGGTTAGCTTGGATTCGTCCAGGCGAAGCTGAGAACTTAAGCGCCAGTAAACGGCGGTGGTAACTATAACCATCCTAAGGTAGCGAAATTCCTTGTCGGGTAAGTTCCGACCTGCACGAATGGCGTAACGACTTCTCGACTGTCTCAACCATAGGCCCGGTGAAATTGCACTACGAGTAAAGATGCTCGTTTCGCGCAGCAGGACGGAAAGACCCCGGGACCTTTACTACAGTTTGATATTGGTGTTCGGTTCGGCTTGTGTAGGATAGGTGGGAGACTTTGAAGCGGCCACGCCAGTGGTTGTGGAGTCGTCGTTGAAATACCACTCTGGTCGTGCTGGATGTCTAACCTCGGTCCGTGATCCGGATCAGGGACAGTGTCTGATGGGTAGTTTAACTGGGGCGGTTGCCTCCCAAAGGGTAACGGAGGCGCCCAAAGGTTCCCTCAGCCTGGTTGGCAATCAGGTGTTGAGTGTAAGTGCACAAGGGAGCTTGACTGTGAGACCGACGGGTCGAGCAGGGACGAAAGTCGGGACTAGTGATCCGGCGGTGGCTTGTGGAAGCGCCGTCGCTCAACGGATAAAAGGTACCCCGGGGATAACAGGCTGATCTTCCCCAAGAGTCCATATCGACGGGATGGTTTGGCACCTCGATGTCGGCTCGTCGCATCCTGGGGCTGGAGTCGGTCCCAAGGGTTGGGCTGTTCGCCCATTAAAGCGGTACGCGAGCTGGGTTTAGAACGTCGTGAGACAGTTCGGTCCCTATCCGCTGTGCGCGTAGGAATATTGAGAAGGGCTGTCCCTAGTACGAGAGGACCGGGACGGACGAACCTCTGGTGTGCCAGTTGTCCTGCCAAGGGCATGGCTGGTTGGCTACGTTCGGGAGGGATAACCGCTGAAAGCATCTAAGCGGGAAGCCTGCTTCAAGATGAGTATTCCCACCTCCTTGAGAGGGTAAGGCTCCCAGTAGACGACTGGGTTGATAGGCCAGATGTGGAAGCCCGGTAACGGGTGGAGCTGACTGGTACTAATAGGCCGAGGGCTTGTCCTCAGTTGCTCGCGTCCACTGTGTTAGTTCTGAAGCAACGAAC
>NZ_JBVIGV010000029.1:0-1756 GCF_055570615.1 Streptomyces sp. NPDC031121
CAAGGCCGCGTAGTTAGGTGCTGGGCTGGTCTGTCAAGCGGTTCGGGGAAGTGGGGGCATGGGGACGGGGCCCCGCGTAGGACAGGAAGTCGACCAAGACACCTGTTCACGGCGGGAGCCCCGTTGGAAGCCGATTCTGTCATCGTCCGTGTCGTTCGGGTGGCCAAAGGCGTCTTCGCGCCGGGGCACTTGGGTGGGCTGACCCGCTACGTTCCGTTCAAGCTGGTCGATGAGGTTCTGGAGCAGTACCGGGCCGTCGAGAGGAGGCGGCGGGTGCTGCCGTCCCGGGTCGGGGTGTATTTTCTGCTGGCTCTGGGCCTGTTTCCGCAGGTCGGGTATGCCGGGGTGTGGCGGAAGCTGACATGCGGGCTGGGCGGGACCGCGGTGGCGGGGCCGTCGGAGAAAGCGCTGCGGGATCTGCGCCGCCGGATCGGCGTCGCGCCGTTGCGGGAGTTGTTCGAGACGCTGGCGGTGCCGCTGGCCCGGCCGGACATGCCCGGAGTTTCCTACCGGCGCTGGCGCACGGTCGCCTTCGACGGCTGCGCGTCGTGCAAGGCACCGGACAGCGCCGCGAACCGGGCCTGGCTCGGGAAGATCTTCCACAGGCCGGGCTGGGCCGGCTATCCCTCGCTGATGCTGATGACTTTGGTGGAGACCGGGACCCGGGGCCTGCTCGGTGCGGTGTTCGGACCGGCCGGCAGCGGCGAGACCACCTATGCCGCCCGCCTGACGCACTTGCTCGATGCACGGATGCTGCTGCTGGCCGACCGGGCTTTCGACGGCAACGCCTTCCTGGACCAGGTCGCCGGCCAGGGCGCCCAGTTCCTGGTCCGCGTCTCGGCCCAGCGCCGTCCACCCGTGCACGCCAAGCTCCCCGACGGCTCCTACCTCTCCCGTTTCGATGCCCTGACCGTGCGGATCATCGAAGCCGACATCGCCGTGACCTGCGCCGACGGCCGACACATCACGGGCCGCTACCGGCTGGCCACCAGCCTCCTCGACCACCGCACCGACTCCGCCGGGGCACTGATCCGCCTCTACCACGAACGCTGGGAGATCGAGTCCGCCTACTACGCCCTGCGGCACACCCTGATGAACGGCCGCGTCCTGCGCTCACAGACCCCCGACGGCATCGAGCAGGAACTCTGGGCCACCCTCGCCCTCTACCAGGTCCTGCGCCACGCGATGGCGGAGGCCGCCGCCCTGCGGCCAGGCCTGGACCCGGACCGGATCAGCTTCACCATCGCGCTGGAAACCGCCCGCGAACACCTGACCTGCGCCGACGCGGTGATCAGCGACGAAACAGGACCGGACCCGGCCCTCACCCGCACCCTCCTGGAGCACCTCCTACCGCCCCGCCGCGCACGCCTGAGCAGCCGCAAAGTGAAATGCCCCATCTCCCGCTACCACGCCAGACGAGACGACGGCAGGCCGCTGACCAGCATCAACATCACCGCTACCAACATCACCATCCACGCGCCACGAGCCGACCCCGCCCCGGCCTCCAAACCGCC
Source organism: Streptomyces sp. NPDC031121 (assembly GCF_055570615.1). NCBI lineage: Bacteria > Bacillati > Actinomycetota > Actinomycetes > Kitasatosporales > Streptomycetaceae > Streptomyces > Streptomyces sp. NPDC031121. Next base: position 1,515 of record NZ_JBVIGV010000029.1, read on the forward strand.
GGCCCCACCCGCCACCACACTCACCAGCCGCATCCTCGCCCTCCTGGGCACCCACCCCCAACAGCCCTGGCGGGTCAGCGACATCACCCACGCGCTCCACGACGCCAAACCCTCCACGCTTCGCGGACAACTCCGCCGCCTCACCCACAACGGCACCCTCCAAAAACCCGCATACGGCACATACCAACTTGCCCACACCACCCCCTTGACCACGCAACGCAACCCCTAACTACGCGGCCTTG
>NZ_JBVIGV010000031.1:0-1369 GCF_055570615.1 Streptomyces sp. NPDC031121
TCCCGGGGCTGTCAAGCCCCGAGTTTCCGGAACGTGTCCGGGGTGGGCCGTCTCGGGCCTACTGGTGATGCGCCCCCCACCGGAGCAAGGGAGACACCCCGCAGGACCGGGACCCCCTCCAACGCCGGCAGGGGCCGCACCGAGAAGAAACCCCCACCCATCCGCTTTTGCGGATCGAGCAGCAGGAGAATCCCATGAACCGCAGCAAGCACCACAACACCCCCGACAACACCGCCTCCGTGCGCCCCAAGCGGCGCAGCATCCGCATCGCGACACTGGTCGCCTCGGCCGCGGTCGTCACCGGCGGGGTGCTCCTGCCCGCGGCCGCCGCCTCGGCCGCCCCGATGCCCGCCCACACCATCTCCGCACTCCCCGCCGCGGGCGGCGCCGGAGGCGACGGCGGGGACGGCGGCGGCGGCCTGGTCGGCGGCGGCGGCGGCTCCGGCGGCTCCGGCGGCGGCAGCGTCACCGGCGTCGGCGGCGCGGGCGGCAACGGCGGCAACGGCGGCAACGGCGTCCTCTCCGGCGGCGGAGGCGGCGGCGGTGGCGGCGGCGGCGAAGGCGTCATCGGCGGCAAGGGCGGCAACGGCGGCAACGGCGGAACCGGAGCCGTCGGCGGCAACGGCGGCGGCGGCGGTGGCGGCGGCGACGGCGTCCTCAAGGGCGGCGACGGCGGCAAGGGCGGCTCCGGCGGCTTCGGCATCTTCCAGGGCGGCAAGGGCGGCAAGGGCGGCAACGGCGGCACCGGCATCTTCGGCGGCCTCGGCGGCGCCGGCGGCAAGGGAGGCGGCAGCATCTTCTAACCCCCCACCCCACCCCACCCCACCCGAACCGACCCGACCCGCGGGGTGGAGGCCACCGGCCCCCACCCCGCCCCACCCCCACCAGCCACTCCTCCCGAGGCGGAGAACCCCATGTCCACCACCTCCTGGCACCGCCCGCTCATCCTCGCGGCGGCCTCCCTGGCCTTCCTCACCGGCACCGCCTGCTCCGCCCACGCCACCCCACCCCCCGCCACCCCCGCCAGCAGCCAGCTCCCCCCGTACTGCGCCACCGGCGGCGAAGGCGGCAAGGGAGGCGAAGGCGGCAAGGGCGGCGCCCCCGGACAACCCGGCGAACCCGGCAAGCCCGGCAAGCCCGGCTGCTTCCGCTTCGACACCCTCCCCGACAAACCCGCCGACCAGCTCAACCTCGCCGACAAGATCCACATCGTGATGGCCCTCCTCGCCGACGACACCGACACCCGCAAGAAGGACATCGCCCAACGCTACGACCTCCCCACCCGGCAGCTCGACACCTGGAAGAAGCACTACCTCGAAGGCAACTGGCCCGCCCTGATGACCGGCACCAACCCCTTCTGCCCCTGACC